>NZ_JBNHFR010000013.1:0-139525 GCF_059090445.1 Arthrobacter sp. B2060
CGGCGCCGGTGATCACCGGCGCCGCCACACTGACGCCGACATGTGGGCGAAAACGCGCGGGGAGCGGTAAGCTCTACACCGAGTAGTAAAACCTTTAGTGTGCCCGGGACGCCATAGGCTGCCCTGGCAACAGCAACAAGTAGGAAGGGCCGTCTGTGAGTTCGCAGAACCGAACCGGCAGCCGACGCAAAACGATCACTACGATCACTGGCTTGGCAATCGCCGGCGCGTTGGTTTTGACTGGATGTTCGCCAGTGGTAGAGAAGGGGTGGCTGCCCACTGAGCGGGGGACCACCAGTAATACCGACCGCATCATGGACCTCTGGGTCAACTCATGGATTGCCGCGCTCGTGGTGGGCATCATTACCTGGGGTTTGATCGTCTGGTGCCTCGTCGCGTACCGGCGCCGCAAGGGAACCGTCGGATTCCCGCGGCAGACCAGCTTCAACTTGCCGCTCGAGGTCTTCTACCTGACCATCCCGCTGTTCATGGTGCTGGTGTTCTTCTACTTCACCGACCGCGACCAGCAGGCCATCGATGACCGCTCACAGCCAGCCGACGTCGTCGTCGACGTCCGCGGCAAGCAGTGGGCCTGGGACTTCAACTACAAGAAGGGCGAGGTCATCCAGGAGGATGTCCACGAAGCCGGCGTCCAGGCACACCTGACCGGTGAAGCCGTGGACAAGGAGAAGCTCCCCACGCTATACCTGCCCGTTGGCAAGTCCGTCGACGTGGAGCTGAACTCCCGCGACGTCATCCACTCCTTCTGGGTTCCCGCCTTCCTGCAGAAGCGCGACATGATCCCGGGAAAGACCAACTACATCCGGTTCACGCCCACCAAGGAAGGCACCTACGACGGCAAGTGCGCCGAGCTCTGCGGTGAATACCACTCCGAAATGCTCTTCCGCGTGAAGGTTGTTTCCGAGTCCGAATTCCAGGCGCACATGAACCAGCTCCGCCAGGACGGCAACACGGGCCTGCTCGGCGAAGAGTACGACCGCAACCCGAGCCTGACCGAGACGAAGTAAGGGGAGCGACGTGGCTACTTACACTCAATCCGCCGGGATTCTGGAATCTCCCGCAGCACCCGTAGTACCGAAATCCAAGGGGCGCGTGGTCGTCAACTGGATTACGTCCACTGACCACAAGACCATCGGGTACATGTACCTGATCGCGTCCTTCGTGTTCTTCTGCCTTGGCGGCGTGATGGCGCTGCTCATCCGTGCCGAACTTTTCGAGCCCGGCATGCAGATCCTGCAGACCAAGGAACAGTACAACCAGCTGTTCACGATGCACGGCACGGTCATGCTGCTGATGTTCGCCACCCCGCTCTTCGCCGGGTTCGCGAACGTCATCATGCCGCTGCAGATCGGCGCCCCCGACGTCGCCTTCCCGCGACTGAACGCCCTGGCCTTCTGGTTCTTCCTCTTCGGTTCAACCATTGCCGTGTCCGGCTTCATCACCCCGCAGGGTGCCGCCTCGTTCGGCTGGTTCGCCTACGCGCCGCTGTCCAACACGACGTTCAGCCCCGGCATCGGTGGTGACCTGTGGGTCTTCGGCCTGGCGCTGTCCGGTTTCGGCACCATCCTCGGTGCTGTGAACTTCATCACCACCATCATCTGCATGCGTGCCCCGGGCATGACCATGTGGCGCATGCCGATCTTCACCTGGAACACGCTGGTCACGGCCATCCTGGTCCTGATGGCGTTCCCGCCGCTGGCTGCCGCACTGTTCGCGCTCGGCGCGGACCGCCGCTTCGGAGCCCACATCTTTGACCCGGAAAATGGCGGCGCCGTCCTGTGGCAGCACCTGTTCTGGTTCTTCGGCCACCCCGAGGTGTACATCATCGCGCTGCCGTTCTTCGGCATCGTGTCCGAGATCTTCCCGGTCTTCAGCCGCAAACCGATCTTCGGCTACAAGGGCCTGGTGTACGCAACGATCGCCATCGCCGCCCTGTCGGTCACCGTGTGGGCGCACCACATGTACGTGACCGGTTCGGTGCTGCTGCCGTTCTTCGCATTCATGACCATGCTCATCGCAGTGCCCACCGGCGTGAAGTTCTTCAACTGGATCGGCACCATGTGGCGGGGCTCGATCACGTTCGAGACCCCGATGCTGTGGAGCATCGGCTTCCTCATCACGTTCCTGTTCGGCGGCCTCACCGGCATCATCCTGGCCTCCCCGCCGCTGGACTTCCACGTCTCCGACTCCTACTTCGTCGTGGCGCACTTCCACTACGTGGTGTTCGGCACCGTGGTGTTCGCGATGTTCGCCGGGTTCTACTTCTGGTGGCCGAAGTGGACGGGCAAGATGCTCAACGAGCGCCTCGGCAAGATCCACTTCTGGCTCCTGTTCCTGGGCTTCCACGGCACGTTCCTGATCCAGCACTGGCTGGGTGTTGAAGGCATGCCGCGCCGCTACGCGGACTACATGATCGAGGACAACTTCACTTGGATGAACCAGTTCTCCACGATCTCCTCCTTCGTGCTGGGCGCGTCACTGATCCCGTTCCTGTGGAACGTCTACATCACCGCCCGCAACAGCGAAAAAGTCACGGTGGACGATCCTTGGGGCTTCGGCGCTTCGCTGGAGTGGGCCACTTCCTGCCCGCCGCCGCGCCACAACTTCACGTCCCTGCCGCGCATCCGTTCGGAACGCCCGGCTCTGGACCTCCACCACCCTGAACTCTCCCAGTCACACACCGTTGAGTCACCGGCGCCGGCAGCATCGGTACTCGGTAACGCCGATCAGAAGGACACTGCGAAGTGAAGATTGAATCTTGGATTTTTGGAGCCGGAGTCTTCTTCTTCGTACCGGTCTCGGTGATTTACGGGTTCCTCACCGACTGGTCTGAATGGGTGGGCATCCTCGGCATCCTGCTCGTCGGCGGCCTTGCGGGCATGATCGGCGCCTACCTCGGGTTCACCGGCAAGCGCGTCGGCATGCGCCCTGAGGACCGCAATGACGCCGAGATCCACGAGGGTGCCGGCGAGCAGGGGCACTTCAGCCCCTGGAGCTGGTGGCCCCTGATGCTCGGTCTGACCTGCGCGGCAGGTTTCCTGGGTCTCGCCATCGGGTTCTGGATGACCTTCATTGCCGCAGGCATGGCGATCATCACCCTCGTAGGCTGGGTCTACGAGTACAGCCGCGGCGATCACGCCCACTAGGCTGTAGGTTTCCGGCTCTCAGACAGCTAACGACGGCGGGCCCCACCTTTTTGGTGGGGCCCGCCGTCGTTGGTTGGTGGCATGCTAGGCAGTCGCCTGAGACTCCCGGGATGCCTGCGACTCCAAGAGCTCGGCCAGGCCGGTCAACGCGGCTTCGGCCTCGGTGATGCTGCGGCCTGCCGGCAGAGCGGATTCCGTGATTCCCAGTTCCACTTCGCAGCCGCAGATGAAGTCGGCGGTCATCACCTCCAGCAGGGACCTGGCGTCAACGGCGTCTATGCCGTCCTTCCTGATGGTCACCGGCAAACCTGTGTCCGTGACGGCACGGACGAAAACCGCCGCTGGGCGGGCATGCAGCCCTATGGCTGCTGAAACGATTGCCTTGCGAACTGGCAACTGGACTCCTCTATTTGGACGGAATGACGCCGTCGTCTTTATCGTTCGCCCTTAAGAATATCGCTGTGGAACAGCCCAACCGTTCGCCGGAGGCTGGTCTAGACCTCGCAGGGAAGTGGCATATTCTTGAAGTGTGAATATGACTTTCAGGACCAGCCGACATGGCCGCTAGCGCTGCGGGCATCGTTGGTGAGATCGACCGGAAGTCGGGCGTCCCCATCTATGTTCAGCTGAGGGAAATCCTTCGGACATACATTGCGACGTCCTGTCCGCCGGGTTCGGGGCTTCCGTCGGAACGGGACCTGGCCGAAAGGTTCGGACTCGCCCGCATGACCGTCCGCCAGGCCATTGATGCCCTGGTGGGTGAAGAGGTCATTGAGCGCGTGGTGGGCCTGGGTACGTTCGTCCGCAAGCCCAAGCTCGATTTGCAGGTGAAACTCACCTCGTACAGCGAGGAAATGCAGCGCCGCGGCATGGTTCCGGCGGCCAGGGTGCTCAGCTTCGAACAGATAGCCGCCAGTGCCTTTCTCGCGCGAGAACTCCAGCTGGAGGAGGGAACGCCCCTGGTGCGTTTCCGGCGCCTGCTGCTGGCCGATAATGAGCCGATGAGCGTGGACGAGAACTTCATTCCGGCCCATCGTGTACCAGGGCTGCTGGACGGCGAGCCTCCAACCTCGCTCTACAACGTCCTGAGCGAGCAGTTTGGCCTGGTGATGGAATGGGGGGAGGACATGATCGAAGCCACCGCCGCTTCGCCCTCCACCGCACGGCTGCTGAATGTTGAAATCGGTGCGCCGCTGCTGAAGATCCAGCGGCACGCCTTCGTTGCACGCGCGATGGTGGACTATTCCGTGTCCTTCTACCGTGCCGACCGCTACAAGCTCTGGGTGCCTCTGCAGCGCCCTGGCGTACGGCCCACGCGCAATCACGCCTCCGGGTACCGGAACCAGTAGCCAGGAGCCGGCTGAGGCGCCGGAAGGCCGCCGGCCGGCCCCTCCCCGCGTGGGGCGCCTGTGCCCCAGTCATGGACGCAGAAATGCCCGGTCCCAAGGGACCGGGCATTTCTGCAGTGCTAGCCGCGTTGGCTGTTCCTAGTGGCTGAGGGTCTTCTGCCCGGCGCCTGCTTCGACAGCCTCGTGGTGGCCGTGGCTGGCTTCCAGCTCGGCCGGGGTTGCCGGGGCAACCCTGTCCTCGAAGAACCAGCGGGAGAGCGCCGCGCGGCGCTTTTCCTTGCGGGTCACCACACCGTGTTCGTTCGGTTCGGCCGGCAGCGGAACGGGAGACTCGAAGCCCACGAGCTTGTACCGCTTGTACTCGTCCAGCGGAGCGTGCACCTCGATGAATTCACCGTGCGGGAGGCGCACGATGCGGCCGGTTTCACGGCCGTGGAGGGCGATCTCACGGTCCTTCCGCTGCAGGGCCAAGGCGACGCGCTTCGTTACGACGAACGCGATGATCGGGCCGACGAAGAACAGCGCCCGCAGCCAGTACGTGACGTCGTTCAGCGAAACCATGAAGTGGGTTGCGATGAGGTCGGAGCTGGCTGCCGCCCACATGACGCAGTAGAACGTGAACCCTGCCATGCCGATCGCGGTTCGGGTAGGAGCGTTGCGCGGACGGTCGAGAACGTGGTGTTCGCGGTCGTCCTTTGTGATCCAGCGCTCGATCCACGGGTACATGAACAGAACGGTGAAGACGATGCCAGCCGGCACCAGGGCCGGAAGCAGGACGTTAAGCGTCAGCACGTAACCGAAGATGACGTACTCGAAGTGGAAATCGCCAATGACACCGGGCATGAGGCGAAGCGCACCGTCAACCCAGCCGATGTACCAGTCAGGCTGCGTGCCTGCGGAAACCGGGGAAGGGTCGTAAGGCCCGTAGTTCCAAATCGGGTTGATGGTGAAGAAGCCTGCCATCAGAGCGATGACACCGAAGACGATGAAGAAGAATCCACCGGCCTTGGCAGCGTAGACCGGACCAAGCGGGTAGCCGACGACGTTGTGGTCGTTGCGCCCCGGCCCGGGGTACTGGGTGTGCTTGTGCACCACCACCATGAAGAGGTGCAGGACGATCATCAGGAGGATCAGTGCCGGGACCAGCAGGATGTGGAGCACGTACAGGCGGCCGATGATCAACGTGCCGGGGAACTCCCCGCCGAAAAGGAAGAAGGAGATGTACGTACCGAGTACCGGAATGGACTTGATCACGCCGTCGATGATGCGCAGACCGTTACCGGACAGCAGGTCGTCGGGGAGCGAGTAGCCGGTGAAGCCGGCAGCCATGGCCAGGATGAGCAGAACGCCGCCCACCACCCAGTTCAGTTCACGGGGCTTGCGGAAGGCGCCGGTGAAGAACACGCGAAGCATGTGCACGGCGACGGACGCCACGAACAGCAGGGCCGCCCAGTGGTGCACCTGGCGCATGAACAGCCCGCCGCGGACATCGAAGGAGATGTCCAGCGAGGAGCTGTACGCCACCGACATTTCAACGTTCTTCAGCGGTGTGTACGAGCCGTTGTAGTGCGTTTCCGCCATGGACGGGTCGAAGAAGAACGTGAGGAACGTTCCGGAGAGCAGGAGGATGACGAAGGAGTACAACGCCACTTCGCCGAACATGAAGGACCAGTGGTCCGGGAACACCTTGCGGCCGAATTCGCGGAGAATACCGGATCCGCCGACGCGTGCATCGACGAAGTCGGTAACGCGTCCGACTTTGGTGTTGGCTACATAAGCGGGGGCTTTAGCTGTTGATGCTGCGCTCATGCTGATCACGCTCCCAGTAACTTGGTCCGACGGGTTCTTTGAAGTCGCTGGTAGCGACCAGGTAGCCCTCGTCATCAACCGCGATGGGCAGCTGGGGGAGAGGGCGGCTGGCGGGGCCGAAGATAACCTTGCATTCCTTTGTCAGGTCGAAGGTTGACTGGTGGCACGGGCACAGCAGGTGGTGCGTCTGCTGCTCATAGAGGGCGACAGGGCAACCAACGTGGGTGCAGATTTTGGAGTAGGCGACGATGCCGTTGTAACCCCAGTTTTCGCGGCCGGGAGAAGGGTTGAGCTTCGCCGGGTCGAGGCGCATGAGCAGCACGACGGCCTTCGCCTTCTCGTTCAGCTTGCCTTCGTGGAGGTCGTTGAGGCCTTCCGGGATGACGTGGAAGGCGGAGCCGATAGTGACATCCGACGCCTTGATGGGCGTGCCGTCGGGGTCACGCGCCAGGCGCTTGAGCTTGTCACCCTCCGGTGCCCAGAGCGTGTGGGCCAGCTTGTCATCGGGGCGGGGACCAAGGTCGCCGAAGACGGCAAGGGCGGGGAGCGGGGCAAATGCCACAGCACCGAGCAGGGTGTTGCGAATGAGGGGACGGCGCTTGATTCCGGTTTCCTCGACGATGTCGTCGACGATCCGGACTGCTGCCGCGCGGTCATCCTCTTCGCGGATGGCGTGGCGTTCCTCGGAGACCTCGTGGTCCGGCATGAGGGCCTTGGCCCAGTGCACGATGCCCGTGCCGATGCCAAGCATGGCAAAGGCTGTGCCGATCCCAAGCAACATGTTCTGCAGCCTGATGGTGGCGATCGTGGAGTCATCGCCCAGGTCGATGGCGAAATACGCCACCAGGAAGATCACGGTGCCAACGACCGACGAGCCGAAGAGTACGGCTACCTGCCGTTCTGCTCGCTTTGCGGCCTTCGGGTCCGTGTCAGCCAGGCGCAAACGATGCGGAGGAATTCCAGGATCCTGGAACTTCTCCACCTCATTCTGACCAGCCGTAGCTACGGTGCCCGAGTGGATCGGACTGCCGTCACTATGGTTGCCCATGATTCGCCTCATCCTTCTCTCGTCTCGGCGGTGCCGAGTTAGTGTTCAATTTCAAACCCGCTGAACGGTCAGCAGGACGTTTATTTGGAATGTCCTGCGCGTGCTAGGACGTGCGGGACGTCAGCCAGATGGTGAAGGCAATGATGACGCCCAGGCCTGCAATCCAGACAAAAAGGCCTTCGGATACCGGGCCGAGGGCTCCAAGGTCGGCGCCTCCGGGGGAGCCCGTGGTCTCAATCTGCTTCAGGAACGTGATGATGTCCCGCTTGTCTTCGGGGGTGATGTTGGAGTCACTGAAGACCGGCATGTTCTGCGGACCGGTCACCATCGCCTCGTAGATGTGCTTGCCCGACGTGTCGGCCAGGGCCGGAGCGAACTTGCCACGGGTCAGGGCGCCGCCTGCTGCCGCAGCGTTGTGGCACATGGCGCAGTTGACGCGGAACAGCTCGCCGCCCTTGGCGGCGTCGCCCTGTTCATCGAGAACGCCGGCTTCCGGGATGGCGGGGCCGGCGCCCAGGGAGGCGACGTAGGCGGACAGCTGGTGGGTCTGCTGTTCGTTGAACTGGGCAGGCTTCTCGTAGGCCTGGGGGCCGTTCATCTGCATGGGCATGCGGCCGGTGCCGACCTGGAAGTCGACGGCAGCGGCGCCGACGCCTACCAGGGACGGACCGTCCTGCGTACCGCCGGCACCCATGCCGTGGCAGGTGGCGCAGTTCGCTTCGAAGAGCTTTTCGCCTTCCTCGACATCACTGGCGCTGAAGTTGGTGGTGCTGGCCTTCGCCTCGTTGACGGTGGTGGCAACGGCATACAGCCCACCAGTGAGGAGGAGGCCCATCAACAGCAGGGCTATTGCTGCCAGTGGGTGACGTCGCTTCTGCGAGAGTGCCTTCACGTGGTGGTTCCTTTATTTGATCGTGCGTCGGCTCCGGGAGCCGCTTCTTGAATTTCAGTCTCTTGGGGGACAAGAGGGAAGTCTTGGTTACATGAGGACATAGATGACCAGGAAGAGGCCAATCCAGACGACGTCCACGAAGTGCCAGTAGTAGGAGGTGACAATCGCCGAGGTTGCCTCGAAGTGACCGAACTTCTTAGCGGCGAAGGAGCGGCCCATGATGAGGAGGAACGCGACCAGACCGCCGAGAACGTGCAGGCCGTGGAAGCCGGTGGTCATGTAGAACGCCGAACCGTAGGCGTTGGACGACAGCGTCACGTGCTCGGAGACGAGCATGGCGTACTCGGTGGACTGGCCGGCCACGAAGAACGCGCCCATGAGGAACGTCAGGGTGAACCACTCGTTCATGCCCCAGCGGGTGAACTGCAGGGGACCGCCGCTGCGTCGCGGCTGGAGCCGCTCTGCGGCGAAGACGCCCATCTGGCAAGTAAAGGAACTTGCCACGAGGACGATCGTGTTAACGAGCGCAAAGGGGAAGTTGAGCTTGGCCGTCTCTTCAGCCCACATCTCTCCGGAAGTGGAGCGGAGGGTGAAGTACATGGCGAAGAGGCCGGCGAAGAACATCAACTCGCTGGACAGCCAGACTACGGTTCCAACGGAAACCATATTGGGGCGGTTCAGCGTGGGGTGCGCCGGGGTACTGGGGGCATGGGTCGCAGATGTCACATAGACATTATGTCTATAAAACTCCGTCCTGCCCAACGCAAACCGCCTTTTCGGGGGACTTTTTCTACAAAGACGCGAAATCGCGCGGAAAAGTTCCCTGGGGGGTTCACATTGGTCATCCGAAGCCCCACCTCGATAGCATCGGGTGGTGACTTCACAGGTATCGGCACAGGCGGCAGGTAACACCTGGCCGCGGCTCATCTCCACGCTGATTGACGGTAAGGACCTGACGGCAGAGAGCACGCGCTGGGCCATGGGGACCATCATGTCGGGTGAGGCCACCCCTGCCCAGATCGCCGGATTCCTTGTGGCGCTGCGCGCCAAGGGCGAGACCGTGGACGAGATCGCAGGCCTTGTCGATGCCATGGTTGCCCATGCCAACCCCATCAACATCTCTGGCGAGAAGCTCGACATCGTGGGCACGGGCGGCGACCAGCTGAACACCGTTAACATCTCCACCATGGCCGCGCTCGTCTGTGCCGGTGCCGGTGCCAAAGTGGTGAAGCACGGCAACCGCGCCGCATCGTCGTCGTCCGGTTCGGCCGATGTGCTCGAAGCGTTGGGCGTCCGGCTGGATCTCTCCATTGCTGACGTTGCACGAAACGCCGAAGAGGCAGGCATCACGTTCTGCTTCGCCCAGGTGTTCCATCCGTCGTTCCGCCATACCGCTGTGCCGCGCCGGGAGCTGGCGATACCCACGGCATTCAATTTCCTCGGTCCGCTCACCAACCCGGCAAGGGTCCAGGCCTCGGCCGTCGGTGTAGCCAACGCCCGGATGGCGCCGCTGGTGGCCGGCGTGCTGGCCAAGCGCGGCAGCCGCGGACTCGTCTTCCGCGGAAGCGACGGCCTGGACGAACTGACCACCACCGGCCCGTCGACTGTTTGGGAGATCCGCGACGGCGGGGTCACCGAACAGCAGTTTTCGCCGGCAGAGCTCGGGATCCGTCACGCAACCGTAGAGGAACTCCGCGGCGGAGACGCCCAGGCGAACGCCGCCGTCGTCCGCCAAGTGCTGGCCGGCAACGCCGGACCGGCACGCGATGCTGTCCTGCTTAATGCGGCCGCCGGACTGGTGGCGTATGACATGGACGCCGAAGGCCCCCTGACCGAGCGCATGGGGAAGGCGCTGGCCCGCGCCGCTGAGTCCATCGACTCGGGGGCGGCAGCCGCAGTCCTGGACAAGTGGGTCAGCCTCACGCAAGGGTGAGGCTGAGTTATTCCAGCACTCTTATTTTCGAACAGCTAACTGCGCACCACCGACGGGGCGGTTGAAGGCTGCCCGATGGGAATGACGTGCGGACGCCCGTCGGTCGGTTCCCTCACCACCTGGGCCTCCAGGCCAAAAACCTCCCGCAGCAGTTCCGGCGTCACCACTTCTGCGGGCGTTCCCTGTGCCACGATGCGGCCGTCCTTCATGGCGACAATGTGGTCCGAGTAGCGGGCTGCCAGCGAGATGTCGTGAAGCACCATGACCACCGTCCTGTCGTGGCGGCGGTTCAAGCGGCGCACAAGTTCCAGGACGTCCACTTGGTGGGCGAGGTCCAGGTAGGTCGTGGGCTCGTCGAGGAGGAGTATCCCGGTTTCCTGGGCCAGGGTCATGGAGATCCATGCCCGTTGCCGCTGGCCTCCGGACAGATCCTCGAGCGGAGTGTCGGCCAGTTCCGCGATGTCGGTGGCGCGGAGCGCCTCGTCAACAACCGACTGGTCTTCGGGCGAGAACTGCTGGTACCACTTTTGCCGCGGATGCCTGCCGCGGGAGACCAGGTCTGCCACGGTCAGCCCCGAAGGCGCCGTGGGCGTTTGCGGCAGGATGCTGATTCTCGTGGCGATGTGGCGCGTGGACCGGCTGCCCAGCGCCGCGCCGTCCAGGAGCACTTCGCCTGATCGTGGCGCAATGAGCCTGCCAAGGCCGCGGAGGAGCGTCGATTTGCCGCATCCGTTGGGCCCGATGATGGATGTGATCCGTCCATTCGGGACTGTCAGGGACAAGTCATGGATGATGTTGGGACCGTCGTAGCCCAGGCTGAGGTTTTCAGTCCGCAGCCCTTCATGCCGCTGTGTGGCGATGTTCAACTCAGCCTCCGCTGGTACTTCAGGAGCAGGTGGATCAGGAACGGTGCGCCCAGAACGGCGGTGGCGACGCCGACGGGCAAAGGAACGCTGAGGGCGTTGGCCGAAACCGTGTCCGCCAAAAGGACGAACACCGCACCCACCAAGGCTGAGACCCCGACCGGGGGAACAACGCCGGAGGTCAGGGACCGGGCGATCTGGGGGCTGGCCAGGGCAACGAAGGCCACCGGACCCGCCGTCACCGTGGCAACGGACGCCAACAGCACCGCAATGGTCAGCACGGTCAGCCGCACGGCCCCGATGCGGGTGCCGAGCCCGACGGCGGTGTCCTCGCCGAATCCGGTCAGCAGCAGCCACCGGCCACTGAGGACTGCAGCGGCGATGAGCACCGCGGAGCTGAATGCCATCGGCTGGACGGTCGTCCAGTCCTTGCCGTTGAGCGAGCCGGTCATCCAGGTCAGGGCCTGTGCCGCGCTGGTGACGTCGCCCAGAGTCAGGATCCAGGTGGTGAGGCTCGCGGCAAGGCCGGAAATGCCGAGCCCGGCGAGGACGAGCCGATAGCTGTCCAAACCCCTGCGGTAGGAAAGCACGTAGACCGCTACACCGCTGACAATGCCGGCAGCGAACGCCGCGGCAGGCATTCCCACGGTGGCGGCGAGCCCGCTGAGCCCTGCATGTCCTCCGCCCGCGATCACCAGGACTGCCACCGCGCCGAGTGACGCTCCTGCCGTCACCCCCAGCAGGTCCGGGCTGGCCAGGGGATTGCGGGCCACCGTCTGGGTGATGGCCCCGGCCGCGGCCAGGGAGGCGCCGACCAGGACGGCTGCCACCATGCGTGGTGCGCGGAACTCCGTGACAGCCAGGTGTGTCCGGGGGCTGGAGACGTCACCGAAGAGCGCCCGGAGAACATCCGGATATGGCAGGGGTGTCCCCCCGAAGGCAACATGCAACGCCATCGCGGCAACCAGCACTGCGGCCAGCAAGGCACCCACCAGCAGCAGGCGGAGATTGACGCGAACGGACACCGGCCCCACGCGCAGCGCGCGGATTGTGGCGGCGCCGGTCCGCCGGCCGCTTTCAATGACCGTCATAGCGTTGCCAGCCTGCGGCGGCGCGCCAAATGGACGAAGAAGGGGGCTCCGACGACGGCGAGGACCACACCGACGGAAAGTTCGCCGGGACGGGCTATGACGCGTCCCGCGGTGTCGGCCAAGAGCAGCAGCGTCGCTCCCGTCACGGCGGACAGCGGTATCAGCCAGCGGTAGTCGGGTCCGGTCAGGGTGCGGGTGATGTGGGGGACCAGCAGCCCCGCAAAGGCAATCGGCCCTGCCATCGTGACCGCTGAACCGGCCAGCAGAGTGATTGCCGCGATTCCGGCGGCGCGTGCCCTGAATACGGAAATCCCCAGCGAAACAGCCGCATCTGACCCCAGAGCCAGCGCGTTCAGGGGCCGGATGTTCAGCACGGCCAGAATGGCGCCGGCGCAGATGAACGGCCAGATCACCGTGAGCACATCACTGTGCCCGGCCAGCGATCCGACCTGCCAGAACCGGAGAGTGTCGAGCGCCTGGTCATTGAGCAGGACGATGCCGGCCACCAGCCCGGAACACAGCGCCGTCACCGCTGCCCCGGCCAGGACCAGGGTCACGGGGGTGGCGCCGTGGCGGGCGGCAGAACCAACGGCAAAAACCAGGACGCTGGCGGCCAGTGCTCCGGCGAAGGCCAGCAGGGCCTGTACCAGCGCGGGTGCCTCACCGGCGAGCGCCGTCGCGGTAACGATGGCCAAGGCCGCCCCCTGGTTGATGCCCAAAAGTCCGGGGTCAGCAACGGGATTCCGCGTGTGTCCCTGGATCAGGGTACCGGCCAGTCCCAGGCAGATTCCTGCACAGACAGCCAGGACGGTGCGCGGCCAGCGAAGCTCGCGCACGGTCACATCCATGATGGTGCCGTCCGGGGTGAACAGTGCGTGCCAGACCTCCGGTAGCGACGACGGCTGCCCGCCTATGCAAATGCTCAGGACGGCCGCCGCAATCATCGCCGCCAGGGATGCGGCCAGCCAGCGCACAGCTGATCTGCCCGGGCGCCGTCCGCGCCGGGATGCTTCCGTCCGCTCCGGCTCCGCCAAAGCGTCGGTCGGATCCAGTGTTTTCACTCGGTCCTTCCATTAAGTCATGTCTTTGTAATCTATTTCCCGCAGGGCTGCTACAGTCTACGGCAGACACACAGGTAAGCCTTGCCTAATAAGTCGAACCCCCCGTCACATCGTTTGAAAGCGAAACAGTGAAAACACGCATCCTCAAGAACTTCAGCGCGGCGGCCGCCGGCATGGCTCTGCTCGCCACCGCGGCCTGCGGCACCTCGGCCGCCACCAGCGGACCCGCGGGGTCGGACGCCACACAGGCGGCGGCCGCGCAGTCTGCCGGTTATCCACTGACCATGGAACACACCATGGGCAAGACCACGATCGAAGCGGCACCCAAGCGCGTCGTGGCGCTGGATCCCAGCTACATCGACGCTGCTCTGCTGCTGGGCGCTGACCTGGTCGGCTACGTGCAGTACCGCCAGGACCCGAAAGCACCCTTCTCGCCCTACCTCGGCGACGTCGCGGACGCCACCAAGGACGCAGTGAACGTGGGCACCATGGCCGAGCCGAACCTGGAAAAGATCCTGGAGCTGCAGCCGGACCTCATCGTTTCGGCCAAGGTCCGCCACGAGGCCCTCTACCCGCAGTTGTCCAAGATCGCGCCCACCATCTTCTCCGTCAGCACCGGTCCGACCTGGAAGGAAAACGTCGTCTTCCTGGGCGAGGCGCTCGGTAAGAAGGCGAAAGCCGAAGAGTTTGTCAAGGCCTACGAGGACAGGGCCCAGAAGGTGGGCGCGGAGATCCTGAAGAAGAAGCCGGACGCGACGTACTCGCTCGTCCGCTTCACCGGCGGAGACACGGCCCGGCTGTACTCGTCCAACTCGTTCATTGGCGAGATCATGGCGGACATGCGCATCCCGCGCCCCAAGACCGCTCCGGACAGCACCGAGGAAATCTTTGTCCCGCTTTCGTCCGAGCAGATCCTCCAGGGCGACGCCGGCCTCGTCATGGTGAGTGCATTCACGCCTCCCGGCCCGGAGGGCGACACGGCCCGGGCCCAGCAGGAGAAGTTCCAGTCCAACCCGCTGTGGAAGAAGCTGAAAGGCGATGTCGTCGCCGTCGACGACGCAACGTTCCTCGCCTCCGTGAGCATCCAGGGCGCCCATGCCGTCATCACGGACCTGGCCAAGCACTATGGAGTGGATCCCCACCTGCCGTAGCCCGACCGAAAGCGGTGGCCGGCAGCAGCTGAGGCAGCATTAGCTGCTCGGCATGCTGCCGGCCACTGCTTTGGTCTTGATCCAAGCGGAAACAAAGGAAGAGGAAAATGAGCAGCCCCGGATCCAGCACCTGCCCGCTGCGGGTTTTTGACGTCGTCGTCCGCCGCGTCCGGCAGCTGAGCCCCCATGTCCGCCGAATCACCTTCGGCGGTCCTGGTCTGGAGAGGTTTGGAGTCCCGGGCCCGACGCTGGACCTGAGGATCAAACTGCTCCTGCCTGTTCCGGGACACGCATTGTCAAGGCCGGGCTCCTCTGACGGCCAACTGCAGGAGGGGTGGTACCAGGACTGGCTCCGCATCGCCCAGCCCGAGCGCGGCTGGCTGCGCAGCTACACCGTGCGGGCACTCCGTGCCGCCCCGGATGGGCAGGAACTCGATGTCGATTTCGTCGTTCATGCCGCGTCCCACCCCCTCTGCGACGGGAGTTCCGCCCCGGCGTCTGACTGGGCGCGGGCTGCCGAACCCGGAAGCACTGCTGTCTTGGTCGGCCCCGATGCGCTCAGCAGCAGAACGGCCCCGACCGCCGCGACAGGCATCAGGTGGGATCCCCAGGGCGCACGCCAGGTTCTTCTCGCCGGGGACGAAACGGCGGTCCCGGCGGTCAGCTCAATCCTCGAAGCTTTGCCCGTTGCCGCCACCGGCCGGGCCTTCCTGGAGGTGCCCGATGACAGCGACTTCCAGGATCTCAGGTCCGAATCCGGAGTAGTGGTCACCTGGCTGGCCCGGAACCCGACGAAAGCACCCCGTGGCCAATTGCTGTGTGACGCCATCCGGCGTTCGTATGCGGCCGGTGCGGCTTCGGAGGAGCTGTATGCCTGGGTGGCAGCGGAAGCCAGCACGGTCAAGAACCTTCGCAGCCACCTCGTACAGCATCTGGGCATCGACCCCAAACGATCCGAGCTAAGGGCCTACTGGAGCCTCGGGAAGGCAGGATCGGGCGCCAACGGCATCCCGGTCAAACAACAGGTCAGCTGATACTCGTGGGCGGATGACCGCTGCTACTCCTCGAAGCCCAGCGCAAACGCGGCGTCAAGGTCGTGCTGCGAGTATGCGCGGAAGGCGATGTGGGTAGTGGTGTGGACCACGGTCGGGACCTTTGACAGCCTGTCCGCGATGACATCCGCAAGTTCCTCGTGCTGTGATACCCGGGCCACCGCAATGAGGTCCCATTCTCCGGTAACCGAGTAGACCTCGCTAATGCCCTGGATGGCGGAAATTTCCTCGGCAGTTTCGGGGATTCGCGAGGCGTCTGTCTTAATCAGGACGAAGGCGGTAATCACTGGTAACCCTTCCGGATCTGTTGTGCCCCGGCAGTGCCGGCGGGTGCATACTGTGCTGCCAGCCTAGTACATCAGCCTCGCCGTCGTGATCGCCGCAGCCGCAGGAACCCGAGGACCAGAGCCCGGTAGCCAAGGAGCAACACAGCGAGGCTGATGAGCGCGACGATGACGAACGGCAGCACCACGGTTTGCCCGGTTAGGGCACGCAGCGCCATCCCCACGCCCACCGTGCCCAGCCATACGGCCATGCCGGCCGGCCACAGCGCGAGCGGTTCCCGCCACAGCCGCAGCAGCAGCCACATGACTGCTGCGCCAGCGAGGAAGGGCCACGCTGTGAGCAGGACTCCCGTAATGACGTCGCCCCGTGCGTGGGCGTCACGGCCTATGGCTGCAAACACCATGATGAGCAGGGCATCAGCCGTTGCCGCGCAGGCGGTGACAGCGGGGATGGACCGCTCCGAACGTGTGGGACTTTTCGTCGAGCGCATGCCATTGAGCCTAGCCGTTTCGGCCATGGTGTTGCCCATCTGGCCCGACCCGTTGTCAGGGCTCCCGCGCAGGGCTACGCTCGAGCCGGCAAGCATCGGGGGCCAGCGGCTGGTCCGGCGTCGGAAGAGTACCGGGAGAAGGAAAGCATCATGCAGAAGATCACTGCCTGTCTTTGGTTCGACAACCAGGCCGAAGAAGCGGCCGAGTACTACGTGTCCGTCTTTGACAATGCCAGGATCAACAGCGTTTCGCGCTTCGAAGAAGGCGGCCCCGGCCCGGAAGGGCAGGTCATGTTTGTGGAGTTCACCATTGAGGGCCAGGAGTTCCAGGCGCTGAACGGGGGACCTGCGTCCTCGTTCACGGAGGCTGTTTCGTTCTCGGTCGACTGCGCGTCGCAGGACGAAGTGGACCGCTACTGGAACGCCCTGACGGACGGCGGGACGGAGAGCCAGTGCGGTTGGCTCAAGGACAGGTACGGGGTCTCCTGGCAGATTGTCCCGTCAGCGCTCGGCGGGCTCCTTGGCGGACCGGACGCCGCCGGAGCCCAGCGGGCCATGCAGGCGATGCTCTCGATGAGGAAACTGGACATCGGTGAGATTCAAAAGGCGTACGACGGCGGCTGAAGCGGTTGGGTGCCCTTCGGCACCACTTCTCGGACGTGGGGCATGCGGCCGGTATCCGGTCAGGGGCGGCTGGCGGGAGCCGTGGTGTTCCGGATACGTGTTGTCGTACCCGACCAGCGAAAATTCTGCGGGGACCCGGACGGACCGCTCATCGGCGGCCGAGAGGGCGCCAATGGCAAGGATGTCGGGCGTGCTGTATGCAACGACATTGTTGACTCCTTGGATCTGTCGGCCGGAATTCAGGGCCGTTGAGGGGATGCATGCGGGTGCGCAAGATCACGTCCTCCCCGGATTAGAGCGCTCTAACTCGCCACCTCAAAACTTTGTACTAACATCCGGTCAAATCCGGGAGATGATCCCCTAATTCGGGTGGGAAGCTGTGCGCCTCCATGGCAACCCCAAGGTTTTCAGAACTTAGCGGGAGCACGATGGGTGATGTTTCATCCTCAGGTGGACTAATGACGCTTCCCAGCAGCCTCAGCCGCACGCCGGGCTGGGCCGTAGCTGATCCCGGACGGGTTGGTTTTCCTCGTCCGGATGACTTTCATCGCCGAAGAGAAACTACGAAATGATGAAAAAAACGCTCCGCTGGTTCAGCCGTTTGCTCGTTCTGTCCGTTGTCGCCGCGGGAGGCCTGGTGGGCGTTTCTGGCCCAGCGCAGGCGGCCACCGTCGGCACTCCGAGCATCACGTATTCGGGGGTGAGCAACCCTCCGACGGCGGATAAACCGCAGAGCAAGTTGTGGTGGAATGACGGGTCCTGGTGGGCGAACATGTGGACCACGGGCAGCGGGTGGAGCATTTACCGGCTGGACCGGGATACCGACACGTGGGTGGATACCGGGGTGCGGAGCGACAGCCGGGGCAGCAGTTCCTCGGACACGTTGTGGGACGGCAGCAAGCTGTATATCGCCTCGAACGTGGTGACTTCCGGTTCGTCGGCGTCCGGGCAGCCCGCCCGGCTGTACCGTTACAGCTACTCGGGCGGGAGCTACTCTCTGGACGGCGGGTTCCCGGAGACCATTTCGAACAACAGCAGCGAGTCGCTGACCATCGATAAGGACTCCACCGGCGTCATCTGGGCCACCTGGACCCAGGCCACGAGCACCACGAACACCGTTTTCGTGAACAGTTCCGGCCCCGGCGGCACGGGCTGGGGGACCCCGTTCGTGGTGCCCGGCGCGGCGGATCCGAACCCGACGCCGGATGACCTGTCCGCCATCGTGGCGTTCCGGAACGACCAGATCGGGATCATGTGGACGGACCAGGCCACCGGGACCGCGCACTGGGCTACGCATACCGACGGGGAGGATCCCCGGGCGGCGTCCTCGTGGCGGCACCGGGAAGCGATCCGCGGGAACCGGCAGGTGGATGACCATCTGAACATCAAGACGCTGCAGGCCGACCCGACCGGCCGGGTTTACGCCGCGGTGAAGACCAGCCTCAATGACGGCTCGACGGACCCGAACCTGGCCCAGGAGGTGCTGGTGGTGTTCAAGCCGGGCACGGGGGCCTTTGAACAGACCACGATCGCCCGGACCGGGGACTGCGTCTCGCGTCCGCAGATCATGCTCGATACCGAGAACAACCTGGTCCGCGCCTTCCACACCGCGCCCTCGACCACGGTCAGCGGCTGCCCGTTCTCCGGGGTGGCCGGCAGCATCTATGAAAAGACCGCGTCGATGGACAACCCGGTCTTCGGGACCGGCCGCGGCACCCCGGTCATCGAGGACGCCAACTCGGCCAACATGAACAACGTGACCAGCACCAAGCAGAGCGTGAACGCGGCCACCGGGATCGTCGTCATGGCCACCGACCACGTCGCAAAGCGCTACTGGTATTCGGACCGCAGCCTCGGCACGCCGCCCCCGCCGCCCGACGGCGCCCCGACCGCGTCGTTCACGGCCTCGCCGACGTCCGGCACGGCACCGCTGGCAGTGAACTTCACCGACACCTCTACCGGCGGCCCGCTGTCCTGGGCGTGGGAGTTCGGTGACGGCGAAACCGCCACCGCGCAGAACCCCTCGCACACCTACACCACCGCCGGGACCTACACCGCGACACTGACCGTCACCAACGACGAAGGCTCCGATACCAGCACCAGGACCATCACCGTCAATCCCGACGGCGGCACCTCACCGGAGATCGCCGTGCGCAGCTTCAGGACCGCGTCCACGGAAACGGCGACCACCACGGTCTCCCTGCCCGCACCTACCGGCCGGGCCGCCGGTGACGTCCTGGTCGCGTCCTTCACCGCGGACAAGAACCCCACGGTTGCCGTCCCGGCGGGCTGGACCGCGATCACCAGCGGGCTCTCCATCGGCAGCGGCGCCCGCGTCTTCGCCTACTACCGGGTCGTTGGCTCCGCCGACCCCGCCACCTACACCTGGACGCTCAGCACGGCCGTGAAGTGGGGCGGCGGCATCACCGCCTACACCGGCGTCAACACCACCACACCGCTGGACAGCACCGTGGCCACCGCCGTCAACTCGAGCTTCTCGGCGACCAGCATCGCGGTGGGCAGCATCACCACGGCCAGCAACGGCGCCCTGCTCATCGGCGGCCTCGGCTTCGACAGCTCCAGCCCGGCAGCCACCGCTCCCACCGGCTGGACCGAGCGCTGGGAAACCACCGGCGGCCAGGTCGCGGAGCAGGCCGACAGGACCCAGGCCACCGCCGGCGCCGCCGGCACCGCCACCTGGACCTTCAGCACCGCCAAAGCCGTCGCCGCCTGGCGCACCGCCCTGAAACCGGGCGGGACGGTGCCGCCGCCCGGGCCCACCGCGCCGGTCGCGTCGTTCACCGCGACGCCGACCACGGGCACGGTCCCGCTGGCGGTGAACTTCACCGACACCTCCACCGGGACGCCGACGTCATGGGCGTGGGAGTTCGGTGACGGCGCCACCGCGACCACGCAGAATCCGTCCCACACCTACACGGCGGCCGGGACCTACACCGCGCGGCTGACCGCCACCAACGCCGCCGGCTCGAACTCCACCACCAGGACCATCACGGTCAACCCGGTCAGCGGGCCCGCCGCGCCCGTCGCGTCATTCACGGCCTCGCCGACCACGGGCACGGCACCGCTGGCGGTGAACTTCACCGACACCTCCACCGGCTCGCCGACGTCGTGGGCCTGGGAGTTCGGTGACGGCTCCACGTCAACCTCGCAGAACCCGTCCCACACCTACACCACGGCAGGGACCTACACCGCGCGGCTGACCGCCACCAACGCCGGCGGCTCGAACTCCACCACGCGGACCATCACGGTCAACCCGGTCGGCAGCCCGGGGATCGCCGTGCGCAGCACCCGGACCGCGTCCACCGAAACGGCGACCACCACCGTCTCCCTGCCCGCGCCGACCGGCCGGGCCGCCGGTGACGTCCTGGTGGCGTCCTTCACCGCGGACAAGAACCCCACGGTCGCTGTCCCGGCGGGCTGGACCGCGATCACCAGCGGGCTGTCCATCGGCAGCGGCGCCCGCGTCTTCGCCTACTACCGGGTGGTTGGTTCCGCCGACCCGGCGAGCTACACGTGGACGCTGAGCACGGCAGTGAAGTGGGGCGGCGGCATCACCGCCTACACCGGTGTCAATACCACCACGCCGCTGGACAGCACCGTGGCCACCGCCGTCAACTCGAGCTTCTCGGCGACCAGCGTCGCGGTGGGCAGCGTCACCACGGCCAGCAATGGCGCCCTGCTCATCGGCGGCCTCGGCTTCGACAGTTCCAGCCCGGCAGCCACCGCTCCCACCGGCTGGACCGAGCGCTGGGAAACCACCGGTGGCCAGGTCGCGGAGCAGGCCGACAGGACCCAGGCCACCGCCGGCGCCACCGGCACCGCCACTTGGACCTTCAGCACCGCCAAGGCCGTGGGAGCATGGCGTACCGCCCTGAAACCAGCAGGTTAACCAGACCGACACTGCCATGACTTGAAGTAGACAGATCTCGACGGGTCCTCCGGAATTTGTGCCGGAGGACCCGTCGTCGTCAGGCCCGTACGCAGCCCTGGCAGACGCGACAGTGGCAGGCGCTGCCGCGCCTGCCACTGTCTATGCTTGCTCTGACGTTTTAGGCGTTTACCCGCACGAAAGTGGAGCCCCCAAGCCAGGAGGCAGGGTGGACGATGGTTTCGTTGACGCCATTCATGCCGCTGCTGATGGCCTGCCCGCCACCGATGTAGATTGCAACGTGTCCGGCGCGGATCATCAGGTCGCCGGCCTGGGGCGTGGACACCGGTGTGCCGTACTGGTGGAACTGCAGGGGAGCGAGGTCTCCGACCGACTTGCCGACGGAGCGCAGGGCCTGTTCCACCAGGATGGTGCAGTCCTGTGTGGCACCCAGTTGTGCCCGGGCCGAAGCCACGAGGGCGGCGCCGACGCCACTGGCCGGAGCAGCCGGTGCCGGCGTGACCGACGACGACGCATGGTAGATCCCCATGCCGGCCGGCTGGGGTGCTGCCGGCGCAGCCGGGGCAGCGGGTGCCTGCGGTGCTGCTGCAGGCTGTCCGGGACCCGGGATCAGGATCTGGTCGCCGGGATAAATTACCGAGGCCAGCGACAGGTTGTTCTCGGCGAGTACTGCATCGAGGCTCACGCCGTGGCGTGCTGCGATCGCCCCCAGCGTGTCGCCAGATACAACAGCGTGTGATGCGCCTGCTACGCCAGATCCTCCTACGGGTGCCAGGTCTTG
The DNA here is from genome assembly GCF_059090445.1 of Arthrobacter sp. B2060. NCBI lineage: Bacteria > Bacillati > Actinomycetota > Actinomycetes > Micrococcales > Micrococcaceae > Arthrobacter > Arthrobacter sp. B2060. Next base: position 21,507 of record NZ_JBNHFR010000013.1, read on the forward strand.
GGCAGCCTGGACCTGGGGTGCGGCCTGCACCTGGGCGCTGGTGCTGCCCGTGGCCTCGGGAGCGTAGGTGCCTGCCTGAGCCGGTGCCCCGACACTGAAGAGCAGTCCGGACGCAGCAGCCGCTGCTGCCGCAGGCTTAGCTATTGATGCGGCGTTGGACTTGAGGGAATACGACAGGCCCTGAAGGGCGATGGACGTCGTGGGGGTGGCGCGGTGGCGCGCGGACATGGACTTACGTGACATGGTGGATTGCCTCTCCCATGCCTGCGGGGTGAGCTGTCGGGTTCGGATGGGAGTCACCCGGTCCTGCCCCGTTATGTGCACGGGAGCGTCTGGACTTAACCCCTAGGCCTTGGCGAGCAAGGCCAGTATTAATGTGGTTCCCCCGTCCCTGCCTCTTGGATATTGCGAACGGATCCCGGTCAGCGGCAGGGCTCGGCATTCTGCCCGGGAATGCCCCCGCATGAACCGGGGCACCGCTACAGGCTAACCCACCTGTGCGCCAAAAGTCACATTTCGGTAACGGCGCGGAGGGTCCGACGTGTCCAAAACCGCCGCTGATTACCATGGCGGCAGTGCCATGCCAAGTCTGGCCGCGAAGTCCTCCGGGTCCTAGAATCGCTGTGGACGCAACCGGCCAGGGCACCCCCGGACACGCCCGCGGGGGAATCAGTTATTGTTCCAGCGGTGCCGGCGAGGAAGCTGCCATGACGGATATTCAGGGACTCATCAGTGCGTTGCTGCCGGAAGATCTTGCTGTGCTGCAGGACCGTGGCCCGGACCAGCGCCTGGACAGGGACATGGTCGACGCCCTCGACCGGGCCGCGGGTGGGCCCGGGGAAGGGCGAGGCTACTACGTCGTGCGCGGCAGTCTGGAGCCCCTGGAACGCCGGAACTATTTCCTTCGGGAAGACGTGGCGGCGGCCATCTTCGCCCCGGCGACACTGGAAGATGCAACCGAGGCAGACGCCTAACCTCTATGCCGGCCTCCCCGCAGGTGGAAGGGCATACGCTCTGATCGGGACGGTCCACCGTCCCAATCTGGTACCGCGGAGAGTCATTGGTACGTGAGGCTGTCAGAGAGCGCCCCGAACTGCTCGGCTGACATGCTCCGGACCTATCCTCGCCTGTGGACGGCTAGCCGCGCCCGGCGCGGCGGTAGCTAGTCGGGCTCGTGCCATAGGCCCTGGTGAAGGCGGTGCTGAACGTGAAGGCGTTGCTGTAGCCGACCTCGGCGGCGATGACGGCAGTCGTGGAGGTACTGCTGGCCAGTCGGTCAGCTGCCAGAGCCAGGCGCCAGGCGGTGAGATAGGTCATCGGCGGCTGCCCGACGGCGGTGTGGAACCGGGCAGCCAGGGTAGCCCGGGAGACGTGCGACCTTCGGGCCAGTTCCGCGACGGTCCACGGCACGGCCGGCTCCTCGTGCAGCAGGGTCAGTGCCTGGGCAACGACAGGGTCACGGGTGCCTGCCGCCCAGCTTGGGACGTCGGACGTGGCCCGATCAACACAGCCGCGCACGAGGTGCAGCAGCAGCAAATCCAGAACCCTGTCCAATGCACTCGCCTGCCCCAGGCCGGGGGAGGTGAGCTCTCGCTCGAGCATCTGGAGCAGTGCCGGATCGGTTTCCTTTTCAGTGAAGACTGCCAGGTCTGGTAGGGCGGAGGTCGCCAGCCGGCCGGCCGCCGCTTCTGATTGGTAGGTGCCGATCAGCAGGACGGTTTCCCCGTGGGTGGCGTTGCCCCAGGTCCGCACCCCCTGGGCCATTGTGGTCTCCAAGTGGTCGCCGGTCGGCGTGCGGCAGGACTGGCCGGGGCCGATCAGCACCGTCGGCGGCCGGTCTGGGGCATCGGCCACCAGGTACGGGGAAGGGCCGCGGACCGTCGCTGCCTGCCCCGTGCTGAGGAGCTGTGGCGGGCTTCCCTGGCTGACGATCCACGAGGTCCCTCGGACGGCAGCTATCACGGTCAGGGCGGCCTCGTCCCGAACGTCAATGGCGAACGGCGGATCCATCACTACTCGCAGAGTGAACGCGGCGCCTGCCCGGGGCCCGCTAAGGAACGCCGACAAGGGATCCATGTAGCCGATTCTAGACGATAGGATATGCAGAGTGGACGCTGAGCCATTCAGCGTCCACAAAGTGGCTGGCACTCTGGAGCCATGACCATAACTTCCTCGCCCGCTCCTCTTCTTGTCACCGGAGTCACTTATGCGGTCCGTACCGCCGCAACTGGCGTCCGGGCCGCGCATGCCGAGGCACGGCTGTGAGCGGGTGGTTACCGGTCGCGGCCGGGACCGGATCCGCATTGGTCGGCGGCTTTTACCTGGCCTTCTCGGCGGTAGTGATGCCCGCCCTGCGCCGTCGGCAGTCCGGCGAAGCGATCGCGACCATGGCATCAATCAATGAGAACGCTGTGCGGCCTCCATTCATGGTCCTGTTTTTCGGCACCGCTGCCGCCTGCGCGGCAGTTGTGGTTGCAGCAGCCATCGACCCCCGGCCCCAAACGCCGCTGAGGGCCGCCGGCGCAGCGGCTTACCTGGTGGGTTGGGCGTCAACCATGGCGATCAATGTGCCGCTCAACAACAGCCTTTCCCGGAATGGACCTGGTCATCTGGAAGGACAGTGGCATAGCTACGAACGCCCTTGGACCAAGGCCAACCATCTGCGTGCCGCCCTCTCGGTCGCAGGCGCCGCCGGGCTCCTGGCCCCGGTGTCGACGTCCTAGTCTCATGCACATGATGCGGCGCTCGGCCGGCTGGCGCGTCAGGCTCGAACAGGTCAGGGGCGCCGGACGGGACAGCTCAGTCTCCCACTGCCTCGCGGCCTCGGCGTACGATCAGCGGGTCGGCGTCGTACACGACTGAGGTGTCCTTTCCCTCATAGTCAAACTGGTTGAGGAAGTAGCGCAGGGCGTTGATCCTGCCGCGCTTCTTGTCGTTGGATTTGATGGTGATCCACGGCGCGTGGTCTGTATCCGTATGAAGGAACGTTTGTTCCTTGGCTTCGGTGTATTCGTCCCAGCGGTCCAGTGAGGCAAGATCCACGGGTGAGAGCTTCCAACGCCGGACAGGGTCGATTTGTCGGATAGCGAAGCGTGTTCGCTGTTCGTGCCTGGTCACCGAGAACCAGAACTTGTTCAGGTGGATGCCGGCGTCGACCAGCATCTGTTCAAAGATCGGGGCCTGGTTCATGAAGGTCCGGTATTCCTCCTCATTACAGAACCCCATCACCTTTTCGACGTTGGCCCGGTTGTACCAAGAGCGGTCGAACATGACGATTTCTCCAGCGGTCGGCAGGTGTTGGACGTAGCGCTGGAAGTACCACTGGCCCTGTTCGCGGTCGGATGGTTTGGCGAGGGCGACCGTGCGTGCCGACCGGGGATCGAGGTGTTCCGTGAAGCGCTTGATCGTCCCACCTTTGCCGGCAGCGTCACGGCCTTCGAAAACGATCACGTTCCTGCGGTTGTTGTCCTGGCCCCAATACTGGAACTTCAGCAACTCGATCTGCAGCCGGTATTTCTCGATTTCGTATTCCGCCCGGGTCATCCGCTCGTGGTACGGGTAATCCTCGCGCCAGGTTTCCACGGCAGAGCCGCCGGGGTCGATGAGCTCAGGGTCCTCGCCCTGCCCGCCGGCGACGATATATCCCAAGTCCACGAGGCGGTCGATAGCCTCCCGCAGGTTATCCCTGACCCACCAAGGATCTTTGGGTGTCCAGGGCTGGGATGCCTCTACCATCGGGGCTCCTTAGGCTCGCCGACTCATTGACGGCATTTTAACAGGGGTCCCGCCCTCAGCGTGTGATGATGCGGTCTGCGTTGTTGCACATGCGTTCGAGAACGCTGACGGCCATGGCGTATTCATCGGTTCCGATGCCCGCTGTGAGGTCCCGTCGTGTGGTTTCCACCAGGCCGGTTGCTTGGGCGTGCAGTGCCTTACCTGCTTCTGTTAACGTGAGGTAGCCGTCCTGTAGGAACACCAGCTGCCTTCGGACCAGTGAGGCCATGTCCCGTTGCTGTGCGTCGACGCCGTTGGTTTGACTGAACGGACGCAGAGCGTCCCCTAATTCGGCAGGTGTTACGGGGCCCGAGCTGAGAGTGCCGAGGACCTGCCACTGTCTCCTGGTCAGGCGGAGCCGGGCGAGCGTGGCATCGAGCACCGCCTCCAGTGCCACGTCCAGCCGCTTGACCCAGTATCCAACAGGCCTGTTCACGTTGCCATAGTGGCAGGTGCCGTTCCACACCTGCAAGGTGGGGGAGCGGCGGAGCCTTGTTCCATCAGGGCGCTGGGACGATCCATAAGCCGGCGACGGCGGTGCGGCCGGGCTCGGCGGTCATGCGGGTGGCGTGGGCGGACACTGGCCCCGCGCTGAGGTCGAGTTTCACGCTCGTTGTGGTTCCGCAGTCCAGAGCCACCTCATGCGCTGTTCCTCCGCGTCGGTCGGGCTGCGAGATGGTAAGCATCGCTTTTGGCGCTCCGATGCAGGCAGCGGTAATTGTGTAGCTTCCCTTTGGTATTCCACTGGCCGACGTCCGATATCCATCACTGGCCAGGCCGCCTGACCCACCCAACACTAGGCCGTTGGGTCTGGGTCCCAATCGAATGTCCAGCTGAGACTGGTTCCCTGCCTGAATTTCGGCAAGCCCGGGGTCGGGCACCGGGCGGGGGAGGAGGCGCCGGCTGGGACGATTATTGCCATCCGAAGCGAAAGCAATGCACATCGCAGATGAGGGTGTCGAGTGGCAACGAACTGCCAACGACCTCCACGGAACCACCAACGAGGCGACGGTGACGATCTCGCCCTCCCCAAGCTCCCGCAAGTGTGCTTGTCTGTAGCAAGTTGGCGGGTCCAGAAGGGGTCCGCGGCTGCTGTCCGACGGGGTGACACGACATGAGGCTAACGACCACGACCAATGTCTCGGTGGACGGTGTGATGCAGGGGTTGGGAGGACCTGACGAGGATCGCAGCGGCGGCTTCGAACGCGGCGGATGGGCCATACCACTTCTCGACACCGAAACGGGGGACTATCTCAACCAGGCCTATGGCAGCGCGGCCGCGTTTCTCTTTGGCCGGCGGACATACGAGATTTTCGCTGGCTATTGGGGCGCGATGGCCGATCCGAGCACCAACCCGATTGCCTCTGCCCTGAATAGCCGGCCGAAGTACGTGGTGTCGACCAGCCTCACCGACCCGCAGTGGGCAGGCACAACTGTCCTGCATGGCGACATTGCCACGGCCGTGCGTGATCTGAAGGCGCATCAAGATGGCGACCTGTTGGTGCCGGGCAGTGGTGCCCTCGTCCGGTGGCTGTTGGGCAACGGCCTGGTGGACCAGCTCGACTTGATCACCTATCCCGTCGTCATCGGCCAAGGCACACGGCTGTTCCCCGATTCCGGCCCGGACCTCGCGCTCGATCTGGTAAGCTCACGGACCACGTCCCGGGGCATCACCATCCAGTCCTATCTGCCGCTCGGTCGTCCGGAGTACGCAACGTCCATTGTCGACCCCGAACGCGTGTTCTAGCCGCGGCGACCCGGCATCGCCGAGCCGCCGGCTAAAGCTGGGCCGACAGTCCGGACCAGCTGAGTAAGCGTGAAAAGCAGCTATAAAAGAAATAGAGGAAAAGATTGCGCCTTCAGGTTCACTGGTCACCAGTGTCACCTCTGGCAGCTAGCTTTTCCCGACTGCTGCCGCCTGCGGCGGTTCTTCTTGTCATCGTTGTTGCTGCCGCGGCCAAAGCCGGTCTGAGTGTTCTCGGCATCGCGGCTTAGCATGTGGAGCGGGACTGACTAAAGCGAATCAATTCTTGCCCTCATGCGTCTGCGTTGGCCGCCGCTGCCGGAAGAGTCTTGGTGTCCAGGACAAACCGGTACTTGACGTCGCCGGCAACCATCCGGTCATAGGCATCGTTCAGCTGTGCCGCGGAGACAATCTCAATATCGGAAACCACTCCGTGTTCGGCACAAAAGTCCAGCATCTCCTGTGTCTCAGCGATGCCTCCGATGTACGACCCGGAGTATGCGATCCGGCGGCGGCTCAGGGTCCAGGGATTGACCGGCGGCATGGGCTCAGAGGGCAGGCCTAGCTGGAACAGCGCCCCCTCTAGGCGAAGAGTCCGAAAGTATGGGTTGAGATCATGCGGGGCCGCTACGGTATCGATGATGACGTCGATACTGTCCTCGGCCGCCGCCATGGAGGCAGCGTCCCTGGACAGAACAACGTCGTCGGCCCCCAACTCCTTGGCCGCCGCGATCTTGGCCTCTGAGGTTGTGAAGACCTTCACTTTGGCCCCCATCGCCTTGGCAAGCTTCACTGCCATGTGTCCGAGCCCGCCGAGCCCCACAACTCCCACGACGTCACCCTCCTCGACACCGAAGTGCCGCAGCGGGGAATACGTAGTGATCCCTGCGCACAACAAGGGAGCAACGGCGGCAGGGTCAAGGTTGGTTGGGACACGAAGCACGTAGCGCCTGTCCACTACCACCGAGGAGGAATAACCGCCTTGAGTGATGGCTCCTTCATTTCTCGGGTCGGCTGCACCATAAGTACTGACAACGCCCGTGTCGCAATACTGCTCAAACCCATCCAGGCATCTTTCGCATTCGCGGCAGGAATCGACCATGCACCCTACGCCTACCAGCTCCCCAACAGGGAGGTCGTCGACGGCGGAGCCTACACGGCTAACACGGCCAATAATTTCGTGCCCGGGAATAAGCGGATACTTGGGGGAGCTCCATTCCCCCCTCGTAGCGTGCACGTCGGAGTGGCACAGTCCGCAATACTCCACCGCTATCTCAACGTCGTCTTCCTTGGGCGCACGCCGGGCCACGGTCAACGGCACGAGTCCGCTGTTGCTGGACCGCGCGCCGTAACCGGACGCCAACCGCTGTTGGTGCCCCTCGCGGCCATCCACGACAGGGGGCAAGGGCTTGGCAAGGGGAGGTGAGCTGGAGCGTCCTGGAGTCATAGTGCGACGCTACGCCCGACACGCGGGAGGTTTCCAATTTCTGTGACGATTGTCAGCAATCTACAACTCATGCTCCGGGGCATCCGCTCACCCGTGTCTCGATATCCCTCAGGTTTCCTGGTCCGGGCGCATGGGCTACGACCTTCTCTGGTGCGCTGCTAGCCCGCCACGCCCTGCATCTGTCTGCCGAAAACCTGGCGCTGTGGGAGGGGAGCTCCGCGTCTGGTGACATGCGTAGTCCATCAGCGGGGAAGCGCTGCCAGGGACGACGCTGCCAGGGGGTGGCGCCGACGGCCGGCGAGGGCCTCCTGCAGGCGCGGAAGGTGCTGCTCGATGTCCTGCACAATGGATGCCACTGCAGCGACATCCGTCAGGGCCAGGGCAAGCTCCAGTTCGCGGCACAGCTGGTTCATCCGCAGGGCGCCGGCAAGCCACGACGTCGTTTTGAGGCTAAGCGAGGCATGCATGGCGGTGTCCCGGTCCCGGACAGTAACCGTGCCGACGATCCGGTCAACGCGCCGGGGGAGGAGGGCGGTGTACTCCGTGGCGAAGGACTCTGCGACCTCCCATGAGGACTCTTCGGCGAGTTTCTCCAGGTGTTGTGCATCCAGCGTCGGCCTCGGACGCTCACTTCTGATTTCGTGCCTAGGTCTCATCGCTGTCGTTTTGGCTGCTGTCATGGCGCCTTGCCTTCCGGTCGGGCCCCCTCCGCCGCGTGCTTGGGGGCTACAGGCGACGGAGGGGACGTGTAGGCGCAGCTTGTCAACCCAGGAATACTCCATGCCTGTGCAGGCCAGGTCGACAATGCTGCGAAAGGCCGGTCTTCGTTACCGGTATCAAACAGACTGCACGCCCAACCTCAAGGACCTCACCATCGACGATCAATAGTTGATCAAGATAGATCCGGTCCTGCTGCGCCCCACCGATGAGGTGAGCAGGGGAGCTGCGATGAGAAGGCGAAATCCCCCGATCACACCTGAAGCAGCCGAACCTGGGCGCACGTGGGGTAAGCGCACAGTGGACCCCACGTGCCAGGTTCACCCTGAAGTCGTGAGGGGTTGATTAGAGTACAGGTCATGAACTTGCCCCCTCCAGGACTGCCAGCCGGAGTCGTCAGGCGCAGCCGGCTTCGCTTCGTGGTCATGGTGCTTTTTGGGATGGCAGCCGCGCTGGCTGCCGGTCTTTCGGGGCGTTGGATCGAAGCCCCTGCCATAGGGTGGGCCGTGGCGTCGCTGACCTACGTGGTGTGGGTCTGGGCTGTGATCGGACGGCTTGACCCTGAGGGGACGCGCCTCCATGCGGTAACAGAGGATCCTTCACGGGGTGTCACCGATCTGCTCATTCTCGCTGCCAACTTTGCCAGCCTGGCGGCAGTCGCCGCCGTCGTGTTTGACTCACACCGCAGCGCCTCAAGCGGCAGAGATGAGGTGGTGGGCGCCGGGTTGCTCGCCCTCTCCGGTGTGGCGTTGTCGTGGATGCTGATCCAGACGCTGTTCACCCTGCGCTATGCAGAGTTGTACTACGACCCGGAAAAGCGTGGAGAGGAGCCCGGCGGCATCAACTTCAATCAGGAACGCCCGCCCCAGTATTCGGATTTCGCCTACGTGGCCACCAGCTTGGGGATGACTTACCAGGTTTCCGACACCAACCTGGAGAGCCACAGGATACGGGCCGAGGCGCTGAAGCACGGGCTCCTGTCCTATCTTTTCGGGACCGTCATCCTGGCCGCCACCATCAATCTGCTCATTGGCCTGGTGGGCTAGCGACGAAGGGGCAAGTAGTCGAAGGGATCGACGATCCTCCAAAGAAGAGGAAGGACTCTGGACTCCGCGGGAGAGGGCCTAAAAAACTATCACTTTACATAATGTACATTATCGGCGTTAAACGAACAGGAGTAGAAGTAGCTGCGAGGACGCCCGTGCACGCCGGCCAGATCCATTGTCTTAAGTGGCGCTCTCGTTAAGAATGAAACCCATGACGGTCTACGTGAGAGCCCTCGAGACAGCTGTTCCGCCTACGAAGCTCATCCAGACGCAGGCCCGGGACGTGTTTGCCGCCCAACCCGGCCTGACGAGACTCGGCTCACGGCTGGTTGCCACCTGCTTCGACTCGGCCGCGATCGACACGCGCTACACGGCCGTCCAGGAACTGACGCTGGATTCACGCTCGGACGACCCGAAGTTCTTCGACCCCGCCACGGGCCTGCTCCGGAGCCCCAGCACGAAGGAACGCAATGACCTGTTCGCCCGTGAGGCCACCAAGCTCTTCATCGAGGCCGCTTCCTCCGCCGTCTCCAACTGTGCCGGCATCGATCCACTTGACATAACTCACCTGATCACGGTTTCCTGCACCGGGTTTTTCAACCCCGGCCCGGACTACAAAATAGTCCGGGCGCTGGGGCTCAGCCCTGCCGTGCAGCGCTACCACCTGGGCTTCATGGGGTGCTACGCCGCGTTCCCCGCACTCCGGGCAGCGAAGTCGTTCTGCGAGGCGGACCCCGAGGCGGTAGTCCTCGTCGTGTGTGCGGAGCTCTGCTCGCTGCATGTCCGCACCTCCAACGATCCCGACACCATCATGGGCTCGGCGCTCTTCGCGGACGGCGCCGCCGCCGCCGTCGTGACCGCGCGCGAAGTACCCGAATCACGGGCGCTCCTGCAGCTGGACCACTTCGAGACTGTCCTGACGCCGGTTGGTGAGGATTCCATGGCGTGGAACATCGGCGACGAGGGGTTCGAGATGGTCCTGGGCAACTACGTTCCGCACATCATCGACGACCACATCATCGGCGCCCTGGAACCGCTGCTGGCCAGGGACAGTTCACTCAGGGAACTCCCCTACCGGGACATCACGCACTGGGCCATCCATCCCGGCGGCCGCAGCATCCTGGACAAGGTGCAGTCTCGGCTGGGCCTCACCGATGAACAGCTCATCCCAGCCCGAGAAACCCTTCGCAACTATGGCAACATGAGCAGCGCCACGGTGCTCTTTGTGCTCCGGCACATCCTCGACCTTTCGCCGCAGAGCCGGGACGAACGCATCTGCTCCATGGCATTCGGGCCCGGGCTGACGGTGGAGACAGGGCTGTTCACGAGGATCGGCCAGCCGCAGGAAGCGCCGGCAGAGCACCGGCTCGCCGACGAGGCCGAATCGTCCCTGGCCTGACCCGCCATGGGCATGCTCGGGGCGCGAGACGCCAACGCTGTTGAGGACATGGACCGGGCCGACTGCGATCCGGAGCGCCTCGACCGCACCTACCGCCAGTTCGCACTGGTCAACCGTGCCATTTCGGGCTGGCATGGCCTCTACCGCAGCAGGCTCAGGCCGCTGCTGGCGCCTGCCGCCCCGGCCACGCTGCTGGACATCGGCTGCGGCGGCGGGGACCTGGCACTAATGCTCGCCCGCTGGGCCGCCCGGGACGGCGTCCGGCTCGACATCACGGGCATCGACCCCGATCCCCGCGCATACCGTTTCGCCGAGCACAGGATGCCCGTGCAGGGAGTACGGTTCCGGCAGGCCACGAGTGCAGAGCTCGTGGCGGAGGGCGAGACCTTCGACTTCGTGATATCCAATCACGTGCTGCACCACCTGACCGACGGCGAACTCCAGGGCCTGCTCACCGATTCCGTGAAGCTCGCCCGGCGCCTGGCGGTCCACAACGACCTCCGGCGCAACGCCCTCGCCTACGCACTTTTTGCGGCCGGCGCGCTGCCGATGACCGGATCCTACATCCGCCGCGACGGGCTGACCTCCATCAGGCGCAGCTATACCGTCACGGAACTTGCCGCCGTCGTTCCTGCTGGATGGCGGGCTGAACGGCACTCCCCCTTCCACTGCGTGCTCACCTACAGCCCGGACGCCGGCCGTGACTGACGTCCTGATCGTCGGCGGCGGTCCCGTGGGGCTGTACCTCGGCGCGCTGCTGCTGCAGGAAGGCGCAGATGTCCGGGTCCTCGAAAAGCGCACCGGCCGGAATGCACACACGAGGGCCATCGGAATCCATCCGCCCGCCCTTGCCGCACTGGACCGCGTCGGCGCCTCAGCTCCCCTGGTCGCCCGCGGGGTCCGCATCCGCCGCGGCCTTGCCGTCTGGGCCGGCCGAGAGATCGCGCACATGAATTTCGCTCCGGTATCGGACCGCTTTCCGTTTGTCCTGGCCGTACCCCAGCCCGTTACGGAGGCGGTCCTGGAGGCCCGGCTGCTGGAGTTGGACGGCAATGCCCTGCTTCGCGGGGCTGAGGTGACGGACATGTACGACGACGGCGACCGGGTCACTGTCGACGCCACCGTCGCGGGGACCCGGCAAAAGATGTCCGCTGCGATTGCCGTGGGTGCCGACGGCGCCAATTCGACGGTGAGGCGGCTGCTGGGGCTGCCCACGCTGGAGACACGCTACCCGGACCACTACCTGATGGGTGATTTTCCTGATTCCAGCCCGTACGGCGAGGACGCTGCCCTGTTCCTCGAAGCCGGCGGGATCGTTGAGTCCTTTCCCCTGCCGGGAAGTGTGCGCCGCTGGGTGGTCAGGCTGTCCGGCCCGCCGGTCCGTCCCGATGCGCGGCTGCTGGCAGACCTGGTGAAAGAACGGACGGGCATCAGCGTGGACACAGGCGCCAACAGCATGCTGAGCAACTTCGGAGTCCGCTCACGCCTGGTTAGCCGCATGATCGACGGAAGGACTGCTCTCATCGGGGACGCCGCCCACGAAATAAGCCCGATCGGCGGGCAGGGCATGAACCTTGGCTGGATGGATGCGGAATCCTTGCTGCCCGTCATTATGGCTTCCCTGCGGGGCCGGCCATGCGGAAGCGGCCTTCGCCGATTCGATGCCTCACGGCGACGGGCGGCGGCTGGGGCGAAACGCCAGGCCGAGGTGAACATGGCGCTTGGCAGGCCGCTGTCCGGCGCCCGGCTTCGCGCACGGAACGCGGCCATCGCCCGCGTGGCTGCGGTGCCGGCCCTTAATGCCCTCGTGGCCAGGCGCTTCACCATGCAGTGGCCCCGTTAGGCTGGCTTCATGAGCCACGCATCCCCGCCCACGTCCTACAGTGCTGCCCGTATCCGGGAGACCGTGCAGGAACTGCTGGCGATGGACGCATTGCCGCCCATCGTCCAGGCCGGCCACCCGGTCTTGAGGCAGCGTTCAGCTCCCTTCGAGGGGCAACTGAACGCGACGGAGCTGTCCGAACTGATCGGCCTGATGAGGAAGGTCATGCACGAGGCGCCCGGAGTCGGTCTCGCAGCGCCCCAACTGGGGATTCCGCTGCAGCTCGCCGTCCTCGAGGACCAGTTTGACATCGATAAGGATGCCGCGGCGGCACGGAGCCGCACGCCCCTCGAATTCTTCGCGATGCTCAACCCCTCGTACAGCCCACTGCCGTCCGGGACAGCCGCCTTCTTCGAAGGCTGCCTATCCCTCTCCGGGCTGCAGGCCGTCGTGGAGCGACCGGAAAGCGTCAGGCTCGAGTGTCAGACGCCGTCGGGAGACAGCATGGCCCGGGAGTTCACAGGCTGGCAGGCGAGGATCATCCAGCACGAAACAGACCACCTGCGCGGAACGCTGTACATCGACAGGGCCGAGCTACGGTCCCTCAGCACCAACAGCGAATATGCGGCGCGCTGGGCTGAACCGGGAATCGACCGGGCACGCCGGGAGCTGGGGTTCCTGACGGAACCCCGCTAGTTCCCGGCGCCCGGATTCTGCCCGCCGCCGTTGGACGCCGTCGGCAGGTACCGCGCCCACCACGCCAGGATGTGCTCGAACCGCTGGCGGCGGTGGTGCGGCGTGCCTGACCTGGACAACTCGTGGTTCTCGCCCGGGAAAACCAGGAAGGCAGAGTCGACGCCCTGCTGCTTGAGGGCAGTGAAGTACCGCTGACCCTGCTCCACCGGGCAGCGGAGATCATCCTCACTGTGGATCACCAGCGCGGGCGTCCTGACCTGGGTGATGGTGGCCATGGGGCTTTGAGCCGCCACCTGCTCAGGCAGGGTGCCAGTGTATTCGCCGCCGAAGAACCAGCCGATGTCGGAGGAGCCGGTGAAGCTGACCGGATCCAGGAAGCCCCGCTCGACGATCGCGGCCCTGAAACGGTGGTCCTGGCTTATGGTCCAGGCGGTGAGGTACCCGCCGTAGGAACCACCCATGATCCCCAGGGCCTTGGCGTCCAGCACAGAGAACTTCTCCAGCGCGCCCTCCAGGAAGGCGAGCACGTCCTGCATGTCCACGGTGCCCATCCGCTCCTTGATGGCCCTGCCGTGAGCCTGGCCGTAGCCTGCCGAGCCGCGGGGGTTGCACATCACCACCGCGTAGCCGGCCTCCGCATAGACCTGCGCCTCGTCAAAGAGCGCCACCGTATACTGCGAGAACGGACCCCCGTGGATGTTCAGCAGCACCGGATGCGGGCCCTTCCCGGGCGGCATCAGCACCCATCCGTGGACCTCGTAGCCATCGGGGGACGGGACAACCAGCGCCTGCGGCTCGATGACCCCGGCTTCCGTCCGGAGGGCCGCCGAAAAATCTGTCAGGAGCCGCAGCTGGCCGTCATTGAGCCAGGCCACATCGCCGGCGGTCGCGGCGTCCGAGAAGCTGATAAACAAGGATTCCTCGGCTGCTCCGGCTCCGGTGACCACCCTGTCTCCATGAACCAGGAGGGCATGGCTGCCGGTGGCACTGAACTCGAGCAGTTCCACCGTCCCTTGGGCGTTGTTCAGCACCAGGGCTGCATCCTTGCCCCGCAGGCTGATGAGGCCGCCCGGCGCGGCGACATCCATATTCTCCGCATCGCTGAGCGCCCGTGCCTCTCCGCCTGCGGCCGGCATCACGTGCAGAACCGTGTTTTTTGCGACGAAATCCAACCCGGAGTCGCCCAGGTCCTGGGCGGTGAAGAACAGCCACTTCCCGTCCCGCGACTCCCGGACGCCACTGACAGTCTGGGGCCCCGTGTTGGACGCCTGCACCGGCACGGGCTCGCCTCCGGCGGGGGCCACCCGGTAGATCCCGCTGGCCAGATCCGCATCGCTCGCGTCATGGAGCGCGGCAACGAAATACACCCACCGGCCGTCGCTGCTGAAGGATTCACCGGTGTGGTCTGTGGGGGCAGAGGTGAGCTGCCTCGTCTCGGGCAGGCGGGGGGCGGCCCCTGCTGCCTGGCCGCCCGCGGCCCCGGACGGGCCGCTGTCCCCGGAGTCATTTCCGGTATTCCTGACCTGGCTGTCCTTTACCGCACGTCCTGCAGGCTGTACCTTCGGCTCGTCGCCCAGGTCGGGAACGTCCAGGATGAACAGCTGGAGCGGCTTGTCCTGCGTGTAACCCACACCGTTCATCCGGTACTTGAAGCTCGTTATGAAGCGCGCATCCTCACCGCCGGCGGGTACACCGTCGAGGGTGCCGTACCGGCCGGCCTCGGGCTGCCGGGAGCCAAACACGAGCCGCTGCGAATCAGGAGACCAGGCGAAAGAAGATACCCCCAGGGGCCGGTCCGTCAGGACCTGGGGTTCCCCGCCGGCCGCCTCCACAACATACAGCTGCGGCTTACCGCCCGGCATGGTCCGGAGGAAGGCGAGGACCCGGCCGTCCGGCGAAAAAGCCGGCGCCGTGTCCCGGTATCCGCGGGTCACCCGACGTGCCGGTTTCTCGGGATCCTGCGGAACAGTCCAGAGCTGGCCCACGTAGTCATCGGCATCAAAATCTGGGCGGGTCACTGAGACGACGGCGCGCGTACCATCCGGGTGGACAGCAGGGGCGGAAACGGATTTGAGCAGCGGCAGGTGTTCTGGCTTCACCCACGTGAGCCTAGCGCCTCGCCGCAGGCGTGTGAAACACCTCTCACCCAGGGGCCCGCTGGCGCCGGCAGTGACGGGCGCCAGCACTGACGCGCACCAGCATGTCAGCGTGGCCGGTACGCCCTAGGATTGTCAGCATGCCTTTCCGCCTGCCACCCCTGCTCTGTCCGGTATGCCGGGAGGGGCTGTCGCCTGTGTCTGCATCCGCGCCGGGAACCCGCAGCAAGGCCCTCGCCTGCCGCAACGGACACAGCTTCGACGCCGCCAAACAGGGCTACTTCAACCTGCTGGTCGGCAAGGGAACCGCATTTGAGGCGGATACCGCCGAGATGGTGGCGGCCCGGACGGCATTTCTCGACGCCGGTCACTACCGCCCGCTTGCAGCGGCAGTCGCCGCCGCGGCCGAACCCGCGTTGCTGGGTCCGGAGCCGGTCGTGCTCGATTCCGGGACCGGCACAGGCCATTACCTCCGCGCGATACTTGACCTTCCCGGGCACGGGGACGGCATGGCCGCCGTGGGGCTGGACATCTCCAAGTTCGCCCTGCGCCGGGCCGCGCGGCTCAACGCCGAGGCGGTGAACCTGGTCGGAGATGTGTGGCAGCCGATCCCGCTGGCGGACTCCGCCGTCGACGTCGTGACGGTCGTCTTCGCGCCCCGCAACGCGAGTGAGTTCGCCCGCGTACTTCGGCCTTCGGGGCGGCTGGTCGTAGTGACGCCCCGGCCAGGCCACCTCGCTGAGATCGCAAGCCAGGCCGGAATGCTCGGGATAGAGCCGGCCAAGGACGAACGGCTGGCCGGCTCGCTGTCGGGCCACTTTGAACTGTTGTCCACCCAGGACCTGGACCTTGAGCTGGAACTCTCCCCCGCCGATGTGGCCAACCTGGCCCTCATGGGTCCTGCGGGCCACCACACCGACCGCGCTGCCCTGGCTAAGAGGCTGGCGGACTTTCCGGCCGTGACCGCCGTCAGTGCCAGGTTCCGCATCAGCGTCTTCCTCCCCCGCGATGGAGCCGCCGAATAACGTCTTGGCCACGTTCTGGCCCCGGCCGCCCCTCACCTGCCCAGTGCCGCTCCGCCGGTCTAGGATGGAAGAAAGTCACTGAGGGTCTGCCTCGCAGCCCCCGGGATCAAGGGGGAATCGAATGTTCGAATGGCTTGGCCAAAACTGGTGGGCACTGTGGCTCACGGTCTTCCTGGTGTTCGCCGCCGTCGAGATGCTGACCCTTGATCTCTTTTTCATCATGCTGGGCGGCGGTGCACTTGCGGCGGTGGTGGCCGACTTCGCCGGCGCCGATTTCTGGCTGCAGATCGTGGCCTTCTGCGTCGTGTCCCTGCTGATGATCGCCTTCGTGCGGCCCGTCACACTGAAGCACCTGCATAAAGGGCCGGCTGAACAGCGCACGAACATTGACCGGCTCATCGGTGAAACCGCACTGGTAATGGAACCCGTGACCGCCACCGGCGGGCGGGTGAAGATCGGCGGCGATATCTGGAGTGCACGCTCCGATTCCGGTGTCCTCGCAGAGGGCCAGCGAGTAGTTGTCGCTGCCATCGAAGGCGCGACGGCGGTCGTGGCGCCTCAGTCCGAATCCGCCGTCCAGTAGTTCCGGGCAGTCTAGATTTCTGCTGCTGCCGTTCTGGCTGCAGCGGATCCGGCGGCTGAGCCGCCACGTACAGCTTCACTGAAAAATTGGGGAATGAAGGAGAAGTATGGATAGCCCAGGAGGATTCGCCCTCACGATCGTAATGCTGGTCCTGATCGTCTTTGTCGTCATAGTGCTGGTCCGGTCAGTGCGGATCGTGCCACAGGCCCGGGCCGGCGTGGTGGAGCGCCTGGGCAAGTACCAGCGGACGCTCAACCCTGGCCTGACCCTCCTGATCCCGTTCGTGGACCGGCTGCTGCCGTTGCTGGACCTCCGTGAGCAGGTGGTTTCGTTCCCGCCGCAGCCCGTTATTACCGAGGACAACCTCGTGGTGTCCATCGATACGGTGGTCTACTTCCAGGTGACAGACCCCCGTGCGGCGACCTACGAAATCGCCAATTACATCCAGGCCGTGGAGCAGCTGACCACCACCACGCTCCGCAACGTAGTTGGCGGACTGAACCTGGAAGAGGCACTGACATCCCGTGACCAGATCAACGGCCAGCTCCGCGGCGTGCTGGACGAAGCGACCGGGCGCTGGGGCATCCGCGTTTCGCGTGTGGAGCTGAAGGCGATCGATCCGCCGCACTCCATCCAGGATTCGATGGAGAAGCAAATGAGGGCCGAGCGTGACCGGCGCGCCGCCATCCTCACGGCCGAGGGAACCAAGCAGTCGGCCATTCTGACGGCGGAAGGCCAGCGGCAGGCGGCCATCCTCAAGGCTGAGGGCGACGCCAAGGCTGCCATTCTCCGTGCGGATGGTGAGTCGCAGGCCATCCAAAAGGTGTTTGACGCCATTCACAAGGGCAATCCGGACCAGAAGCTCTTGGCGTACCAGTACCTCCAGACGCTGCCCAAGCTCGCGGAGGGCTCTTCGAACAAGCTGTGGATCATCCCCAGCGAGGTGGGCGAAGCGCTCAAGGGAATCGGCAACGCGCTGGGCGGGACCAATCCCGACCCGCGGTCCGGCGACCTGTTCGGACCGTCCGAGGACACCGAAAAACAGCCGCAGCCCTAGTTCGGCTGACACAAAGGGAGGCGCGCCATGGGTGTGCCTCCCTTTGCCGTATTGCCGCCGGACCAGCGATTCCGTATAATAGGATATTTGTCCGGCCGGATCACTCCGCCCGGAACAACATTGCTTGGCAAAGCGTTTCATTTAGTGATGCTACGTAGAGCACAACGTAGTCCGGAGGCTGCTTTGAAACCTCCGGCTAGCGCGGAGTCCGCTCCGCGAACCGACCAGAGGGAGAAATCATGAGCGATCGCAGCCTGCGGGGCATGCGTCTTGGCGCCCAAAGCATGGAGACCGAGTCCGGTGTGGAGCCGGCTCCGCGTCAGCGGGTTGAGTACCGGTGCGAGGACGGCGAGCAGGTTTTTGTAACCTTCTCCTCCGAAGCCGAAATTCCCCCTGTCTGGGTTTCCAAGACCGGCAAGGAAGCGCTGCTCGTTGATGGCGAACGCCCCGACACCAGCAATGAAAAAGCTGTCCGCACACACTGGGACATGCTGCTGGAACGCCGGTCGCTGCCGGAGCTTGAGCAGATTCTCGAAGACCGCCTCACCATTCTGCGTGAACGTCGTGGCGAGAGGCGCTCAGCCTAGCCAGCCCAAACCGCAAAAAGGCCGGGCCTGCTGCACAGTGCAGCGGGCCCGGCCTTTGCTTTCGCCGGCGGCTACTCCCGGCCGGTTGCAGGCTTCCTGCCGGTCAGCTTGTTCCAGCGGGCCGTCAGGCCCCACTTCGTCACGTTGAGCATGGCTTCGACCACGATGTTGCCGCTCATCTTCGAGGCGCCGAGTTCGCGCTCCACGAAGGTGATGGGGCGCTCCACAATCGTCAGGCCCATCTTGGCGACGCGCCAGGCCAAGTCCACCTGAAAGCCATAGCCGACTGACTCGATCTGGTCAAGGTTCAGCTTCTCAAGCGTGGTGCGGCGGAAGGCACGGTAGCCGCCCGTCACATCCTTGATCTTGACGCCGAGCATGATCCGGGAGTAAGTGCTGCCGATGCGGGAAATCGCCTGCCGGTACAGCGGCCAGTTCACGACACTGCCGCCGCGCACCCAGCGGGAGCCCATGGCGAGGTCGGCGCCCTGTTCCACGGCGTCCAGCAGCTGGGGCAGCTGCTCGGGCTGGTGGGATCCGTCGGCGTCCATTTCGACGAGGACGTCGTAGCCGGCCGCGAGTCCCCACTTGAAACCGGCGATGTACGCGGCACCAAGCCCTTCCTTGCCCTGGCGGTGCAGGACGTGAACCTGGCTGTCTTCGGCAGCGATGCTGTCCGCCAGTTGCCCGGTCCCGTCCGGGCTGTTGTCGTCCACAACGAGGACGTCCGAGTCCGGCACCGCCGCACGCAGGCGACCAAGCGTTATGGGGAGCGACTCCAGCTCGTTGTAGGTGGGAATGATGGTGAGGACACGCACAGGGAGAGGCCTTTCCTGGATGGGAGCGGTCAGCACGCGTGGAGTGAGGCGGGACCGCCCGACTCGCAAAGCGCAACTCTCCATTATAGGGGCGTTTCGAGGTTCCCTTTTCCGGAAGAGCCCGGCTGCAGGACCGCCGTCTGCTGGCGCCGCGGGGATGGCCGGGAACGCCACGGGCGGGTCCAGGCGCCTCGGGCCAGTTCCGGATTACGCGGTGCCGGTAGGGGAACTGTTTTCTGTTGCGCCATGGACCCGCCCACGGAATGCCACCACCGCACATGGCCGGATGGCGTCCGCGCTCCGATTGAATCGGGAGTGGCCAGACAGACACCGGTCCAATTGCATCCGTCCGTTGATCCTCAATGCTACGGACGGCCCCTGACCTGTCAACCGCCACCTGACCTGCCGCTACGTTCATCGCCGCAGGTCAGCGCCCGGTTTTTGCGGGCTGCCCAGGGCAAATGAGAAGCTGCGCCCCCGTTTGTTGCGGCCGGCCGGCGGGGGCCCGTCAGGAGCGGAAGGCCTCGGCCGAAAATAGTTCCCGGCCGTTCCGCACGGTCTGGAGGCAGCGCGGAGCCGTGCCCGTGTCCAGAGCCGGCAGCAGAGGCGTTCGGGCCCGCGGGTCTGTGCTCCAGGACTGCACCCTGCCGTCGGCGACCTGGACCATGAGCTCGTCGACCTCCCAGACCGCAAAGGTGGCGGGCGCACCCGGTACCAGTTGCCCCGCCATCGGGTTGGCGTGCCTGGCAGCGCGCCAGCCGGCCCGCGTGTGGCCAAGGAAGGCCGCCCGTGCGGAAATCCGCTGGTCATGGTTGTTGTGCTCCAGGCACGCCTTCACGGCTGCCCAGGGCCGCAATGGCGTCACCGGGCTGTCGCTGCCGAAGCAGACGGGAACGCCTGCCGAGTACAAGGACGCGAACGGATTCATGTTCCGGCTCCTGGAGCCCAGGCGTTGTTCATACATCCTTCCCGGGCCTCCCCAGGCGGCGTCGAAGCCCGGCTGCGCGCTGACGGTCACGGAATACTTCGCGAGCCTGGCGATTGCTTCGGCGTCAACCATCTCGACGTGTTCGAAGCGGTGCCCCGCGGCACGGATCCGCTGCCCCCCCACTTCGGCGGCGGCTTGCTCCAGGGCGTCCAGCGCGGCGTCCAGTCCTGCGTCGCCGATCACGTGGAAGCCGCCCTGGATGCCCAGGAGCGAACAGGCCGCGAGGTGTGCCGCTGCCTCGTCCGTGGAGAGATAGGCCGTCCCCCTCTCCCCCGGTGCATCAGCGTATGGTTCCCGGAGCGAGGCCGTGCGTGAACCGATGGAGCCGTCAATGTTGAGGTCGCCGGCCAGGCCGCGGACAGGAACACCAAGCTCGGCGAGCAGCGCCTCGGCCTCTGCAGCCGTCGCCGTCAGCTGCCCCCAGTAGGGCAGGACCTCCGGCAATTCCGCGCCGGAGTAGTCGTTCCAGCCCGCGGCCAGCTGCAGGTCAAGCATGCTCCCAATATGCGGGGCGCCCATTTCTGCTACCGCCACGTAACCGTTCGCTGCGGCTTCGTCCAGGGCGCGGCGCTGGTACTTCTGGAGCGTGTCTGCCGGCAGGCTGCGGGCCGCCCGCCGGGCCGTGGCGTGCGCCTGGCGTCTGACTTGGCCGCCGGCGGCGAAGCCGTCCAGCCCTTCGACCCGCGCCGCAGCGGCGAGGGATGAGGATATGAGGGCGGAGTGGGCGTCCGCCCGGGAAAGGTAAACCGGCCGGCCGCCGGCAGCCCTGTCCAGCTCTCCTGGTCCCGGCAGCGTGGGGTCTGCCCACCGCGATTCGTCCCAGCCGTGGCCCAGGATGGGGCCATCCCCGCCAGCCGCGGCAGCATCCGCAACAGCGTCAAGGAGCTGTCCCGCGGAACGGACTTCGCCCAGCTGCAAGGATTCCAGCGCGATTCCGGTTTCCGTCAGGTGCACGTGGGAGTCGACGAATCCGGGCGCCACGAGCGCTCCGTGGAGGTCGACGACGTTCATGGAGCCATCCGCGATCGACGTGGCCGCCTGCTCCGACCCCACCCATGCGACGGTGTCACCGTCGACGAGGATGGCCGTGGCAAAGGGGTCAGCGGCGGTGTAGACGGAGCCGTTGCGGTACAGCGTGACTCCGGCTCTGCCGGGGCCGGTCTTGCCGCTGGTGGTTTCCTCGGTCATGGGGGGTGGAACTCCTTGCTGCTGGTTTCGTGTCAGGCCACGGCCTAGACGACGGTGGAGTAGGCGACGACGCCGCGCCGGACAATCTTGATGGCCTCGCTGCACAGCCTGGCGAGGCGTGGTTCCAGCCCGGGGATCTGGGCCAGCTGGTCGAGTAGGTCGATGACCTGTTTGACCCAACGGACGAAGTCGCCGGCGGCCAGGTCCGTACCACTGAGCACTTCCTGGAGGTGCCGGCCGCGGGCCCACTTGTAGATGGGCCACACCAGGCCCAGTTCCGGTTCGCCGGTCAGGGGTAGCTTGTTCTGCTCTTCCACGTCCTCCAGGGCCGACCATTCCCGGACCACGATGTCCACCGCTGTTTCCAGCGAAACGCTGGGCATGCGGGGACGCAGGCCCCGATCCTCACGCTTGGCCTGGTACACCAGCACGCTGGCGAGGGCGGCTACCTCAACGGCGTCGAGGTCGTCAAAGGCGCCCTGGCGCAGGGCCTGTGAAATCAGCAGGTCCTTTTCGCCGTAGATGCGGCGCAGACGCTGCCCGTCAGCGCTGATTCTGTGCTGCCCGGGTTCCGGTGACTCCAGGTAGCCATAGGCAGAGAGCACATCACAGACACGGTCGAAGGTTTTGGCGATCGTGTTGGTCCTGCCCTGGATCTGCCGAACCAGCCCGTCCGTTTCCTTGCGCAGTTTCCACCATCGTTCGGACCACCGGGCGTGGTCCTCGCGTTCGCTGCAGCCGTGACAGGGGTGTGCGCGCAAGGCACGCCGAAGTTCAGCAATCTTCTTTTCCTGATTGGGAGAGCCGGCACCGAGCCCGAAGTCGGTGTTGCGCGGGTTGCCGGGAGCGGGCGGACGGTTCTCCCGCAGCGCATTGCGGACGGACGAGGCGAGATCACGCCGGGATTTGGGGACCTTGGCGTTGAAGGACTTGGGGATCCTGATCCGGGTCAGCGGGGATATGGGCCCCTCGAGGTCGTCGATGCTGATTCGGCGGAGCTGGTTTTCGACGGTGAGCACGGCCGGCCGCGGTTCGCGCGAGCTGTGGTCCGAGCTCAGCACCACCGCGTAACCGGGGGCACGGCCCGCCGGAACGTCCACCACATCGCCAGGCAGGAGGCGGCTGAGTGAATCCTCGTTGAGCGACTTCCGCGCCCTGGACTTGGTGCGCGACGTGAAGTTTTCGGCGTCGGAGAGTTCGCGCCGGAGCCGGGCGTACTCGGTGAAGTCGCCCAGGTGGCAGGTCATGGACTTGGCGTATCCCGCCAGCGATTCCTCCCGGCTGCGCACCTGCTTGGCCAGGCCCACCACTGAGCGGTCAGCCTGGAACTGGGCGAACGAAGATTCAAGGATTTCCCGGGCCCGTGCCCGGCCAAACTGCGCCAGGAGGTTGATGCTCATGTTGTAGGTGGGCCGGAAGCTGGAGTTCAGCGGATACGTCCGCCGGGAGGCCAGGCCGGCTACTGCCGCTGGATCGGTACCCGGCTGCCACAAGACCACGGCGTGGCCTTCGACATCGATGCCGCGCCGGCCCGCCCGGCCGGTCAGCTGGGTGTATTCGCCTGCCGTGATGTCCACATGCGCTTCGCCGTTGAACTTGTCGAGTTTTTCCAGGACCACGCAGCGTGCCGGCATGTTTATGCCGAGGGCCAGGGTCTCGGTGGCGAAGACAGCCTTGACCAGGCCGTCGGCAAAGAGCTTTTCGACGACTTCCTTGAAGGTGGGCAGCATACCGGCGTGGTGGGCGGCGATGCCCCGCAGCAGCCCGTCGCGCCAGTTCCAAAACCCGAGCACTTCAAGATCGTCGGACGGGATGTCCTGCCCTGCCTCGTCGACGCGCTGGGCGATGATCCGCTGTTCCTTCTCGCTGGTGAGCCACAGGCCCGCCGATACACACTGCGTCACCGCCGCATCGCAACCGGCCCGGGAGAAGATGAACGTGATGGCGGGCAGCAGGTCCTGCCGGTCCAGACTGGCTATCACCTGCGGCCTGCTGGCCCTGCGCACGGCAGTTCTGATCTCCTGCTGGGGCCTGTCGCCGTTGCGCTGGCGCTGCTGCCGCCGCTGGCTGCGGCCGCCATGGCCGAAGCGGCCCTGGAAGTTCAGCTGGCTTTCCTCCCTGGAAAGCTTCAGAAGCTCAGGATTGACTTCGAAGCCACGCCGACCGGCGTCGTCGGGGGAAGGCGCTGCGGGCACGGCAGAGACGGTGGCGGGATTGCCTGCTGGAGCTATTTCATCGAAGGTGGTTTCTCCGGCAAACAGGTCGACTATTTCCCTGCCCACCATCACGTGCTGATATAGCGGTACGGGACGGTGTTCGGACACGATGACGTCGGTGTCTCCGCGGACCGTGTCCAGCCAGGCCCCGAATTCCTCGGCGTTCGAAACCGTGGCACTCAGTGAGGCAACCTGGACCTCGCTCGGAAGGTGGATGATGACTTCCTCCCACACCGCGCCCCGGAAGCGGTCGGCCAGATAATGGACCTCGTCCATGACCACGAAACCGAGGTCGTCCAGGGCAGCGGAGTCGGAGTACAGCATGTTCCTGAGCACCTCGGTGGTCATCACCACCACGGGCGCTTCGCCGTTGATGCTGGTGTCGCCGGTCAGCAGCCCCACATTCTCCGCACCATACTTGTCGGCCAGCTCGGTGTACTTTTGGTTGCTCAGCGCCTTGATGGGGGTCGTGTAGAAGGCCTTCAGCCCGCGTTGCAGGGCAAGGTATATGGCAAACTCGCCCACAATGGTCTTGCCGGCGCCGGTGGGCGCGGCCACCAGGACGCCCCGGCCGTCCTGCAGCGAACGGCAGGCGTGGCGCTGAAAATCGTCCAGTTCAAAGTCAAGGGTGCGGGCGAACGCTCCGAGGTGGGTTTTGGATTCCGCCGTCCGTTCGGCGCTGGCCCTGTATCGTTCGGCTGGCGACATAGAATCCGGTGATGTGGACATGCCTCAAGCCTAGCCGGGCGGACCCTAGAGATTCTTCAGTTCGCTGCCCGGGGTTGCGATATCGGCCGTGGCCTCGGTCTCAGCTTCGCGCCGGGCAGCCCGGCGGTCGCGCCGGCGGTCGTTGAGGACGCAGAGTCCGATGGCGGCGAAGAACAGGGCAAGCATGGGTCCCGCCAGATAGAACATGCTCATCGCGTCGGCACCCGGCGCTGCCATGGCGGCAAACAGGCACACCAGGAAGACGGTGATGCGCCAGCTCTTCACGAGCTGTTCGCCGCGGAGGATGCCGGCGAGGTTCAGTCCGAACAGAACCACCGGCAGCAGGAAGGCGATGCCGAACGCCAGCAGTAGCCGGAGCACAAACGACAGGTAGACCTGGGCGCTGATGAAGTTGGAGCCGCCGGACGGCGTGAAATCCGTCAGGACCCGGACGGCGTTAGGCAGGACGAGCCATGCCAGCGTGACGCCGCCGACGAAGAGGGGCACGGCCGCGGCGACGAACGACAGCGCCAGTCGCCGCTCCTTCTTGTGGAGGCCGGGCACGATGAAGGCCCACAGCTGGTAAAGCCACACGGGGCTGGCGATGATCAGGCCCAGGAATACGGACACCTGGATCATGAGGTCGAATGAACTCGCCACGCCGTCAAAGTTCAGCGTCGCCTGGCGCCCCTCGTTCTCATTGAGGTCGCGGATGGGCTTGATCAGGGCAGCCAACATCGGCTGGTAGACCAGGAACCCTGCGACTGTGGCAAGGACTACCGCGATGGCGGACTTGAAAAGCCGGTTCCTGAGTTCTTTCAGATGGTCGAGCAGTGCCATCCGACCCTCAGGATTGGATCGACGACCCATGGTTACTGCCATGTGTACTTAGGCGCGGTTAGGCGGCTGGGTTTCGTTACCCTCAGACGGATTGCTGTCCGGGGTGGTGGAGCGCGGGTGGTTCACGACTTTGCCTTCAACAGGACCGGAACCGTCTTTCGCATCAGCCGTGTCGTCCTTCTTCATTTCGCGGACTTCCGACTTAAAGATGCGCATCGACTGGCCCAGGCTGCGAGCCATGCCGGGGAGCTTTGGTGCTGCGAAAAGCACCAACGCCAGAACGATGATAATGATGAGATGCCAGCCTTCAAGCCTCATGGCGGGTGGTCCTTTCGTTTAAGTACATCCTACGTTTATCCCAATTCGATGTCGCGCAAGGCCTGGGGCTGTCCCCGCTCCGCCTTGCGCTGGATCCTGCGCTGGCGCCGGATCTCCACCCGGGACGCTTTGGATGCGTGGTAATCATGGCGCATCTGCCGCGGTGAGGCAAAGACAGCGGCTCCGGGCAGGATGTCCGACGCCGCCGGCGGGTCGTCGTCCGCTGTGCCTGCCGCGGGGCCGGGGGCCGGCAAGTGAGCCAGCTTGTCGCCAGCGGCGCCAAGTTCCTTCACCGTTGTCATGAATTTCCGGAACAGTTGGATGCCCAGCAGAAGATAGAACAGCAGGGACAGCGCTATCAGCGCAGTCCAGATCAGGATCCATGTCCACCAAGGCATGCTTTGTAGTCTAGCGGGCGTACTGGGCCAGGGCCGCTTCGATCCACTCGCGGGACGCGTCGGCCAGCGCGGCAGGTTCGAGGATCCGTACCGCACCGCCGTGCTGTGCCACGAACATGGGCAGCCATGAGGTGCTGCCGAACCGAATCTCGGCCACGATCCCGCCGTCGGGCAGGGCGGCCGTCCGTTCCGCGTAGTAGTCGTCCGCCAGCCCGGCGCCCTGGGCGGTGAGCTGAACGGTCACCAGCGTGTCGTCGTCGTTCGGGGTGAAGAGCTTGGCGGGGAACCCGCCGTCGGGCAGTTCCGGCGTCGAAACGGGCCGCCCGTTCGGGCTGAGGTCCTCGATGCGGTCCAGCCTGAAGTTCCTCAACCCTTTCGCCGAGTGGCAGTACGCCTCGAAGTACCAGGTGTTGTCCATGGAGTAGAGCCGGAGAGGGTCGACGTCCCGTTCAGACCGGGAATCCTTTTGCGCCGACAGGTAGACAAGGTGAAGCTGCTGGCCGGACACGATTGCCTGCCGGATCATCTCCAGATTGGCCGTGTTGCCGGGGCTCACCTCCGGAGACAGCGCGCCTGCCCTGAGCCCCTCCTCCCCCGCCGCCGCCATGAGCTTTAGGGTGACGGACTCCAGGGCGCCGCCTTCGGCCAGTCCGGGCAGGCCGTTGAGGGTCTCCAGGCCCGTCAGAAGTGCACAGGCCTCGTCTACCGTGAACCGGACCGGCCTGTTGAGCTCCAGCGACTGTGTGATAAATACGTGGTCGTCCTCCCACTGGATGTCCAGCAGTTCATCGGGATAGCCCTGTGGGAGTCCGGAACAGATGAGGATCAGCAGGTCGCTTTCAAGTTCCTGCCGCGTGATGCCGAACTGGTCCGCCACGTCCTGGATATGGAGACCCTGGTTGTGCACCAGGAAGGGGACCAGTTGGAGCATGCGCTTCAACTGGTCCTCCGAGGTGCGTTTGCGGGCGCGCTTCCCCGAGGCACTGCCGGAGAAGGCGTAGGAAGGCAGAGGCTCCGCAAGGAACGTTGCCGCGCCTTCCAGCCGGCGCCGCACGGAGGTGACAAGCTCTTCGGGCCCCACGACCCTGGCGTTCGGCCCGTAGGAGGCAAGTTCCTCGCCGAGCAGCTCGGCGTCCCGATAGGGAACCGCCAGCCGGTCCCACCCGTCGTCGGGCCTTCCGCCCGCTGTTCCGGCGTCGGCCGGCTCGGCCCGTTTCCGCAGCCCCAGGAGGCGGTCGTTCCGGACATCGACGACGGCGGACCGGAGCGGGAGTTCCGGGAGGCTGTCCAGTTCGGCGCGGACGTTGAATCCGGTGGGCGGCGTGAAGGTTTCCTTCGCCAGCACCGATACCGCGGACGTGAATCGTGAGAGCCGGAAGAACCGCTGCGCTTCGCGGCCACGGTCATAGCCGACCAGATACCACTGGCCGAACCGGCTGCCCAGGCCCCATGGCTCAACCACGCGCTCCTCTTCCTTGCCGGTGCTGCCGGCAAGGTAGCGGAACCGGACCGGGTGCTGGGCGTGCATCGCCGCTACGAGGTCCTCAAAGGCCTGGCCCGCCGGCTTGATCCGGGGCTGCACTCCGGCAGGCAAGGCAACGTCCGCCAGGCTGCCCGAGGCCTGCAGCTTGCGCATGGCGTTGGTGGCGGCGGGGCCAAGGGCGGCCTGCTCCCACAGCTGGGAGGCCAGCAGCAGGACGGTCCATTCGTCACGCGTGAGCTCCACGTCCGGCAGACGGTTCGATTCCTTGCCGATCCGGTAGCGCGTGGTCGCGGGATCGTCCGAACTCCATCCGAGGTCCGTCACCGTTTCGACCTCGAAGCCGAAATCCCGGAGGTCGTTCTTGTCGCGCTCAAACATCCGGCCAAAGGCCGCGTCGCTCGCCGCACTGTCATAGATCTTGTCCCGAAGCTCGCTTCGCCTCATCCCGTACCGGGAGTTCAGGAGGGCAATCAGGAGGTTCAGCAGACGTTCAGTTCGTTGCGCGGACACTCTGGCTACGTTACTAAAGCTGTGCTCGGAAAAATGCAAAAGCGCGGCAACAAAGCGGAAATTCCTTCCGATTGTTACCGCGCCTTCGGCTGGTGTCGTCCGGGGGCGGGTGGAGATTAGCGAACGCCCACGAGATCCACAACGAAGATCAGGGCCTCGTTCGGGCCGATGGCTCCGCCGGCACCGCGTGAGCCGTAAGCGAGTTCCGAAGGAATCTCAAGCCGGCGGCGGCCGCCGACCTTCATGCCCAGGAGGCCCTGGTCCCAGCCCTGGATGACCTGGCCGACTCCGACCTTGAAGTCCAGCGGCGCGCCGCGGCCCCAGGAAGCGTCGAACTCCTCGCCAGTGGACCAGGCAACGCCGACGTAGTGGGTGGAGACGGTGTCGCCGGCCTTGGCTTCGGGACCGTCGCCTTCGATGAGGTCCGTGATGACGAGTTCCGTGGGGACGGGGCCCTCAGGGAAGTCGATTTCCGGCTTCTGGCGGTCGAGGTTTCGCTGACCAAATGACATGGTTGCTCCTTCTGCTAAGTAGGTGAACTGCTCGGGAAACTTACTTGGCGCCGAGAATGTCGACGACGAACACGAGGTCGCCCTTGGCTTCGCCTTGGCCGGCGTCACCGTAGGCGAGGGCCTTGGGGATGACGAGGAGCACGCGGGAACCGACGGTCTTGCCGGTCAGGCCCTGGGTCCAGCCCTTGATGACGTTGTTCAGGGGGAAGGTGGCCTTCTCCTTGCGGTCGAAGCTCGAATCGAACTTCTTGCCGCTGGCGAGGGCGACGCCCACGTAGTTAACCGTCAGGGTATCCGTCGCCTTGACCTCGGGGCCCTTGCCCTTGATCAGGTCCTGGGCGATGAGCTCCTTGGGGGCTGCGACGCCCTTGACGTCCAGCTCAGGCACGCCGTCCTTTTCGGTGACCTTCGGCAGGCCGGCGGGCGGGGTGACACTGTCGCCTTCAGGCTTGTCCAGCACCTTCGGCGCGTCCTTGGCGGAAAGCACCTTGATGATGAGGAGCTGCGACGGCTGCGCTTGGCCGCCCTGCGCCGCTGCCTGTCCGGGGGCTGCCAAGGCAAGGTGCGAACCGACCTTCGCGCCAACGAAGGCGTTGTAGATGATGGGGCTCTGAGTTTTGAGCTCGTCGTTCAGCTCAACGGGCTGCGGATCCTTGGGGAAGCTGTCATCAAGGGTGGCACCGTCTTTGCCATTCAATGCCAAGACGGAGACCTCGGCGACCTGGTTGGCTTTAACCCGGTCTCCGCTGCCTTCAGTCACCACCTTCACCGTGGGCTCGGTGACATCCAGGGGCTTCGTAAATTCGACCGTGGGAGCCTTCTTGTCTCCGTTTTCAGTCAGCTTCAGGGAGTCCAGCTTTGCTGTCTCACCCGCGGACTGGCTCGTCGGCTCCGGGGCTGCAGGCTCTCCGCCACAGGCGGTCAGCAGCAGCAGTCCGGGAATGAGAATTGCTAATAGTCGGCGCACTTAAGAACTTTCGTCGGGGCAAGATGGATGCTGCCTGGGCGTGGAATGCGCCCGGCAAAGCAGTCGCGACCGCAAAACGGCCTATTCCAGAGTAACGCCTGAACCTGAATATCAGCCCATAGACTCAAGAAGCGCATCCACGCGCTCGTCGACGCTGCGGAAGGGGTCCTTGCACAGGATGGTCTGGTGCGCGCGGTCATTGAGCTTCAAATGGACCCAGTCCACGGTGTAGTCCCGTCCCAGTTCCTGCGCGCGCCGGACAAAGTCACCGCGCAGTTTCGCCCGGGTGGTCTGTGGCGGCGCATCCACGGCATCCTTGACGGACGTCTCCTCGGTGACGCGGCGGACGGCCCCGCGCGACTGGAGGAGATAGAAGAGGCCACGGCTGCGGGAAATGTCATGGTAGGTCAGGTCCAGCTGGGCAATGCGGGGGGCGTCAAGCCCCAGGCCGTGCCGGTTCCGGTAGCCGTCCATGAGCTTCTTCTTGATGGCCCAGTCGATCTCGGTGTCGATGGTGCTCGTGTCACCGCTTTCAATGGCTCTCAGGGTCCTCCCCCACAGATCCAGGATCAACGGGACGTGCGGATTGTGCGCACCGTTCTCCTGTACGAAGGCCGTGACCTTGTTCAGGTACTCCTGCTGGATTTCCAGCGCTGTCAGCTGGCGTCCGTTGGCGAGCCGGACCAGGGCACGACCGCTCAGGTCATGTGAAATCTCGCGGATGCTTCGGATCGGGTTCTCCATGCGCATGTCCCGCATGATGACACCGGCCTCGATCATCCGCAGGATCAGGTCCACCGTGCCGACCTTGAGCAGGGCTGTGGTTTCGGACATGTTCGAATCCCCGACGATGACGTGGAGCCTGCGGTAGAACTCGGCGTCGGCATGCGGTTCGTCGCGCGTGTTGATGATGGGGCGTGACCGGGTGGTGGCCGACGAGACGCCTTCCCAGATGTGGTCCGCGCGCTGGGAGAAGGCGTAGGTTGCGCCGTGCGGTGTCTTGAGGATCTTGCCGGCACCGGCAATGAGCTGGCGGGTTACCAGGAACGGGATGAGGATTTCCGCGAGCCTGGTGAATTCGCCGCGCCGGGGAATCAGGTAGTTTTCATGGCTGCCGTACGAGTTGCCGGCGGAATCGGTGTTGTTCTTGAACAGGTACACCGTTCCGTTGAAGCCTTCGGCCGCGAGCCGGGACTGGGCCTCGTCCACGAGGTCGTCCAGGATAAGTTCGCCGGCGCGGTCGTGGGCGATCAGCTGCGCGAGGTCGTCGCATTCGGCTGTGGCGTACTCCGGATGTGAGCCTACGTCCAGATAGAGGCGTGAACCGTTGGTCAGGAACACGTTGGACGACCGGCCCCAGCTGACAACCTTGCGGAAGAGGTACCGTGCCACTTCCTCGGGTGCCAGCGGGCGCGAGTCCGGACTCGAATATGAAATGCCGAACTCGGTCTCGATGCCGAATATTCTCTTATCCATCTCAGCTCTCCTCTGCCAGAAGGTCCATGACATCGGCGTCCGTCAGCCGTCGGAAAGCGCGCCGAGTGCCCCTGCTGCTTTCCGACACCCGGTCCAGCACCGCAACTTCGAGGGCTTTCGCAGGAAGGTCGGGCGTCTCATTGTCCGTTGCGAGACCTTTGACGGCGAGCCGGATGGCTCCGGCAAAGGACAGGTCGCGCTGCCACCCCGTCTCCACCGCTCCGGAGACTTTGTCGGCCTGCCCGCCCATCACGATGAAGCCGTGTTCATCCGCGATGGAGCCGTCAAACGTGAGGCGGTACAGGTGGTCCCGGTCCTGGGAGGCGCCCACCTCGGCCACGGCCAGCTCCACCTCAAAGGGCTTCTGCTCCGCGGTGAAAACCGCGCCCAGGCTCTGCGCGTAGACGCTTGCCAGCCCCCGGGCGGTGACATCCTCGCGGTCATAGGAGTACCCGCGGACATCCGCGTAACGCACCCCGGCCTGGCGGAGGCTCTCAAACTCGTTGTATTTGCCGACGGCGGCGAAGGCGATTTTGTCGTAGATCTCACCGATTTTGTGCAGGGACGGTGACGGGTTTTCCGCCACGAGGGCAATGCCGTCCTCGCAGCTCACCACCACCACAGAACGTCCCCTGGCAATGCCTTTCCGTGCGAAGTCCGCACGGTCCTTCATCAGCTGCTCGGGGGAAACATAAAACTGCTGGGTCATGTCAGGCCTCCCGCCGGGCAGCAGCCCTGGACTCGATGATGGTGCCGGCGATGTCCGCGAGTTCCCGCTCAGCGACGCGCCGGGCGCCCGCGCGGTTGACGGTGTAGACCACCGGCCACAGCTGCCGGACGGGATCTGGGCCGCCTGTGGCGGAGTCGTCGTCGGCCGCGTCATAGAGGGACTCGACGGCCACGGCGATTGCCTCTTCTTCGGTCAGGTTGGGCCGCCAGAGCTTTTTCAGCGCGCCGCGGGCGAACATGGACCCGGAACCCACCGCGTGATGCTCCTGCTCCTCGTACCGGCCGCCGGTCACATCATAGGAGAACAGCCTGCCCATTCCGGCCGCAGTATCAAACCCCGCGAACAGGGGAACGACGGCGAGACCCTGCATGGCCATGGGCAGGTTTCCGCGGATCATTGCGCCAAGCCTGTTGGCCTTGCCGTCCAGGCTCAGCAGCGTCCCTTCAATTTTTTCGTAGTGTTCGAGTTCAACCTGGAACAGCCGCGTCAGATCGATAGCGATTCCGGCTGTCCCGGCGATGCCGAGAACCGAGTACTGGTCCGCCGGAAAGACCTTCTCGATATGGCGGCTGGCGATGATGTTGCCCATCGTGGCCCGGCGGTCACCGGCCATCACGACGCCGCCGGCGTGTGTCATGGCCACGATGGTGGTGGCGTGCGGCACCTGCAGGGGCTGGCCGGCTGGACCACTGCCTGCGAGCTGCCTGTTGAAAGGAAGCAATTCCGGACGATCGCGTTGGAGATGCTCAGTGAACGATGAGGTCGCGTTGGCAGCTACCTTGTTGGCTGTTGTCTCCTGCACTGGTGCACTCCTTCAACGTGAAATTCAGCGGCGGTCCGGTACCTCAGGCTTCCGTGCCCGGTGCGGGGTGTGGCGGCTGCCGGGTTACTGTCCGCCCTTTTGCACGAACGCCCTGACAAACTCTTCGGCGTTGGATTCCAAAACGCCGTCGATCTCGTCCAGGAGGTCATCGACACCCTGCGTAGATGCAGATGCCTGTCCCTCTGCCGGTTCGGGCGGCGCGGGGACTTCTTCCTCAACCTCGGTGTCGCGTGGCTGCGGCTGCTGTTGCTCCTGCCCTGCCATGTTCATCTCCTTCTTCAGGTCCCGCCGTCTTCGATGGGACATCCTGTATGCCCATATTGCCACGCAAAGCGGCACTTCGGGGGTCTTTATGCCGGGGGCGGAGCCGGTGTCGATCCGAGCAGTTCCGCAAGGAAGGAACCAGCGTCGCGGTGCCGCGCAAAGAGGGCACCGGTCAGTGCTTTCGTGCCCCGCAGCGGCTCCCGGGTCGGAACACGCTGGAGCCTTCCATAGCCGGGAACATCGAAGATGACAGAATCCCAGCTGGCCCCCACAACGTCCTTGCTGAAGCTGCTCACGCAGCGTCCGCGGAAGTATGCCCGCGTGTCCGACGGCGGTTCGGTCACCGCGGCGGCGATGTCGGCGTCGTCGACGATGCGCTGCATGCGATCCCGGGACAGCAAGCGGTAGTACAGTCCCTTTTCCGGCCTGATGTCTGCCCACTGCAGATCCACCAGGCCCAGGCGGGCATCGCCCCACTGGAGACCGTCCCGCTGCCGGTATCCCTCGAGGATGGACAGCTTGGCGAGCCACTCGACCGAGGAGGCCGCGGCGGCGCGGTCGCTGTCCAGCTGGCTCAGGGTGGTTGCCCATCGGTCCAGCACGGCGTGGGTGTGGCCGTCACCGTCCACCGCATCTGCCACCCCGGTGTCCTGGGCGAGCTTTGCGGCGGCCTCGTGATAGATCCACTGGAGGTCCAGTGCAGTGACGCGGCGGCCGTCCACCAGCCTGATTGTCGCGGTAAGCGAAGTATCGTGGCTGATCGTTTGCAGCGCCGCAATGGGTTCGTGAACCTCAATCCGGGGCGCCAGTCCGGCCTCGATGAGGCTCAGCACCATGGCGGTGGTCCCGAACTTGAGGTAGTTGGACGCCTGGCTGAGGTTGGCATCGCCGATGATCACGTGCAGCCGGCGGTACTTGTCGGCCGTCGCGTGCGGCTCGTCGCGGGTGTTGATGATGGGCCGGCGGATGGTCGTTTCCAGGCCCACTTCCGCCTCGAAGAAGTCCGCACGCTGGCTGATCTGGTAGCCCGGGCGTGAACTGTCCTGCCCGATCCCCACGCGGCCGGACCCGCAGATGATCTGGCGCGTCACGAAGAACGGCGTCAGCCCCCTGACGATGTCGTTGAAGGGAACCGAACGCGGCATGAGGTAGTTCTCGTGGGAGCCGTAGGAGACGGCTTTGTTGTCCGTGTTGTTCTTGTACAGGTTGACCGGGGGAAGGTCGGGGTCGGCGGCCAGCCGCCGGACAGCCGCCAGCGCCACGAGGTCGCCGGCAGCGTCCCACGCCACGGCGTCGGCCGGATTGGTTACTTCCGGGCTGGAGTACTCCGGGTGGGCGTGGTCCACGTATAACCTGGCCCCGTTGCCGAGGACCATGTTCATCAGGAGCGAGCCTGACTCATCCTCGCCGTCCAATTCCAGCTCTTCCCGTCCGTACGCCAGCGCCACCGCCTCGGCATCCAGCACGGGAGGCTGGTCGGTCAGCTGGCTCGGGTGGGCCTGCCCGCGTTCCAGCGTCCAGCCACGGGCATCGTGCAGCGGTTCCTCGTCTGTATAGTCCCACCGGGTTTCGGCGCCTCCCGCTGCGCGCAGCCGGGTGACCTGGGCGTATGCCTGCACCACCCGCGCGGACATCATGGTGGCGTTGGCCCCCGGGGCCGAGGGAGCATGGATGCCATACTCGGTTTCGGACCCCATAACGCGCATGGCGCCTCCCTGGGGCAGTGCTCCCCCGGGAGTCGCCTCGGAGCCGCCCGTCACAGGTACTGGCCCGTGTTGGGCATGGTCTCAATGGACTTGCCTGGCTCCTGCCCCGCCTTGCCCTGGACGATCGTGCGGATGTAGGTGATGCGCTCACCCTTCTTACCCGAGATGCGTGCCCAGTCATCGGGGTTGGTGGTGTTCGGCATGTCCTCGTGCTCGCGGAATTCTTCGACGACCGCCCGCAGCAGGTGGTCGATGCGCAGCCCCTTCTGCTGCGTGGTCAGCAGGTCCTTGATCGCGTACTTCTTGGCGCGGTCGACGACGTTCTGCACCACCGCTCCGGAGTTGAAGTCCTTGAAGTAGAGCATTTCCGTGTCGCCGTTCGCGTATGTGACTTCGAGGTATTCATTGGATTTTTCCGTGGAATACATGGCCTCGACAGTGCGCTGGATCATCGCGTCAACCGTCTCCTGAACGTCGCCGTCGTGCTCGGCGAGGTCGTCCTCGTGGAACGGCAGATCGGTGGTGATGTACTTCTTGAAAATGTCTGCCGCCGCTTCGGCGTCGGGCCGCTGGATCTTGACCTTCACGTCGAGGCGTCCCGGGCGCAGGATGGCGGGATCGATCATGTCCTCGCGGTTCGAGGCGCCGATGACGATCACGTTGTCCAGGCGCTCCACGCCGTCGATCTCGCTGAGCAGCTGCGGCACGATGGTTGTTTCGACGTCGGAGGAGATGCCGGTGCCGCGGGTACGGAACAGGGAATCCATCTCGTCGAAGAACACGACGACGGGGCTGCCGTCCGAGGCCTTCTCCCGTGCCCGGGAGAAAATCAGACGGATGTGGCGCTCGGTTTCCCCGACGTACTTGTCGAGAAGCTCTGGCCCCTTGATGTTGAGGAAGTAGCTCTTCTGGTCGATGTTGCCCGAGCGCTCGGCGGCGCGGGCCGCCAGCGAGTTGGCCACCGCCTTGGCGATCAGCGTCTTGCCGCAGCCGGGGGGGCCATAGAGCAGAATGCCCTTGGGTGCCTTAAGGCCGTGTTCGCGGTACAGGTCCGGGTGCAGGAACGGCAGTTCGATGGCGTCCCGGATCTGTTCGATTTGCGGGCCAAGGCCGCCGATGTCCTCGTAGGTGATGTCCGGCACTTCCTCAAGCACGAGGTTTTCCACCTCGGACCGGGGGACTTTTTCGAGGGCATAGCCGGTCCGGGAATCGATGGACAGGGCGTCGCCGACACGGAGCTTTTCCGTCAACAGCGGACCTGCCAGCCGGATCACGCGTTCCTCGTCTGCGCGACCGAGGACCAGGGCGCGGTCAGGGCCGAGCATTTCCTTGAGGGTGACCAGCTCGCCGGCGCGTTCGTAGCCCAGGCCTGCCACGACCAAGAGCGCCTCGTTGAGGAGCACCTCCTGGCCAACCGCAAGCTGGTTCATGTTGACGAGCGGACTGATGCCCACCCTCATCTTCCGTCCGGCGTTGAAGATGTCCACCGATTCCTCGGTGGCAGCCTGCCCGCTGCTGCCGGCAGTGGGTTGCCGCCGCGGATTCAGCTGGAGGATGGTTCCGAAGCTGTACGGCGGCTGGCCCTCCTGGTCCAGGGCGTTTTTCAGCCGGAGGATTTCGGATTTGGCCGTTTCCAGCATCGCCACGAGCTTGGAGTTGTTTTGCGTGGCAGCTGCCAGCTGACGGTCGATGTGCCGTAGCTTATCCCGGAGGATATTGACCTGTCGGTCTGCAACAGACAGCTCATTGGCCGCCTGCTCGGACGGCGTAGGTACAGAGTCGTTGTTCGGCGTCTCCATGATGCATCAGCCCTTCCTGCGCTTCTCTTAAGACCATAGCCCCAAGTTGGCGAGTACTGCTGAAGACATCCGAAATACGGACTAGTTTGTGATCTCCGGATCGTCTTTGACGTTGGTACCCGCGATCGCGTCCCGGGCGGCACGCCGCAGTTTCTTGTCGGACACCAGCCGCTCCCCCACAGCACCGGGAGTCCAGGCGTTGACGTCTTCCTCGTTGAAGTCGGTCTTTGAAGGCCGGCGCTTCACGGAAATGCCGGTAACGCCGTCGGCGAGCCGACGGGTGACGAGCAGGAAGCCGGTGTGGGCAACCATCCGGTGGTCGGGACGGACGGCGAGGCCTTCCAGGTGCCAGCCCCGGACGAGGGACTCCCAGGCGTCCGGCTCGGTGAAGCGGCCGTCAGCGCGGATGGCTTCGGCCGTGCGTGAGAGCTGCGTGACGGTGGCGACGTAGTTGATCCACACCCCGCCCGGTGCCAGGACTGTGGCGACGGCGTCCAGGCATTCCCAGGGCGCCAGCATGTCCAGCACTACGCGGTCGATGGATCCGGGCTCTTCCGTGCGGACCACTTCATCCTGGAAGTCACCCAGGGAGATCTTCCACGCCGGGTGCGGTCCGCCGAAAATGGTTTCGACGTTGCCGCGGGCAATGGCGGCAAATTCCTCGCGGCGTTCAAAGGAGTGCAGGTAACCCTGGTCGCCGACGGCGCGCAGCAGCGAGATGGACAGGGCGCCGGAGCCCACGCCGGCCTCCACCACCCGTGCCCCCGGGAAAATGTCGGCCATGGTGACGATCTGTGCGGCGTCCTTGGGGTAGACGACCGCAGCGCCGCGGGGCATGGAGAGGACGAAGTCGGAGAGAAGGGGCCGCAGGGTCTGGTACTGCTGCCCGACGTTGTTGACCACCACGGAACCGTCGACTTTGCCGATGATGTCGTCGTGGTTAAGGAAACCCCGGTGCGTGTGGAAGGCTCCGCCTGCTTCGAGGCTGATCGTGTTCATGCGCCCGCGTTCATCGGTGAGCTGCACCCGCTCGCCCTCGCGGAAAGGGCCCCGCCGCCGTGCAGCGCCGACCGGCTGGTCCCGTGTGGCCTGGGCCGTTGTGCCCTGGACCGTGGCGGAAGGGTCCGTGCTGGTTCCGATCGCGGCAGATTCGCTGCTCATGAATGTTCCTCGCTCCTGTAAAGCTGTGTCGTCGTGCTGCATGGCGGTTCGGACAGGCTCACGCTGGGGACCTGTCTGCCGATTTCACGACCGGCAGGTAACTCTACCGGTTCTGGCCCTGCGGCCGCCTGTTTTCGCGCGGCCATTTGCCTGTAATGGCGCTCACGACGGCGGATTGCCGCAGCAGGCCTGTCACCCGTCCATTGTGGTCGATCACTGCGTAGTCGTGACCCTCCAGCTGGGAGAGATACTGGAGGAGCTCCTGGCCCTTGGACCATTCGGGCACGTAGGCCCCGGCCCCGAGGGCGTGGGCTACCGCGCTGGCAGGGGTGGCGGCAGCCGCCGAAGCGGGAACCGTAGCCAGGGTCCCCGGGTCAACGACGCTGCCGGGCCGGCCGTCCGGCCCGCAGAGCACGACGGCGGTCCCGCCGCCCGCGGTCAGCTGCAGGATGTCGGCCACTGTGGCGCTGTCAGGGATGCCGACGGCTGGTTCGGCCAGCGCGGCAGCATTCACCAGGTGCAGCCTGCTGCGAAGACGGCCCTGCTGGATCGACGCGGACGCCCCCATCCACAGGAATCCGCACACCAGCACTGTGATGAGCAGCATGCTCGTGTCCGGGCTGCCCCCGCGCAGCAGAGGCAGAGCCACGAAATAGAGGACTAGTGCGATGACGATGACACGCCCGCCCCAGCCGGCGGCGATGGTGCCCTTGGCGTGGCTGCCGGTGGCCTTCCAGACGGCGGATTCCACCAGCCGGCCGCCGTCGAGCGGCAGTCCGGGCAGGACGTTGAATACGCCGATTACCAGGTTCGCCCAGAGGAAGATGTTGGTCAGGATGTCCGCCACGCCCGTCGGGTTCACGGCAGAGACAACCAGCCAGGTCGCGCCTGCAAGGAGGAAGTTCGATGCAGGACCTGCAAGTGCGACGAGCACAGAACGTCCCGGAGTGGCGGTGAAGCTCTCGAACTGGGTGTGGCCGCCCCAAAGATTGAGGACGATCTTCTCGCTGGGCCAGCCGTACATCTTTGCCGTCAGGGCGTGGGCCAGTTCGTGGACCAGCACGGAGACCAGCAAAAGCAGGGCGTAAGCGAAAGCCACAAGATATGCAGCTGCACCGAGGGACGGGTCGTTGTACTGGAGTACCGGACCGTAGACGGCCACCGTGAAGGCGGCAATGACGAACCAGGAATACGCGAGGATGACGGGAACGCCGGCGATTCTGCCCAGCGGTATTCCTTCGCGGCGGCTGCGGCCGGTGGGCTCCTGGCCGGTGGAAGCGGGGTCAGACACCTGCGGGGCCCCGTTAATTGGCGCTGTCCAGCGTCGTTGCGGCCGGGGCCAGCCCTTGGCGGGCCGCGACCAGTTCCTCCAGGTCGGCGACCCCCCGGCCTTCCAGGGTGTCCCACATGGCCCGGCGCGGATCCTCGGGAAGCGGCACGATGTGGGGAATGGCGACGGTGACCGCTCCGGACGCTACAGCGGCGGCGACGCCCGGGGCAGAATCCTCCAGGGCGACGCACTGGTCCACGGTGAGCTCCGGGTCTTCGCGGCGGAGCAGTTCGACCGCCTTGATGTACGCCTCGGGGTCAGGCTTGCCCTTGCTGACGGTGTCGCCCGTAACGAGGAACTCGAAGTAGGGCCGGGGAAGACTCGCAACAATCTCCCGGGCGAGCGGCGTTTCTGACATTGTCACAAGGGCACAACGCACACCGGCGTTGAAAAGTTCATCCAGCAGTTCACGCGCCCCGGGACGCCACGGGACGTTCTGCCGCACCCTCCTGATGACCTGGGCCGTGAGCGTGTCGATGATTTCCCGGCTTTCGAGTTTTACGCCCGCCCGCTGGAGGATGCCCGCTGAATAGACGAGGGACTGCCCAACCAGCCGCATGGCCTGTTCGTGGGACCAGGTCCCGCCGTGCGCGTGCACGAGGTCGTGCTCGGCCTCAATCCAGTAGGGTTCGGTGTCGACTATGGTGCCGTCCATATCCCACAAAACGGCTTTGAGCACGGGCTGGGCGGCTGAAGATTGCATGGTGTCCAGTCTACTGGTCCTGTTCCGCCGCGCCTTCCCGGAGCTGCCTGCTACGCCGTCGGCGAATATCTTGGCCCTGCCGACAGCGGCAGGGCCGTTATAAGGGGGCCGGACCACATGTGCGGCGGTTCATTGACTGCACTGGGAACGGACTTGGACGTAGGGTGAAGGGATGAATAGCTTCGACGGAGATACCACCGAACCGGCTGCCACCCCTGCAGCCGAGCCGGAGCAGCTGCTGCAGCCCGTTCCGGAGGGACAGCGCATTACCGTGATGCTCGCCGCCTTCGAAGGCTGGAATGATGCAGGGGAAGCAGCCAGCGACGCCTTGCGGTATCTGAACAAGCTGTGGGGCGGCAAGAAGGTCGCCTCCATTGATGCCGACGAATACTACGACTTCCAGTTCACGAGGCCCACTGTGAGGCGCACGGCCTCCGGCGAACGCAAGATCAAGTGGCCGTCCACCCGCATCTACAAGGCCAGTGCTCCGGGGACGAATGTGGATGTGATCTTCGTCCAGGGAACCGAGCCGTCCTACAAGTGGCGGGCCTATACCGCCGAACTCCTGGTCCATGCCGAGGCGCTCCATGTGGACTATGTCGTGCTGGTGGGAGCACTGCTGGCGGATGTCCCCCACAGCCGCCCCATTCCGGTGAGCACGTCAACGGACGACAGTGCCCTGCGTGAACGGTTGAATCTGGAGGCCTCACAGTATGAGGGGCCCGTGGGCATCGTCGGCGTCCTCGCCGAGGTTGCCATGCTTGCCGGCATTCCTGCGGTGTCCCTGTGGGCCGCCGTTCCGCACTACGTAGCTCAGGCGCCGTCCCCGAAGGCGCAGCTCGCGCTGCTGCACCGCATCGAGGAGCTGCTGCAGGTGCCGCTGGACACGCACGAGCTGGCCGAGGAATCCGACGCCTGGGAACGCGGCGTCAACGAGCTGGCAACCGAAGACCCGGAAATAGCAGCTTACGTCCGGCAGCTGGAGGAGGCGAAGGACACCGCGGAGCTTCCCGAGGCCAGCGGCGAGTCCATCGCCAGGGAGTTTGAGCGGTACCTGAAGCGCAGAGGCAAGGACAAGCAGTAGGTCCCTTGCCATCCGGCTACTATCGGTGACGTGGATGCATTTCTGAGCAAGGGAACCGTGAAGGCCTGGCATTCAGATGAAGGGTGGGGGTCCATCCAAATTGAGGGCGTGGCCCAGGAATGCTTCGCCCATTTCTCCTGCATAGTTCCGAGAGGGCACGAGTTTCTTGAGCTCGTCCCGGGCAAGCACGTGATGCTCACCTGGCACGAGGCGCGGCAGGATGAGTTCTCCATCGTTGCCGACCGGATCGAACGTTCTTAGCCGGAACCTGGGCTGCTGGGCCTACAGTTCGACGCCGAGCAGCGCCTCGACGGCGTCGCTCACCAGCGTCCGGTCTGCTCCGGACACTCCGCTGCCGCCGGCCAGCGCCAGGTCAGCCCAGCGGTCGACGGCGGCCAAGGCCGCGGGCGCGTCCAAGTCATTTGCCATGGCTGACCGCATGTCTTCCAGGAGCGCGGCTGCGGAGTTGACCGGTGCAGCGGACAGCGCCGCGCGCCAGCGCTCGAGCCGCTTCTTGGCCTCCGAGAATCCCTCGTCAGTCCAGGACCAGTCGGAGCGGTAGTGGTGGGCAAGGATGGCCAGCCTGATGGCTGCCGGCTCCTCGCCCGCGGCCCGCAGCCTGGACACCAGGACAAGGTTGCCCTTGGACTTGCTCATCTTCTCGCCGTCCAGCCCCACCATTCCGGCGTGGGTGAAGTGCTTGGCGAGCGGAACTCCGGAGAGCGAGTAGGCGTGGCCCGCCCCCATCTCGTGGTGCGGGAAGATGAGGTCGGAGCCGCCGCCCTGCACAGTGAACGGCGCCGGGAGGTATTCCTGCGCAATGACCGTGCATTCAATGTGCCAGCCGGGGCGCCCCTCTCCCAGTTCGCCGCCTTCCCAGCTGGGCTCCCCGTCGCGGGCTACGCGCCACAGCAGCGGATCCAGCGCCTGGCGCTTGCCGGCGCGGCCGGGGTCCCCGCCCCGCTCGGCGAACAGTTCGAGCATTTCGGGTTCGGGCAGGCCGGACACGGCGCCGAGCGTCCATGCGTCGACGTCGACAGCGTGTTTCCCGGCGGCTTCCACGTCGTAGTAGACGTCCCCGTCAGGCTCGCCGGGCGTGCCGTTGACGCGGTAGGCGAGCCCCTGGTGGAGCAGCCGCTCGATGGCCGGCACGATCAACGGCATGGCTTCGACGGCGCCAATGTAGTGGTCAGGGGCCAGCACGTTGAGTGCTGCCATGTCTGTCCGGAAGAGTTCAATCTGGCTGGCGGCCAGGTCGCGCCAGTCGACGCCGGTGGCTGTTGCGCGTTCCAGCAGCGGATCGTCCACGTCGGTGACGTTCTGGACGTAGGACACCCGCTGGTCTCCGTCCCGCCAGGCGCGGTTCAGGAGGTCAAAAGCGACGTAGCTGGCGGCATGGCCCATGTGGGTGGCGTCGTACGGGGTGATTCCGCAGACGTACATTGATTGCTCACCGACCGCCTCGAGGGTAACGACTTCGCCGGCTGTTGTATCGAACAGGCGCACGGCGGGCATTGCGCCCGGGAGTTCAGGAACGGGGCGGGATATCCAGGACTTCACAGCCCAAGCCTAGTGCTAGGCGCTGATGACATTGAAACCGAGCAGCAGATAGAGGGCAAGGCCAAGGAAGATGCGGTACCAGACAAAGAGCCGGTAACTGCGGGTGGAAACGAACTTCAGGAACCAGCCGATGATGACGTAACCCACAACGAACGCGATGGCCGTGGCGAGGGCTGTCTCGGGGAGGCCGTACGGCCCCCCGACGCCCTCCTTGGACACCACCTTGTACAGCTGGAAGAGGCCGCTGCCGAACACAGCAGGAATGGCCAGCAGGAACGAATAGCGGGCCGCCGCTTCACGTGTGTACCCCATGAGGAGGCCGGCGGTGATGGTGCCGCCGGAGCGGGACACACCCGGAATCAGTGCCATCGCCTGGGCAAATCCGTAGAGGATGCCGTGCTTGTA
The DNA here is from genome assembly GCF_059090445.1 of Arthrobacter sp. B2060. NCBI lineage: Bacteria > Bacillati > Actinomycetota > Actinomycetes > Micrococcales > Micrococcaceae > Arthrobacter > Arthrobacter sp. B2060. Next base: position 63,487 of record NZ_JBNHFR010000013.1, read on the forward strand.
AGTGAGCCGGGTCAGGTCGCGGTCCTGCTTTCCGACGGCGTCCGCCACGGCCAGGATGAGACCGAAGACAATGAGCATGGTGGCAACAAGCCACAGGCTGCGCAGCACCGACTCGATCTGGTCCTGGAACAGCACCCCCAGAACAACGATGGGCAGGCTGCCCAGGATCACCAGCCAGCCCATCCGGACGTCCGGATCTTGCCTCGAGACGCGGCCGGCGAGAGCTCCGAACCACGCCTTGGCGATCCGGACGATGTCCCGCCAGAAGTAGACGATGACGGCGGTTTCGGTGCCAAGCTGCGTGATGGCTGTGAACGCCGCCCCGGGGTCCGCGGCGTTGGGCAGGAAAGAGCCCACAATCCTCAGGTGGGCGCTCGATGAAATCGGGAGGAATTCGGTCAGTCCCTGCACAAGACCCAGCAGGGCCGCTTCAAACCAGTTCACGCTAAGACCCTACGTCATGGCACGGGTGGTTTCCCCGTAAGCTTGCTGCTATGCAGCAGCGTTACGTCGGCAACAGTGGGCTCCGTGCCTCGGCACTCTCCCTCGGCACCATGTCTTGGGCCCGTGAAACTGACGAGCAGGATGCCTCCGAGCTGCTGCGGATGTTCGTGGACGGCGGCGGCACCCTCGTGGACACGGCCGCCTCATACGCGGACGGCCTCGCAGAAGCCATGTTGGGGGAAATGCTGGGCGACGTCGTCTCCCGCGCGGAAGTGGTGATCTCCACGAAAGCCGGCCTGTCGGCGTCGGACAAGCGGCAAAAGGTCGACACATCGCGGAACGCTATGCTGTCCGCCCTTGACGCCAGCCTGGCCCGCCTCGGGACCGACTATGTGGACATCTGGTTCGCCCAGGCGTGGGATCACAACGTTCCCCTGGACGAGACCCTCTCGGCCCTTGACCTTGCAGTGCGCAGCGGACGGGCCCGTTACGCCGGGGTTGCGAACTACAACAGCTGGCAGACCGCCAAGGCAGCCGCCACCGCCGGATTCCCGCTGGTGGCCGTCCAGTCGGAATACTCGCTGCTGCGGCGCAAGCCCGAAGAGGAACTCATCCCTGCGGTCGAGGATGCGGGAATGGGGCTGATGGCGTGGGCTCCCCTGGGCCGGGGTGTGCTGACCGGTAAGTACCGTGGGCACGTTCCAGCCGACTCGCGCGCCGCCGGAACCCGCCTTGCCACGTACGTGGAACCCTATCTGGAACAGTCCGCCGCACAGGTTGTCGAGGCAGTTGCGATGGCGGCACGCGGACTGGGCCGGTCTCCGCTCGATGTTGCCCTGAGCTGGCTCCTTGCACAGCACGGTGTGGCCACCGCCGTCGTGGGGCCGCGGACGCCGGTGCAGCTCAAGGAGATCCTGCATTCACAGCTGACGCCGCTGCCGGCGGAAATTGCCCGGGCGCTCGAGGACGTCTCCAGCCCGTTGGTCTAGGTTTGCGTCCACCTGCGCGCGGACGTCAGCCCCGCCGGCGGGCAGAGCCGACGCATGTCACTCGTCGACGATTTCCAGGTCCTCGTCGTCGTCCACCTCGCGGTCTTCGTCTTCGTCACCCTCCTCGTCGTCGAAAACCTGGAGTGGAGTGACTTCGTTGTACGCCTCGTACAGCGCGTCCTCGTAGACTTCGAAAGCATCAGCAACGGCGAAGAATGCCGCTTCCACCGCGGGGTCGCCATCGCCCCTTCGTGTCGAGGCTGCAACCAGATGTTCTTCCAGGGCGGAGGTCAGGGACTGAAGCGCGACACGCGGATCGATGCTCATGACTTCACGTTAGCGGGAAAAGGACGAAAATGGAGAGCAATGAAGGAACATTTTCTGACCGGCTCGGTCCTCCGGGAACGGGACTATGTGAGGCAGTACGAGTACCTCGTGCTGACGGTCGGTCCTGACGATTCCCTGCCCGAAGCCCGCCGCCTCCTCGTGGAACACTCCGAGTACGGCAAGTGGGAGCTGGAGCGCAGCCGGCTCTATGTTGGCGGGGGCCGCCGCTTCTGGCTGCGGCGGCGCGTCACGCAGGTCCAGAGGACCGTCTAGGACTCTTAGGTCCAGAGGACCGTCGAGGAGGATACGTCTCGAGCGCCGCGCCTACGTCTCGAGTGGGCCGAGCCAGGCGTTGGCCACCGTGTTGTGTGCGGACTCGTCGTCGGATGGGTGGAACATGCCCGCGAGGACATCGCGGTAGAGCCGTTCCAGTTCTGTTCCACGGAAGTAGCTTGAGCCGCCGGAGACGCGAATGGCCAGGTCCACCACGGTTCGGGCCGTTTCCGTGGCATGCACCTTGAGCCCCACGAGTTTGGGGAACCACTGGCTGCCGTGGTCGGCCAGCTCGTCCACGTCCCTGGCCACCTGCCCCAGGTGGGGGTAGAGGGCGTCCATGGCCATCGCCGCTTCTGCGACCTTCCAGCGGATGTCAGGGTCCTGGGCGTAGCTCCGGCCGCCGTTTTTATAGGATGTCCGGCGCGTGGCCGCTTCGACGCCGAGAACGAGGGCCCGCTCCCCGATGCCTGTGTATACGGCGGCCAGAAGTGTTTCGAAGCAGGCGAAGATGGCGAAGATCAACGGATCCGCATTGGGCCCCACCGACAGCTTGCGGAATATGCGGTCCGCTGGCACGGTGACGCCGCGCAGCACGGTGGTGTTGGACTGGCTGGCGCGCATCCCGAGCGTGTTCCAGTCGTCGAGGATTTCGTATCCGGGAGTCGCGCGTTCGATGAAGCCGTGAACGAGTTCGCCGTCGCCGTCGCGTGCAGCACTGTCCTTGCCGAAGATCCCCAGCCGGGTCCAGGCCGGCGAGAGGCTCGTGAAGATCTTGGCGCCCGTGAACTCGTAGCCGCCATCGGGCAGGGCCTTGGCGTTCGTGAGGGAGTCAAAGAGGACGGCGTCGTTTCCGGCTTCGGAGTTCCCGAAGGCAAAGACCTCCCCGCGGGCCGCTTCCTGCAGCACAAAATGCAGCGAGGTGTCCCCGCGGTCCGCCAGGACGCGGGCCACTCCGGTCCAGACCAGGTGCATGTTCACCGCCAGAGCGGTGGCGGGAGCCGCCGTCGCCAGCCGCCGCTGGCAGCCGGCGACGCCTTCGAGACCAAGCCCCTGACCGCCGTCGGACGCCGGAACGAACGCTTTAAGGTAACCGGCTGCGGTGAGTTCCTCGAGGTCTTCGTCGAAGAACTCGTTCCTCTCGTCGTAGCCGGCCGCCCTTCCCCGTATGCGTTCCAGGAGGGAGTCGGGCAGCAGCTGTTCCGGGTCCATATCTGTCCTTAGTAGGTGGTCAGCAGCCTGTTGAGCACACGGGCGCCGAACTTCAGCGAGTCCACGGGAACGCGTTCGTCCACGCCGTGGAACATGCCGGTGAAATCGAGCTCGTCGGGCAGCAGCAGCGGCGCAAACCCGTAGCCGGTGATGCCGAGCCGGCTGAGGGACTTGTTGTCAGTGCCCCCGGACAGGGTGTACGGCAGGACCTTGGCGCCCGGGTCTTCGGAATGCAGGGCATCGATCATCGAGTCCACGAGGTTGCCGGCGAAGGGAACCTCCAGTGAGACGTCGTTGTGCACGTAGCTGACCTCGACGCCGGTTCCCGCGAGTTCGCGGACGATCTCCAGGACCTGTTCCTCCTGGCCGGGAAGCGTGCGGCAGTCGACCAGCGCCTCGGCGGACTCGGGGATGACATTGTGCTTGTAGCCACCCCTGAGCAGGGTGGGGTTCGTGGTGTTCTGCAGGGTCGCCCCAACAAACCGGGCAACGGTTCCCAGCTCCTTGAGGAGCTTGTCCGGATCATCGGGATCGAATTCGACGCCGGTCAGTTCCGTCACGCCGTCGAGGAACTGCCGGGTGGTGGGCGTCAGTTCCACGGGCCACCGGTATTCACCGATCCGCGATACGGCGCTGGCCAGCCGCGTTACGGCGTTGTCTGTGTTGATCTGCGAACCGTGTCCGGCGCGGCCGTGAGCCACCAGCCGAAGCCACGAGAGTCCCTTTTCCGCCGTCTGCAGGAGATAGGTTCGCTGACCGCCGATGGTGGCGGAGAAGCCGCCCACCTCGGATATCGCCTCCGTTGCGCCGTCGAAGAGTTCCGGGCGTTTGTCGACGGCGTGGCGGGCCCCGTAGGTGCCGCCGGCCTCCTCATCCGCGAAGAAGGCAAAGATCAGGTCCCGTTTTGGCTTGCGGCCCGTACGCGCGAAGTCCCGCATGACCGACAGGATCATGGCGTCCATGTCCTTCATGTCCACGGCCCCCCGGCCCCAGATCAGCCCGTCTATCATTTCGCCGCCGAAGGGGTCCACCGTCCATTGGTCCCGCAGGGCGGGCACGACGTCCAGGTGCCCGTGCACAACAAGAGCGCTTGCTGAGGGGTCCTCCCCTGCCAGGCGTGTGACCACGTTCGCCCGGCCGGGCTCGGATTCGAAGATTTCAACGTCCAGCCCCACCTCCGAGATCAGTGCCGCCGTGTACTCCGCCGCCGCGCGTTCGCCCGGCCCGGATCCGTCCCCATAGTTGGACGTGTCGATGCGGATGAGCTCCTGGCAGATGCTGACGACTTCATCCTCGGGCCGGATCTGAGACATTGATCACTCCTTGGTGCTTGGCGGATGGCATTAGGCGCTTGTTTCCGGGGTCTAGGCGGCCGGAACACATAGGGTCAGCCTACCCATTCCGCCCGATTCCATCTTTCGGCAAAAGTCGTGTTAGAGTTTTTCTCGCTGCTTCGGAGAGAAGCGAAACGCTGAAAGGCGGATCGGAACCTCCGAAATACCACCTGCGCGGGTGGCGGAATGGCAGACGCGCTAGCTTGAGGTGCTAGTCCTCGAAAGGGGGTGGGGGTTCAAGTCCCCCTCCGCGCACAAGGAAAACCCCGGGAAACCGGGGTTTTTTTGTGCCTTAAACCACGCGGGTCGGGTGTCCAGCCATGCGAGTGTCCCAAAGATCGCTCCGATCGAACTCACCGACCGGAACCTGAACTTCCACGGAGGACTGCGAGCCCTGAAGCAGCACGGGCTGCTACTGTGAACCATCGCTGACCTGGGGGGACGTCATGCAGCAATGCTTTGCCACGGTTCTTATTGCCGCCCTCGCAACTCTTGCCTTATCTGGGTGCACGCCTCCCCAACCGAAGGCTGGGACGCCCACCGACCTGTCAGGGGATCAGCCGAGCACCGGGGTCGCGCCCTCGCCGGCGTCGGCTACAACTGGCCCCCAACCCGGACCAGCACAACAAGTACCGGCCACCGGGCTGCCGTCCGCAAAGTTCTGCGACGACGGTGAGGCCTACCTCGCAAAGTTTCCCGGCTTGCCCCAGGTGAAGTCCACGTCAGGAACCACCGCCTTGCGCGGTACGATCAGCTGCGCTTTCACGGTAGTCCCCAGTGACGCATCTAACCCCGTGGCGTACCTCAGTTCTATGTTTTTCGAGGACAGGGGCGACCTCGCCATTTCAAGGGAGACTGCCAGGACGGTCAGATTGCGCCAGGCGCCACCAGGATCAATGCTGACTGGGTTCAGCCCGGCTGGTCTGCATGGAAAGCACCCCTCGGCGACTTTCAGCTGGCAATACTCTGCACGGAGGACCACATCTTCGAGGCTTCGTTGAGGCACATCCCGGGAACCACACCGGATGATGCTTTGGCTACTATCCTGGCCGCTGTTCCCGCGAACCTCAGCCCGCGCCTCCGATAGGTAGGTCGGGATGAAGCGGCTATTTCGCCGCAGGCAGTGTCGTCCCTGCGCGGAGTCCAACGGCCATGTCCGCGGTGACTCCGAAGACCTCCACGAGCACGTCCTCTTTCCGCTCGATATCGGTGACCGTGATGGAGCGCGCTGCCTTTTCGATCCGGCCGACCGGCATGCCGTTGATGGCGATGGCCCAAGAGTCAGCAGCCGGATCATCTGACTCCCAGGTCACCTTGATCTGGCTGATCCCGTTGACCGTCGTGAGCGCCTCGGCGTGGACGTTCTTCGGCGGAGCCAGCTGCTGACGATACGGCTTCGTACTGACGTGAACCGGGATCTTCAGGACGTGGGTGCTGCCGATCGGATTCGAGACCCTCAGAGCCAACTCTCCTTCGAACTCGTCCGCATAAGTGTGCTTGAAGACGGGCTCGGTGGTGCTCGCATCGTAGGTGCCGTCACCGTCGAAGTCCCACTCATAAGTGCTGATCGCGCCAACAGACTCCGAGGCATCGAAGGTGATCTCCATGCCTGGCGCTGCGAAGTAGCCGTTGATCGGGAACCTGGCTTCAACGCCGCTGTTCTTACCCAGTGGGATGGTCGTGACCTGCAACGGCGCCCCGGTGCCCTGCCCGGACGGTGAGCGATCCGGCGGGCGGGAAATAGGCGGTGGGGAAGGAACCTCGGCTGCTGTGGGACCGGACAGAATGCCCGGCCCCTGGGCACATCCCGTCAGCAGAAACATTAACCCTGCTGTTGCGGGTCCTGCTGCGCGCCTTTTCATGATCTCCCCCATCGATCTTTGCTGTAATGACAAGCATGCGCACATAAGCAGAGCTTTCGATATGGGCGGAGCTAGCTGTTTCCTTGCAGGGTTCAAGCTCTAGCCACGGATGGGAAACGATACGGGGACAGACAGCTGTAAGACCAGGCAGCCGGTGTATCCGGGAACATAACGAGGAAACTTGGATTCTTGATCCAACCTTTAGGAAAGGCCGATCGGCTCTTGAGCCACGGGAGGAACACTGGACTCAGGCCGTGCAGCAGCGACGCGGCCACCAGGATCAGAGGCGGAAAACTGAAATGACACCTGCAGCGTCTCCGGCGCTCAGCTCCTTCGGGTCCGCACACCAAGGATGGTGGGGCTCGTGTTCGACCGGTCCGTTCCCGTTTATGACCCAGTGCAGCTGATGGAGCTCGCGCACCAGGCCGGCGAAATAACCACGCAGAGGTTCCTCCATGACTACTTGGGGCTACTTCCACGACGCCAGGAGCGGATCCTCGAAGAACTCGCCAATGGCGATGTGGAAGAGGCGATGGACGCGATCCTCAGCCTGAGGGTCACGTCGGCAATGGTAGGGGCGCTGCGCCTGAGCGCGTACTGCCAGCATCTGCAGGACCAGCTGACGCGCGGGAGCATTGCCGACATGGCAGACGTAACAACAGAACTGGCCGTTCTGGTGGCGGCGTTTGTCCGGTCGGTGAACGGAAAGTAGAAGGAAGTAGTATTCACTTACGAAGGCCGGATGAGTTTCGGCTGGAGGCCAAGGGGGACCCGTTATGCCATTGCAGTCAGACACGATCACTAGCAATTTGTTGGGAGACAAGCCCACAACTGCTTTCCAGGCCGACGGCGTAGCGCCGAACGACACCCACCCACTGACGGCCCAGTCAGGGGCAGCACCAGTTACTCCCGGGAGTCGGTTGCTCCCTCCGGCCATTTTCCCGGTTTACGCCTTCATATAACGGCACGATTGTCTTGGGGGAAAGATGATACTGAAGCTATCCGCGCCGGAGGCTGAACCACTGATGCCGTCTTGGGGCATCATGGGGTTCTTTCTGATTCTCAACGCAATCCTGTTCCTTGCCGCGCTCGTGAGCATTGCGCGCAATAGGAATCACACCTTTGGTGCCACTGTCGTTTGGGCCGTCATTGTTCTTGCGCTGCCAGTTCTTGGCTCGATTCTGTGGTTCCTGATTGGGCGAAGGGAACCGTTGAGCCCTCATCCTCGCGACCACGCGACATAAGCAGTCCCAAGGCTTTGCCTCAATGGCTTCACTCGTTGGTCGGGGCTGGGATAACGACGTCGCGGATCTTTTGGAGCGTTCCGGGATCGCCAGCTATTTCAACGTCCCCGCTCTGCGTGGTGAGCGTCATGACCTGGAACGCCATATGGGAGACGTACTTCGACTCCTGACGGGTAATCCTCCGTACCCCAGAAGCTGCCCCTGTAACCGCCAGTGAAGTTGGGCGTCCTGATGGCTCTAAAGTGTCGTTTGGGCACCGGATATAGGCCAGGAGCTGGCCGCGCTCGGAGAGCCTGTCGGCCGTGCTCCTCAGCCGCTTTGCGGCGAAAAGCCATGACAACCCAAACACCGCCACCCAAAAGACTGCGCTGGCGACGGCATCCTCGAGGCGGCGTCCCAGAACGAAGTCGACGGCGATTATCGTGAGCCCAGTCAGGGTCAGGACCAGGGTGGCGAAAAGGACGGGATGTTTAGCGCCCCAGTTCCTCATGCACGCAATCCTAAACCCAGGCGGAGACCGGCGGTGCCAGTATCTGGATGGTCCCGGCGCTTGCTGGACGAGTGACCGAGCGCCCAGCGCACATCACGTTGGAGCCTCAGTTATAAGTGGGACGATCCTATGTGGATCCTGCGGCTCCCGGCACAATTTCTTGATGTTCGTCGGGAAGATTATGTAGAGAGTCGTGCAGCAGCACTGCGGTTGAACTATTAAGGGACGGTGCTTCGAATGGAACGGGTAGATAAGGCAGAACCGTCCTCCGCACGCCGGAGGGATATGACGCCAGTCATGGATGAGTCCCTGCCGGTCCTGGACCCCGAGCCGCTGCTGGTCCTCGCTGACGACGCCGGGAATACGGCAGCACAAAGATTCTTTGCCGAGTACCTTGACCTGCTGCCGACGCGGGTGTCCAGGGTTATAGGCGGGCTCACCAGCAGCGATGTGGAAGCGTCAAAAGAAGCGGTCGTGAGCCTGAAAGTCACCTCTGCAATGGCAGGTGCTGTACGGATGGAGCACTACTGCCGGCAGTTGGAGGACAGGCTGGCGGTTCGGAGGCTTCCCGATGCCGCGGCAGTGCTTGTCAGGATGTCCAAGACGTCCAGGCTGACCCTCCACGAGGGCGGCCGGGCCTAGAGTATCCCGGGCCGGTAGCCGGGTCCGGCGCCATGGGGGGAATGCTTCCGGACCCGGCAAGGCCTGAGCTGAGGGTTCGCGGCTACCTTCACCTTCAGGACACCACCAGCATGGACTGGAGACGTTGGAAAATCCGGGGGCAACCTGATGCCGCGAAACCCCGACCCCTCAGAACTGAGGGCTTCCGCTCACTTCGATCTGGAGGTGCCGCAGGGTTCCCATATGGTGTGCCGCACACAATAGAACGCTGAGCATTCAGACGTGCTTCATTCGCGCCAATTCAGGAAACCCTTGCTGCCTTGGGCTGGCGCGAGTACTACGTCGCGTCCGTACTTCTTAAGTGACTGAGCGCCAAAGAACGCGTCGGGCGTGATACGGACGGCCTTCGTCACTTTGCCGTCCTTCAGGAAGATGAACAGCGCAGGTGACGCCGTGTACCGCTTCTCCTTGCTGACAGGGTCGCCGAAGGCTGCCTCGATGTCCGATGCCGGCGTCCCCTCGGTGACGAATCCTGCTTGGTCCCAATCGAAATCGGTGGCATCGGCGAGCCGGAGCTCCGCACCGTTTGCGGCTGCATCCAGAACCCGGCCGTCCAGCGTGTCGTTTGCTTCGGGCATGGTGTTTCCTCCAATTGAACATCCTGCCAAAGCGCAGGCAAGGACAAGGCAAAGCAGGGTCAGCAGGCGCAGCCGGACATTCGGCCGCTGCAAGGGAAGCGTCATGATGTGGTCCTGGACTCGTCGTTGAACTCCGGGTCCTGACCGTTGACCGGTGGAGCATCACCGGCATCCCCCGTCTTCTCCGGAGGGACCTCGTTGGAGGGTTGCGGGAGCAGGTCCGGGCCAACCACTACGGTGTCTCCATTCTTAACCGCCTTTTCGATCAGGTCGGCCAGTTCCTCTGCGCTCGCATCCGGATTGGCTACCGCGATGTTTCTGCCCACCTCGTTGTTGTACAGGTTCCATAGCCTCGCGGGGGCCGGGGTTGCCTGGGAGCTGTTCATGGGCGGTGGCGTAATCCTCGGCCCACTCGGCACCGTACTCCTTGACCATGAGAGCGTTCCAGTAAGCGTGCCGGAAAGCATCGTTCTGATCATCATTCCGGTCGACGCTCTCGAAGCGGGCATCCGCCTGCTCAAAAGCGTCGTCATGGATGTCCTTGAAGGCATCCAATTCCAGTGGGCCCAGCCCGTTGAGCAGTTCCGCCTCTTTCTCAGTGACCGTCTTCTGATCGACGACCAAGCGAAGCGGGTCCCAGTCGGAGGGCCATTCCGTGGTCTCGGCATCGCCCACCTGGTACTGCTTCAGAATTTCTTCCGGAGTGGGTCTGTCCGGCTGCCCCTGGCTGGCGTCCCTCGTGCTGGCGGTCTGTATCCCGATTCCCGTTGTCGAAGCAGACGTCCCACCGGTGGAGGCCGAAGACTGCTCCTCGGCATTCTGCAGGGCTTTCTTGGCGGCCTCTTCAATGTCCTGGGAAGCCTTTACCATCAGCGGACGTAGTCGTCCGTGCCACTCGGCCGTGAACTTTTTGGCGTCCTGGCCCTGCCAGTACTGGCTTTGGCTGATGAGCGAGTCCAGTTCCCGGGCCCTTCCGGACAGCCGCGCCGACCCCGAAGCCAAGAGCTTCGAGAGCTCTTTGAGTGGTTGGACGTCAGCCCCATATAAAGCCATTCTTCCCCCTAGAGATGTTCCCGACCCATCGTGCTTTAGGCCCGGGACCCGGTGCAATGGGGACAAGGCCCCATGGGTCCCAAACGCCTATCGACAACCCCGCCGTCCGGGCTTAACCTTTCCTCGCTGGAACCCGACAATGACGACGGAGGTCCCTCAAATGGGAGCACAGGAAGACGCTGCGGTGGTGCGGCGCGGCTATGAAGCGTTCAGCGCAGGCGATATGGACACACTCCGGACACTCTTCACGGAGGATGCTGTCTGGCATGTCGGAGGCAGCGGCGGATTGTCCGGAGACAAGCAAGGCCGGGACGCGATACTGGCCTACTTCGGCGAACTGGCCTCGCGATCCAATGGGACGATCAAAGTGACCCTTGACGACGTCATCGGAGGGGATAACCACACGGTTGGATTCCAAAGAAACCACGCTGAGCGCAACGGCACCCCGTTGGACCAAAGGGCTGCGCTGGTGTTCAAGCTTTCGGATGGGAAAGTCATGGAGGTGTATGAGTTCCTGGAGGACAGTGCCAAAGCGGCTGACTTCTGGTCATGAGCCCGCCCGGCGGCTGATTACGCCGCGCGCAAACGTGACGGGAAGTTCCCCTGACGCCGTGGAACTAGGATGGCCAAATGGGGGAAGATGGGGATTGGACCGGACCGGCGCCGCGTGACTCAGAGACACCTGGCTATACCCGCCCGCCGCTGCCCTCCACGACGTACTACTCCCCTGACGGAGCGGCCATCCCGTACGGACAGCGATGGGGCGAGGACGGCCCCTCCCCCGATTCTTACAGCGTGATCAGCCATCCCGAACGCTTCGATGGCCTGCACATCGTCGCCCGCGCCCTCATCGACCATCTCACGGCAGCCTACGACGCAGATACGGACGCCAGTCCCGCCACCGCAGCCGACCTGCTGAGGCAGCCAGACGGCGTCGTGCAGTCAGTGCGCGTGACGCCTCGAAGGCACGGGGCGGCACCCTTGACCTTCATGTTGATTGATCATCCTGCCGTGATCGTCCACGCCGGAGTCCTCCACGATTTCGTTTTTCCGCCTTGCAGTTGCGACGCATGCGACGAAACAGCCGAATCCGCAGCGGCCCGGCTGGAACTGCTGGTCCTCGGGGTTGCCGCCGGCGGATACAGCGAACGCTACCCGGTGGGATGGCGACGGCGGTGGCTCGGTTACGCGCTGACGGCACCCGACGGTTCCGCATCTGAAAGCGGGCAGGGTGACCCCGGACCTGTCCCCGCCAACCTGCTGCGCAGCGGAAAGGCCCGGCTCCGGGAGATTCCTGACGGCTGGGCAGCCTGGCCCGCCAAGCGGCCTTAACCTCGGAGTCTTTCACAACTTACTGCTCGGTAAGGGTTATCTTCGCCGGCAGCAACAGTTAGCCTATCGAATGGCCGGGAAAGCGACCCCCCGCACCCGAGGCATTAAAAGGATCATCAGCTCCATGGCAAACACAGTGACATTTTCGGTGACGACTATGCCCAGAAAGGGCGCGCAAGGCAACTTCCGCGACACGGTTCTGAACCTTCAGACGGATGCGCTTGAGGACTGCTTCCTGTCGGTGTTCCACATCGGCGACACCTACGCCCTCCTCAACGGCGAGGCCCTTCCCGGCGCGCACACGGCCACCAACGCCCAGCTCCGCGCGTACCTGATTCACCGGCTCGCCGCCCATGACTCACTCCTGGACTTCGATGTGAAGATCGACCGCGCCTCAGAGCCTGCCCGCTCCCGTTCCTAATCCGAAGCCAAACATCACGACATCACGGATGGCCGCTTCGGCGTGTATCGGCGGGTTCGTCCGGCCCGGTGTTGGTCTTCCTGGTGATCAGCCAGGTGATGAACCACAGCAAGATACCGAGGGCCATCAACCCTCCCGCCACCTGGTACTGGATGGGATTCCGGCCCACCCACGGACCCGCGAGGAAGGCACACAGCAGGGCCGCCAACAACGGCAGCTGCCCGGGCGATGTGAAGAACACCTTACGGTTTGGATCCCTCTTGCGGCGAAGCACCAAGCAGGCCACGTTGACCACGGTGAACACGCACAGCAGCAGGAACGCCGTCGTGCCCGAAAGGTTGGCGACAATATTGCTCTCCGGATCGCTGCTGACGTACCAGATCAGCCCCAGCGCGAGGACAGTGGAGAACAGGATGCCCGCCCACGGGGTCCGGCGGACCGGCAGCACCTTTCCCAGCGGCCGCGGCAGGACGCGCGCGTTGGCCATGCCGTAGATCAGGCGGCTGGCCATGAGCATATTGATTAGCGCGGTATTGGCGACGGCGAACACTGCCAGGAACGGGAAGATCCGGTCGATCGGGAAGTCCGGTGAGCCCTTGTGCACCACCTCGAGGAGCGCCGCGCCCTCGGCCTCGCGGATGTTCTCAAGCTCGGTGGGCGAGAGCACGCTGACTACGGAAACGGCCACCAGCATATAGAGGAGCACCGCTATGCCGAGGCCGGTGAGCATGGTCCGCGGAAAGATCTTCTCGGGTTCCTTGGTCTCCTCGACCATGTTCACGGAGTCCTCGAAGCCCACCATGGCAAAGAACGCAATGGAGGTGGCCGCCGTGACGGCCAGGAACAGTCCCTTGTCCTGGTAATCGTTGAATACGAAGATTTCGCCTGCATTCCCGGTCCCCTGCGTCAGCACGAAGAAGCCGACGCCGATCACGATGCACAGCGCGATCATCTCCACGAGGGTGAGCACCACGTTGAACTTCACGCTCTCCCCCACGCCGCGCAGGTTGATCGCCGCGAGCAGCAGCATAAAGCCCATGGCAACCGCAGTAATGGTCTCCCTGCCGGGCAGGCCCATCCAGCCGTTGATCTCCAGACCCCCGAAGAAGTTCTGGGCAAGGACGTTCGCTGAGGTCGAGGCGCTGGTGATACCGGAGCACACGACGGCGAACGCTACGAGGAATGTGACGAAGTGGATCCCGAACGCCTTGTGCGTGTAGAGCGCCGCGCCCGCCGCCTGCGGGTACTGGGTGACCAGCTCAAGGTAGGAGAATGCGGTCAGCGTCGCGACGACGAACGCGAGCAGGAATGGCAGCCAGACAATGCCGCCGACCTGGCCGGCCATGGTTCCGGTGACCGCATAGACGCCGGCGCCGAGGATATCCCCGACAATGAACAGGAGCAGGAGCTTTGGTCCGAGGACCCGCTTGAGCGCAGGCTGGTCGCTCTCGGGAGCTACGTCGTACAGTTCGTCAGAAGTCGTGCTCATAATGACCTCCACAGCAGCTACAGCCCCTCACGGAGCCCAGGCCGGCCTCCCGGCCTGAATGTGACGTAATTCACTGTGGACCTCCCAAGTCACTTTGGCAACAGACGCCACCCAGACAGCCCGCGCACGTCCCGTGAGGGCAGCGCGTCTCTGTAACACGTCCCGGCGTCCGTTCCTGAAGACCCGTTCCCCGCATAGACTGCCCGTGTAAGCGAAGCCGCTGCCAACCCAAGGAGTGTCATGACCGTGATTGATCCGGAATCATTGACCTTTGAGTACAGGCTCCGCTATCGCGGCTTTCCAGGCATGGAGCATGTTCCCCGGGATTATCCCATGCGCTGGGAAGTCACCGTCAGTGCTGCCGGCCCGCTGGCTGAACCCGGCGGGGAGGGGGAAGAAGAGATCCAGGTGGGCGAGGCCGTCGTCCAGGTTGTCCCAAAGGCCGGCATGATCAATCTCTTCGTCACCACGGATGGCGCGGACCCGGAGATGGCGCGCATCGCTGAAATGTTGACACAGGAGCGTCCAGACCTGGTCACTGAGTACCTGCAGGACGGCGGCGACCTGATGGTTGTCTCCACCCTCGAGATCCTCCCGGAGTACCGCGGTGACCGTATGGGCTACACCATCCTGCACGCCATCCTTGAAACAGTCGGCCGCTCCGTGGACCTGGTGGTAGCGCACGCCGTCCCGGCAAACAGTGGTGACTCCCCCGCCGAAGGCACACCGGAGTACGAACAGGCCAAGTCGGCCCTGAAGGCGTACTGGCAGGATTTCGGATTCGATGAAGCAGCCGGGGAGTATCTGGCATTCGTCAAGAAGAGAATCCTCGAATAGCCCGACGTCGAAAGGCCCCGCATGTGCGGGGCCTTTCGACGTCACTGCCTAGACTTTTTCGCTGATCCGGTCAGGCTGATCAGCGGCGTTCTTCTCCAACTGGGCGAGGTAGGCCCACATCCTGGATTCCTCCGCCTGCACCTGGGGCTCCGGGGCCTCATCGGGCCTCGTCTCCCGGCGATCTTCGGATTTCCGGGCGCGATCTTTCCTGTAGTTCCACCCCTCGCACGATGAATAGCACATCACCGACCTCCTTAGTGTGGGTGTACTTAAATCCTCCTCCCATTCGGCAGGCGCGTCGAGTCTCAGCATGGCCCGGGCCTAGGCCAGGCGGGAACGAACGATCTCGCTGACGGCCTTGCCGTCGAAACGCCCGGCGACCCTGGCCGTTACGGGCTTCATCACGGCGCCCATCTGCCTCATCGACAGCTCCGCGCCGCCGGCCTTGAGTGCCTGTATCTCTTCATCGACGATTGCTTCCACTTCTGCGGCGGTGAGGGGCTTCGGCAGGTAGGCCTCGATAACGTCGGCTTCGGCAATTTCCGCCGCGGCGCGGCTGTTCTCCCCGGCTTCCGTATAAATCCGGGCGGTCTCGTGGCGCTTCGCAGCCTCCTTCTGCAGCAGTGCTGTGATTTGGGCGTCATCCAGCTCCACCGGCGTCTTGCCGGACTTTTCGCGGGTTTCAATCTCGCCCAGAACATTGCGCACGGTGGTGAGAGCCACCTTGTTGCCGTCCTTCATGTGCGCGACCACATCTGCGTGCAGGCGTTCCTTCAACATGGTCTTATCTTCCTTATCCATCAGTTGCGGTTGTGTACGGGCGGTGTTGATTCCATCGTGCACCCTAAAGCCTCCGGTGAACATTGACGCCAGCCTTCCGGCGGTAGCCTTGAATCCTATGGTTACTTTTGCCGCAACTGTCCCGACCCTGCCCGAACAATGGTGGGACCGTGTTGCCGCCGGCTTTGCACGGGCCGAGGTTCCCATCGTGACCGTTACTGAACTGCTCGCCGTGGTCCTGGCCGCCGTCGTGCTTTCTGTCCCTGCCGCCACCTGGCGGTACTTCGGCCTGTTCGCCACGGTAACGCATGAGCTGGGACATGCTTTCGCGGCACTGACCAGCGGTCAGCGGCTGGGCGGCATCAGGCTGAGGCTCAACCATTCCGGCTCCACCACCTCCTATACGCGCGGGCGCCTGGCCGCAGTGTGGTCCGGATTCTGGGGGTATCCCGTCCCGGGCATGACGGGAGCCGGACTGGTATGGGCCGGGTTCAATGGCTGGGGCCCCGCTGCCATGTCCGCCGGGCTCCTTGTTCTGCTGGCGTCGCTAATCTTCATCCGCAACGCGGCCGGAGTGCTCATCCTGCTCGCCGCAGTCGCCGCCACGGGAGCACTCATCCTCGGGGTACCGGCAGTGTTTACCGGGCACGTGGCCATTGTCTTGGGGCTGGCACTGCTCGTGGCCTCCGTCCGGGACCTGGCCAAGCTCACGAACGTGCACCTCCGCCGCCGGGATCAGTTGCGGACCTCGGACGCCTACATCCTGTACCGGGCCACGGCTGTTCCCTCAGCAGTCTGGATCGTCCTTTTCTCCCTGGTGGTGGCCGCATCCTGGCTCGTCGCCTGGCAACCCATGTCGCGCGTCTTTGCAGCGGGCACATAGTCTGGGTCCATGAACGAGAAGGCCACCACCGTCAACGAACACAGCACCAGGGGCGCCTACGTCACAGGCGGAGAGTTCAACCGGGACTCAACCTACATCGAGGACCGGATCACCCAAAACGGTGACGCGGGGCCAAACGGTGAGCCGGGCTGGCCGGTGGAACCGGGCCGCTACCGGCTGATTGCTGCCCGGGCCTGCCCATGGGCCAACCGGACGGTCATCGTCCGCCGCCTGCTGGGCCTGGAGGACGCCATCTCGCTGGGCCAGCCAGGACCCACCCACGATGCCCGGTCCTGGACCTTCGACCTTGACCCGGACGGGAAGGATCCGGTCCTCGGCATCGAACGCCTGCAGGAAGCGTACTTCCGGCGGTTCCCGGGCTACCCGCGCGGCATTACCGTCCCCGCCATCGTCGACGTCGCCAGCGGCGCAGTGGTGACCAACAACTTCCCCCAGATAACCCTGGACTTCTCCACCGAGTGGACCGCATTCCACCGCCCTGGCGCCCCGCAGCTCTACCCGGAACACCTTCGCGAAGAAATCGACGGCGTGAACAAGCGCGTCTTCACCGAAGTCAACAATGGCGTCTACCGGTGCGGTTTCGCTGGCTCCCAGGAAGCCTACGACGCCGCCTACGCCCGCCTCTGGACGGCCCTCGACTGGCTGGAGGAACGGCTGGCGGATCAGCGGTATCTGGTGGGTGAAGCTGTCACCGAAGCCGACGTCCGGCTCTTCACGACCCTCGTGCGGTTCGACGCCGTTTACCACGGGCATTTCAAGTGCAACCGGAACAAGCTCAGCGAGATGCCAAATCTGTGGGCGTATGCCCGGGACCTGTTCCAGACTCCGGGGTTCGGGGACACCATCGACTTCGTGCAGATCAAGCAGCACTACTACATCGTGCACGAGGACATCAACCCGACGGGCATCGTCCCCGCAGGACCCGAACTGTCAGGCTGGCTGACTCCGCACGGCCGGGAAGCACTGGGCGGGCGCCCGTTCGGCGAGGGCACTCCCCCGGGGCCGGTCCACGCAGGGGAAGAAGTACCCCCCGGGCACGGAGCGGGCTGACATCCATTTGTCAGTGCCCGCCCGCCATTCTAAGGTTGGCCCGGTGAGCACCCTGAAGAAGGAGACCTCAGCCGACGGGCATTGGACGCGGCGGATCGGGCGGGCAACGGCCACGAATGCAAGGCGTGTCCTTACGGCGCCCCGGCTGCAGTTGGCGGCCAAAGCCGGCCTGGCTGCCGGCCTCGCCTTTCTCATCGCTCCCCACATGCCGGGAGCCGCGGCCCAGTACCCGTACTACGCCCCGCTGGGCGCCTTGGTGGCCATGTACGAAAATGTCGCCGGTTCGATGCGCCAGGGCCTACAGACACTCGTGGGCCTTGCCGCGGGAATTGGGCTGGCTTTCCTCCTCTTCAGTTTCGGTGCCACCCCGCTGTCAATTGGCATCGTCATGGCCCTTGGGGTGCTGCTGGCAGGCCTCCCCCGCCTGGGGGCCGGCCGGGACTGGATTCCCACGGCAGCGCTGCTGGTCCTGCTGGTAGGCGGAAACAATCCTGACGATTTCTCGTTCGGTTACCTGTTCCAGATGGGGGTCGGCGTTGCCGTCGGCGTCCTCGTGAACCTGCTCGTTTTCCCGCCGCTTCATTTCAACGCGGCAGCTCTGAGCCTCACCGAGTTGCGGCTTGCCCTGGCCCGCCAGCTGGAAGACATGGGAGCGGCTGTCCACGAAAAGTGGCCGCCGGAGCATGAGGACTGGTCCATGCGGTCAGAGGAACTGGCACGGTCGGCGAGGTCCGTCCGGGACGCCGTCCAGAAGGCAGACGCAAGCAGGGAAGCCAACCCCCGCCGCCGCTTCCACCCCCGTGACATGGACCTGGACTACCGCAACCTCCGCGACCTGGAACGCGTCACGTTCTACATCCAGGACATCACGGAGGTGCTCGCGGCGGTCATCTGGAACAAGGACATGCAGTTCACCATCCCGCTTCCGTACAGTGAGCCGCTCGCCAAGGCGCTCGCCGCCGTCGGGGAGGCGCTCTCCGACGAGGCGGAGGACGCCGACCGGCAGGCCGAGTTGAGCACGGCGGCACATGCTGCCCTTGACACCCTCAGGGCCCGGATCGTCTCGGAGGACGCCGACGCCGAGGCCCCCGGCGCCGCTGAATCCATTCTGTTGAGCCTGCACCGCATACTGCGTGCGGTTGAAGCAGAGGGCCTCTAGGAGGCCTCCCGTTGGCGGCCGCGGCCGGCCCTACAGCGACGCCACCGATCCGCTAAAGTGCTTTCGTCCGGAGCGCGCGTTCCAGGCCACGTAGTCAGAGCGCACCCAGGCGGCTCCCTCCGCGTGAACCGTGGAAATATCGAGGGCCACCCGCGCCGGGAGGAACACCGGCGCGTCAAAGGCAACGTCCCACCGGAAGGAATCGCCTTTGACCGCGCCGACATCCGCCAGAGCACGCGACGCCAGGTACATGCCGTGCGCAATGGACCGCCGCAGGCCCAGCGCTTTGGCGGACAGCACGCTGAGGTGGATGGGATTGAAATCCCCGGACACCGCGGCATAGGCCCGCCCCGCATCGACTCCCAACTGCCAAACAGCTGTGGGGTCGGGAGCCGTGAACTGCTCCGTCCGCGCATCGGCCGACGCTTTGTCGATTCCCGGAAGGTAGACGCCCTTGGCGAGATACGTGGAAACGCCCCTCCACGAGGCGGTTTCGTCCCCGGAATTGTGGACCTCGGCAACAATGTCCACTTGCGTTCCGGCCCGGTGCGCCCGAAGCGCTTCGGCCCGGGCGTTGATGTCCAGTGACTCCGTGAACCGGACCGGGCGGACCTGCTCAACGACATTGCGAAGGTGAATCATACCCAGCAGCGGCAAGGGAAAGTCTTCCCGGTTCATGACGCTCAGGGCGACGGGGAACGCCATGGCGTGGAGGAACCCTGCGGGCAGCACGTCGCTCGCCGTTTCGCCAACCAGATGCTGAAAGGCGGTGAGGTTCCCGACGTCAACCCGCACGCCCCGCACTTCATGGCCCGCCGCGGGCAGGTCGGCATCCGTGTGGGAGCCCAGGAGTCGGCGCCGGGCAGCCCCTGCGGCCGCGTTCACGTACAGCTTTGAGAGGGACGGCATTTCGCCCAGGATGACGGGCTGGCCGGGATTCATGCACCCACCAGTTGCTGTCCGCATACCCGCAGCACTTCACCGGAAATGCCTCCGGCGGCGTCGCTGGCGAGGAATGCAATCGCCTCGGCCACATCCTGCGGGCGTCCGCCCTGCTGCAGCGAATTGAGCCGCCGTGCGATCTCCCGCGTGGCAAAAGGCATGCGTGCTGTCATCTCGGTTTCGATGAATCCCGGTGCCACCGCGTTGATCGAGCCGCCGTAGCCCGCCAACAAAGGAGCCGTGGCACGCACCATCCCGATCACCCCGCCTTTGGAGGCGGCATAGTTCGTTTGGCCCCGGTTGCCTGCTATCCCGGTGGTCGAGGCCACAGCGACGATCCGCGGAGCGGCACGGAAATGTTCGGATGCCAGCAGGGCCTCGTTGATTCGAAGCTGCGCGTTGATGTTCACTGCCAGCACCGAAGTCCAACGGCCATGGTCCATGTTCACGAGCAGCTTGTCCCGCGTGATGCCGGCGTTGTGGACCACGATATCCAGCCGACCGTGTCGCCCGACGGCGTGGTCAATAATCCGTTGGCCCGCATCCTCCCGGCTGACGTCGAGCTGCAGCGCCGTACCCTTGATTTCGTTCGCAACGCCGGCGAGGTGGTCTCCCGCGGCCGGAATATCGACCGCCACCACGGTCGCGCCGTCCCTGTGCAGCGTTCGCGCTATCGCGGCTCCGATGCCACGCGCGGCTCCGGTGACGACGGCGACCTTGCCGGCGAGCGGCCTGTCGACGTCGGCGGGGAGTTCGCCCGACGTTGAACTGATGCGGACGAACTGGCCGTCCACATAGGCGGACCGGCCAGAGAGGAAGAAGCGGAGTGCCCCTAGTGCCGCGGGCGCCGTGGTTGTGACGCCGTCCGCCAGGAGGATGCCGTTGCCGGTGGCACCGGC
The DNA here is from genome assembly GCF_059090445.1 of Arthrobacter sp. B2060. Lineage (NCBI taxonomy): Bacteria > Bacillati > Actinomycetota > Actinomycetes > Micrococcales > Micrococcaceae > Arthrobacter > Arthrobacter sp. B2060. The sequence continues at coordinate 83,787 of NZ_JBNHFR010000013.1, forward strand.
CCGCAGTTCCTTTGCCAGTGAGCGGAGCAGCCCGTCAACCCCCTGCCTGGCAGCGGCAAGGGCCGGAGTGCCGCCGTCGGAAGCGCGCGAAACGGTGACCACCCGTCCATTTGGTGCCAGGTCACGCAAGGAGGATGCGGCCGTCAGGACCGGCTTTTCGAGATCGTCCGGTGTGGCTACGTCATCCAGGACCAGCACGATCCCGCCGAGCCTTTCCCCCGGGACTGCGTGCCGGCGTATGTCCAGATCCCAGGAGAGAAGCTCGGCAGCGAGCTCTTCTGCCCCCGGGCTCGATCCCTCGACAAGGACCGGGCCACCGATGAGCGGCTGGCCGGGTTCGTAGCGTCGTAGCACGGCAGGCTGCGGAAGACCGAGCTTCTTCGCGACGTCCCGGCCGACGCCCTTGCTGACCAGCCGCGTGTAAGTGTCTGTCATCAGGATCCCCTACTGTGCTTCCAGGAGTGCCACTACGCCCTGGCCGCCGGCGGCGCAGACGGAGATGAGTCCGAGCGCGGGACGCCCGTTAACGGTGCCCTTCTCGTGCAGCAGTTTGGCGAGTGACGCAACGATTCGTCCGCCCGTAGCGGCGAACGGATGGCCCGCCGCAAGCGACGATCCGTGGACATTGAGCCTGGATCGGTCTACCTTGCCGAAGGCTCCATCCAGTCCGAGCCGGGTGCGTCCGAATTCCTCGTCCTCCCAGGCTGCCAGCGTGCTCAGGACGGTTCCGGCAAAGGCCTCGTGGATCTCGAAGTAGTCGATGTCGTCAAGCGTCAGGCCATGGCGGGCCAGCAGGCGGGGTACGGCGAAGGCAGGGGCCATGAGCAGGCCGTCCTTCCCGTGCACAAAGTCCACGGCGGCGGCTTCGCCGTCCAGGACGGCGGCAAGCTTGGGCAGATCGTGCTGGTCCGCCCACTCCTCGGAGGCAAGGAGGACAGTGGAGGCGCCGTCGGTCAGCGGCGTGGAGTTGCCGGCCGTCATGGTGGCCTCTGCCCCGAGGCTCCGACCGAAGACGGGCTTCAGGGAGGCAAGCTTCTCAAGTGTGGTGTCAGGCCGAAGATTCGAGTCCCGGCTCAGTCCGCGGTAGGGGGTGAGGAGGTCATCGAAGAATCCGGCGTCGTAGGCGGCCGCAAGGTTGCGGTGGCTGTTGTAGGCCAGTTCGTCCTGTGCCTCCCGGGAGATTTTCCACTGGGCGGTCGTCAGGGCCTGGTGCTCCCCCATGGACAGGCCGGTCCGGGGCTCGCCCGTGTTCGGCGCATCGGGGGCAAGATCCTTGGGCCGCAGGCGGGCAAGGATCCGCAGGCGTTGCGGCATGGTCTTCGCACGGCTGAGATCCAGCAGCACTTCCCGGAGGCCCTCGCTCACGGCGATTGGGGCATCGGACGCCGAGTCGACGCCGCCGGCAATGGCCGACTCGATCTGCCCCAGCTTGATCTTGTTTGCCAGGCCCATCACTGTCTCCAGCCCGGTGGCACATGCCTGCTGCAGGTCATAGGCAGGCGTTTCTGCAGAGAGCGCGGAACCCAGGACGGCCTCGCGCGTCAGGTTGAAGTCCCGCGAATGCTTGAGCACGGCTCCCGCGGCGACTTCGCCGATCCGCTCGTCCTGCAGCCCGAAGCGCGCAATCAGTCCATCCAGGGCGGCCGTGAGCATGTCCTGGTTGGAGGACTTTGTGTAGGCCCCTCCCGTGCGGGCAAAGGGAATCCGGTTGCCGCCGACCACCACGGCGCGGCGAGGCGTATGTGGCTTCCCGAGTCCGGGCAGTGAAGACGCAGGCTGTGGGCTGATGGTGCCTTCTGGTCCAGTTACTGACTGTCCATCGACGGACATGGGCTGTCTCCTTTGATCCGGGCTAGGTTATCGATACTCAGCGTACCTGATACGCTGAGTATCGTGAACATCGACCTTCCTCTTGGAGATTCCGAGGCCGCGCCTGCTGCCGACGGCCGGGCCTCCCGCTGGCAGTCCCACCGCGAGGAGCGGCGGCGGGAACTCATCAAGTCCGCCCGGCGCGCAGTCCACGCCCTCGGCAGCGATGCCTCGATGGAGGAGATCGCAGCCGCTGCCGGAACATCGAAGTCTGTCTTCTACCGGTACTTCGGAGACAAGGCAGGGCTTCAGCAGGCGGTGGGCGAAGTGGTGCTCAGCCAGATGCAGCGGCGCATGCAGGAAGCTGTACAGGCGGCCCAGACTCCCCGCGAAGGCCTCTTCGCCATGGTGTCCGCGTACCTCCAGATGGCTGAAACAAGCCCGAACGTCTACACGTTCGTGACGCGCTACCCGGCAGCCGAGCAGGACGGGGGCCAGACCACCATCGCCACGGCAGGGGCGCTGGGCCATTTCTTCGACTCCATCGCGGACATGATCGCCCGGCCAATGCGCACGCATCTCGGCGCCGGCAAGGAGTCGGTCATCGGCTACTGGCCCACGGCCGCCATTGGGCTGGTCCGCAATGCCGGGGAACGCTGGCTGGCCAGCCCGGACTCCCCTGCAAAGCCTGACCACGAAGCCATGGCCCGCCAGATTACGGCGTGGCTGTGTGTTGGCATCGCCCCCGAACTCGCCGACACCCAAGAATCCGATCAGTAAACCCCGAATTGTCCGAACCAACGAAGGAATCGACATGACTGAAGTAGCGGACCGCCGCAGCGGCGCATCCTTCCGCCCCGCACCGGCGGGCACTGCCACGAGCGCCAGTGCTGGCGGCAGGATCCCGACGTCGCCGCCCGCCGTCGACGTGGCCGCACTGGGCGAGCAGATGCTCGGCAAGTGGGCGGACGTCCGGCGGCAGGCCCGTGAACTGGCCGCCCGCCCTGAACTGCACAAGACCGAGGGCCTCACCCACACCGAACACCGGCGGCGCACGTTCGGACAGCTCCGCTACCTGGTGGACCACGGCGCCGTCCACCGCGCCTTCCCGGCCGCGCTCGGAGGGTCCGACGACCACGGCGCCAACATTGCAGGCTTCGAGGAGCTGGTTACCGCCGACCCGTCGCTGCAGATCAAGGCGGGCGTGCAGTGGGGCCTTTTCGGTTCCGCCGTGCTGCATCTGGGCACCGAGGAACATCACCAGAGATGGCTGCCCGGGATCATGAACCTGGACATCCCCGGCTGCTTCGCCATGACGGAGACGGGGCACGGCTCGGATGTGGCAAGTATCGCCACCACCGCCACGTACGACGCCGGCACGCAGGAATTCGTGATCAACACGCCATTCCGGGCGGCCTGGAAGGATTACATCGGCAACGCCGCCATTGACGGTCTGGGGGCAGTCGTGTTCGCCCAGCTGGTCACCCGCGGCGTGAACCACGGGGTGCACGCCTTCTATATGGATCTCCGTGACCCCGCCACGAAGGAGTTCCTGCCCGGAATCGGCGGCGAGGACGACGGCATCAAAGGCGGCCTTAACGGCATCGATAACGGCCGCCTGCACTTCAGCAACGTCCGCATCCCGCGGACCAACCTCCTGAACCGCTACGGGGACGTGGACGCCGAGGGCAACTACAGTTCCCCCATCGCCAGCCCCGGCCGTCGCTTCTTCACCATGCTCGGCACCCTCGTCCAGGGCAGGGTCAGCCTCGACGGCGCCGCCGTGGCCGCGTCCAAGCTCGCCCTCAAGACAGCCATCACCTACGCCACTGAACGCCGCCAGTTCAATTCCTCTTCGCCCACCGACGAAGAGGTGCTCCTTGACTACCAGCGGCACCAGCGCCGGCTCTTCACACGCTTGGCCACCACCTACGCCGCGGCCTTCGCCCACGAGCAGCTGCTGCAAAAGTTCGATGATGTGTTCTCCGGCGCGCACGACACCGACGCGGACCGCCAGGACCTCGAGACCCTGGCGGCGGCCCTGAAGCCGCTCAGCACATGGCACGCCCTGGACACGCTGCAGGAATGCCGCGAGGCATGCGGAGGAGCCGGGTTCCTGATCGAGAACCGCCTGGCCTCGCTCCGCGCCGACCTCGACGTCTATGTCACGTTCGAAGGGGACAACACCGTCCTGCTGCAGCTCGTGGCCAAGCGGCTGCTCGCCGACTACGCCAAGGAATTCCGCAACGTCAATTTCGGTGTTCTGGCCCGCTACGTGGTCAACCAGGCGGCCGGCACCGCTGTCCACCGCACCGGCCTGCGGGGAGTCGCGCAGTTCGTGGCTGATACGGGGCTGCCGCAGAAGGCCGCCATCGCACTCCGGGACGAGGAAAGCCAGCGTGCCCTGCTCACCGACCGCGTCCAGAGCATGGTCGCTGAGGCGGGCACCGCCCTCAGGGGAGCCAGCAAGCTGCCCCAAAAGGAAGCCGCCGCAGTCTTCAACCGGCACCAGAACGAGCTGATCGACGCCGCACAGGCCCACGCCGAACTCCTGCAGTGGGAGGCCTTCACCGACGCCCTCACCCGTTGCACGCATCCCGGAACCAGGACCGTGCTCACGTGGCTCAGGGACCTGTTCGGTCTGTCCCTGATCGAGAAGAACCTGTCCTGGTACCTGATGAACGGCAGGCTGTCCATGCAGCGGGCACGGACGGTGGGCGGATACATCAACCGGCTGCTTGTGAAGCTCCGGCCGCACGCCCTCGACCTGGTTGACGCCTTCTGTTACGGCCAGGACCACCTGCGTGCCGCGATTGCCACCGGAGCCGAGAGGGTCCGGCAGGACGAAGCACGGGAGTTCTATCGTGCCCAGCGCGCCAGCGGCAGCGCGCCGGTGGACGAAAAGTCGGTGCTCGCCCGGAAGGCCAGGGACGCCCGGTCTTCCTGACCGGCGGTTAAAGCCCGACGGCGGCGTTCCCACCTGAAGGGAGCGCCGCCGTCGGGCTTTTTACTGCTCTGGGACTACTTGAGGACGGAACGGTAGACGTCGAGGGTGGTCTCGGTGATGGACTCCCACGAGAAATGTTCCTCGGCCCGGCGCCTTCCGGCCTGACCCATGGCGCGGGCGCGTTCCGGATCAGAGACGACTTCGGTCAGGGCCGCGGCGAACTCGCTGACGAACTTCTCCGGATCCAGCGGAGTACCCGTGCCGTCGGTGACCTGTTCGATGTCAACCAGCAGCCCGGTCTCGCCGTGCTGCACAACTTCGGGGATTCCGCCGGTCGCGCTGGCCACGACGGCAGCGCCGCAGGCCATGGCTTCCAGGTTCACGATGCCGAGGGGCTCGTAGATAGACGGGCAGGCAAAAGCCGTGGCGTGGCTCAGGACCTGGATGAGTTCGTTGCGGGGAAGCATCCGCTCGATAAGCACCACACCGCTGCGCTGGCTTTGAAGTTCCTCGATCAGCCGCGCAGTTTCCGCAGCAAGTTCGGGGGTGTCCGCTGCACCCAGGCACAGCACGAGCTGCACATCGGCGGGGAGCTTTGCGGCAGCGCGCAGGAGGTACGGAACACCCTTCTGCCTGGTGTTGCGGCCGACGAACACCACACTGGGCAGGTCCGGATCGATGCCGAGGGCACGGACGGCGTCGTGGTTCTCATCCCGGTTCCACAGGCTGACGTCGATGCCGTTGTGGACCACCTTGACCTTGGCAGGATCGACGTCGGGGTAGCTGCGCAGAATGTCCTGGCGCATGCCCTCGGACACGGCAATGATGGCGGCCGCGGCCTCATAGGCGGTCTTTTCCACCCAGGAGGAGAGGGCGTAGCCGCCGCCGAGCTGTTCGGCCTTCCACGGGCGCAGCGGCTCCAGGCTGTGTGCGCTCAGCACATGGGGAATGCCGTGCAGCAACGCTGCCAGGTGTCCGGCCATGTTGGCGTACCAGGTGTGCGAATGCACAAGATCGGCGCCCTGAATGTCCGGGACGATGCGCAGATCCACGCCAAGCGTCTGGACGGCGGCATTCGCGGAGCCGAGATCCTCGGGCACGGAGTAGGAGGTCACGTTCGCCCCGTGGTAGTCGGCGTCCCGGGGCGCACCGAAGGCACGCACCTCCAGATCGACGTGCTGGGCCAGGACCCGGCTCAGCTCGGCTACATGGACGCCCGCGCCACCATAAATCTCCGGCGGGAATTCTTTAGTCACAATGTCTATTCGCACGGTACCCAAGGTAGTCGTTACGGTTGAACTGTTCTAGTGTGAAGGAGTCCGGGCGTGCCGGACTTTTGGGGAAGATACGAAGGCGTACAGGAGCGACCACATGCCGTTGAATAAGAAAGTCCTGGCTATTGTCCTCGCGGGCGGCGAGGGAAACCGTCTCATGCCATTGACGGCGGACAGGGCTAAACCCGGCGTGCCCTTCGCCGGAAGCTATCGGCTGATCGACTTCGCGCTGTCCAACCTGGTGAATTCCCGCTACCTGCAGATCGTGGTCCTGACGCAGTACAAGTCCCACAGCCTGGACCGCCACATCTCCGAAACCTGGCGGATGTCCACGCAGCTCGGCAACTACGTCGCCTCCGTCCCTGCACAGCAGCGCGTGGGCAAGAGCTGGTTCCTGGGCAGCGCTAATGCCATCTATCAGTCGCTGAACCTGATCCACGACGCCAACCCGGACATCGTCGTCGTCGTTGGCGCGGACCACGTTTACCGCATGGACTTCGCGCAGATGGTGGAGCAGCACGTACGGAGCGGCGCGAAGGCAACGGTCGCCGCCGTCCGCCAGCCACTGAACATGGCCAACCAGTTCGGCGTCATCGAGGTGGACCCCGAAGACCCGCAGAAGATCGCGGCGTTCGTTGAAAAGCCGGCTTCGACTCCCGGCCTGGCTGCCGACCCCACCCAGTTCCTGGCCTCGATGGGCAACTACGTTTTCGACGCCGACGCCCTTGTGGACGCCCTGCACGTCGACGCCGAACGCCTCGACACGAAGCACGACATGGGCGGCGACATCATCCCTTACTTCGTCAACCAGGGTGAGGCCGGGGTCTACGACTTCACGCTCAACGACATCCCGGGATCCACCGAACGGGACCGCACCTACTGGCGCGACGTCGGCACGATCGACTCCTTCTACGACGCCCACATGGACCTGATCTCCCCGCTTCCGGTGTTCAACCTGTACAACTCCGAATGGCCGATCTACACACGCCAGAGCATCGCCCCGCCCGCCAAGTTCGTCCGCGGCGCCAACAACACTGTGGGAACAGCCCTCGACTCGATCGTCGCCGCCGGCGTGGTCATCTCGGGCGGCATCGTGGAAGGCTCGGTCCTGTCCAACGACGTCTACGTGAAAACGGCAAGCCGCGTGGTGGATTCTGTGCTGATGGACAAGGTACAGATCGGCGAGGGCGCCGTGGTGCGCCGGGCCATCATCGACAAGAACGTCAAGGTTCCCGCCGGCGCCGCGATCGGTCTCGACCCGGAGCTGGACCGCGCCCGAGGCTTCAAGGTCACCGATTCCGGCATCACCGTGCTCTCCAAGGGCCAGGCTGTGCCCGAGCCCGACGAGGCCGAGCGGAAGCTTTCGGCGGCCAACCTGCACCTGGTGCCCAACGCCGTGAAGGCCGCGACGGAAAACTACCCCGAGGTCCGTGATTCCGTGAACCATGCAGGTCAGGCCCAGGCGGCTGCCGTCACCTCTGACTCTTCCTCGAGGTAGCTGCCCGCCACCATCTTCGCCGGGCGGTTGTCCCGGCAACCTTGAGGCGGGCCCGAGCCTCAACAGGCTGTAAAATCAGACCAATGAGCTCCTCCGATCTGACGCCTGAAGAGATTCAGGCCTGCCTCAAGGTTTTAAACACCATCCACGTCTATGACGAGGAGCACCCTGACTACGTCTCGGTGCGCCGCGCCACCGGCAAGATGTTCAAGGCAGTCAAGCGGCACCGCCGGGTCACCAAGCGTGACCTCATAGCCGAGGCTGACCGCGCCGTCATCGCCCAGACCGCCACGGCTGCGCCCGACCGGATCGACGACGAGACACGGGGCAATAAGCTGGCGCCGTCGGCTACCGGCAAAGTGGCCGGCCACCTGATCAGGTCCCGGCCCTGCTACATCTGCAAGCGGCACTACACCCAGGTGGATGCCTTCTACCACCAGCTCTGCCCTGAGTGTGCGGCCTTCAGCCACACCAAACGGGACGCCCGGACCGACCTCACCGGACGCCGCGCCCTGCTCACGGGCGGCCGGGCCAAGATCGGCATGTACATCGCGCTCCGCCTGCTCCGCGACGGCGCCCACACCACCATCACCACGCGCTTCCCGAAGGACGCCGCGCGCCGTTTCGCTGCCATGGAGGACAGCGCGGACTGGCTGCACCGGCTCAAGATCGTGGGCATCGACCTGCGCGACCCCTCCCAGGTCATGGCACTCACGGATTCCCTGAACGCGGCCGGCCCTCTCGATATCATCATTAACAACGCGGCCCAGACCGTCCGCCGGTCCGGCAACGCGTACAAACCGCTGGTGGACGCCGAGGACGAGCCCCTGCCGGCCGCATTGGAGGCGGCGAACGGCGGCCCGGAGCTGGTCACCTTCGGCCATGCCCATGACAAGCACCCGCTCGCGATTGCCAGCAGCGTCACGGAGCACCCGGTCCTCGCCGGTGACGCCATCACGTCACTGGCCTTGTCCACGGGTTCCGCGTCCCTGGAACGCATAGCGTCCGGCACTGCCATCGACGCAGGGGGCCTCGTCCCGGACCTCGCCACGATCAACAGCTGGACGCAGGTGGTTGACGAGGTGGATCCCCTGGAGATGCTCGAGGTGCAGCTGTGCAACGTCACCGCCCCCTTCCTGCTCGTGAGCAGGCTGCGGGACGCGATGAAGCGCTCCACGGCACGGCGGAAGTACATCGTCAATGTCTCCGCCATGGAGGGACAGTTCTCCCGCGCGTACAAGGGTCCGGGCCACCCGCACACGAACATGGCCAAGGCCGCCCTGAACATGATGACGCGCACCAGCGCCCAGGAGATGCTGGACACCGACGGCATCCTCATGACGGCCGTGGACACCGGCTGGATCACCGACGAACGGCCGCACTACACCAAAGTCCGGCTCATGGAAGAAGGCTTCCATGCCCCGCTCGACCTCGTGGACGGCGCGGCCAGGGTCTATGACCCCATCGTCATGGGCGAGAACGGCGAGGACCAGTACGGGGTCTTCCTGAAGGACTACAAGCCCAGCCCCTGGTAGCCGAAGCTCCCGTCGAGGTGCTTTGCCGGGACCTAGTGTGGACGTAACATCCGGAATGGCGTGGAGCGTGGTGGTCAAGGGAAGAGCGGCGGCGCTGAAGGGTACAGAGGAAATTCTGGACTCCGCATCCCTCTTCCTTTTCCCCTGGCAGGCGGGACAGAAAGACCACTTCGTCAGAATCACTCCGGACTCCGTGACGGGCAGGCGCTTTAAGGTCACTCCGCCTCTGACGTGGTGGACACAACTCAGCGGAGCCGTGAAGTCCGCCCCCGAATAAGTAACCCTGCGCGGCGCAGGCTGCCACGTCGGGCTACGCGAGCCGCGTGATTTCCACGCTTACACTGAGCGTGGAGCCGCCCCCGCCGGACAGGATGCCCTTGAGCGGAGGGACATCCCGGTAGTCCCGGCCGCGGGCCACGGTCACGTGGAAATCCCCGGCCGGTTTGTGGTTCGTGGGGTCCCAGCTGCGCCATGCGCCGTCCCACCATTCCAGCCACGCGTGGGACTGGCCCGCAACGGACTCGCCGATGTCCGCCGTCGACCGCGGGTGAAGGTACCCCGACACGTACCTGGCGGGGATCCCGCAGCTGCGCAGTCCGCCGATGGCCAGGTGGGCCAGGTCCTGGCAGACGCCCTGCCGCTGGCTCCAGGCCTGCTCCGCGTTGGTGGTGACGCCCGTGGTGCCCTTCATATAGGTCATCTCGCCGCGCATCCACTCAAAGATCGCCATGGCGGCCTCGTGCGGGTTCTTTCCCGCAACGACGCCGGGAATGATGTCCAGGACCTCCTCGCCGGGGCCGGTGAGCTGGGACTGCGGAACCCAGTCGCTGAACTGGTTGAGGCGCTCCGGTGAAGCCAGGACGTCCCAGCCGACGATGTCCGCTTCCGACGGAACGCGGTCCAGGCGGTGCACCTCGACGGTGGTGGTGGACAGCACTTCGAGGTGTTCATGGGGCATCTGCATGTCGAACGCGGTGACCCGGGTGCCCCAGTAGTCGCGGTAGCTGCTCACGGCTGCCTGCGACGGGGAAACCTTCATCGAGGACTCCAGCACCACCTGCTGCGGGTCCGTCAGCGGCGTCATACGGGCCTCGTTATAGGAGAGGGTCACCCGCTTGTTGTACTTGTAGCCGGTCTTGTGGATGATGCTTAGCCGGGTCATGAAACTTCTCCCACCCAGGCCAGTTCGTCCGCCTGATTGAAGTACTTACGCGAAATGGCGTCCGAAGCCTGCGAGACAGCCTTCTGCACGCGCTCCATGTGCTCCGGGAGCTCCGACATGAGGTCGTCGGTGCGGTGGAACTCGAGGAAGGTGCGGGCCTGGCCCACGATCCGGCGGGCATCGTTAATGAAGCCGACGCGCTGGGCCGAGGGGTCCAGCTTAGCCAGGCAGTCGTCGGCGTCCCGCAGGGCATAGACGATGGAGCGCGGAAAGAGCCTGTCCAGCAGGAGGAACTCGGCGGCATGCCGGTCCCCGAATGCGGCTCGGCGTGTGCGCAGGAAGGACTCGTAGGCGCCGGCGCAGCGCAGCATGTTCACCCAGGACATGCCTGCCGAGAGGACGTCACGGGTGGAGAGCATGCGGGCCGTCATGTCGGCCCGCTCCAGGGACCGGCCGAGAGCAAGGAACAGCCAGCTGTCGTCGTGGCTGACGGTCGTGTCCGCCAGGCCGCTGACCATCGCGGTGCGTTCCAGCACCCAGTGGCAGAACCGGTAGGTGCCCACGACGTCCTTGCGGTGCTGGTTCAGGCCGTAGTACGTCGTGTTCAGGCTTTCCCACAGGCCGGATGACACGGTCTCACGGGCGCGGCGGGCGTTCTCACGGGCGGCGCCGAGTGAGCCGGCGATGGATGTGGCGCTGTGCTTGTCATAGGCGAGGGCGTGCAGGAGCTCCTCAAGGCCGAAGTCCTCGCTCTGCGGGCGCGCCCCCATGACGGCGAGCAGTTCGCGGGCGACGCTGCGCCGCTCCTCGGTGGGCAGGTGGTTCAGGCGCTCGAGGTGGACGTCCAGGATGCGGGCTGTTCCGTCGGCCCGTTCAACGTAGCGGCCGATCCAGAAAAGGGACTCGGCGATTCGGCTAAGCATGTGGGGTGACCTCCTGGGCGAGCGTCATGAAGAAAAGAGACGTGAGGACAAAAGTGCAGCAGGCGTGCGGCCTCACTGCTGCTGCTCCGACTGGCGGTCCCGCCAGTTGCTCTCCACCGGCCAGACGGACACGCGTTCGCGGACCGTGACCGTCTGCCGCGGCACCTGTTCCACCGGGACCTGCGGGGAATCCGCCAGCACCCAGGTGTCCTTGGAGCCGCCGCCCTGGCTGGAGTTCACGATCAATGAACCTTCCTTCAGTGCAACGCGTGTGAGGCCGCCGGGGAGAACCCAGACATCGTCGCCGTCGTTGACGGCGAACGGCCGGAGGTCCACGTGGCGCGGACCGAACTTGTCCCCGCTGAGCGTGGGCACCGTGGACAGCTGCAGGACAGGCTGGGCGATCCAGCCGCGGGGATCCGCGATGACTCGCTTGCGGAGAGCCTCCAGTTCCTCCTTGGAGGCGTCCGGACCGATCACCAGGCCCTTGCCGCCGGAGCCGTCCACCGGTTTCACCACGAGTTCGTCGAGGCGGTCCAGGACGTGCTCGCGCGCTTCCTGCTCCTCCAGGCGGAAAGTGTCCACGTTGGCTATCACGGGCTCTTCGCCGAGGTAGTAGCGGATGAGGTCGGGAACGTAGCTGTAGACCAGCTTGTCGTCGGCCACGCCGTTGCCCACGGCATTGGCGATGGTCACGCCGCCTGCCCTGGCGGCATTGACGAGGCCCGGGCAGCCGAGCATGGAGTCGGAGCGGAACTGCAGCGGGTCGAGGAACTCATCATCAATCCGCTTGTAGATGACATCCACACGCTGTTCGCCTGCGGTGGTCCGCATGTAGACACGGTTGCCTCGGCAGATCAGGTCACGGCCTTCCACCAGCTCGACGCCCATCAGGCCGGCGAGGAGGGTGTGCTCGAAGTATGCACTGTTGAAGACGCCCGGCGTCAGGACAACCACGGTGGGGTCGTCCACGCCGGAGGGCGCAGTCTTGCGCAGGGCGGAAAGCAGCCGGCGCGGGTATTCCTCCACGGGCCGGATGAGTTGGGAGCCGAACGCTTCGGGAAGGCCCTTGGCCATGGCGCGCCGGTTCTCCAGCACGTAGCTGACGCCGGACGGAACGCGCACGTTGTCCTCGAGGACGCGGAATGTTCCGGCGGCGTCGCGGACGACGTCGATGCCCGAAATGTGCACGCGGACGCCGCCGGCAGGTTCGAAGCCGTGCACGGCCCGGTGGAAGTGGGCGCTGGTGGTGACGAGCTGGCGCGGGATCACGCCGTCTGACACGACCGTCATTTTGTCGTAAACGTCGCTGAGGAACGCCTCCAGCGCACGGACGCGCTGGGCCACTCCGCGTTCAAGCACGTCCCACTCCTGGGCGGGGATCACCCGGGGGACGATGTCCAGCGGAAAGGGGCGCTCCTCCCCCGCAAAGTCAAAGGTCACGCCACGGTCCAGGAACGTCCGCGCCATCGAGTCCGCGCGGGCACTGACGTCAGCCAGGGACAGCTCACGGAGGGCACCGGCGACCTGCCCGTAGGACTTACGGGCGGTCTGCCCCGGGGCAAACATCTCGTCATAGGCGCCGGTGCGGCCGGCAGCCTCGGAGTAATCCTGGAATAGGTCAGACGACATGGTCACAAGCCAACCACCTTTTTGTTGCAAATTCACTTCCGTACCGAGTGTGGCGTGTTGACGGGTACGTCCGGTTGGTCTTTTACCTCCGCCGTCCGGCATGGTTAGGACGTGCCAGACTTCCCATTCCCGATGCCGAGGCTGCTGCGGTTTCGCAGGGAGGCGCACCAGCACTTTACCCGGAATCTTCCCGGCCTGCTGACTGCAGTGGTTGCACTGGCTCTTGCCTTCACCGTCCATGCTGCCGTTCCGGCCCTTCCTGCCATGACGCTGGCCGTGGTCCTCGGCCTGCTGGGCGCCAACCTTCCGTTTACGGCGGCGTGGTCTGCAGGCCGCGCCAGGCCCGGCCTCGACTTCGCCGGGAAGCACCTGATGCGCGGCGGCATCGTGCTCCTCGGGCTGAAGGTCGGCATCGCGGACGTACTGGGCCTGGGCTGGACGTCCCTGCTGCTGATTGCGGCCGTCGTTCTGGCAAGCTTTGCGGGCACCTACGGCATATCGCGGCTCTTTCGGCTGCCACGGGAAGCCTCGCTGCTGATAGCCACCGGCTTTTCCATCTGCGGCGCCTCCGCTATCGGCGCGATGGCCGCCGTGAAGCGGATCCGGCACCCGGATACTGTTCTCCCGGTGGCCCTCGTGACCCTGTGCGGCACGCTGGCCATCGGTGTGATGCCGCTCCTGGTCCATCCGCTCAGTCTCAGCGCTGAAGTCTTCGGTGCCTGGACCGGCGCCTCGGTCCACGACGTCGGCCAGGTGGTGGCCACGGCGCAGACCGCAGGGACGGCGGCGCTGGGAATCGCCGTCGTGGTCAAGCTGACGCGGGTCATTCTGCTCGCGCCGATGGTGGCCGCAGCGGGGGTACAGCAGCGCATTGTGTCGCTGCGCCGCGCCCGCCGTGAAGGGAACGCAGGGGACGGCGCCCTCCGGGAGACAGCACTCCCGGCACCTGAGGCGCTGCCGCCCGTGGTGCCGCTGTTCGTCGTCGGGTTTGTGGCGATGGTGGCGCTTCGCTCCACAAGGTGGCTTGCCGAAGGCTGGCTGGAGGCCGCCGCCGGGCTGCAGGACATCTTGCTGGGGGCCGCCCTGTTCGGGCTGGGGTCCGCTGTGCGCATCCACACGCTCCTGCGTACCGGGTTACGTGCCGTGACGGCCGCGCTGGCGGCCTGGCTGCTGATCGGCGTCCTCGGGCTGGCCGCCGCCCTCCTCATGGTTCAATAGCGGGGTGTCGAATGAGAACCTCCAACGCACCGAGGCGGCAGCGCGGTCGGCCCTGATCACGACCCGCGCGTACGACGTCCTGCTGGACGTGCGCGGTGCGCCGGATCAGGACGTCAGCGGCTACACCAGCCGGAGCACCATCACGTTCTCCGCCGGCGAGCCCGGATCCTCGACCTTCCTGGACTTCATCGGACACGTGGAGAGCGTGGTCCTCAACGGCACACCGCTGCCGGTGGCAGAGAGCGTGGACGGCGCCCGGATCCTGCTCGACAACCTGCAGGCTGAAAACACCGTGACCGTCACAGCCACCGCACTTTACAGCCGCTCCGGCGAGGGCATGCACCGGTTCGTCGATCCGGCGGACGGGCAGTGCTACCTCTACACGCAGTACGAGCCCGCCGACGCCCGCCGCGTGTTCGCCAATTTCGAACAGCCGGACCTCAAGGCCTCGTTCACTTTCCACGTCATCGCACCGGCCGGCTGGCATGTCGCCTCCAATGGAGCCGAGGCCGCATGCACGCCCGTGGACGGGGATCCGGACGCGAGCCAGTGGGACTTCGTTCCCACGCTGCCGATGTCCACGTACATCACCACCGTCCTGGCGGGCCCTTACTTCAAGGCGCAGGATCTGTGGGAGGGGACGCTCGACGACGGCACTCGGCTTGAGGTGCCGCTGGCACTTTACTGCCGGGCGTCCATGGCGGAATCCTTCGACACCCCCGAGCTTTTCAAGCTCACCAAACAGGGGCTGGAGTTCTTCAACGGGCTCTTTGACTACCCGTACCCGTGGGGAAAATACGATCAGGCCTTCGTCCCGGAATACAACCTGGGCGCCATGGAGAACCCCGGGCTGGTCACCTTCACGGAGAACTACGTCTTCACCTCCCGGGCCACGGACTCCCAGTACCAGGGCCGCGCGAACACGCTGATGCACGAGATGGCCCACATGTGGTTCGGCGACCTGGTCACCATGCAGTGGTGGGATGATCTGTGGCTCAAGGAGTCCTTCGCCGACTACATGGGCACCCTCGGTGTGGACCGGGCCACCGGCTGGGACACGGCATGGACCAACTTCGCCAACAACAGGAAGGCCTGGGCCTACGTCCAGGACCAGTTGCCCACCACCCACCCGATCGTGGCGGTCATCCCGGATCTGGAGGCGGCCAAGCAGAACTTCGACGGCATCACCTATGCCAAGGGCGCCTCGGTCCTGAAGCAGCTTGTGGCATATGTCGGCTTTGACGCGTTCATAACGGGGTCGCGGCAGTACTTCCGGGAGCACGAATACGGCAACACCACGCTGGCCGACCTTCTCGCGGCACTCAGCCGGGCGTCAGGCCGGGATCTGACCGTGTGGGCCCGGCAGTGGCTGCAGACGTCCGGGATCTCCACGCTCAGCGCCGAACTGGACACGGCCGAAGAAACAGCCGGCCACTCCGTGCTGGCCCGCGTCAAGCTGCTGCAGGACGCCCCGGACCCCGCGACCGGCAGCGTGGAGCTGCGGCCGCACCGCCTGCGGATCGGCCTGTACAACTTCGATTCCACCGGAATGCTGGTCCGTACCGATGCTGTGGAGACGGACCTGTCCGGAGCCGAGGAGGAGGTCCCGGAGCTGGCGGGCAAGGCCCGGCCGGCGCTGCTGCTGGTCAATGATGAAGATCTGAGCTACGCCAAGGTCCGCCTCGATCCCGCCTCCGAGGCGACCGTGCGCGCCTCGCTGGACCGGATCGTGGACCCCATGGCCCGGGCGCTGTGCTGGAGCGCGCTGTGGAATTCTGCCCGGGACGCAGTCACTCCCGCATCACGCTACGTGGACGCCGTGCAGCAGTTCGCCCCTGCCGAGACCGGCATCGGCGTGCTGCTGAATGTCCTGGGGAACGCCTCGACAGCGCTGGAACATTACGTCCCCGCAGCCGACCGCGATGCCCTTCGGGAAGCGTTCGCCGCCGGCGCGGCCCGTGAACTGCAGGGTGCTCCGCCAGGCTCGGACCAGCAGCTTGCATGGGCCCGGACGCTGGCAACACTCAGCCGCACAGACGGCAGCCAGGTGCCCCTGGTCCGCGGCCTGCTGGACGGCACCGCCGTGGTCCCCGGGCTGGCGGTGGACGCCGAGCTGCGGTGGAGCCTCTGGCACGCCCTCGCTGCCCACGGCCTGGCCAGCGAAGCCGAGCTGGACGCCGAGGTAGCCAGGGACAACACGGCATCCGGACGTGCCGGACACGCCACGGCGCTTGCGGCCCGGCCCTCGGCTGCCGTCAAGGCGGCCGCCTGGGATGCCGCGGTGCACGGCTCAGAGCTGTCCAACCAGTTGCTCAGTGCCACCATCGCGGGCTTCAACACCGCTTCCGCCGAATTGCTGGAACCCTTTGTGGATCCGTACTTTGAGTGCCTGGAGACGGTCTGGGCCGAGCGGAGCATCGAGATCGCGAGCCGGATTGTGCGCGGCCTCTATCCGGGCACCCAGGATCTGCTCCCGGGCGCCGGTTCCCCTGATGACCATCCGGTCATCGTGCGCAGTGATGCATGGCTGGCCGCCCGTCAGGACGCGCCGCGGGCACTGCGCCGGATCATCATCGAGCAGCGCAGCCATCTGCACCGTGCGCTGACCGCCCAGGCAGTGCGGGCAACAGCGAGGAGCTAGGGCACACGGTGCAGCCACTCCTCCGTGCCGAACTTGACGGCCACGCGCTCGCGGGCCGTCGCCAGTTCCGCCGGGCTGATCTCCGAGGGCGTGGCACCGTACCGCCCGGAGAAGACGTCCATCATGGCGGCGACGATGTCGGTGCGGGCCAGCCCGGTCTGGCGCCGCAGCGGATCCACCCGTTTCTTGGCGCTGGTGGTTCCCTTGTCCGACAGTTTCTCCTTGCCGATGCGCAGCACTTCCACCATTTTGTCCGCGTCAATGTCGTAGCTCATGGTGACGTGGTGCAGCATCCCGCCGTTGGCAAGCCGCTTCTGGGCGGCTCCGCCGATTTTGCCCTGGTCCGTGGCTATGTCGTTGAGGGGTACGTAGAACGCATTGATGCCGAGCTGTTTCAGGGCCGCCATCGCCCATGCGTCCAGGAAGGCGTATGAGTCGGCGAAGCTGACGCCGTCCACCAAGGTCTGGGGCAGGTACAGCGAGTAGGTGATGCAGTTGCCGGCTTCCATGAACATAGCTCCCCCGCCGCTGATCCTGCGCACCACGGTGATTCCGTGCTTGGCCACACCGGCGGGATCCACCTCGTTGCGGTAGGACTGGAAGCTGCCGATGATCGCCGAGGGCTCCTCCCAGTCCCAGAAGCGTATGGTCGGATTGCGGCGGCCGGCGCCGACTTCCTCCGTAAGGACCTCGTCCAATGCCACGTTGAGATGGGTGGGCAGCACCGTGGGGGCAATGATGCTCCAGTGGTGGTCGGACCAGGCCGTTGCCTTGGCCAGCGCCCTGCGCGTCGCGACCGCGACAGCGTCCGCAGAGAATCCGAACATCACAGCATGCGGCGGTAGAGACGCCTCCACGGCTGCGGCAATCTCTTCGGCCGTCGAGCTTTCCGGGAGGCCTTCCAGCGCCGCGTTGATATCCAGCAGCGCCTCATCGGGCTCGAGGAAGAAGTCGCCGCTGACGGAGACGCCGGTGAAGGCGCCGTCGGCGATGTCCAGGTCCACGACCACGAGCTTGCCGCCCGGTACCTTGTATTCCCCGTGAAGGCGCGGGGCGCCGCCGTCGTCTGCGGAAAACTGCGTGGCCGTCATGGCTTCCATCCTGCCCCAGAATCGCAAAAAGCCCGCACCGTTGCCGGTGCGGGCTTTCCATGGAACCTTGGGGAGAAGTGGATTACTTCTTGCCGCCGAAGCCCTTGAAGCGAGCGTTGAAGCGCTCGACGCGGCCTGCAGAGTCCATGATGCGCTGCTTGCCCGTGTAGAACGGGTGGGACTCGGAGGAGATTTCGACGTCGATGACCGGGTAGGTGTTGCCGTCTTCCCACTCGATGGTCTTCTTGGAGGACACGGTGGACTTGGTCAGGAACTTGACGCCGGAAGCCAGGTCGTTGAATACAACAGCTTCGTACTTCGGGTGGATATCAGACTTCATAATGGGACCTTTGTTCGCAGCGCTGGATTTTGCCAGCTGCCAGGTATGAATGGGATGGCCGCTGTCTGCATTACAAGCAAGCTGAAAATGCAGGGCAGCCAGCTATCAATCATAGTGCATGAGCCGCGGCCTGACGAACCCGGTGCCGGCTGCGGTGACGGCTGTCCGGCCGGTCCCTGCCCCGCGGAGGTCTAGGGATTCCGGTAGAACGCCTCATCCAGTCCATCGTTGTCCTGCGCCGGGTCCTTCAGGTACCGGTCCAGAATGGCAATCCGGGCCTCCAGGGCCAGCGGCTGTTCGTTCGGCCGCCCCAAAAGATACCCCTGACCGGCCACGACGGGCCGTGGCAGGGCGGTGGAAAAGCGCGGCTGCAGGAGTGCGCTGAGCATGCCGGGTGTTTCGATGCCCTCTGCGACGATCCACCCCCCGGCTTCCTGGATGAAGGTGATGGCGGCGGACACCGTGGCCATTGATGACGGATCAATGCCCAGGCGGGCCACGACCTCCCCGTCGATTTTGATGATGTCGAACCTGACCAGCCTCAGCGCATGCAGGCCGGCGTTGCTCCGCCCCATGTCATCCAGGGCAAGGCGGAAGCCCAGGTCCTGGGCCTGCCTGAGCGTGCGGACCGGCTCGGCGTGGTGCAGGGCAGCCTGCTCCGTCACCTCAAGGACCACGTCCTCGGGTTCCAGGCCTGCCGCCGCGAGATCGGAAACGAGGCCGCCGAGGTCGAAGCTGTGCAGTGCATCCGGGTGCACATTAAGGAACAGCAACCCCTCCCACTGGCGGCTGCCCACCGACGCTAGCACCGCGGCCCGGGCCCGGGCGTCCAGCGCGGCTGCGATGCCGAGCCGTTCGGCAAGGTCGAAGGCCTCCTGCGGTCCGTTGATCCGGGAGCCATCCGGTAGCCGCATCAGGGCTTCGTGGGCGAGCACCACGCCGCGGTGGAGGTCCCAGATCGGCTGAAATGCGACCGTGAGAGGCCTACCGTCACCCGACATGAGGGTGGTCAGCTCGTCAATTTTCTCGGCACTGACGGTGTGGCCTTCCGCCATGGATCCGAAGGTGACTGTGCGACGCCGCCCAAGTCGCTTGGCTTCGTAGAGGGCAGCATCGCTGCGCTCCCAGAGCTCCTGAAGGCTGACCGGCTCCGCGGCCTCGCTGGCGGCGATGCCGGCACTGAACGTCGCCCCCGGAAAACGGCGGGCCAGCGCGGCGCGGACCCGTTCGAGCGCCGCGGTTGCCTGGTCTTCGTCGCTCCCGGGCAGTATGACCGCGAACTCGTCCCCGCCGAGCCGGAACGGCACGTCATGGTCAGCGAGTTCGACGAAGGCGGATGCAAGGCCCATCAGGATACGGTCCCCGTGGCTGTGCCCGAGCCGGTCGTTCTGCTGCTTGAATCCGTCCAGGTCCAGCAGGGCCAGTGTCACCACCGGGTACTTCCCGTCCGCCAGCCGTGCCTCCAGTGATGGCTGGAACGGCCGCCGTCCTGAGAGCCCGGTCAACGGATCCGCGTCCGCCTGCTGTTGGGCCTTCAGGTGGCGGCGCTGCAGGGACCGTCCGCCGAGCACGTAGGACAACGGCGTGGCGACCAGAATCGCGATCAGCAGTCCAAGGAGCTTGTTCGGGCCAATGTCCCTCAGGAGCCTGGAGATGACCTCTGCCTCCTGGTCGACTACCAGGACCAGGAGTCCGTCCGCGGTGGATACCGGGACGAGGAATTCGTACCTGGTCACACCCGTTCCGCCTCGATCGGTCTCAGTTTTGACGGTGGTCACGCCGGTGGAGAGCACCTCGCTCAGGTGCTCTGCACCGGCCTCTTCCAAGGCGCCGCGGTCGGCCTGGCTGTCGCTGCTGGCCAGCAGCCTGCCGTCGGCGTTGAACAAGCCAACGTAGACGGTCCCGTTGTGGCGCTGCACATGGGAGAGCTGGTGTGCAATCGCTTCCGAACGTTCTCGGGGTCCGGTCGTATCCGCGAGGACGTCCTCGAGACCTCCAGCGAGCAGCTCGTAGTCCTGCCGGGAATCCTCCAGCGCCCGGTCAATGACCTGCTGCCGGGCGAGTGCGAATTCCATCACGCCGCCGATGAGCATGGCGGCGGACACCGCGAAAGTCCAGCGGGCCACGAAGGACAGGCCCGTCCACCGGGAACCCCCCTGCTTGCCGCGGCGCGGCCGGCCCGAACGCCGGAGGCCGCGGTCAGCGCCCGTCCCCCAGTGGTGATGGTGATGTTCCACAACGCCCCCCGCCGCAAGGAATACGGACACCCTACCTGCGAAACGGGGAACCGGCTAGGAGCCTGTCGGCCGTCGCCGTTTGGGCCAAGGCCGCGGCGACTCCCGCTACACGTGGGCGGCAGGCCTTCGGGCCTTCACTCCCGGGGCCGAAGCTCCCAGAAGGCGACGGCGGAGGCGGCCGCGACGTTCAGGGAATCCACTCCGGTGCGCATGGGAATCTTCACGGCCAGGTCGACCGCGGCGAGGGTCTCCGCGCTCATGCCGGCGCCTTCGGTCCCCAGTACCAGCGCCAGCCGATCCAGGTTCCGGGCGGCAAGGACATCGAGGTCCACGGCGTCCGCGGTCAGCTCCATGGCCGCCACAGTGAAGCCCTCATCCTTGAGTGACTTAAGGTCCTGGGGCCAGCTCTGCAGCCGCGCCCACGGCACCTGGAACACCGTGCCCATGCTCACGCGGACACTGCGCCGATACAGCGGGTCCCCGCAGCGGGGCGACACCAGGACGGCGTCCACGTCCAGTGCCGCCGCGGAACGGAAGATCGCCCCGACATTCGTGTGGTCCACGATGTCTTCCAGCACGGCTACCCGCCGCGCGCCGGCCAGCAGTTCGTGCAGCGGCACGGGAGCCGGGCGGTGCATGGCGGCCATGGCACCCCGGTGCAGGTGGAAGCCGGTGATTTCCTCGAGCAGCGCAGAACTGCCAATATATGCGGGGACATCGGGGTACTGCTCGAAGATGTCGGCGAGGTCCGCGAGCCATTTCTCCGCCAGGAAAAACGAGCGCGGCCGGTGGCCCGCGGCGAGTGCCCGCCGGAGCACACGGGAGGATTCTGCAATGTACATACCCTCGGCCGGCTCCCGGACTTTGCGCAGGTGGACATCCGTCAGCTGTGTGTAGTCCGAGACGCGCGGATCGTGGGCGGATTCGAGATAGTGGAAAGTCACCGGCCGATTATTTCAGCAGATTCGCGATCATGAAGCCCAGCGCCACGAGGCCGAGGGCGAAGATGACGCCCCGCAGGACTGGAGGCGAGAGCCTGCGGCCCACCTTGGATCCGATGACTCCGCCGATAAGTGAGCTGACGGCGATGATGGCCACCACGATCCAATTAATCCGGTCGACGGCGAAAAGCACGTAGGAGGTTGCCGCGACCAGATTGACCCCGAGCACCAGGATGTTCTTCATCGCGTTGGCGTTCTGGATGGTGCCGGTCATGAAAACACCAAGGATGCCGACCAGCAGAATTCCCTGGGCGGCGACAAAATAACCGCCATAAACGCCCGCCAGGTATACAAGCACCACGAGGACGATGCCGTGGTGCTTGTCCCGCAGGGCGTGTTCGGGATTCTCTTCCCTGTTGCGCACCCAGGCCTGCAGGCGGGGCTGGAAGACCACCATCAACAGGGCCAGCACGATCAGGGCCGGAGCCGCGTAGTGGAAGACCTCTTCAGGCAGGTGCAGCAGCAGCCACGCGCCGGAAATGCCGCCCAGGAGCGAGGCCGGAAGCAGCCTCATCAGCTGGCGTCCCCGGCCGGCGAGTTCGCGGCGGTAGCCCCAGGCCCCGGCTGCGCCGCCCGCCACGAGGCCCATGGCATTGCTCATGGACGCCGTCACCGGCGCCAGGCCCAAGGCTATCAGCACCGGGAAGGTGACCAGGGTGCCCGAGCCGACAACGCTGTTGATGGTGCCGGCCCAGAGCCCGGCAAAAAACACCAGGATGCCGCTAAGAAACTCCACGTGCGCTGGCCGCCCCGTTAGCGGCGGGCAGTAGCGGTGTAGCGTCCGGCGTTGACGGTAACATCCAGCGGCAGTCCGAAGGTCTCGCTCAGGTTGTCCGACGTGAGGACCTCATCGACAGGTCCGGCAGCCACCACGCCACCGTCACGCATGAGCATGGCGTGGGTGAAGCCTGGGGGAACTTCTTCAAGGTGGTGCGTGACGAGCACGATGGCAGGGGCAGCCTCGTCGCGGGCCAGTTCGCTGAGGCGGTGCACGAGATCCTCGCGTCCGCCCAGGTCCAGGCCTGCGGCGGGCTCATCCAGCAGCAGCAGTTCAGGGTCCGTCATGAGCGCGCGGGCGATCTGGACGCGCTTGCGCTCCCCTTCGGACAATGAGGCGAAGGGCCGGTTCAGCAGCGGGCCCATTCCCCAGTCGTTCAGGAGGGCGAACGCGCGGCGTTCGTCGTCCTTCTCGTAGCCTTCGCGCCAGCGGCCGGTGACTCCGTAGGCTGCAGTAACGACAACATTGAGCACTTTCTCGTGCTCGGGGATCTGGGTGGCCAAGGCCGCGGAGGACAGGCCGATTCGGGGACGCAGTTCAAAGACATCCACGGTGCCAAGGATTTCTTCCAGGATGCCGGCCATGCCGCTCGTGGGGTGGAGCCTGGCGGCCGCGATCTGGAGCAGAGTGGTCTTGCCCGCGCCGTTGGGTCCGAGGATCACCCAGCGCTCGCCTTCGCTGACCTGCCAGTCGACCTTGCTCAGGAGCGTTTTGGCTCCGCGGACAACGCTGACGGCCGCCATTTCAAGAACATCACTCATAGGAGTAGACACTAGGACAAAACGGGGTGCGACTGATAACTGAAACGTCGTCCCGGCCCTGCGCGGCGGGCCGGGAACGAACAGGTGCGGCCGTGCCGCTACATGAAGCCGCGACATGAATTCGGGCACCACTCCTGCGCTGGCTAAGATTGCAGACATGACTTCGAACGTGACTGCGGTCAGCTACGGCGTGAATTTGTCCCACTCGGAAGCGGAAAACCTCCGCTCCCTTCTGGTCGGTTCCGGGACGACTTTCGAAGCGGAGTCCCGCAGCGGCAACGACCGCTACGACGTCTGCACGGTTGACTTCGCGGTGCCGTCAGGTTCGGGCGCGGACATCGCCGCTTTACGGCACCGCATCGCCGCCGCGAAAGAGAGTCCGGAACGCGGCGGCGTCGACACGGCCATCGTGCCCGAGGAACTGCGCAAGGCTGACCGCAAGCTCCTTATCCTGGACGTCGATTCGACGCTCATCCAGCAGGAAGTCATCGAACTCCTCGCCGCGTATGCCGGCAAACGCGACGAAGTCACCGCTGTGACCGAGGCCGCCATGCGCGGAGAAGTGGACTTCGCCCAGAGCCTCCACGCCCGGGTGGCGGTCCTCGCGGGGCTGCCGGCCGCCGTCGTTGATTCCGTTCGGGCTGAAGTGAAGCTCAGCGAGGGCGCGGCGGAACTTGTGGCGGCATTCAAGGCCGCAGGCCATGTGGTGGCAGTGATATCCGGTGGCTTCAACCAGATCCTCCGCCCCATCGCCGAGGAACTGGGCCTGGACTACTGGATCGCGAATGAACTGGAAATCGTGGACGGTGCCCTTACTGGCAAAGTGCTCGGCGACGTGATCGACCGCGCAGCCAAGGAGAAGTACCTGCGCGAATGGTCAGCCGCCGAAGGCATTGCGATGGAGCACACGATTGCAGTGGGCGACGGCGCCAACGACCTGGACATGCTCGGTGCGGCAGGCATCGGCGTGGCATTCAATGCCAAGCCCGCCGTGCGCGCCGTGGCGGATGCGGCGATCAACATGCCGCACCTGGACGCCGTACGGCACATCGCCGGGGTCTGAGCGTTCCCTTAGCCGGACCCACTTCGCCGGACCCACCTTCGTCGGATCGATTCAGCCGGATGGCGGTGTGTACTGGCTTGCGGTGAATACCGCTCCCCCGGGATCCCGGATCAGGACCGTGCGCGTCCACTCGGTGTCATCCTGCCCCAGGATATGGCCGCCGAGGCGTTCTGCATCCATGGCCGCCTGGTCCCGGTCTGCGACGGTGAACGTCACGTGCCACCGAGGTTTCTCCCCGGCCTCCGCGTGTGCAAGCCACGCCACGGCGTCCTCGAATCCGCGGGGAACGGCGTCACCGGACTGGCGGACCCTGATATTGGGGTCGACAGTGGCCTCCAGGTGGTCGCCATAACCTGGACAGCGGATCATGGTGCCGAAACCAAGGTCATCGAACTGCCAATGGAACGCCTTTGCGTAGAAGGCGGCCGCTGCCTCCACGTCGGTTGTGTGGAGGTCGCTGAAGTTCCACCCCCCGGGCAGGTTGACCGCCTGGGCCCCGGGCCGTTCGCCTGGCTGCCAGATGCGGAATTCGGCGCCCTGAGGGTCCGCCAGCACCGCCTGCACGCCTCCTGAGCCCGCATCGGCGGGAGCGGATTTCAGTGTGGCGCCGATCGACAGCAGGTGCCGCGCGGCAGCGTCCGCATCGTCGACGGCAACATACGTGTGCCATGCGGGCACGCCGGTTCCCGGACCGGCGATTGCGCCGGCCTCCTGGCCGTCGAGTTTCGCTATGACGTACCTCCCGGTGGCGCCGGGCGGGGCAGCGTCCTCGAACTCCCATCCGAGAAGCCCGCCGTAGAATGCCATGGCGGCCCCCACGTCGGGCTGCTGGGTGTCGACCCAGCAGGGGACGCCTGGAGGATAACTCCGCCGGATCACCTGTCGCTGCTGTTCCATGCCTACGACGTTAAGCGGCCCGGACCTGTTGGGCAACGCCTTGGAGGCAGCCCCTTTCGGGGCGCCAGGTCTCCGGGCAGCGTACCGCCCGGAGACCTGTAAATTGCCAGCCCGCGTAAATTACCCGGCGTTCTTGCCGAAGTAGTCGGCGCCGCCGGCGTATTCCGTGTGGCCGGATTCGACGTCGGCAGTGGCCATTCCCGCGACCACTTCAGCGAATTCCTCGACCGAGTACAGCTTGCCGGCCTCCGCGCGGCGGGCTTCGATGGCGCCCGGGTTGGAACGGTCCAGCAGGGTCGCCGTCACGGTGCCTTCGATCATGTCCCCGGACACGACGACCAGCGAGATGCCCTTCTCCGCCAGGTTCGGCAGCAGTTCACGCAGCGCATCCTCGCCAGCGCGCTTGCTGCGGGCCACCGGCTCGTACTCCGGCATGGTGGGAACGGTGTTGATGAAGTGTGCCTGATGGCTGGTCACAAAGACCACGCGCGAACCCTCCTTCATGAGGGGCACAGCAGCGTTGAGCATGTTGATCTGCGCGTCGCGGTTGAGCTTCAGGGCGTAGCCCTCCTCCATGCCCGACTCCATGCCGCCCGAGGCATTGAGCACCAGGACGTCAAGCGAGCCGAAGTTCTCCATGGCCGCACTTGCCAGCGCATGAACGCCCTCGTTGGTGGTGAGGTCGGCGCCGACGGCGACGGCACGGCCGCCCGCGGCCTCAATGCCGGCCACCACTTTGTTGGCGCGGGGCGCCTTCTGGCGGTAGTTGACGACGACGGCGGCACCCTCGCCGGCGAGGATCTTTGCCACTTCGGCGCCGATTCCCCGCGAGGATCCGGTCACGATGGCAGTCTTGTTGTCCAGCAGTCCCATACATGCTCCCTTTGTTCGAAACGTCTAAATCGCTGTAGGTCTGCAGTCCATCATGCCAGCGCGCGCTGCCGATCCCCTTGTTTGACCCCCACAAAGAAGCCCCGGCCGGATAGTTCCAGAGGCGTGCGGCCGCCGCGGATGTGGCCGGCTGCTAGTGGCCCATTCCCAGGCCGCCGTCGACAGGGATAACGGCACCCGAGATGTAGGCGGCCTCGTCGCTGGAGACCCAGCGGACAACGTTGGCCACCTCGGATGCATCGGCGAACCGTCCGGCGGGCACCTTGGAGAGGTAGTCCTTCTGGGTTGCTTCGGGCAGTTCGGCAGTCATGTCGGTGTTGATGAAGCCCGGGGCCACGACGTTCGCGGTGATGCCGCGGGACCCGAGTTCCCGGGTCAGGGACCGGGCGATCCCGACCAGGCCGGCCTTGGAGGCGGAGTAGTTGATCTGGCCCGGCGCACCGTAGAGGCCGGAGACCGAGGAGATGAGCACAACCCTGCCCTTGCGCAGCCGGATCATGCCCTTGGAGGCGCGCTTGATCACACGGAACGCACCGGTGAGGTTTGTGTCGATCACGGAGGTGAAGTCGTCCTCGCTCATGCGCAGCAGAAGCATGTCCTTGGTGATGCCGGCGTTGGCCACCAGCACTTCGACGGGACCATGAGCGGCTTCGACCTCGGCGAATGCGGCGTCCACCGACGCTTCGTCCGTCACATCCGCTTTGACCCCCAGGATGCCGTCAGGCAGCTTGGACTCGCTCCGGAACGTCACAGCCACTTTGTCCCCGTTGGCCAGAAAGGCCTCGGCGATGGCGAGGCCGATGCCGCGGTTTCCGCCGGTGATGAGGACGCTGCGGGCCTGGGTGGCTGCTTCAGACATAAGTGCTCCGGATTCTGCGGAGCAGGGCTCCGCTATGGTGGCAGGGATTTTTGACTGCCTCCGATCTTAGCGCCCGTTTGGGCGGCTCCCCCGGATGGTGAGAGAATTTAGGTAAGCCATTGGAGCGTGATTAGACAGCAGTGACACCTCACCACCAGCCCGGACAGCCGATGCCCGAGACGCCTGGCACCGCATCCGGTCATCCGGAGGTGCACAGCATCACGGACGCAGCTGCAGCGCATTCCGAGGACATGCGGGAGCGCATGATCAAGTACGCGCTGGCTATGGGTATCCGCATGGTCTGCCTGATCCTGATCTTCGTGGTGGATGGCTGGTTCAAGCTCGTCGCTGTTGCGGGGGCAGTCTTCCTGCCGTGGATTGCCGTGGTGATCGCCAACGGTTCGGACAAGGCGGAAGTCCACAGCGACTCGCTCCTGGACTACACCCCGTATGCCGAACTGGAGGCATCCGAGGAATTGCAGTCCGGTGATGCCGGGGAGGACGTGCCGACGGTACTGCAAGGCGAGCTGATCAGCGATGAAGACGACGAGGGCCGGGAACAGAAAGCTTCATGAACATTTTCAACCTGGGCGGCGGTGAGGGCGGCGCGACCGGCCCGGCCTCCGCAGCCATGTGCTCACGTAAGGCCTGCCGGGCTGACGCTGCCTGGCAGCTGCTGTGGAACAATCCAAAGATCCACACTCCGGACCGCCGCAAGGTGTGGCTGGCGTGTGGCGAGCACCGGGAGTGGCTGGAAGACTACCTGCAGACGCGCGGGCTCTGGAAGGAAACCGTCCCGCTCGATGCCGCGCCGACTCCGGGCGGGAACAGCTGAATGTACCGTTTCCTGTTCTCCAGCAAATGGCTGGGATATCTTCTGCTGGCTGCGGTCTTCGCCACCGGATGCGTCTTCCTGGGCCGCTGGCAGATGGACCGCCGGGCAGAAGCGCTGGCGGAGATCCACCGTGTCACATCAAACTATTCGGCCACTCCGATCAGTTTCTCGGAAGCGACGGACCAGTTCCGCCAGCTGGACCCGGCCCGGGAATGGACGCAGGTGGAGCTGCGGGGCAGCTATGACCTAGCCGGGCAGCGGATCGTCCGCAACCGCCCCCTTAACGGCCAGCCCGGATACGAGGTGGTGGTTCCCTTCAGGCTCATCTCCGGCGAAACCGTGGTGATTGACCGCGGCTGGCTCCCCATCGGCAACAACAATCCCGGCCGCCCGGATTCCATCCCGGCCCCGCCGTCCGGCCAGGTCACGGCCGTGGTTCGGCTCAAGCATGGCGAGCCGTCCCTCCAGCGCGGGGCTCCCGAGGGCCAGCTCGCGTCCATTGACCTGCCGGCCTATTCGGCCGAATTGGGCTATCCGCTACTGACCGGTGCGTACGGGCAGCTAGCCTCAGAAACGCCGCCCGCCGCCGAAATGCCGCAGCCGTTCCCGATGCCGTCCTTGGAAGAGGGCACCCACCTGTCCTACTCGCTCCAGTGGTTTGCCTTTGGCATTCTGATGTTTGTGGGCTTTGGCTATGCGGCCCGCCAGCAGGCCAAGAACGCCGCGATCGACGCCGAAGACGCCGAAGCAGCCGCCGCCGGTGACCACGGGGACGCCGCCACGGCAGCCCGCCGTCGTCCTTCTGCAGCCCGCAAGCGCAAACGGGCCACGTCAGAAGAAGAGGAAGACGCGATCCTGGATGCCCAGGGATACTGAGCACGGGATGCCGGACCCGCTGCCCGATCCGGTGGCCAATGTGCGGCGCGCCCTCACCGCCGCGGGTGTCACGGACACCGTCAGGGTCTTTCCGGGGAAAGTGCCGACGGCGGCCGCGGCGGCCGCCGCCCTCGGCTGCGACGTCGCGGCGATCACCAACAGCCTGGTATTCGAACTGGACGGCGCTCCCCTGCTCATTTTGGCAAGCGGCGCCGGGAGGGTGGATACCGCTTACGTTGCCGCGCAGCTGGGCGCCGGACGCATCCGCCGCGCCAGCCCGGACTTCGTCCTGAAACACACTGGGCAGGAAATAGGCGGCGTAGCCCCCGTAGGCCATCCCGAAAAGATTCACACGCTCCTGGACGCATCCCTCGAAGAGCACGGGACGTTGTGGGCCGGAGCGGGCGACCACCACTCGATGTTCGCGATCAGCTACGAAGAGCTGCGGAGAATCACCGGCGCCCACACGTTACGCGTCCGTTAGCCTGCAGGCGGTGCAATAGCCGGCGCCGAAGCCTATGACAACGGGCTCCGAGCCTCTATTCTCTTGCCATGAGCGTTCGGGTCACGTTCTGGCGGCGCCGCCAGCGAGTGACACATGAATACTAAATACGGTCCGCCGCACGACAGCTCCGCCGCGTTCCTCGCCAGGCTGGACGCCGCGACCTCCAGCCTGAGCACGCGGGCGGCGTCGCTGGACAAGGCACTGAAGGCTGTCTCCTTGCTCTTGGAGCCCTATCAATCGGCCGTGCGGAAATGGGAACGCCGTCGCATCCACGTGGCCGGGCAGCTGGCCCGGCGCACCGGGACGGCACAGACGTACACCGGGCTCAGCGAACTCCACGACATGGCAGTCAAGATGGAATCCATGCTCCGTCTCCGCACACTGCGTGTCACGGAAAAGTTAGCGGTCATGCAAGGACGCCGCGAGGCAATCGACAAATCGCTGCTGGCGCTTGAGGTTTGCAGGGTCAAATTGAATTCGTCCCGGATGCTGTCACAGGACCGCGAAAACCTCAGCAGGTCCTTTTCTGAACTTGCCGGCTCAACCGGTGCCGCCGCAACCATTCCCGATCTGGGGCTGCGTCGCGATCTCAAGGAAGCACGCGAGGCAGTCATCTTGGCTGAAGCGCTCATGGAAGTGAAGGGGCACTGAACATGGAGAATACACAGCACGATCAGCTGGGCAGGAACACAGTCACACTCGTCCGGTGGTCCAGGAGACCTGGTGAGGATCCGCTGATCAGGTTCGTCATGCTGAGTGTCCTTGGTTTGGTCCTCTGCCTGATCTCGATGTTCTTCTTGCCCATCCTCCGAAATTTCGGTGCCATCGCATTGTTCATGGTCATCTTCCCGGCAATACTCACCGTCCCCTCAGTGTCGAGCCGGAAGAGCTTCATGCGGGACCTGACCAAGACGGTGAATGACACCATCAGTGAAGTGACAGGCGCCCGCAGCGACCGTGTCTCCGTCAGGCAATTCCAGCAGTTGGTCAAGAGCGGCGAGCAGCTTCCGCTCCTCGTCAACGGCGTGCCCGGCTTGAACCTGCGTGTGGAACGTAGCTCAGCGCTGGAGAAGAATGCACCCGAGAAATGGGTTGTGGTCTTTACCGTGATCCCGCCTGACAACGGGACAGCCAGCTTTGATCGGCTGCTTGCCGCGGCAATTGATGCCGGCCCCGAGGCGCCCGCCGCCAGCTAGCTGCAGCTTCTGCCAGTTTGGGCCGGGACGCGCCTATCGTAGAGCTGATGAATGATGAATACGCAGCGGCAAGCGGCGGCTGGGTAGACGTTGCCAACGCGAGGATCTACTGGGAGGCAACGGGTGAGCCTGCGGGTGTGCCCGTCCTTTACCTTCATGGCGGCCCGGGCGGCTCCCTGGGTTTGGGCGGCTACCGCCGGCGACACGATCCGGCCCGGTTCTGGACTGTCGGCCTGGATCAACGTGGATGCGGCAAAAGCACGCCTGCCGCCCAGGATGACTTGGACCGCATCAGCGAGAACACAACACAGACTTTGATCAGTGATATCGAAGCGATTCGTCGCCACCTTGGGATTGAGAGGTGGATCGTCACCGGTGCCTCTTGGGGCAGCACCCTCGCCCTCGCTTATGCCCTCGAACACCCGGAACGAGTGATCGGCATTGCTCTCGTCGCAGTGACAACCACAAGCCGAGACGAGGTTCAGTGGATCACCGAGGGCGTGGGGCGCATCTTCCCCGAGGCCTGGGACGCCTTCGCGGCTGCCGCGGATACCAAACCCGGCGAACGGATCGTCGAGGCCTACGCCCGTCGGTTGGCGGGCACCGACCGCGACGACGCCCTCAAGGCAGCGCTGGCATGGGAACGATGGGAAGCAACACACATCTCACTGGATCCCCACTGGCAGCCGGGTCCGTTGACCGAAGACGCGGGACAGCGCATGACGTTTGCTCTCCTCGTCACGCACTACTGGTCGAACGACGCATTCCTGACGCAAGGCCAGGACATCATGTCCCGCGTACATGAGCTCGATGGCATTCCCGGTTACCTCATCCACGGTCGACGGGACGTGAGCAGCCCAGTCAGCACCCCGTGGAATCTTCACCGGCGATGGGCCTCCAGCCACCTGGTGGTCGTGGAGGGCGAAGGACACGGTGGACCCGAATCCATGAAGGCACTGACCAAGGCCGTTGAAGCCATCGCAGAGTCTGCTGCAAGCTGACCATGGTTTCCGCGGGGGCATGATCAACACTCTGTTGACAACAGGATGTTGATGACCGAGGCTGGTGGTGTAGACGCCGCTAAACGGGGAGGGAGACGGCAGTGGGCGAAGCTGAAGTGGCTGGCGGAGGATTCAGGGACGCCCAGGAGGCCGGCCTGCAAAGCCGGGCGACGCAGATGCTGCTGGAGAGAGGCGCATCCGAACTCCCTGCCCGGCCGTGGCTCGTTGGGCGCCAGCCGCCGTCCGCCGTCGACCTCATCCAGCATGTCCTGTGGCGGGCCAACGGCAGCGGTCGCGGAGAGCCGGTCGATGCCCTCGACGTGCAGGCAGCCCTGACCCTAATGTCCGCTGCGCGGGCAGAGATGGATGGCCTGGAAACCGCGCTCTTGTTCCTCGCACGGGCGGAGGGGCTTACCTGGCCGCAAATTGCCCAGAACCTCGGTCTTCGCTCCGCGCAGGCCGCCCAGCAGAGGCTTGACCGGCTGTCGGCCAGGCCAGGCCACAGACAAGTGTGGCGGACTGACATGGAGCCGCCACCTCAAGCGCAAGCCGGAATCGAACACATGGATGCCTCCGACGCCCTTCTCATCGGAATGGGGGCCAGCCCGGGCGTTGCGTACGGGACTGCGCGAACCGTTCACAGCGTCGACCAGTTCTCCGCTGTGAGGCCCGGGGACGTGCTGATCTGCCGCACCACCGATCCCGCCTGGACGCCCCTGTTCGGGGTGGCCGCTGCTGTTATTACAGAAACAGGCGGGATGCTTTCGCACGCCGCTATCGTGGCCCGCGAACATGGCATTCCCGCCGTCCTGGGCGTAGCCGACGCCCTGACGCGCATCAAGACCGGGGCGGCGCTCACCGTTGACGGAAACTGCGGAACCGTCCACCAGAACCCGGCCACGCCGGAAGCTATTCCACGATGAGTGCGCAGCAGCAAGCGATGCTGCGCACTCTCCACGCAGTGCGGCTGCTCGGCTTCGCGGAGACTGGGCCAGTTGCGGAAAGGTTCGGACAGGACCCGCACGACGTTGAACGTTTACTCATTGAGGCCGGCGCCAAACGTTGGACGGTGCATTCCTCATTCGGCGGAACCGGCGGATGGTCCTTGACCGTCGCCGGCAGGAGCGAAAACGAACGGCTTCTGGCAGAGGAGCTGAACAGCGCGGGTGGCCGTACAGCGGTCACTGCCGCGCACGCGGCCTTCGCATCCCTGAACGAAGACGTTGTAGCAGCCTGCAGCAAACTCCAACTCCAATGGCTTTCCGCCGGGCAACGGCCAGACGACGGGATTGACCAGGATACGCGCCAAACCTTCACCCTGGCCCTGACAGCGCTAAGGAATCTGGAAATCCGGCTGACTGAAGTGCTGCCGCGGTTCAGCGGATACGCGAAACGGCTCGAGCAGGCACTGGCAAACGCTGCCACGGAGCCGGCCTGGCTCACCGCCACGGACCGCGACTCCTTCCACCGCATATGGTTCGAGCTGCACGAAGATCTCATCGCCACCCTCGGCATCCGGAGGTGAACCATTGTTCTTAGGCATAGTTGCTTGCAAGTTACTACCGCCAGCTACCGCCAGCTAATACCGTCTCGAAAAGCGGTTGAGAACCACAATCGGAAGGCATTTCATGCTGAAGGAAGTTGCTGAGGGCGTTCTAGTTCACGAGAGCGAGTTCATCCAGAGTAATTCCGTTGTCGTGCAGGGCCGGGACGGAGTGTTGCTCATCGACCCCGGTATAACGGGCGGCGAAATGGCGGCCCTCGCAAACGACCTTCGCGAGTTGGGCCAGCCCGTCGTGGCGGGCTTCTCGACGCATGCTGATTGGGACCACGTGCTTTGGCATGAGAACTTCGGCGACCCGCCCCGCTACGGTACAGCCCGCTGCGCGGCTTCTATCCGAGATCTGCTGTCGAACGCAGACTGGAAGGACCGCATAGCCGTGGGGCTACCGCCGGAGTTCGCCGCGGAGATCCCGATGGATCTGCTCGGTCTCATTACGGGTCTGCCCGCCGAAGCTGCGCAGTTTCCTTGGGATGGCCCCAGAGTCCGGATCGTCGAGCACCAGGCCCATGCCCCAGGGCATGCGGCACTGTTGATCGAGGAGCGCGGCGTCCTCGTCGCCGGCGACATGCTTTCTGACATCCTGATGCCGTTCCTCGACCTGGAGGCTGCGAATCCGATAGAGGACTACCTCGCCGCGTTGCGGATGTTCGAGAGCGTGGCCGACGATGTTGATGCCGTCATCCCCGGTCACGGCTCAGTCGGCGGAGCTGAGCAGCTACGATCACGAATCAAACAGGATCGCGCGTACGTGCAGGACCTGCGGGACGGCGGTGTTCCCGACGACCCGCGGATCGGTCCATCGGCCACGTTGGACTGGCTGCCCGACGTGCATGAATGGCAACTACAGCAGCTCGCCCAGAAGAAGCGTGACGGAACGCCCGGCTAGCGATCGCATACCGGGCACTGCGGGCTGTCCCGTACGACAGCCTGACCTACGTTTCTTCGACATCCGAAGGTGTGCCGAACCAGCCGGAGAGCGCTTCTCTAAGCGCCGGCACAGCGGTCGCGGCGGGTTCGTCGACGGCCGCGGCCCAGGCGATGTGGGCGTCGGGGCGGATCAGGAGGGCGTCGGCGGGACGGTCGATGGTTGTCCCGGTCTGGATGTCTACGCGATGCCGCCAAGCCCGTCCGGCCTCGCGGAGGTCGGCACGGTTGGCGAGGTCGAGGAGGACAGGCCGAGCGGCGTGCATGAGATCCGCGACGCTGGCCGTGCCGTTCCCGGTTTGCAGGGTGAGATCCGGGGCGAAGACCCCCGCCAAGGCGTGGTGGCCGGGACCCGGTGGCGTGTAGCGAACGTCGGAGCCGGCCATCAGGGCTCCAATGCGGCGCAACGGCTGCTCGTCGGCGAGCAGTTCCTGGAAGAGTTCGCGGAGTGCCACCGCGGCCAGGTCATGGCCGCGCCGCAGGGCCACCTGAGCCCGGGTGTGGAGCAGTGTGCGTTCGCCGGCGTGATGGCGTTCGTCGTGATAGGTGTCCAGCAGGCCGGCGGGCGCCCAGCCGTGGACGGCGGCGGCCAGCTTCCAGCCAAGGTTGACGGCGTCCAGCATTCCGGCGCCGAGCCCGACGCCCGGGGCGGGAAACAGGTGAGCGGCATCGCCTGCCAGCAGGATCCGCCCGTCTCGGTACCGTTCGACCTGTCGCGCGTGAAAGGTGAATCGCGTCAGCCGGGTGGGCTTTCCCAGGGGCAGCTCCACGCCGAGCACGCGGCGGATGCTGCTCCGAAGTTCGGCCAGGGTCATCGGCTCGTCGTCGTCGTAGTCGGCGGACTCATCCTCGCTGGTGAAGAGCACCAGGACCCCGGGGTCGGTCGACCCCACGGCAAACTCGCCGCGTTCGGTCCGGGTGAAACCGAAGCTGATCCTGCCCACCCCGGCGACGTCGAGGTCGCCGTTCTCGAGAACTGTCACGGACTCGGGGACGGTGACCGCGGCGAGCCGCTGGACCTCCGGATACGTGGTGCCTGGGAACGGAATCCCGGCCATGCCGCGAACCGGGCTGTGCGAACCGTCGCAGCCTACGAGGTATCGGGCGGTCAACCGGTTGGGCCCGTCCGGGCCGCGCACCTCAACGGTCACCGTGCCGTCGTCCTGGCTCACACCGACGACCTTCAGTCCGCGCCGGATGTCGGCCCCGAGCCCACCGGCGTAGTCGCCGAGGACGCGCTCAAGTTGCGGCTGCGGGAGCGGCAGGGCCTGCATCGGAGGATCTGCGAGTCCGCTGAAATCCACGTGCATCCCGCCGAACGGGAACCGGGGAGCAGGTCTGGGCGCGGTGCTGGCCGCTTCGAATCGCTCAAGCTCGCCCCGGTAGCGCAACAGCTCGAGTATCTGCCCGCCGAGACCTCCAGCTTTCGGGATCTCCCGGATCTGTGGCTGCCGCTCGACTACCAGCGGCCGCACGCCCGCCTTGCACAGTTCAGCGGCAAGCATCAGGCCGGTGGGTCCCGCGCCCACGATGATCACTTCGGCGTCCGTCACTGACCGCTCCCCTCAAATCGTCCCGTCGGGTCCCCAGGCAAACGGTTCGTCGACGACAACGCACGCATGTCGCTACTCCCCTGCAGGTCCCGAGGTTGCGCGCTCAATTCTGCGGCACAACCCGGGTCTTGCGGCAAGCCCCCGTGAGCGCTGTAGATTGAAATTAGGGACGGATGTGGTGCGTCCGTTTGCCCTTCGGTTGACTGCTGCGGAATCGCTACGTCAAGGTACCCCGGCCCGCAACCGCCCGATCAAGGCGCAATCCCGCCGCCGAAACACCAAGGCCCTCACCGATCATCAACCCGCCAATCTTCCCCACGAACAGCTTGGCCAATCTACCGTTTATCGATACAATCTCATTGTTACTCGATGGAGAAGGAGTTCTGATGGGAAAGCTGACCATCCTCGCATTGCGCATTGTGCTCACGATGGTGCTTGCCGGCTCGCTGTTCGTACAGGTGTGGATGGTGCCGCTGCTTTCCAACGACCTTGAGGAGGCCGGCGCTCCCACCGGCCCGCGGATCGCACTCCTCACGATTGTCGTCCTGGGCATCATGACCGTTCAGGTGACCCTGCTGTGCGTATGGCGCCTGCTGACCATGGTGCGTCGAGGAACGGTGTTTTCTCACGCTGCGTTTCGGTACGTGGATGTCATCTTCGGCGCAGTGGCGGCCGCGTCATTGCTCATGTTCGGGATTGCAGTCATCCTCGCTCCGGGCGGAACGGCCCCAGGTATCGTCCTCCTGATCTGCGGCGCATCCCTGCTGATCGCCGGGGCGGCACTGATCGTCCTGGTACTTCGGATACTGCTGGCCCAGGCTGTAGCGCGCGATGCTGAAGCGAAGCACCTCAGGAGTGAACTGGACGAGGTGATTTGATGCCGATCGTCGTCGACATCGATGTGATGCTGGCCAAGCGCAAGATGCCTGTGGGCGTACTCGCTGACCGCGTCGGGATCACGCCCGCCAACCTGGCAGTACTCAAGAACGGCCGGGCCAAGGCGGTGCGATTCACCACGCTTGAGGCGCTCTGCGAAGTGCTGGACTGCCAGCCCGGGGACCTGCTGCGCTGGGAGCCCGGGGACGCGGCGGAACTGCCCTAGGCCAGCGTGATCAGGTCCAGGTAATCCTCATTCCAGTGGTCCTCGACGCCGTCGGGCAGCAGTACCACCCGCTCGGGGTTCAGCGCCTCCACCGCGCCTTCGTCGTGGCTGACGAGGACGACGGCGCCACTGTAGTTGCGCAGCGCGCCCAGGATTTCGGCACGGCTGGCAGGGTCCAGGTTGTTGGTGGGCTCATCGAGCAGGAGCACATTGGCGCTGGATGCCACGATGGTTGCCAGCGCAAGCCTCGTCTTCTCGCCGCCGGAGAGAACACCGGCCGGCTTGTCGACGTCGTCCCCCGAGAACAGGAAGGAGCCAAGGATCCCGCGGACCTCGGCGTCCTTCATGTCCGGCGCCGAAGAGCGCATGTTCTCAAGTACCGTCCGGTTAACGTCCAGGGTGTCGTGTTCCTGGGCGTAGTACCCCACCTTGAGGCCATGACCGGCGATGACATCACCGGTATCGGGCTTGTCGACGCCCGCCAGCATCCGCAGGAGCGTGGTCTTGCCCGCACCGTTGAGGCCCAGGATGACCACTTTGGAGCCGCGGTCGATGGCCAGATCCACATCCGTGAAGATCTCGAGCGAACCGTACGACTTGCTGAGCCCCTCAGCGGTGAGCGGAGTCTTGCCGCACGGCGACGGATCCGGAAAGCGCAGGGCGGCAACCCGGTCGTTTTCACGCACGGCCTCGAGCCCGCTCAGCAGACGCTCGGCGCGCTTGGCCATGTTCTGTGCCGCCACTGCCTTGGTTGCCTTGGCACGCATCTTGTTGGCCTGGTCGAACAGAACCTGCGCCTTCTTCTCGGCGTTGGCACGCTCCCGCTTGCGGGCCCGTTCGTCCGTTTCCCGCTGCGTCAGGTATCGCTTCCAGTCCATGTTGTAGAAATCAATCTGGGCCCGGTTGGCGTCGAGCAGGAACACCTTGTTGACAGTGGCTTCGAGCAGTTCGGTGTCGTGGCTGATCACGATCAGGCCGCCCTGGTGGTTCTTGAGGAAGTCACGGAGCCAGGCGATCGAGTCCGCGTCGAGGTGGTTGGTGGGCTCATCCAGCAGCATGGTCTCCGCACCGGAGTACAGGATGCGGGCGAGCTCCACGCGGCGGCGCTGGCCACCGGAGAGAGTCTTAAGCGGCTGGTTCAGGATGCGGTCCGGCAAGGCAAGGTTGGAGGAAATGGCGGCCGCTTCCGCCTCCGCGGCATAGCCGCCCCCGGCCAGGAATTCCGATTCAAGACGGTCGTAGCGGTTCATGGCCTTGCGCTGGACGGCGGCGTCCTCACTGGCCATCTCCTCGTGGGCCACCCGCAGTTTGCCGACCACAATATCCAGGCCCCGCGCGGAGAGGATCCGGTCCCGCGCCAGCTGCTCCATGTCCGGCGTGCGAGGATCCTGCGGCAGGTACCCGATCTCGCCGCTCCGGGTCACCTTGCCGGCAGCCGGGAGGCCCTCCCCTGCCAGCACGCGCGTCAGGGTGGTCTTTCCTGCACCGTTCCGGCCCACAAGGCCGATCTTGTCCCCCTTGTCGATCCGGAAGCTCACCCGATCCATGAGCAGCCGGGCGCCGGCGCGCAGTTCAAGATCCTGGACGGTAATCAAAGCAGGTAAGGCCTTTCACAACAGGTAACGCAGCGGCACAGCGGACATCAAGCGGTGGAGGCTCGTGGGTGCCGGGGCGGTGCGGCCGAGAGAACGGCCCCTACAAGTCTACCGGCCAGAGCCCGGCCCGCTAACCGGAGCCCCTCTCGCGGTTACGACGCCGACACGACATGTTTGTTCCCCACAGTCAGTCCCACTGCCTCCACCTTGTGGAACAGCTACAAAATTGATTTATTCCAGGGCAAGTAACGTCAACACCAGCTGATAATTGTTTGTATCTCTCCGACAGGACCTCCCATGCCCCAGACCCATCCCGTGTCCACGCACCGACGCCCGCGCTGGAACGCCACCGACCTCGGCCTCATCGCCGTCTTCGCCGCGCTCGTCGCCGGATCCGCCCTCGTCGCCGCTATTCCCGTCGGCGGACTGGGTGTCCCCATCACGCTCCAGACCCTTGCCGTGATGCTGACCGGACTGGCCCTCGGTCCCGGCCGCGCCTTCGCCGCCGTGGGACTGTACACGCTCCTTGGGCTCGCGGGGCTCCCCATCTTCAGCGGCGGACGCAGCGGGCTGGGCATCCTGGCGGGCCCGTCGGCCGGCTACATCATCGCGTTCCCCCTCGCCGCCGCAGCGGTCGGCTGGCTCGCCAGCATCGTGATCCGTCGCACCCTGAAGTACCGCGGCCTCTTCCTCTTCCTGGCCGCCATGGCCACCAGCATTGTCGTCATCCACGCTCTCGGCGTGCTAGGCATGATGGTCAATGCCAAGCTCGATCTGTCCAAGGCCTTCCTCGCCGACCTCGCGTACTACCCGGGAGACATCGTCAAGAACGTCCTGGCGGTGACTGTGGCCCTTGCCCTGCACAAGGCCTTCCCTGACCTGCTTGTCCGCCGCGTGCGCCCGCTCGCTCCGCCGGCGGCAGCTTCGCCGGCTTCACCGGCCGCTGCCTCCCAGACTGACTCGACCTCCGGCACGGCTTCCTCCGCCACGGCTTCCTCCGGACAGCAGTCACCCACCCAGCGGTGAGCATTTCCCTCAGCAGCGTCGGAGTCCGGGTCGCCGTCGACGGCCACCCGGAGCCCAAGGTGCTGCTCCAGGACGTCACGCTCAGCCTGACCGAACGGCGCATCGGTGTGATCGGCGCCAACGGATCCGGTAAGTCCACGCTGCTGCGCCTGCTGAACGGCCTTGTCGCGCCCAGCGAGGGATCCGTTACCGTCAACGGTTCAGACACTGTCCGGCACGTGCGGGCGGTCCGGCAGCAGGTGGGCTTCGTCTTCACCGATCCGCTGTCCCAGCTGGTGATGCCGACGGGCCGCGAGGACGTTGAGCTGTCGCTTCGGCGTTCGGTCCGGAACGGGGCGGAGCGCAGGGAAAGGGCCGACGCCGCACTGGCCCGCTTCGGCCTGCTGCCCCTGGGTGACCAGAGCATCTACGAGCTCTCCGGCGGCGAACGGCAGCTCCTGGCACTTGCCGCTGTGCTGGCAGTGGAACCCGAGGTGCTGGTCCTCGACGAGCCGTCCACCCTCCTGGATCTCCGCAACCGCGAACTGCTGCGCGGCACCATCGACGGGCTGCGCCAGCAGATCATCATGTCCACCCACGACCTTGAGCTCGCGCTGGACATGGACCGCGTGCTGGTGGTTGAGGCCGGCAGGATCGCGTTCGACGGCGGTGCTGCCGCGGCAGTCGCGTACTACCGCTCGCTCTGCGCCGCCGGCCTTGAGGTCCCCGACCGCGCCGGCGCGGACCGCGGCGACGCGCCGTGAGAGGCCACGGCTTCCTGCTGGCCAACTATGTTCCGGGGACCTCCCTGATCCACCGCACGCCCCTGTGGCTCAAATTCCTGGTGGTGGGGGGGTGCGGCATGGCGTCATTCCTGATCGTCGACTGGCGGCTGGCGGCGGGGGCCCTTGCCCTGATGTGCACGCTGTTCCTGCTCAGCGGGGCGGGACCCGCCCGCCTCCTGCGCGCCGTCCGCCCGCTGCTGCCCGTGCTGCTGGCCATCGGCCTGTTCCAGTGGTGGCAGCTCGGAGCGCCCGTAGCCGCCCGCATTGTCCTGAACATCCTGCTCTGCGTCGTCGCGGCGTCGCTGCTGACAGCCAGCACGCCGCTGCAACGGCTGCTCGACGGCGTGGTGTCCCTGGCCCGGCCGTTCACCCGCTTCGGGGCGGACCCCGAACGGTTCGCCCTCACCATCGCCATCATGCTGCGCAGCATCCCCTTCATCGCCGGGGCCTATGCGGACGTCCGGGACTCGGCAAGGGCCCGCGGTCTGGAACGCAACCCGCGTGCCCTGGTCCTGCCGGTTTTCATCACCACCGTTGCCTACGCCCGCCACACCGGGGATGCGCTGGCCGCCCGCGGCCTCGGAGAAGCCGACGACGGCCAGCCCCCGCACACGGACCACGCGCGGGTTCCTGGAGCCGGTTCCTAGAGCCGGGCGTACCTGAACAGGGCAGCCGTGCCCATTCCACCGGCGATGCTGATCATCGCCAGGGCGAGCTTTTCCTCGTCCGGGGTCCGCCGGGCCTGCGCCAGGAGCCTCGTAACCAGGACGGCGCCGGACGCTCCGTACGCGTGCCCGAAGGCCAGCGCCCCGCCGTCGGCATTGGCCCGGAGCGGATCAATTCGCAGGCTGTCCAGGCACGCGAGAGTCTGGGAAGCGAACGCCTCATTAAACTCCACCAGGTCCACGGAGCCGGCGGTTTCACCCCGCGACACCAGCAGCCGCGAGGCAGCGGATGCCGCCCCGATGCCGAGAAGCCGCGGCTCCACGCCGGCCGTTTCCGTCCCCAGAACCACCAGGGCGTCTGTCGCGCCCAGTTCCCGGGCGCGGGCCAGTGACGTGATGACGACGGCGGCAGCGCCGTCCGCGTCGAAGCAGGAGTTCCCGGCCGTGACGGTCCCGGATCCGACAAACGCGGCCGGGAACCTCGCCATGAGGGCCTCAGTGAGCCTGGGCCGGGGGCCGTCGTCGGCTGTCACCGGGCCCACCGGCCCCTCCAGCGGAACGATCTCCCGGTCGAACGCGCCTGAGCCGGCGGCGGCAACAGCCCTGCGGTGGCTGCGGAGCGCGAATTCATCCTGGCGGTCCCGGCTGATGCGGAACTCGGACGCCACATTCTCTGCGGCAACACCCATGTCAGGATCGCCCACGCTGTCCGGCGCAAACCGGGCGCGGCTGAAAAAGGCGGGGCCGCCGTCGTCGTTCCGGTGTGCCCGCAAAGGTGCGGTACTGATACTTTCCACTCCGCCGGCCAGATACACGCCGCCGCCCGAGGCGACGAGCCGGGACGCCAGGACGATGGCATCCAGCCCGGAGCCACACTGCCGGTCGACTGTGAGGCCGGGGACTGTCACGGGCAAATCCGCCTCCAGGGCGGCGAGCCGCGCAACGTTCCCGCCGCCGCCCACCGCATTGCCAATGACCACATCGGCCAGCTCAGAACCGCCGACGGCGGTTTCGGCCAGCAGGGCCCTGAAGACCGGCGCGAGGAGTTCATGGGCAGGGAGGTGCTTCAGCGCTCCGTGAGCCCGGCAGATGGGCGTCCGCAGGGCGGCGATGATGACCGGCTGCCGCTCCGCGGGCAGCGCCTTCTCAGACTGCGCCTTCTCAGACTGCGCCTTCTCAGGCAGCGCCTTCTCAGACAAGGCGTCGGACCCGGGAATCGCGGGCAGTGATCCAGTCAAGCATGAGGCCGCGGCTGACCTTGCCCCGGTCCGTCACCGGCAGCTCCGCGAGGGCGAAATACTGGAGCGGCCGTTTGTCCCGGGGCAGGATTTCCTCGAGCCCGGTCTTGAGCTGGGTGGCTGTAAGGCCGCCGTGGGACGGAACAATCCCCGCGACCACGCGTTGACCCCGGACGTCGTCGGCCATCCCGGCCGCGACGGCCGAAGCGACGCCGGGAACGGAGGCCAGGGCGAGTTCCACCTCATGCGGGTAGACATTCTTGCCGGCCGTGATGATCATGTCGGAGCGCCGGCCCAGGATGTGGAGTTCCCCGTCCTGCAGGTACCCCTGGTCCCCCACCGTGAACCAGCCGTCGAAGCACCGCAGTGCCTGGCCGTCATCGCCCCACAGATACCCGTTGCTGACCATGCCGCTGCGGACGCAGATGTTTCCCGCAGCCCCCTCCGGGAGAATCCGGCCTTCGTCGTCGAGAATCCTTACTTCGACCCCGGGGAATGGCCTGCCGATTCCCGTACCGCCGGCGTCGAGGGGCACGCCGGCGGGCAGGCCGGTTCCGGAGACGAAACTCAGCTCGGAGGCGCCGTAGTACTCGAAGATGGTGGCGTTTGGCGCCCACCGCCTGGCCGCTTCCAGCGTCCGGGCATCCAGCTTGGAACCTGCGCAGATGATGGTTTTCACGCCGGAGGCGTCAACACAGCCGGTCAGCCCGCGCTCACTGAGCAGGCGCAGCATGGTGGGGACCAGGACCAGGCGGGTGATGCCATCGTGGCTGATGGCAGTGTGGACGTCGCCTACGTCGAAGGACTCCAGCGTATGGAACTCGGTGCCTGCGTAGAGGCACTCGGCGAGGGCGTAGAGGTTCAGGCTCGCCGCGAGCGGACCGGGTGCGAGGGTCTTGTCGTCCTGGCTGAGGCCAAAAAACTCTATGGAAGCCTCAAAGGACTCCTGCC
This sequence comes from Arthrobacter sp. B2060, assembly GCF_059090445.1. NCBI lineage: Bacteria > Bacillati > Actinomycetota > Actinomycetes > Micrococcales > Micrococcaceae > Arthrobacter > Arthrobacter sp. B2060. Next base: position 126,139 of record NZ_JBNHFR010000013.1, read on the forward strand.
AGGAACGGCGGGAGCGGGTGAACGCCTTCGGCACGGACGTGGTTCCGGAGGTCAGCCCGATCAGGAAGGACGATGCCGGATCCCCGTCGGCCAGCTGGTCCTCATCAACGGAGTCCCGGGCTGCCGCCGGGGCCGGTTCGGCGGCCGGGCCGAGCAGCTGGACAATCTCCGCCAGCATCGGTTCCGGCCACGTCGGATCCAAGACGGCGCATTGCCGTTCGCCCGCCACGGCGGCGGCGAAGGCGACTGCGAAGTGTGTGGAGTTCCGTTCGGTGAGCACACTAATTTCAGCGGAAGTGCCCGCGGCGAGGGCCTCCGCTTCGTCGCGGAGCGCGCCCCAACTGAGCCGTTCGCCGGCCACGACGACGGCGGTGTCGTCGGGGCGTTCAGCTGCCCAGCGCTGGAGTCTGTTGAGAAAAGGCATCGGATCAACTTTACCGGCGGAACCTGCCCGGCCCTGCTCGGGAAGACTATTGTGACAGCATGAGCTTCAATGACGGCGTCGAACTCGACCCATCCCAGGTGGAAGACCGTCGCGGCGGCGGAATGGGCCGCGGCACGAAGATCGGCGGCGGTATCGGCGGGGGCGTCGTCCTGCTCCTTGCCGCCCTGTTCGGTATCAATCTGCAATTGCTTGAGGGGCTCATCGGCACGGGGCAGGAACAGCCCGGCGTGAGCCAGGGAACGGCCCCTGCCGAGTGCAAACTTGGCTCCGACGCCGACCAGCGGCTCGACTGCCGGATCACCGGCACGGTGAACAGCCTCAATGCGTTCTGGCCCGCGTATCTGGCCGAGTACAACGTCGAGTATCCGCGTCCGAAGACAGTTCTCTTCGAGGTAGGCACAAATACCGGCTGCGGGGCCGCCACGTCCGAGGTGGGCCCCTTCTATTGTCCTGCCGACACCACTGCCTACTTCGATCCCGGCTTCTTCCAAGACCTCGTGGACCGCTTCGGCTCCTCCGGAGGTCCGCTGGCCCAGGAGTATGTGGTGGCGCACGAGTTCGGGCACCACGTCCAGAACGTGCTCGGGAACCTGGACAGGGCGCAGCGGGATCCGCGCGGGCCCGAGTCGGGCGCCGTCCGCGTGGAACTGCAGGCGGACTGCTACGCCGGTCTCTGGACCCGGTACGCCACCACGCAGAAGGATCCAAAGACGGGCCAGCCGTTCCTCGAGCCGCTGACCCAGAAAGACCTGAACGACGCCCTCTCGGCCGCGTCCGCCGTCGGAGATGACCGCATCCAGAAGGCAGCCACCGGCCGCGTCACGCCCGAGGCATGGACGCACGGCTCGAGTGCGCAGCGGCAGAACTGGTTCTACCGGGGCTACCAGACGGGCGACATTGCCCAGTGCGACACTTTCAGGGCCGCCACACTGTAGGGGCTTCCCGCCAAAGGGTGGGCCCACGCCGGCGGGGTTCCCTGGCCGAGCTTGCGAGGTTAGGGGGCCGGCGGGAGTACGCCGACGGCGGGCCCACCTTCACTGGAAGGTGGGCCCGCCGTCGTCGTGCTGTATTCGCTTTTAGATGTTGAACCCGAGGGCGCGCATCTGGTCCTTGCCGTCGTCGGTGATCCGCTCCGGACCCCATGGCGGCATCCACACCCAGTTCAGGCGCCACTCGTCCACAACGCCGTCAAGCGCCTTGCCGACCTGCTCTTCAAGCACATCGGTGAGCGGGCATGCAGCGGTGGTGAGGGTCATGTCGATCAGCAGTGCGCCGTCATCCTCGGAGTACTTCAGGCCGTAGAGCAGCCCGAGGTCCACGATGTTGACCCCGAGTTCGGGGTCGATGACGTCCTTGAGTGCCTCTTCGACTTCGTCCAGCCCGGTGCGGGCTGCCTCGATTTCAGTCATGGCGTGTCCTTATCAGACCTGGGCTGCGGCGGCAGGGATCGAGGCTGATCCGGCGCCCTTGGCGTACCGGTCGTAGCCTTCTTCTTCAAGGCGGTCGGCAAGCTCCGGGCCGCCTTCTTCAACAACCTGGCCGTCAACGAAGACGTGGACGAACTCAGGCTTGATGTAGCGCAGGATGCGGGTGTAGTGCGTGATGAGCAGCGTGCCCATGTTGCCTGCGGCGTGGGCGCGGTTGACGCCCTCGGAGACGACCTTGAGGGCGTCGACGTCCAGACCGGAGTCAGTCTCGTCCAGCACGGCGAACTTGGGCTTGAAGAGCTCGAGCTGGAGGATCTCCACGCGCTTCTTCTCGCCGCCGGAGAAACCTTCGTTGACGTTGCGCTGGGCGAAGTCGGCGTCGATGCGCAGCTGCTGCATGGCGGACTTGACGTCCTTGGTCCAGGTGCGCAGCGCCGGGGCTTCGCCGTCGATGGCCGTCTTGGCCGTGCGCAGGAAGTTGGTCATGGTCACGCCGGGGACCTCCACCGGGTACTGCATGGCCAGGAAGAGGCCGGCGCGGGCGCGCTCGTCAACGCTCATGGCGAGGACATCTTCGCCGTCCAGGGTGATGGAACCGCCCGTGACGTTGTAGCGGGGGTGGCCCGCGATGGTGGACGCCAAGGTGGACTTGCCCGAGCCGTTGGGGCCCATGATGGCGTGGGTCTCACCCGTGCGGATGATCAGGCTGACGCCCTTCAGGATCTCTTTGGTGCCCTGCTCGGTGTCGATGCTGACGTGCAGGTCCTTGATCTCAAGAGTAGACATGTGTCGTGTTCTCCTCTGCACCTGCCCTTGCGGCGGTGGTGCGGTCTTTTAGTCTGGAAGTTAGGTGGTTTAGTACAGGACGAACTAGCTGAAGTTGGGAGCCTCGGCGCCGTTCAGGACCTTGGTGAAGTCGACGTAGACCTCGTCTCCGACGATCTCCACCGCAAACACGGGCACGGGATCGTAGGCCGGCAGCTGGAGCGGTTCGCCGGTGCGCAGGTCGAACTGCGAACCGTGGCCCCAGCACTCGATGGCGCAGCCTTCGACCTCACCCTCGGAGAGGGAGATGTCCGCGTGCGAGCAGGTGTCCCCAATGGCGTGGATCTCTCCCATGGAGTCCTTGACGATCGCGACGGGGTAGTCATCGATCAGGATCCGCAGGGCCTGCTTAGGCTGGATCTCGTTGACGTTGCAGACGAGCTCGCCATTTGGCTGTTCAGTCATCCGTAATCCTGTACTTTCCGGGCTGCTTAGGAATTCGTTGCGGCGAGTTCGCGCTCAACAGCCGCAGTCAGGCGCTCCTCGAGTGCCGGAACCTTGATCTGCTGGATGATCTCGTTGAGGAAGCCGCGCACGACGAGCCGCCGTGCCACCTCTTCCGGAATGCCGCGTGCCATGAGGTAGAACAGGTGTTCGTCGTCAAAGCGACCGGTGGAGCTCGCGTGTCCGGCACCTTCGATAAGACCGGTTTCGATCTCGAGGTTCGGAACCGAGTCCGCCCGGCAGCCGTCCGTCAGCACCAGGTTCTGGTTTTTCTCGTAGGAGTCGGTGCCCAGGGCCTGCTTCTGGATCAGGACGTCGCCCACCCACACGGTGTGCGCGTTCTTGCCCTGCAGGGCGCCCTTGTACAGCACGTTGGACTTGCAGTTCGGCTCGTTGTGGTCAACGAAGGACCGGTGCTCCAGGTGCTGGCCGGCATCGGCGTAGTAGAGGCCCAGCAGTTCGGCCTCGGCGCCTTCGCCCGCGAAGCGGACGTTGGAGTTGAGCCGGACGATGGACCCGCCCAGGGACACGGCGATGTGCTTGTACACAGCGTCCTTGCCCACCTGAGCGTCATGCTGGCCCAGGTGCTTGGCGTCGTCTTCCCAGAGCTGCACGGAGATCACGGTGAGCTTTGCGCCCTCGCCGACGATGACTTCCAGGTTGCCGTTGTGGTCGGCCGCGCCGGTGTGCTCCACGATCACGACGCTGCGCGAGTTTGCACCCGCCTCAAGCACGAAGTGGGCGTTGGAGCGGCGTCCGGCGCCGGCACCGTGGACCAGGATCCGCAGCGGCTCAGCCGGCTCGGCTTCCGCCGGGATGACCAGGTGCAGGGCCTCGTCCGCGTTGGCGGAGGCGACGACGGCGGCACGGTCGGCCGGGGTCAGGACAGTTCCGCGCGGTGCGGCACCGGGAGCCAGCGGGGTGCGGAGGTAGCCTTCCGGCGCGTCCACGGTGAAAGCGGCAGCCGGCTCCGGATCGACATCCGTCGCGGTGTCCGACAGGAGGTTGGCCAGCCCGCGGACCGGGCTGAAGCGCCATTCCTCCTCACGGCCGGTGGGCAGTGCGAAGTCGGCGACGTCGAAGCTCGTGAGCCGTTCGGCGCGCGACGACATGACGGTGACGCCGTGGTTGTGGCTGTGGTCAACCTTGGCGGAGACCAGTCCCTCGCCTTCCTCGGTGAACCCTGCGATGGAAGGGGCGCCGATGCGGGCCTTCTCAGTAGTAATTTCGGCAGTCATTAACCGACGGATCCTTCCATCTGGAGTTCAATGAGGCGGTTCAGCTCGAGGGCGTATTCCATGGGCAGCTCACGGGCGATCGGCTCGATGAAGCCGCGCACGATCATGGCCATGGCTTCGTCTTCACGCATGCCGCGGGACATGAGGTAGAAAAGCTGCTCTTCGGAAACGCGCGAGACAGTTGCCTCGTGACCCAGCTGGACGTCATCCTCGCGGATGTCGATGTAGGGGTAGGTGTCCGAACGGCTGATGGTGTCCACGAGCAGGGCGTCACAGCGCACGGTGTTGGCCGAGTGCTTGGCGCCTTCGCGGATCTGGACCAGGCCGCGGTAGGCTGCGCGTCCGCCGCCACGGGCCACGGACTTGGAGATGATGGAGCTCTTGGTGTTCGGCGCGATGTGGACCATCTTGGAACCGGTGTCCTGGTGCTGGCCTTCGCCGGCGAACGCGATGGACAGGGTCTCGCCCTTGGCGTGCTCGCCCGTCAGGTAGACGGCAGGGTACTTCATGGTGACCTTGGAGCCGATGTTGCCATCGATCCACTCCATGGTGGCGCCCTCTTCGCAGATGGCGCGCTTGGTCACCAGGTTGTACACGTTGTTGGACCAGTTCTGGATGGTGGTGTACCGGACGCGGGCGCCCTTCTTGACCACGATTTCCACGACGGCGGAGTGCAGGGAGTCCGAGGTGTAGATCGGAGCCGTGCAGCCTTCGATGTAGTGAACGTAGGAGTCCTCGTCCGCGATGATCAGGGTGCGCTCGAACTGGCCCATGTTTTCCGTGTTGATGCGGAAGTAGGCCTGCAGCGGAATGTCCACGTGGACGCCCTTGGGAACGTACACGAAGGAACCGCCGGACCAGACGGCCGTGTTCAGCGAGGCAAACTTGTTGTCGCCCACCGGAATGATGGTGCCGAAGTACTCCTGGAAGATCTCCGGGTGCTCGCGCAGGGCGGTGTCCGTGTCCAGGAAGATGACGCCCTGGGCTTCGAGGTCCTCGCGGATCTGGTGGTAGACCACCTCGGACTCGTACTGTGCTGCCACACCGGAGACCAGGCGGCTGCGCTCGGCTTCCGGGATGCCGAGCTTTTCATACGTGTTGCGGATGTCCTCAGGCAGGTCTTCCCACGTGGCAGCCTGCTTCTCCGTGGAACGCACGAAGTACTTGATGTTGTCGAAGTCGATTCCGGACAGGTCCGCGCCCCAGGTGGGCATGGGCTTACGGTCGAAGTACTTCAGGCCCTTGAGACGCAGGTCCAGCATCCATTCCGGCTCGCTCTTCTTGGCCGAAATGTCGCGGACCACGTCCTCGTTAAGACCGCGCCGGGCATTTGCGCCCACGTCGTTCTTGTCGGCCCAGCCGTACTCGTAGGTGCCGATGCCGTGCAGCTCGGGGTTCTTTTCCAGAATCTCCGAAATGACAGCAGTCTCAGCAACCGTTTTCTCTGATAGTTGGTCCGTCATAGCGGCCTTTCTTGCAGATGGTTGGATACTTCGTGCAGGGTGTCCTGCCGGGTTCCGGGGGTTTCGGCCCCGGTCGCGGCCGGACGGCCTGTTGGTATGTGGGTGGTGCAGACGTGGCCGCCGCGTGCGAGAGTCGACAGCCTGCGGACATCGACGCCTACGAGGCGCGAGAACATCTCGGTTTCCGCGTCGCAGAACACCGGGAACTGGGTGGCCAGCTGCTGGATGGGACAGTGGCCCTGGCACAGCTGCACGCTGGAAAGAGCCGCCGGCAGCGGTGCCTTGGCGTCGATGGAGGCTGTGGAGGACACGAAGCCGTCGCGGGACAGGGCGGCTGAGAGCGCCTGCGCGCGGGCCGTGATGTCCGTCCCGGCCTGCTCCACTTCGGGGGCGTAGCGGCGTTCCATCTCGGCGAAGCGCTCGACGGCGAACGTGCGGACCGCATCGGCGCCGGCGATTTCCTTGAGCTGTTTGAGCGCCAGGCTGGCGATGTTCAGGTAGTCATCGCCCAACGTGGACTGGCCCTGCGAACTCAGCACATAGCGGCGCGCGGGACGGCCGGCGCCGCTGCCTGCCCTTGCGACGCGCTTGACTTCGATGACGCCGGCGCGGGACAAATGGTCCAGGTGGCGGCGGACGGCAGCGGGGGTAAAGCCGAGCAGATCGCCGAGTTCCGCCGCGCTGACGGGGCCGTGTTCCAGCACCGCACTGAGGACGCGATCACGCGTGCGCTCGTCGGTGTCGGCCGCCGGCGCTGTTGCACCGTGGGCAGCCGGTTTTCCACCGTGGAGCACGCTGACTCGCGCGCCAGGCCCAGCCTGAGGCAGGGAAGTGGGCTTTCTCATGGAATACACAACACAATCATGTCGTAATTTACTCCACCCATCCAGTAAGGCAAGGCTGGCCTGCCCCGCGGACGGCAGGGGTGACCTGCGGCGACGTAAGGCACGGAAAAGACAGTACTACTTCACGTAGAATGCTTGGGTGCGATCCCCCAAATCCCCCGTTCTTGCCATCAACGGGCTCATTAAGGACGTAGGTCCGCTGCCCACCCTCGATGGCAGGATGCTGAGGGTGGTGAGCGACGTCTCACTGGTCGCAGTACGCGGCGAGGTCACCGCGCTGCTCGGTGCCAACGGCGCCGGCAAGACCACCACTATCGAATGCGCCCAGGGGCTGCAGAAGCGCTCCGGCGGAACGATTTCCCTGCTCGGCCAGGATCCCGGCAACGCCGGCGCTGACCTGCGGTCCCGCGTGGGTGTCATGCTCCAGGAAGGCGGCCTCCCGCCGTCGGCCCGTCCCCTACCCCTCCTCCGCCACATCGCCGGAATGTACCGGAACCCCAAGCCGCTGAACGAACTCGTAGAGCGGCTCGGCATTGACACGTTCAGCCGGACCAGCGTCCGGCGGCTCTCCGGCGGCCAGAAGCAGCGGCTTGCCCTCGCGGCCGCCCTCATCGGCAACCCGGAAGTGCTGTTCCTGGACGAGCCCAGCGCGGGACTGGATCCCCAGTCCCGCCAACTCGTGTTCGGGCTGATCTCGGAGCTCCGGGACAGCGGGATGGGAATCATCCTGACCACGCACCTGATGGACGACGCCCAGCGGCTTGCCGACTACGTCTACATCATCGACGCCGGCAGGAACGTGGCGGAGGGCACCGTCGCCCAGCTGCTGCAGCACCAGACGCCCGAGATGACCCACAAGGGACACGTCCGCACCCTGCACTTCGAGGCGTTGCCCGGACTCGACTTCGCCGGTGTGCTGCCTGCCGAGGTGGAAATCCGGGAAACGCGGGCGGGCAGCTACTCGGCCACGGGAGCACTCACTCCGGACGATCTTGCCGCCCTCACCGCCTGGTGGGCGCAACACGGCGTGATGCCCGGATCGATGAGCATGGAGGCGCGCAGCCTCGAAGACGTTTTCCTCGACATATCCGGAAGGGACGTCCGATGACATCCACGCTTGGCAGCCCTGCCGCTCCCCTCCTCCGCCGCATCATCCTGCAGGGCAAATACGAAGCAGCCACCATGCTCCGAAACGGCGAACAGCTGATTCTGGCCGTCGTGCTGCCGCTCCTGGCCCTGGTCGGCCTCACCGTCACACCGCTGCTGGACGGCATGGGCGACAGCAGGATCAACGCGGCCGTGCCGGGCATCCTCGCACTCTGCGCGATGTCGACGGCGTTCACGGGGCAGGGCATTTCGACGGGCTTTGACCGCCGCTATGGTGTGCTGCGCTTCCTGTCCACCACTCCGCTGGGCCGCACCGGGCTCATCGCCGGCAAGATCCTCGCCGTCCTGGCCGTGCTCGCATTGCAGATCCTCGTGGTCTCCGCCGTTGCGTTCTCCCTTGGCTGGCGGCCGGATGCATCCGGATGGGTACCGGGCCTGAGCCTGCTGGTGCTCGGCGCCGCCGCCTTCACGGCGCTGGGGCTGCTGGTTGCCGGCACGGTGCGGCCCGAGGCCACGCTCGCCATCACCAACCTGCTGTGGATCCTCTTGGGAGCCCTCGGCGGCATCGTGATCCCGGCAGAGCGGCTGCCGAGCATGGCCCAGGACGTCGTGCATCTGCTGCCCTCCGGGGCGCTCGGCGAAGGGCTGCGCGATGCCTTCCTGCACGGCGCAGTCAACGGCGACGCCGTCCTTATTCTGCTGCTGTGGCTGGTTCTTGCCGGCGCGGCAGCCATCCGTTGGTTCAAGTGGAATTGAGAAAAACCGTGAGCACGGCTTCGCGCCTCCCCCAGATGGTCAGCCGCATAACGTCCCGGCTGCCTGTAACCGTAGATGCGGCCGTCCGCCGGCTCGCGGTGCTTTCCCTGATCGGCCAGACGATCCTGGTGGTCACCGGCGGCGCCGTCCGGCTCACCGCCTCCGGCCTGGGATGCCCCACCTGGCCCCGCTGCACCGAAGCCTCCCTCGTGAACACCCCGGAAATGGGCATCCACGGCTTCATCGAGTTCGGCAACCGGCTCCTGACGTTCGCCCTCGCCGCCGTGGCGGCGCTGATGCTCGTCTACCTGTGGAACCTGCGGAAGGAGCGGAAGGACCTGTTCCTCCTGGCCCTGGGTCTCCTGGCCAGCATCCCGGCCCAGGCCGTCATCGGCGGGATCACGGTCCTCACCAAGCTGAACCCCTGGGTGGTGGGACTGCACTTCCTCGTCTCCATGGCGCTCGTGGTGTTTGCCACGCTCCTCGTCAACCGCGCGTACGGACGAACCGGCCGCTACATGACCCACGTGTTGCCTGCATTGCCGGGCGTCGCGCGTCCGGTGATGACCGCCGTCGCCCTGTTCTCCGCCGTGGCCGTCATGCTGGGCGTCGTGGTCACCGGCGCCGGTCCGCACGCCGGGGACGCCGAGGCGCCCCGCAACGGCCTCGACTGGGATCTGTTTTCGCACGTCCATGCCGTCCCCGCTTACCTGATCACCGCCGGGACGCTGTTCGCCTGCTATATGGTCTTCCAACGCCGCATCGCGGGGCCGTTCCGCTCAGCCGTGCTGATGCTGCTGGGCGTCACCCTGCTGCAGGCCGTCATCGGCTTCACCCAGTACTACAACGGCATACCGGCGCTCCTGGTGGGCGCGCACATGCTGGGCGCCGCAATGCTCATGAGTGCCGCCACGAATGCATGGGACGTCGCGCGTTACAGCCCGGCGCACTAGCCCCCATCCATCCAACGCTCCCTCACCTACTGCCGCCCCAACGGCAACGCTCCCTCACATGGTGTGAGGGAGCGTTTGCTTTTATCGGCACCGAAAGTGAGGGAGCGTTGGCCTTGTGGCTGCGAAAGTGCGGGAGCGGTTGGGTTGGGGCTAGCCGGCCATGATGGCCGAGCCCACGAACGGGTCGACGGCCAGGGCGATGAACAACAGCGTCAGGTAGCTGATGGAGCCGTGGAAGACCTTCATGGCGCCCTTGTCCGAGAGGTCCCCGCCCTGCGCCCGGTTGTACAGCGCGTGCGATTCGTACAGGAACCATGCACCGGCCACGACGGCCGTGACCGTGTAGACCCATCCGGCGCCGCCGGTCGGAACCATCAGCAGGGAACACGCAACCATGGCCCACGCATAAAGGACCACCTGCACGGACACCACCCTGGCGCCTGCGATGGCGCCCAGCATGGGCACGTTGGCGTTCCGGTAGTCCTCGCCGTACCTCATGGACAGCGGCCAGTAATGCGGCGGCGTCCACAGGAAAATCACCATGAACAGCACGACGGCGGGCCACTCGACCGTGTTGGTGACAGCGGACCAGGCGATCAGCACCGGGAAGCAGCCGGCTGCGCCGCCCCAGACTATGTTCTGCGCCGTGCGGCGCTTGAGGATCATGGTGTAGATCACCACGTAGAACAGGATGGCGCCCAGGCCCAGCCAGGCCGACAGCGGATTGGCGCCGAACCAGAGAATGGCGATGGCGGCCGCGCCCAGGAGCCAGGCGAACACCAGCGCTTCGCGCGGGGTGACTTCGCCGGTGACCAGCGGCCGCTTTTCCGTGCGGTGCATCAGCTTGTCGATGTCACGGTCGATGTAGCAGTTGAAGGCACCCGCGCTGCCGGCCGCGAAGGCCCCACCCACAAGCGTTGCAAGGATCAGGCCCAGGGACGGAAACCCGCGCTGGGCATAGATCATGGTGGGCAGCGTGCTCACGAGCAGAAGTTCAATGACCCGCGGTTTGGTGAGAGCAAGGTACGCCTTGGCCTTGCGTGCTAATCCGGCTCTTCCGTGGACCCTGGCTGAGGTCAGCGGCGTATCTGTTGTGCTCACGTTGGCAGTCACTCTGTTCTGTCTGGCTGTGTGGTCTGACTGATCTGCCCGAATCCTGGTCCGGAATGATCCCTCAACGGCGGTTGACGGGCTGGAAAGTCCGCTGCGCGGTCCCTGCCTGTACGCCGGTGGCCTCCCGATATCATACCGCGGTCCGGCGTGCGTCCGCGGCAGCCGCCCGACGCGGCAATTCACTGAAAATGATTCCTCCGAGCCTGCTTCGATCACATTAACGCAGCGGCCAAAAAAAGACGGTTCACAAAACAAAAATTGCGTCCATCTACTGAGATTTCCCCTGCCCGAACTGTGGAATAGAGCTAAGCTGTCAGCAGATCAGCGCGCAGTGGGAGACGGTGAAAATCCGCATTCCCACTCTGTCCAGCGACTGAATGAAGATCAACGTTTCAATGGTGAACGGCTGGTAGACAAAAACGCAGCGGGCACCAAACTGTGCCCTCCTGCGACCTGTCCCTACCGCCTGCCATCAGCACAGAGAGGGGCCCGGATTCGTGCCACATTTGGAAGAGCAAGAACTGTCATGGACCGATCTGGACCAGCGCGCCGTTGACACCGTACGTGTCCTGGCCGCCGACGCCGTCGAAAAGGTGGGCAACGGCCACCCCGGCACCGCAATGAGCCTGGCTCCGGCCGCATACCTTCTCTTTCAGAAGATGATGCGCCACGACCCGCAGAACCCCGACTGGATCGGCCGTGACCGGTTCGTCCTGTCCCCCGGTCACACCTCCCTGACCCTGTACATCCAGCTGTTCCTCTCCGGGTATGGCCTGGAGCTGAAGGACCTGCAGGCCCTTCGCACCTGGGGCTCGCTGACACCGGGGCACCCCGAGTACAGGCACACGGCCGGCGTGGAAATCACCACCGGCCCGCTGGGCCAGGGCCTGGCGTCCTCTGTGGGCTTCGCCTACTCCCAGCGCCGCCAGCGCGGCCTGTTCGACGCCGACGCCGCCCCCGGCACGTCCCCGTTTGACCACACCATCTGGGTCATTGCTTCCGACGGCGACCTCCAGGAAGGTGTCACCTCCGAGGCCTCGTCCCTGGCCGGCCACCAGGAGCTCGGCAACCTCGTGGTCATCTACGACGAGAACCACATCTCGATCGAGGATGACACCGACATCGCCTTCACCGAGGATGTCCTGAAGCGCTACGAAGCCTACGGCTGGCACGTCCAGCGCGTTGACTGGACCAAGACCGGTGAATACAAGGAAGACGTCCAGGAGCTGTACTCGGCGCTTCTGGCCGCCAAGGCCGAGACGTCCAAGCCCTCCATCGTTTCGCTGCGGACCATCATCGGCTACCCGGCGCCGAAGAAGCAGAACACCGGCAAGATCCACGGCTCCGCCCTGGGCTCGGAAGAAGTTGCAGCACTGAAGGAAGTTCTCGGCTTCGACCCCGAGAAGTCCTTCGAGGTGGACGAGGACGTGCTGGCCCACGCCCGCGCCGTCGTGGACCGCGGCGCCCACGCCCGCAAGGAATGGGAAGAGTCCTTCACCGCATGGCAGTCCGCCAACCCGGACGCCGCTGCCCTGCTGGAGCGGGTCGAGGCCCGCAAGCTTCCGTCCGAACTGGACGCAGCCCTGCCGGTCTTCCCGGCCGGCAAGGACGTGTCCACCCGCGCCGCCTCGGGCAAGGTGCTGAACGCCATCGGCCCGGTCATGCCGGAACTGTGGGGCGGCTCGGCCGACCTCGCAGAGTCGAACAACACCACAATCGAGGGCTCGCCGTCGTTCGTTCCGGCGTCCAAGCAGACCGACGCCTGGTCCGGCAACCCCTACGGACGTGTGCTGCACTTCGGCATCCGCGAACACGCCGCGGCCTCGATCGTGAACGGCATCGCCCTGCACGGCAAGACCCGCGCGTTCTCCGGTACGTTCCTGATCTTCAGCGACTACCAGCGCCCGGCCATCCGTCTCGGCGCCCTCATGGGTGTGCCGTCCCTCTACGTCTGGACGCACGACTCGATCGGCCTGGGCGAGGACGGCCCCACCCACCAGCCGGTTGAGCAGCTCTCCTCCCTCCGCGCCATTCCGGGCCTGGACGTGGTCCGTCCCGGCGACGCCAACGAAGTCTCGGCAGCGTGGAAGGTCATGCTGGAGAACCACGCGAACCCGGCCGGCATCGTCCTGACCCGCCAGAACATCCCCACCTACGCCCGGGGCGAAGGCGAAGCCGAGGGTGACACCTTCGGTTCCACCGCCGGCGTGGCCAACGGCGGATATGTCCTGGCCGAAGCCTCCAAGGACGGTCAGACCGTGGACGCCCAGGTCATCCTGATCGGCACCGGTTCCGAGGTCCAGCTCGCCGTCCAGGCCCGCGAAGCGCTCCAGGCCGAGGGCATCGCCACCCGCGTGGTGTCCATGCCGTGCGTCGAGTGGTTCAACAAGCAGGATGCCGCGTACCGTGAGGCAGTCCTGCCCGCAGCGGTCAAGGCCCGCGTTTCCGTCGAAGCCGGCCTGTCCCTCGGCTGGAAGGAGTTCGTCGGCGACGCCGGACGCTCCATCAGCCTCGAGCACTACGGCGCCTCGGCAGACTACAAGCGCCTCTTCCAGGAATTCGGCATCACGGCAGAAGCTGTCGCCGCTGCCGCCAAGGATTCCCTCGCCGGACTCCAGTCCTGACACCCCCACAGTCTCAAGGAGAAAAGATCATGACTACCACTCCCACCCAGCAGCTTTCCGACGCCGGTGTTTCCATCTGGCTCGATGACCTCTCCCGGGGCCGCCTGAAGACCGGCACCCTGCAGAAGCTGATCGAAGAGAAGAACG
>NZ_JBNHFR010000014.1:0-120468 GCF_059090445.1 Arthrobacter sp. B2060
TCGGCAGGTGCTTCAACTGCTGGGTGGAGCCCTTGGTCACGCCAATGTTCTTGCCACAGAGCGTGTCGTTGGTCAGATTGTTCGGGTTGCCGTGCGGGACAGCGACGGCCGAGCCGCCCTTGAGGTAGTTGATCATGTCCAGGACCTTCAGCCGCTCTTCGGTGGCGGACATTGTGGTGGCCGTGAAGTCGTAGCGGCCGCCGTCGATGCCGGGAATGATCGTGTCAAACGCCGTGTTCTCGAACTTCAGCTTCAGCCCCAGCTTCTTGGCCACGAGCCGGGCGAGGTCCGGGTTCACGCCAATCGGGGTGGTGTTGTCCTCGGCGAGGAAGGTCATCGGCGGGGAGCTCAAATCCATCGCCACAGTGATTTCGCCCTTGGCCTTGATGGACTGCGGCAGCAACGCCACCGCGGCCGCATCCGGCTGGACACCATCGGAGATGTCACGGGTGTTTTGCGTCTTGGGAATGTCCGTTCCCTGGGTGTCCGTTGCCGTACCGCCACAGGCGGTGAGGGCAAGCAGGACAGCAAGCCCGGCGGCCGCAGTCTGGACTTTGTTGATGGTCTTCATGGTGCTTCCCTTCTAAAGGGGGTTCAGGTGAAAGTCTTGGTTATGGGCTATTCGTGAAGTCCGGCGAGTCTGCTGCCGAATTTGGCTAGGAGCGAGGTCTTGGTGGAGTCCCTGCGTTCTTCCCATTGGTCGGCAAGTCCGAAGAGCCGGTACATGCCGTGGACACCGAGCCAGCGGAGGGGTTCCGGTTCCCACTTCCGTGAGCGGTAGCCGACCCAGGGAAGTGTCGTGCGTTCTGTATCCTTCTCGAAAGCCAGCTCCGCGAGTGTCCTGCCGCCGACGTAGGCTGCCGTGACGCCGTGTCCGGCGTAGCCGGTGGACGATCCGATTCCGGATGCCTGGTCCCAGTGCACGCCGCCGTTCCAGTCACGGGTAACTCCGAGGACTCCTGACCAGGCGTGGTCCACTTCGAAGGGGATACCGGGGAAGAAGGAGCGGAGCTTGGTAGAGATCAGGTCAATGGTGGACTGGGGTGTTGAACCGGCGCCTCCTGTGCCTGAGCCGTAGCGGTAGGGCGCTCCGCGGCCGCCGATGGCGATGCGGCCGTCCGCTGTTCGCTGCGAATAGATGAAGGTGTGTGCGGAGTCGTTAAGGCACTGCGGCCCGTTCCAGCCGATCTGCTGCCACGCCTCCTCGGACAGCGGTTTGGTCACGATCATGGAGGAATTGATGGGTATCAGGGTCCTGCTGCCCAGCAGTTCTCCGGAATACCCTTCCGTGCAGATGAACGTTTTGGCCGCGGTCACCCGCCCGTTGGCCAGGGTGAGGGTCTTGTCGTCGATGCTGCCTACCCGGCTGCCTTCGTAGATGCTCACCCCCATCGAGGTCAGGGTGGACGCGAGACCGTAGACAAGTTTGGCCGGATTTATCCGCGCGCAGTGTTTGTAGAAGAGTCCGCCGTGGACGGTGGAAATGTTGATCTGGCTTTGGAATTGGTCCCGGTCGAGCAAATGGACGTCGTCTTCGGTCAGCCCGTACTTCCAGTCGGTGTCACGCCGGGTCACGAGCCGGTCCAGCCCCGCCTTGGTGTGGGCAGCGACGAGGGCGCCGCCCTTGTTCTGATCCGCGTTAATGCCCTCGGCCTGGAGAATGTCCAGGACGGAATCGACGCCGGCGACGAACTCCTGCTGCAAGGCCCGGCTCGCGTCGATCCCTCCGCCGGATGCGCGGGCGAAGGTGGCCCGGTTTCCTGGGGGCATCGCTGAGAGCCAGCCGCCGTTTCGTCCGGAGGCGCCGTAGCCGATCTGTTCTGCTTCAAAAACCGCGACCTTGAGTGAGGGTTCTAGTTTCTTGGCGAAGTACGCGGCCCACAGGCCCGTGTAGCCGCCGCCGATAATTGCCAGGTCTACAGTGTCCTGTCCGGTGAAGCGGGGGTAGGTGGGCCTGGTGGCTGCGAGTCCGGCCATCCAGAAGCCGAGCTCTCCGTTTCGGGGTGTTGCCGCAAGGGCTGTCATGAGTTGTCCTTCGTTGTCTGTGAAGCGTTGAGGTGTTCAGGCGGCGGTGTATCCGCCGTCGACGGGCAGGACCGCTCCGGTGATGTAGGACGATTCCGGGGACGCCATGAAGAGGATGGCGTCGGCGATCTCTTCGGGGGTGGCCAGGCGCTGGAGCGGGATCTGGCCCTCGCGCTGGGCGCGGTAGGCCTCGGGGTCCTCCCTGCGCTGGAACGACGCTTCAATGACCGGGGTGACGGTCAACCCTGGCGCGACGACGTTGACACGAATGTTGCGTGACGCCCATTCGATCGCCGCGCCCTTCGCGAGCATGATCAAGCCGCCCTTGGCCGCGGAGTACAGGACTTCATCGGGCTTGCCGACCATGCCCAGCCGTGAACTGACGAGGACGAACGAGCCACCCGTAGCGGGCATCAGCGGCGCGAAGTGCTTCATCACCAGGAACGAGCTGAGCAGGTTGCTGTGCAGCACGTTCTTCGCATCCTCGTAGGCCATCTCCGTCAGCGGGCCGCTGACCTGCAGGCCGTGGTTGAGGACGACGACGTCCACGGTGCCGAAGGATTCGGCGGCCTGCCGGGCCAGGCTTTCGACGAACGCCTCGTCGTTAAGGTCGCCCGGGACATATACGTCGTCGGGCTGGGCGCTGCCCAGTTGCTCCCTGCGGCCGGTGAGCAGCAGACGGGCGCCTTCGTTGCGGAAGTGCGAACATACTGCCTGCCCGATTCCGCTGTTGGCACCGGTGACCAGGGCCGTGGTCTTATCAAGTCTCATCTCAGTCACTCCATTGTGGGGTTGGTTCTTGGGGTTGAGGCCGGGGGACGGACGTCCCGTCCCCGCGCGGTCAGTTCCACCCGGTCAGTTGAGGAATCCGCGGGCGTCGACCGGCCAGCGTTCCAGCGTCGTGCCCGTGCTGTCGCTGACGATGTATTCCTCGAAATTGACCACCACGGGGCAGACGTGGTTGGGGACCACCGGAAGCACGGTCCCGATGCCGGGGCGGAACCCGGCCGGCAGGGGGAGGAATCCGTGGTACTCGTTGAGTTTGGACAGGACGGCCGTGGTGCCGGCGATGGCGCCGTAGCCGATCTCGGGGTTGCCTTCGCGGCCGAGGGCTTTGGTGCCGATATCGAGGATGACCTGATCGGGGACCCAGTCGCTGACCACGGTGCCGGCGACGAACAGCGCGATCTGATCCTCGGTGCAGGCGCCGAGCCTGGTGTTGTTCAGATCGTTGAACACGTACTCGCCGGGCCGGATCTCGGTGATGACGCTGTTGGTGGCGAACTCCACGGTGGGTGTGGAACCGGCGCTGACCACCTCCGGGGTGATCCCGGCAGCGGTGAGGCTGCGCACCGCGGTGGTGAGCGCGGCATCCTGGTCCTCCGCGGCACGCTTGCGGGCGTCCGGACCGGCGCTGCCGTGACCCGGATAGGTAAAGACGCCCACCGGCACCACGCCGCGCTTGCTGGCGGCCAGGGCCAGGTCGCCCGCGGCCTCGGGGGCAGCGCCGGAACGGCGGGCACCGCAGTCGACCTCAATCACGACCTGCAGCAGCCCGGGTTCGTCCCCCATTGCGTCGGCGAGGGCATTGATCGCCGCGACGTTATCGACGCCGACCCGCAGCCGGGTGGTTTCGGCCAGCTTGCGGATCCGCGGCCCTTTCGTCCCGGCAGCCCAGACCGGGTAGGCGATGAAGATGTCATCGAATCCGGCCGCCGCGAAGACCTCGGCCTCACCCACGTTGCCTGCAGTGATTCCGACCGCTCCGGCCTTGACCTGGCGCCGGCCGATCTCCACGCACTTGTGCGTCTTAACGTGTGGCCTGACGTCGAGGTTGCGCCGGGCGGCGAACGCCTGCATGCGGTCGATGTTCTCCTGCATCACATCGGCCAGCACGATCGGCGCGGGGGTATCAATCCGCTCGATGAGAGCCTCGAGTGCTGATTGAATGCGGTTCACGCTGTACTCCTCATGATTCTGTCTATGAATGATCGAGGGCAGCGGTGCCAGCTTCCTCGAATGCTGAACGTGCGGGACCCGCATCAGCGGGTCCCGCACAACACGCCGTCGTGCCCGTTCCTAAACGGCCGTGCAGATCATCTGGATCTCTACCGGAGTGTTCAGCGGCAGCCCGGCGACACCGATCGCGGTCCGGGCGTGCCGCCCGTTCTCACCCAACACCTCGATGAGCAGCTCACTGGCCGCGTTGGCGACCTTTGACTGCAGACCGAAATCCGGACCACTGGCCACGAAGACCAGCATCTGCACGATCCGGACCCGGTCCAGATCCCCCACCGCCTGCACAGCGGCAGCGAGGCAGTTCAACGCGCAATGGCGCGCGAGCTCCTGCGCCGTCTCCAGCTCGACATCCCGGCCCACAACCCCGGTGCCCAGCAGAACGCCGTCCTTGAACGGCAGCTGGCCCGAGATATGGATACTGGAGTCCACCGCCCGGTGATCCACGTAGTACGCATTATCAGCGAGGACCGGCAGATCCAGACCCAGGGCCTCGAGACGATCTGAAGCCGAGGCACCCTTTACGGTTTGAGGTAGTGGCAGACTCATCTGTACCCAGGTCTCCCTTAGGAGGCAGCGGGACGCGGCAGGCCGAAGAGGACGGGGAGGTCGGCGATGTCGGTGATCCGCTCGTAGCCGAGCCAGTGCTCGTCGTGCTCGAAGCCGCGGTCGACATACACCTTGTTCTTGATGCCCATGATGGCCGCGGGGCGGTGGTCGTACATCGGGCTCGCGGAGACGTGCACGATCTCATCCGGTGTCACGCCAAGCTTGTCGAACATGTACTCAAACGCACCGAGGCGCGGCTTGTACATGCCCATCTGCTCTGCGCTGATGATGACCTCGAACGGGGCCTTGAGGTTCGCTGCGAGGCGCACAGCATGCGCGGTGTCGCTGTTCGTGATGATGACCAGCGGGACTTCCTCAGCGAGGCGGTTCAACGCCTCAGTGACACCCGGGTACGGGCCAAAAGAGGGGACAATCTCGTAAACCGCCCGTGCGTCGGCCGCACGGAACTCCAGACCGAGCCGACGCGAGGCGCGTTCCATGGAGTCGGCGACAATCTGGTGGAACGGCTTGTACTCGCCCGTGCACTCGTCGATCCGGTACGCCTTGCAGGCCCGCAGATACTCATCGGCCACCTCGGCCGGCAGCCTGTCGCCCAAGACCTCACGAATCGCATCGTTGATAGCGAACTTAATCAGCGTTCCGTTCATGTCGAACGTAGCGAACTTCGGCTTGGTTTCGAATTCGAATGCCATTGTTTCCTCCAGTTGTCGGTTGGTGTGGTTGTCGCTTGTCGATTGTCGACGACATCTTGGGACAATTCCGCTGCCTCGCTCGAGGTTGGGAATGTTCCGATCCGCCGCTTTTTGATTCTTTCTGAATCTAAATCAGCGGCAGTCGATTGTCAACAGTTTTTTTGAGAGCTGTTCCCAGAATGAGAGGCGCGAAAATCTCGCTCCATTCCGGTTCTGGATTTGACTTTGAGAATCCTTGTCGATTGTCGACGATACACTTGGCGGCTGCTGAATGTCAACGGCCAATTCCCGGGGCGATGGCTCAGCTGCGGCCATCCGGAACCTCGGGCCGGTCCAACTGGACGGACCAACTCCCCCGCGTGAAAGCGGCCTGGCTCGCCCTAGCCGCGCCGCACGCTGGCCCCTTTCGGCTGCCACCCCAGGGCCGGGGCCACGTGGGCGGCGATGGTCTCCAACATTTTCGTGTTGTACGCGACGCCCAGTTGGTTCGGGACGGTGAGAAGCAGGGTGTCCGCGGACTGCACGGCGGCGTCCGCTGCCAAGTCAGCGGCGATGGCGTCCGGCTCGCCGACGTAGCTTTTTCCGAAGCGGGCCAAGACGCCGTCCAGCGCGCCCACCTGGTCCCGGCCCTCGCGCAGTGCACTGAGCCCGAAGTAGCGGCGGTCCTCCTCGTCGGCGAGGGGAAGGACGCTCCGGCTGACCGAAACACGCGGGTCGCGCCGGTGGCCGGCGGCTGCCCACGCGTCACGGAACATCGCGATCTGCTCGGCCTGCAGTTCGTCAAAGGGCACCCCTGTGTCCTCTGTCAGCAGCGTGGAGCTCATCAGGTTCATCCCGAGTTCAGCTGCCCAGACAGCGGTGGCGCGGGTCCCGGCGCCCCACCAGATCCGCTCGCCCAGCCCTTCGGACCTCGGCTGGATCGGCAGCAGACCAGTTGCACCACCGGCGTACCGCGGATCCGCTTCCACTACTCCGGCACCGTCCACGGCCCTCCGGAACTCCGCTGCGTGACGGCGCGCCATGTCCGCGTCTGTCTCCCCCTCGCGCGGGACATAGCCGAACGCAGCGGCACCATTCCGCGCCGGCTCGGGTGATCCCCGGCTGATGCCGAGCTGCAATCGTCCGCCGCTGATGAGGTCCGTGGCCGCGGCCTCCTCCGCCATGTACAGCGGATTTTCGTACCGCATGTCCACCACGGCGGTGCCCAATTCGATCCGGCTGGTGCGGGCGGCTATGGCCGCGAGCAGCGGGAACGGCGACGCCTGCTGGCGCGCGAAGTGGTGCACCCGGAAGAATGCTCCATCAACGCCCAGCTCTTCGGCAGCGACCGCCAGGTCAATCCCCTGGAGCAGGGCGTCGCGTGCTGTTCGCGTACGGGATCCCTGGGCGGGTCCCCAGTGACCAAATGACAGGAAGCCGATACGTTTCATGCCTCCTCCAACGTTCCCACGGGCACGGCCATTCCTCCGGGAACAAGACGGATAGGTTGGTATCACCGCTTGAGGACATCCGTTCTCACGAGACCGAAGGGAATGCTGACATGGCTTACATCACCGTTGGACAGGAAAACAGCACCGAAATCGAGCTCTACTACGAAGACCACGGGACCGGCCAGGCTGTTGTTCTGATCCACGGCTACCCGCTGGACGGATCCTCCTGGGAGAAGCAGACTTCCGCCCTGCTTGAGGCTGGGTACCGGGTCATCACTTATGACCGTCGCGGGTTCGGGAAATCCAGCAAGCCCACCACCGGCTACGACTACGACACGTTCGCCGCGGACCTCAACACCATCCTCAACAGCCTCGACCTCAGCGACGCCGTGCTGGTCGGCTTCTCCATGGGCACCGGCGAGGTTGCCCGCTACCTCTCAACCTTCGGCTCGGCGCGGGTAACCAAGGCTGTCTTCCTTGGCTCCCTGGAGCCCTACCTCCTGCAGGCCGAGGACAACCCCACCGGAGTCCCGCAGTCAGTGTTCGACGGTCTGACCGAGGCGGTCACGGCGGACCGCTACGCCTTCTTCACGGAGTTCTTCAAGAACTTCTACAACACCGATACGTTCCTGGGAACGCCACGCCTCAGTGAGGAGTCTGTCAGGGCAAGCTGGAATCTTGCCGCCGGCGCGGGCGCCTTCGCCTCGGTGGCCGCCCAGCCCACCTGGCTCACCGACTTCCGTGCGGACATCCCCAAAATCGATGTTCCCTCGCTGATCGTGCACGGCACTGCGGACAACATCCTGCCCATTGATGCCACCGGCCGGGAGTTCACCAAAGCGCTTCCGGAGGCCGAGTATCTGGAGATCGACGGCGCTCCGCATGGCTTGCTTTGGACGCACGCCACTGAGGTCAATGAGGCACTGCTCAGCTTCCTGAACAAATAGCGCACCAGTCAGACGGACCGACGGCGGAGTTCCTTCCCGCCGTCGGTCCGCGCCTCCCCAGGCAACTTCTAATGGTTACAATTCGCCAAAAACAATCGCTCACCTTCACTTACGGGGGTAAACTTTGGAATGACCGGATCCAAGGACTTGCCTTGAAAATGAATCCGGCTCCAAGCCCGCCTGCTGAAGCAGGTGGACGATCATAATGCGGCAGAAGTGGTTGATAGGTCTCCACGCGCCACGTGATCGGCTAGTGCTGCCCGACCCAGATAACACGCGCATCGCTAAGCAGGAGCAAGACTATGACCATCACTTCTCCAACCCGGCAGCGGCGGCCACTGGCAGCCCGGCTCGCGTTGGTTTCCACTGTTTCCCTCGGACTTGTTGCCGGCCCCATTGTCCTCGCTGGTCCGGCCAGCGCGGCGGAATATCCTAAGAAAGACGACAGGTGTACCGTCAAGGCCAAAGCGCCTGAGGTGGACGAAAAGAAAGGGTCAAGGGACTACGGCAAGGCCGTCAAGGTCGTCTTCAAGTTCAGGATCAGCTGCGACAAGGGCACGCACGTTTACTTTGACCAGAAACTGTTCAAGGAAACGAAGAAGGGGGACGGCAAGCAGATTCGGCCGCACAGCAAGGGCTGGGTATGGGTCCCCAAGAACAAAGACATAAAGGTTGAGGTCGACAAGGTATTCCCGGAGAAGAACAAGAAGCAGATCACCGTTTACCACATCGTCAAGATCGTCTACAAAGACAAGAACGGCAAGGGCTCTTGGAAGTACCACTCCGATGAAAGCAAGCATGTAGACGTCAAGTTCCGCGGCTACAAGTAAAACCGGGTTCCGAATAGGCCATCCCAGCAATAAACAAGAACGACCCATAAACAAGAACGACGGCGGCACTGCAGTGCCGCCGTCGTCCTGTGGTTTGAGTCTGCGTTCTCAGGTCCTGGCGCTAGAGCGACCCGGTTGTGAAGGTCCAGCTGTACGACGCCAGGCTGTTGCCGGCAAGGTCGCGGATGGCGGCCGGGCCTCCCGTGACCGTGACTGTGTAGCTGGTTTTGGCCGCCAGCGAGGCCGACGGGTTCAGGATCCACTGGTTGGTGGTTCCGTAACGGGACACCGTCGCGGCCACCGTTGCGCCGGTGGCGGTGTTCCTGACAGAGATCGAACCCGTGCTCGCACCCTGGACGGCTTCACTGAACGTCACCGCGATGTTGTTGGCCCGCCGGACCAGGGATGCTCCGGGCCGGGGTGTCATGCCCGTGATGACAGGAGCCGGGCCCGTGGTGAAGGTCCAGCTGGTACCCGTCAGCGGAGTGCCTGCGGCGTCCCGGATTGATGCCGCCCCGCCGATGAGGGTGGCCGTGTATTTCGTGTCGTTCAGAAGGTTTGCTGCCGGATTCAGAGTCGCCGTACGGGCGGTTGCGCTGAACGTGACGGCCGCGGGGATGACCTGGCCGCTGGGGCTTTTCAGCAGGAAGCTGCTGCTGCCAACCCCTTGGACGGCCGTGCTGAAGGTGGCCGTAACATTGCTTCCGGCGGCAACGCCGGTGCTGCCGGCACCGGGAGTCCGTGCCGTGACAGTGGGGGCAGCCGCTGTGGTGAAGGCCCAGCTCTCGGTGACCAGCGGTGTGCCCGCTGCATCGCGGATGGCGGAGGCGCCGCCCGTCAGCGTGGCGGTGTACATCTGCGATGCGGCCAGAACTGACGACGGACGCAGCGTGGCCGTCAGGAGTGTCGAGTCATAGGTGACGGCGGCAGGAACCACCACACCGGCCTGGTTTTTGAGAACGAACGTGGAGCCGCTGACGCCCTGAACCGCCCTGCTGAAGGTGGCAGTCACTGCACTCGCAACGGTGGTTCCGGTTGCACCGGCCGCAGGCGTACGGCCCGAGACTGTGGGCGCTGTGAGCGCACCTGCGGACGGATCGAGGTACAGCAGTCGGTTCGGAGTGCCTGCACCGGCAGCCGCGATAACTGCGGGCGTTGCGCCGGTCAGGAGTCGGGTGGCCACGGCTGCCGGGCTCAGTTCCGGGGTGCGCGACAGGACGGCTGCCGCCGCGCCGGCCACGTGCGGAGCGGCCATGGACGTCCCGTTCATGGAGGCTGTGGCGGTGGTCGACGCGATTCCTGCGGATTTGACGGCCACACCAGGCGCATACAGGTCAACGCACGCGCCAAAGTTGGAAAAAGTCGCCTGGCGGTCCGAGGCGTCACTCGCGGCCACCGTCAGCGCAGCGGGAACCCGTGCCGGCGAGCTGTTGCAGGAGTCGACGGCGGAATTGCCCGCCGCAGCGGCCACCGTCACTCCATCATTGATCAGACCCTGCACCGCCGCGTCCACCATGGCACTGGCGATGCTGCCAAGGCTCAGGTTCGCCACGGCCGGTGTTCCGGCCTGATGGTGGGAGGCAACCCATTCGAGCCCCGCGATGACGTCCGAGTTGAAGCCGGAGCCTGCGCAGTCCAGCACGCGCACGGGGATGACCGTGGCGGCCTTGGCAACGCCATAGGTTTTTCCCGCGACGGTGCCTGCCACGTGCGTTCCGTGGCCGTTGCAGTCCCCGGTTCCGCGGCCGTCAGCGACGGCGCTCCAACCCGCAGCGACCCGGCCTCCGAATTCCGTGTGGGAAGCCAGGACGCCGGAATCGACCACATAGGCATTCACGCCGGCGCCCGCAGCGGCAGAGGTGTAGGAACCGGAGAGGGGCAGGGCGCGCTGGTCGATGCGGTCCAGCCCCCACGGCGCCGCCAGCTGGGTTTCGGCGGCCTTCACGGGGGCATCGATTTCGACCGCCGCCACCTGCGCGGAGCGCTTGAGTTCCGCGGCCTGGGCCGACGTCGCGGTCACCACCGCGCCGTGCAGCGCCTGCGAGAACGTGCGGCGGACGGCGATGTTCCGCGAGCGCAGGTTCCGGGCCTCCCGTGCGACGTCCGTCCCGGCCTCGTAACGCACCAGGTAGCGGACGGTGCCGGACTGATCAGCGGCGTCGGAGTTCGAGGTGGAGCCGGCCTGCGGTGCGGCGGCGGCTCCGGCGGAGGTCCCCATGGCGCTCACAGCGAGAGCCGTCAGGAGCAGAGTGGCCAGGGCAGGGCGGGCAGAGAGCGAAGTACGAATTTTGGGCTTCCTTGGAGGAGTGGGTCCGGTGGGAGAGAACCAAAAGGCTGGTAGTTCCAGTGTATTTTCGCGCTTCGTGATGGCGGCCAGAGGTGCCTCAAAGCTTCGGTGATCCTCGGAATCCTGCGATCCAACCGGGGAAAATCAGGGTGAATCCTGCGCTTTGGCCGCCGCAGGCTGTCCGCCCCGCGGCCTGCTCCTGCCGGCTAAAGCAGTTGTTACGTTTGAAGGTGGCGTAGAGGGCCAGGCGCATGCCGTCCGTGAGGCCGACGGCCATAGGGTCTGGAAGTTCATGCGTTAGCAGGGCACGGAGCAACGCAGCACGGACTGCACGGCCCCCCAACAGGCCGAGCAGTCCGTTTCCGGCCCACCCCCAACAGATACAGCCGGTTGCTACAAAACCGACTCTAAGCGCTGCACGGTGGGAAAACCTTGGGGCCGGCAGCCCCCGCTCTTTGGGGCGTGCTGGAGGGCGCTGGACCGTGCTGGACCTGCCTAAAGGCCCACCTTCACATATAGACTGGCGTTCACATCCGCGCGTGCTGTCCGCGGCTCGCCGGTCGGCCGAATGATGCCGCACCCAGGAATTCCACGGCGACGAAAGGCTCGGAACCCACCACCCGTTCGTCATGGCCCGGCGGAATCGCGTAGGTGTCGTTGGCACGGATGGTGGTCCTGAGACCGTCCGGCGTGGCGATCTCCAATGTTCCGGAGATGCAGAATCCGAGGTGGTTGTGCTCGCAAAATTCCGTCTGTTCCGTCGGCTTGGAGCTCACGGACCATTGCCAGCCGGGGGCGAGGATCAGCCGGGCGACGGAGTAATCGTTCACGCTCACGAGATCCACCTCCGCCTTGTCCGGATACCTCTTCTTATCCGGAACATCGAAGGATTTTACGGAGAAAGCTGTAACGAAATTAGCTGTCATGGGACGCTGCCTGGGGACTAGGGTGAGACCTTGAATTGTGGGAGCTCCGGAACGGAGACAAGCTGAGGGACTGTGGATGCCGCGCCCTTGCTGCAACAGGTCACAGTGTGCGATTCCCCCCTCAGCGCACGTATGTGTTCAACAGATCCATGTTGAAGTAGTACAACCGTAGTCCGAACGGGTACGAAGTCAATGGGCAAAAAAGCCCTCCCGCAGCGCGACGCAAGCGGCAAAGCGCAAACGAACACACAAGGCCTGAAGGGGAGCCGGCGACGGCGGGAAGCACCCGCCGTCGTCGGCTTCCGTCAGCGGCTACCGGCCGTAGATCTTGACGAAGTTCCGCAGGATCTTCATGGGCTCCGTCGCGGTGAACGTCCTGGCCGCGGCCATCAGTTCCTCGGCGGACTCCGGCGGAAAGTACCCGGCGTGGCGGTAGATGTCGATCCTGGTGACAAGGCCTTCGGCGTCCAGCTCGGGGTGGAACTGGGTGGCGTAGAGATTCTGCTTGATCCGGAACATGTGCACCGGGCAGGCCGCCGAGCTCGCCAGCAGCACGGCGTGCGGGGGCAGCACGGTACACGCTTCCTTGTGGCCTGTGAACGCCGTAAACTCGGCTGGCATGCCGGCGAGCAGAGGATCCTGCAGGCCTTCCGGACTCAGACTGATGGTCACGCCGCCCAGCTGCTCCCCGTAGGTCCGGTCGATCACCGCACCCTGGTGACGGCCAAGCGTGCCGACGCCGTAGCAAGCGCCAAGAAACGGGAAGTCCGCCGCCACGATCCGGTCCAGCAGCGCGGACAGTTCGCGCTCCACCCGGTGCTGGGCATCAGACTTCTTTTCGGGAGGATCACTCGACGTGAACGGGCTGCCGCCGACGATGACTCCGGAATAGTCATCGAGCGCAATCTCCGGAAGCGGCCCCTGCTCCATCCTGATCCTTCGCAGTTGGCTGGCATCCAGGCCCCCGTAGCGCAGGTACGCCTCGTACTCGTCTTCCGCCGCGGGGTCTTCGGCGCGGGATGCGAGCAGCAGAAAGGGTTTCATGGCTCTACTTCAGCAGCGCGAGGCCAGCTTCACAACCGTTGCCATGGCCAGAGCGATGGGCAGTCCTTGACAGTCCGCGGCTGGCAGGGGCTAGATGAACACAAAGGTGATGTTCGCGGCACGGAACGGCAGCAGAAGGAGCGCCAATCATGAGTGAGAACCTGGAAGAAATGCAGCGGATTCACAGCGAGGCACCTGCCGAAGGGGATGAGACCGCCGATCCTACCGACATCCGCATGCACTCGCAGGACCCGGCAGAGGGCGCGGATTCATCGGACTAGCCCCTCTAGAAATGCGTCGGGATTTCCTGATGCTTCTGATGGGCTGACAGCCTGCCACTACGGATCTAACATGGCCGTAACCCACCGTTAATTTGCGGGGACGAGAATTTAGTCTCAGGGTCCAAATGACTGGCCTTGCTACTGGGGGCAGCCACTCGACGAGGAGTCACGAGGCATGAACAGTCACGAAAACGACACATCTGAAACCGTCCGCCAAGCGGTGCGCGGCGATGAGCGGCCCGATCTGAGAAGCGTTCATGTCCGCGAGGACGTGGCGCGGTCAGGCCGTTGCGGCAACGTCCATCTTGCCACGGGACGCATCTGCATCCTGCCTGAACGGCATCAGGGCTCCTGCAACTTCGTGGGTCCGGAGGACGCCGGCGGCCTCACACAGTGACGCCCAAGGGCGTCATTCCGCGCGTGTAAGCATGCTGCGGTCGTAAGCCAGGCGCGCGTGCGCCACGCCGTCCATGTTGTTCTCGGCCCAGCCCTTCAGCCTGTCAAGCACAGCCAGCAGAGAGTGCCCCACGGGCGTCAGCTCATAGTCCGTGCGGACTGGAACTGACGGTGTCACGGTACGGGACACCAGTCCGTCGCGTTCCAGTGAACGCAGCGTGGATGTCAGCATTTTCTGGCTGGCCCCGGAAACCTGCCGGCGCAGTTCGCTGTGCCGCAATGGCCCATCCGCCAAGGCAAGCATCACCAGGGTGACCCATTTGCTGCTGATAGTTTCCAGGAGCTGGCGTGCCGGGCACAGCCCAAGTTCGCCGTTGTAGTTCTGCTGCGCCCTGCTGCGCTTCTGCTCCGCTGTAAGAGTCATGGCCTGCCCCCAACTTCCCGTGCTGCTGCTCGAGGCACCAGCGTAGTTCACTCTTCGCTGCTGACATCCTTACGCCCGTAACCACCGGGCAGGTACCCCGGGGTTCCTTAGGCAGGTCGAAGTGCGTTCTTCCGCGCCCCGCCGGCTCCTCGAAAGACTGAAACCGGCAGAAAACCACCCACTACCCCAGCACGCCCCTGGAGCGGACGCCCAAGGAGTCCGGATGCAGCAGGGGCGTGCCAAAGAAGGACAAGCGCTATGGCCACGATTCTCCACGTCAATGCATCCCCGCGCGGATCCCGCAGCGACTCACTGCGGCTGGCCCGCCACTTTATCGCCGCCGTGCAGGACTCCGCCGGCGACGGCTTTGACGTTGAAACGCTCAATCTGTTCGACCCCGGTGCCCTCCCTGCCTTCGGCCAGGCCGCTGCTGCCGCCAAAATGGCTGTTTTCTCCGGCCACGACCAGACGCCGGAGCAAATCCAGGCTTGGGAAGATGCACGTGCCGTGTTTGACCAGTTCGCCGCCGCAGAGGCCTACGTTTTCAGCATCCCCATGTGGAACGCCGGCGTGCCATACGCACTCAAGCAGTGGATCGACATCGTCACGCAACCAGGATGGAGTTTCGGCTTCGATCCCGGCGCCGGCTACTTTGGCCTCCTCGAGGAGAAAAAGGCCGTGGCCATTCACACGAGCGGCGTGTACGCCCCGGGGTTGCCACCTGCATTCGGTTCCGATTTCAGCAGCCCGTTCTTCACCGACTGGCTGAACTTCGTGGGCATCACGGACAACACGCACGTGCGCATGGCACCAAGCGCCACGAACACCGACCCCGACGGTGCTCGTCGTGCCGTTGAAGCTGAGCTGAGGGAGCTGGCCGGAAACTTCGCCGTCCACCTCAGAACAGGAGAGGCCAGAGCCGGGGATCTGCAGCTGGCAGGCGCCCAGGCCGGGTAAACGAACCGGCCTGGTAGGCGACCGGGACTGGTAGGCGGACAAGTCTGATACGCGACCAGGCAGTCCTCCCGCGCAGCAGTCGCCGCGCGGGAAGACTGCCGGTCCACCGGCCCGATCCGTAAGGTGACCGGCACGGCCCTGCGGCGCGCCCTAAGACGCGGGTTCACCTGCCAGGTCAGCCGCCGCCGAGAGCGTCCAGCGCTCTCCGTCCGGCTCATGGCTGATCACCATCGCCGGGCCGATGGCGCCAGCCGCATCTATTGCCGTCAGCAGCGCATCCTGCATTTGCTGGGCGTGGTCGAGCCGTTGCGCCAAGGTACCCGGGAGGTCGCTGTTGTCGATCAGCACGTGGCCCTTTCCATCGACCACTACCTTCAACGAGTAGCCCGATTCCTCGTGGACGGACCCACGGGCGGACGCGATTTCGGTAATTTGGTCTGCCCGGACCAAACTGTGGCTGATCGTGCGAAGCCACACGCCACCCATTGGAACTCCTTTGCTCGCGTTTGCGGAAGGAATTGTCCCCCAGTGAAACCGTAGCCCGTGAGAGCCCGGTTGTAAGCCCCCAATCACCGATTAACCAGAGGGGCGCCACCTTACCGGCGGGGCGTACGCTCGGACTGTGGACATTGTCGAATTCCTGTCCGCGCGCATCACCGAGGATGAGGCCGCGGCCCGGAAGCTTCTCAGTGACAAGACCCTTTCGAAATCGGGGCAGTGGTACGAGCAGCGCCTGCTGATGGAGTGCGCGGCGAAGCGCAGGATCATCAGCATCGTCGAGGCCGCCCGGCAGACAGCGCTCGCCACGCTGCTCAGCAACCCCTACGGGGAGGGAACGCAATGGATCCCTGAGGCCCTGGAATGGACCACTCTGTCCCTGAACGCCCTGGCGCTGCCCTATGCTGAGCATCCTGACTTCGAGCCGGACTGGCTGGCCAGCGGCCAGGCCTAGGAGGAACCCGTCCACAGACGCCGCCACCATGGCCGCTTGGCTGGTTCTGGCCCCGGCGGTGTCGCTAGGGCGGCAGCACGCCTCCGCTCCTGCCAGCGCTGGACTTCGACGTCCGGATCACGGGTTTTAGTGACAACCGGCGGGCCGCCCTGAAGCTGGCGCCGTGCATCAATGACGCGCGCGTTGAAGTCTTCAACGATGTCGCGCACCTGTTTCTCCGAGAACTGGGAATCCAGCCGTGCGTCCAGCTCCGCGTCTTCGGTTCTGAGGAGAATTGCCTTGGGGCCAATCCCAGTGAGGTGCTCACGCTGGATCAGGCCCTTGACCCACCAGTCCGGATCGTAGCCCTCGCCCAGGCCGGGAATCGGTTTGCCGGCGTACTTCAGATTGTCGAACTTGCCCTGGGCCATGGCGTCCCGAATAAGGTATTCAACCCTGGCAGCATCGGAGACCTTCTTCCGTTTTTGCCGTTCCTCCTCCTCGGCGGCATTCAGCTCGGCCTCTTCCTCGGCGGTGATTCCGGCACCGCGAAAGGCACGCAGCTCAGCCAGCCGTTCCATCCTTCGAGTGAAGTCGCCGGCTCCCCCGTCGCCCATAGTTATCCACCGCCTTCGGCCCGGAGTTTTTGCCCTGGCTTCCAGTATTCCGACGTGCCGCGCGCCTTTCAACGGCATTCGGGGCAGACGACCCGCCGCCGGCGGTGCCCGTCTCCCTACATGGGATCAGGCCAGTTTCCGATTGCCTCCCGGACCAGCGGGGCGCCCGTCACGTCGCCGGGCATCTGCCTGTTTTTGCCCGACGGACCGCCTGCAGTGGGCGCCGATGGTGCGGGCGGAACGACATTGTTTTCGGCGTCGGCATCGTCAAGGGTGGCTGGAACCTCGGCCCTCGGATTTTTCATGGTCGGATCGATCCCTCCGGCAGTTTCGGTGGCGGCCTCCCAGCCCGGCGCGTGCAGATCCACCATCGTGTTCCTGCAGGCGCTCGACCACCTCATGCCTACACAGTAGGGTTGCCGCCCAGCCCCGTAACCCGTAGCGGGTACGTGATTATTCAGGCGGGCGGCTACCTGCCCACGTAGGTCCGTGGACCCGGGGACGCAGAGCCCCTTCGGCGGGGTGCCGCCCGGCGAACGGACGACGGCGGGGTGCCGCCCGCCGTCGTCCTCTTGCCTCAGATTCGCCGGAACCCCGCGGAACTTCGATAATCCTGCGGCGTCCCTGCGGATTCCCTGAGCAGCCGGCGTTAGAGTGGCTCAGCGCACTGGGCGCCGACCACATTCCATTGGGGGAACCATGCTTGATAACCGGCAGTTCCGGCCGCGCCTTGACGCCGGCAGGCACTAGAACAGATGCAGCGTCCAGACTCTGCCCCATACGAAGTCCCCGGGCAAAACGTGTATGCCCCGCCGGTTCCCCACCCTGGAGGGACTGGCGCAGGAGGGACTGGCGCAGGAGTGATCCGCCCCTGGCGCCGGTATCTTGCCATCGGCGCCAGCCTGGTTCTGCTCGCGGGCCTGTACTTCACCCCCGCGCTGTTTGACCGCTATGTGCTTCCGGCCGTGCTCCCCTACCTCCTGGGGGATCCGGTGCCACCTGCCGGCGTTGAGGCCGCGGACATTCCGCTGGGGCATCCGCCTGCCAGCACCGGTTCGGGTGCCTATAAGCTGCAAGAGTCGCCGAATGCAGGCCAGGCCTACGCTGCCTACGATCCCTGCCGTCCCGTCCACTATGTGGTCCGGCCGGACAACGCCCCATCCGGGTCAGACTCGCTGATTCGGGAGGCCGTTGCCGAGGTTTCAGCCGCCACCGGCCTGCGTTTCGTGTACGACGGCACCACCACCGAGGCCCCCAGTCCTGAACGCGAGCCGTACCAGCCGGACCTGTACGGCAAACGGTGGGCTCCCGTCCTGATCGCCTGGTCCACGCCGCAGGAGAGCCCGGATCTGGCCGGTGACGTGGACGGGCTCGGGGGCAGTGCATATGCCTACGCTCCCGATCGCCCCTACGTCCTCGTCGCCGGCCAGGTGGAGCTTGATGCGCCTGATTTCGCCGAGATGCTGCGGTGGCCGGATGGTTCCGAGTATGCACGCGCCGTCATCATGCACGAACTGGCCCACGTTGTGGGACTCGACCACGTGGATGATCCGACCCAGTTGATGAATCCGGAGGGTACGGACGTCACGGAATTCGCGGACGGCGACCGAGAAGGCCTGGCCCTGCTGGGCCGCGGGCCGTGCGTTCCCGAGCTGTGACCGGGGCCGGCGGGTAAGCCCCTACATGTGCTCTGTCCGGGCTTCCTCGTCCGGCACGTCTGGTTCTTCGCTGCGGTCCAGGACCTGCCACACAATGACCGATGCCGTCACCGCGGCGGCCAGAATACCGAGGACCAGCCACGCGGTCCTCGCAGCCCGTCCGCCGGATCGGAGTTGCTGCTCCGCACGGTTCAAAGCCTCCCGAGCGTGAACCCTCCCAGCAGCCCTGTTCAATCTACTCATCTCCGCCTTCCCGGACTCCGTTTGTTAGGTGCCCAAGCCTACTGGGCACCGGAAATTACCCAAATAATAACCGGAACGGGAGTGCTGAGCCGCAGACTACGTAACCATGCTTGTACTCTTCGGGTTCAAGACAGTGGTGCGTCCCATGTCTGGACGCTCAGGCACGTGCCCGGGCGCCGGGGCCGTTAGGGGGCTGGCGGGGCAACGGTGAGGGCTCCGGCGTTCACCCTTGTCGGCCGCTCCCGGCGGTGCTATAAAAACTTGTATCAGCGGGCATGCATCGGATCGATGGTGATCACAGGAGGTGTGTGATGTTGATGATCAGGGGCCACGCAAAGCTTCACAGGATTGTTTCCAGGCGAAGGAGAATCACCGACAACAGATCCACGCCTTAACAGACCGGGACGGGATGCCGGAACACGCTAACGCTGCCTCTAGGGGCGGTTAGCTTCCGCTACGCCACAGCGCCTTGTAGCGCATTTTGCAGCAGCAGCGCGCGGCCCCTCCCGCAAAGTGGTCCCCGGCCGTGCAAACGGTCGGGGACCGCGCTACCCAAGCCAGCAGAGGGAGTCTGCGGCACACCATGGAGCCACGACCGTGGCTGTTGATGGGATTCCAGATGGATCAGGCGTCGATTGTTGGTTTTGCCCTTACTTACATCTTTACGATGGCTGGCGTATTCATCATGTTCCTGCCGGCCATTTTTGTCTTCGCAATCCTGCTGGTGATGGCCGGAATATTGCGTCTATTCGGCTTCCTTTTCACCGTGGCAGCGATAAGGCCACTGAAAAGGCTGGGGCGGCACATCAGGAAATCCCTGCAGGATTTCTGGGCGCGATCCCACGGTCCCACTCGACTGTTGCCGCACTGACTTCCCGCGTCAGACCTGCGCGGAGTTGTGCCACCAGCCTTCCCAGGCAGCGGAGGTCAGTTGACCTTGCGGGAAATCAACGGCGGAATCGGCCCCGCCAATTTGGGAATTTCCGTCATTCTGCCGGGAACTGAAAGACTGCCCCAAGGTATTCCAAAGCATGGCTTTTTCCTTTCGATGCGTCCAGCGACTCACATTTTTGAATGTGTGAATTAGCGTAGCGGGGCCATGTTTCATGGCAGCGACTGAACGTTTCGGTTTTGTATCCAGATGCTCACCCCAACCGCAAGAGCACGACGGCGGGAACCTCCCGCCGTCGTACGCTTCCGCGTGTCCTCGCGAGCGGACTCAAGCGAGCCTCTGCGAGCGCCGGCGAATGAAATACTCAGCCACGGCAAGGTTGATAACCCAGGCCGACCCCAAAAGCGCCGCCCTTGTCGGTTCGTCAGGTGGGCCGATCAGAAGAAGCCAGGGGATGGACACCAGCGCCTGGGTTCCCGCGGCGATTCCGATGGCGTAGCCGCGGGCCATCCATGCACTGTGCCGGGCAAAGTCCCGGCGCAGCACGGCGAGCATCCCCAGAACGATACTCACCACCATGGCGGAACCGAAGACCAGCCGGAGGATGAGGAGAACGGGTCCGTCGCCTGCCGGAAGGTCGTAGAAGACCGCCATCCACAGCCCTGAGAGTGCGACGAGCAGGCCGGCCGGCACCAGTATGCGGCCGGCGATGCGGTGCCAGCTGAACCTGCCACGCCTCCCCCGGCGAAGCGCCGGAACGAACTGGAATGCCCCGAGCAGGCTGTACACGATGGCCGCAGGGATGTGGATCAGCACAGGCAGTGGAGAGTCGAAGAACCTGGCGTTGTCAGGGGTGACCTCCGCGCCGCCCGTCAGCTGGGCAAGGCGCAGGGTCCCGAAGATTACCGGGATGAGGCTCACAACGATGAGGCCCGCGGGAACGGGCCACTGGGCCCGGGAGCGCCGGACGGGAATGGCGGGGGTGGCGGTTACCGCTGGCATGGTGAGTCCTTCGACTTGCGGGTGTACGGCGTACACCTCCGATGCTTCGAAGGTAGGTGTACGCTGTACACTTGTCAAGGGGAGATGACCGGGAGGGCTGATCATGACTCAGCGGCGTGAGGTGATGCGGCGGGCGCCCTTGAACAGGGGGCGTGTCCTCACTGCGGCGGTGGCGCTTGCGGATGACGCCGGAATCGAGTCGCTAAGCATGAGGCGGCTCGCCCAGGAGCTCGGCGTCGTGCCGATGGCGCTCTACAAGCACGTCGCGAACAAGGAAGAGCTTCTCGACGGGATGGTCGAAGCCATCGTCGGCGAGATTGATCCTCCAGCCGGCGGGGCAGACTGGAAGAACGCCGTCCGGCTGCGGGTGCTTTCGGCGAGGCGTGCGCTCCTGCGGCACCCCTGGGCCCGTCCGGTGCTCGAATCCCGCACCAACAAGACCCCGGCAGTCCTTGGGTATATGGACTCGTTCGTCGGAATGTTCCTGGCCGGTGGCTTCTCGGCCGATCTGACCCACCATGTCATGCACGCCCTCGGCAGCCGAATGTGGGGATTCACACAGGAACTGTTCGACCACCCTGACGGCCGGACCGTTGAAGCCGATGTACCTGCCGGAGCGCGTGCCGCCATGTTCCGGCAGATGGCGGCACGGTATCCGAACATAGCGGCAATCGCCACGACTGCGGCACACGATGAGGGCTCGGTGGTCGGGACGGGTTGTGACGACCAGTTTGAGTTCGAGTTCGCCCTCGACCTCCTCCTTGAGGGTTTCGAGCGGCTGAAAAGGCAGGGCTGGACCTCGAGACGCGCCTAGGCTGTGGATCCGGGATCAGGCGAGGGAGAGCACGAACGAGAGCACAAAACCGGCCGCGGTGCTGAGGGCCACGGCGGGCCCGCCATGCTCATAGGCCTCGGGCATCAGCGTGTCGGCGAGCGAGGCAATGACGGCCCCTGCGGCGAAGGCCAGCGGGAGGGAAATGGTCTCCGGATCGGTGCCGGACAGGGGCCCCGCGCCCAGCACCACGGCCGCCACGAGCAGCACGGCGCAGACGGTCCACAGCCCTATGATGGCTCCGCCGGACCGGCCCTGGTTCCGCATGGACGATGCGCCCACCAGCGCCTCCGGAAAATTGGAGACGAAGATTGCGGCAAGCAGCGCCAGCCCGCCTGTCCCCTCGCCCAGCGATACGCCCAGGGCGATATTCTCCGGAACTCCATCAAGCGTTACGGCGGCCAGCAGCGCCATGCCGGCTGCGCCGCGCGTGGACACTGCGCTCGGCGGCTTCTCGGAGGCGGCTGCATTGGTGTCCAGCTTGGGGCTTCCCCGGAATTCATCGGCAGGTATGGCCTGGGTTCCCGGCTGCGCCCAGCGGTCAAGCAGCGCACTCAAGGCAGTGAACACGGCGGCACCCGCCAGCAGCCCCAGCGCGGCCCGCATAATCCCGCCCCGCTGGTACGCATCCTCGAAGAGCTCGAAACTCAGTGCGGTGATCAGCGCCCCGGCAGCGAAGGAGAGGAGGATCGCAAGGAGCCGCTTCGGCAGTTCAAAACGGACACCAATGAGAGCGCCCACGATCAGGGCGCTCGAAGCCACCACGCCGAAAAGCAGCGACATCCCCACACGGACAGCTTAGGAGCGGCCATCACAGAGGGGAAGAGCTGGCTGCAGCAGGACCTCAGCCGGCAAGGGTAGTCAGGGCTTCCGGTGGCTGCCCTTCCGCGCAGCAAGCGGGCCCACGGGCAGCGCAGTGCTGCCTGTGGACCCGCCTGGCGGAGTCGCCGGATCAGTGGATGGTGCCGTTGTGGGCGGCCGGGATTCCATTTGCGCCGGTCGCGGGGACGGCGGCCGGCTTGGTGTCCTCTTGGCTGAGGAGGTCGATGCCGTTGGTTTCCTTCATAGTGAGCACCGCCGCCAGTCCGATCAGACCGACGAGCATGAGGTAGAAGGCCGGCATCATCTGGTTCCCGGTCTGGGCTATGAGCCAGGTCAGGACGTACGGGACGGTACCGGCGAAGATGGCCGCCGTGATGCTGTAGGCAATGGACAGCCCGGTTTGACGTGTGCGGGTTGGGAAGAGCTCCGCCGCGGCGGCCGCGTGGACACCGAGGATGATGGCCAGAATGATGCCAAGCCCGATGGTGCTTACTGCGCCGGCCCACGTCGCTCCGGACTGCATGACCAGGAACAGCGGGTACGCCAGGACAATAAGTGCGATGGCTGCGGTGATCAGCAGTGGCCTGCGGCCGATCCGGTCGGAAAGCGCTCCGGTCAGAGGAACGAGGATTAGGCCTGCGACCGAGGCCGCGGTGGAGAGCAGTGCCGCCGTTCCGGCGTCAAAGCCGAGGACCGATTCCTGATAGGTCAGAAGGTAGACGAGGACGACGTAGAACGTCACGTGCATCATGATCTCGAGGCCGCTCATCTGCAGCAGCTGCTTCCAGTGCCGCGTGACCACCTCCTTCACAGGGCTTTGGGGAATGTTGTCATTCTCTTCCAGGGCCTTGAACTCCGGGGTGTCCTCGATCTTGGTGCGGATGTAGAAGCCCACTATGCCCAGTGGCACGGCGATGAGGAACGGAATGCGCCAGCCGCCATTTTGGATGGTAGTTGCATCCATGACACTGGTCAGCACGAAGACCACGAGTGAGGCTGCCAAGAAACCGAGGAGGCTGCCGAATTCCAGCCAACTGACACCGAATCCGCGGTGCTTGCGGGGCGAATACTCCGCCAGGAACGCTGCCGCGCTGCCAAATTCACCGCCCGCGGCCAAACCCTGCACCACCCGTGCGGCTACGAGCAGAACGGGGGCCCAGAGGCCGATCGCATCGTACGTCGGCAACAGTCCGACGACGAGAGTGGCGGCACTCATGGACAGGATGACGATGGACAGGGTCTTCTTTCGCCCGATCCGGTCGCCAAGGGTTCCGAAGATCAGGGCGCCGAGGGGGCGGACACCGAAGCTGATGGCGAAGACTGCGAAGACGGAGAGCAAGGCGGCCGTGGTGTCTTGCTTCGGGAAAAAGACGACAGCGATTGTTGAGGCGAGGTAGGCGTAGATGGCCCACTCAAACCAGTGGACGAACACGCCGATGGAACCCGCAGCAACGCTCGTCCGCAGGCCTTTCTGGCTGACTTGCCCCGCAACTTGATTGGTGTTCATGGTTCCTCCTAGAGGAAACGATCCTGTTCCCGGGTAGGGCAACGAAGCTGCTGGGTCTGATCCTGCGGCCGTTCCTGCTGCCAGGGAAGTGATACTGATCACGGCATCTGCCGGTATATGAACAAGTCTGCGATGGGCTGATTGATCTGTCTAATAGTTAGATTGCAGGAAGTACATCAGTTTGGGCGATGAACCGTCCAACCTGCGGCGCTGTTTTCCGGGATATGTCGGCCGACAACATCCCGGAAAACACCGCCGCTAAAGCGAGCATCTCGCGGGTCTCGCGTGAGGAAGATCAGATGCCTGGCAGGAATGCTTCAGCGTCTTCCGGGACCTCGCCCGGCGCCCCAGCTTCACGAACTTTCCTGCCGCGTACATAGCCCACGATCCCCAGGGCAAGGATGCACCCGAGGGTGCCGAGGGCGAAGGCCTCAAAGGTGAACTGCGAGACGCCCCAGATTGCCTCAAAGTCGTACTCCAAACCGAAGAGGACCTCCAACGTTCCGGGAAAGATAGCCACCCAGGAGCCGATCAGGATCCAGATGAAGCAAATGACACCCAAGACGCGGAAGCCGGTGTCGGAGACCGGAACCTTGAAGGGGCGGTCGGTGGCCGGGTACTTGCTCCGCAGCCTGACTGCGGCGGGGATCGCCAGGAGGTAGCTGAGGAGGAAAGTGGAAATGGCGATGGACAGGACCACCCCGAACAGTGCGCTGCTGGTGCCGCTGAGCTGCATGGCCGCGAGCATGAAGAGCGTGGCCACCACCCCTGAGAGTGTATTGACGCGGATCGGCGTCCCCAGCTTGGGGTGGAAACGGCCGAAGAAGCCGCCGAAGAAGGAACCGTCGGCCGCGGCCATGGCCTGCATGCGGTCGCTGATGATCATCCAGGCGGCGCCTTGGGATACGAGCACGAAGCAGAAGACGACTGCGGAGACTGCCAGCATCGCCTCAGCGGCGGGGCCGAACACGGTGTAGACGGTGGCAATTGCACCGAACAGTCCGCCGATGCCGGTGATCTGGTCCAAGGGGACCACCAGCAGGATGGCCAGGATCGGCAGGAGGTAGCTTGCCGCTGCGATCATCGAGGAGCGTGCCACGGAGATGGGGACGTCCTTGGCAGGGTTCTTCATTTCCCCTGCGGCACTGTTGCCGGACTCGAAGCCGAGGAAGGAGAACAGCAACAGCGGTGTGACACCGAGGAAGCCGGCCAGTGTGGGTGAGAAGAAGCCAAGGTCCAGGCCGTTGAAGCCATGCTGCACTCCGTAGACCAAGGTGACGATAATGAAGAAGGTCAGGAAGGCGACTTTCAGGATTGCCCCCAGCGACGGCAGCCACTTGCCGTGCTTCAGGCTGACGATGGCTGAAGTCACCGTTATCCAGATGAAGAGCAGTTTGAAGATGTAGTCACCCACGCTGCCGGCGTCCACGTGGCCGACATACTCGGACCACGTCTCCACCGCCACGAAGGCCATGGCACCGCCTACCCAGACGGGCTGCGTCACCCAGGTGAAGAGCGACGTGATGGCGGCTACCACGCGGCCGAAAGCCATCTTGGTCCAGACGTAAACGCCTCCTTCCTCGGTGAATGCGCCACCGGTCTCCGCGAAGATGAGGC
Source organism: Arthrobacter sp. B2060 (assembly GCF_059090445.1). Classification (NCBI taxonomy): domain Bacteria; kingdom Bacillati; phylum Actinomycetota; class Actinomycetes; order Micrococcales; family Micrococcaceae; genus Arthrobacter; species Arthrobacter sp. B2060. Next base: position 24,947 of record NZ_JBNHFR010000014.1, read on the forward strand.
CGTAGGGCACCATGAAGGTGACGGCCAGGATGAGGGTCCATGTGAAGGTCTCTCCGCCGAAGCCGGAGACCTGGCCCAGGACCTCGACGGAGATGACCGCGGCCACCACCAGCAGGAGGATGTCGAAGCGGCCGAGGGATTTCTGCAGATGCTGGCTTTGCTCTTGGGCAAGGCGCGTTGAGGCTATTGGCTGATCCATGATCGGTCCTTTGCTACTGCTTAAGTTTGCTACTGCGCGGGAAGGGTGGGAATGGCGGCTTGGTTTGAGCCGCCGGAGGTTCCTGGATGGATTCGCTATCCGAACTGGATCCAGGTGGTCTTTGGGGCGGTGTAGTTGTCGAAAGCGTGCAGGGAGAGGTCGCGGCCGAAACCGGACTGCTTGAAGCCGCCGAAGGGAGTGGTGTTGCCCAAAGCGTCCACGGTGTTCACCGATACAGTCCCGGCGAGCAGCTCAGCGGCCACCCGATGGGCCCTGGACAGGTCCGAGGTCCAGAGGGACGCCGCCAGTCCGTAGTCGGTGGCGTTAGCCAGTGACACTGCTTCAGCCTCCGTGTCGAAGGCGTGCAGCACCGCCACTGGCCCGAAGATCTCCTCGCGGTGGACGTCATGATCCGCCGGGAGACCGCCCAGCAGGGTGGGCTCCAGGTAGGCGTTGGAGCCTTGAATCTCCCGGCGCTCTCCCCCGAAAAGAACCTCACCTTCGGCGCGGCCGCGCGTAATCCAGCCTTCGACGTCGTCTGCGTGTGCACTGCTGATCAGCGCACCGTTGCCCTCCAGGCCAGCGAGCGGATCAGCGGGCAAATAGCCGGCTGCGGCGTCGGCCAGCAGCGCAGCGAACTCATCATGAACCTCACGCTGGACCAGGATGCGCGAGTTGGCCGAGCATACCTGTCCCTGGTTGTAGAAGGCCCCGAATGCGGCCTTGGCAGCCGCCGTTGCAAGGTCCGCCGCATCGGCAAAAATGATGTTGGAACTCTTGCCGCCCGCCTCAAGGCTCAGCCGCTTGAGGTTGCTCCGGCCCGACGCCTCGAGCAGGGTCCGCGAGACGGCAGTGGAGCCGGTGAAGGCCAGGGCGTCGACATCCATGTGATGGGCCAGGGCAGTGCCAACCTCCCGCCCCGCGCCGGTGACAACGTTCAGGACGCCGTCGGGAAGTCCCGCCTCGGCGGCCAATTCAGCCACTCGCAGGATGCTCAGCGACGTTTGCTCGGCCGGCTTGAGCACCATGGTGTTTCCGGCGGCAAGCGCAGGAGCAAGCTTCCAGACGGCAATCTCAAGGGGGAAGTTCCATGGCACGATGGCGGCCACTACCCCCAGTGGTTCACGCGTCACCAGGGCAGTGGCCCCCGGCGGGACGGCCGGCAGTTCACCGCTTTGCTTGTCCGCGGCCTCCGCATACCAGCGCAGGGTGGAGATGGCCCCCGGAACGTCAACAGTGGTGGTCTGCAGGATGGGCCTGCCGCTGTCCATCGTTTCCAGGAGCGCCAGTTCGTCGGCGTGACGCTCCATGAGTGCGGCCAGTTCAAGCAGCGTCTCCTTGCGCCCTGCGGCACCCTTGCGGGACCAGGATGGAAAGGCGCGCCGCGCGGCCGCTACCGCCGTGTCGACGTCGACGGGACGGCACGCGGCCAATTCCGCCAGGATGCGGCCATCAATTGGACTCAACGTGGCACGGGAGAGCTGGCCGCTGGCAGTTACGCGGCGCCCGTCGACGAAGGCCCTGCCGTCGATGGCCAAGGCATCGGCCCTGCCATGCCAGTCAAGGGAAAGTGTGGTGGTGCTGTTCAAGGAAGGCTCCTCAGCTCGGGTTCCGTGTAGGTGATGCGTGATCAGTTCGTGGTGTCAGTGCCCTACGGCGGCAGGGGCTGCCATGCGGGGGTTTGCTGACCTGTTGCTTCGAGTCAGGCGCAGTGCCGCGGAGGCCGCCATAAGGCACACGAGCTCCGCTCCAATGAGTGCGAGCATCGCCGCGTCGTGCGTGGCCACGGCGGCTTCTCCGGTACCGCCGGCCGGTCCATGATGGACTCCGGCTTCCGGTGTGGTGAGCAGGACCAGGTGGATGAGGATCATGGCGGCACTCATGGTCAGCAGGTGCCCGGCGGCCCTTCCGGCACAGCGCCGCCCCACCGCCGTCGGAGCGGCACTGCATCGCCCCGCCACCGTCGGAGCGGCGCAGGCAAGGCAGACGGCGCTCATCGCGGCCATCCACCACGCCATGGCTCCGGCTGGTGCGATAGCCGCCGCCACCGCATGGGCCGTGGCGCTGGCCGCCGCTGCCGTGTTGACGAGGCCGGCCGGAATGCGGGCTGTTGCCGGGCGCACAAGGCGCTGCCGGGTTTGCGGGTCCATGGTCCTCCTGGCTGCCCGGCGCTGAGACGTGGACTTTACGCCGGGCCTGTGAGATGAGTAACATCGAAACGTTGGTTGAACAGTTGTACCATCAAAATTCGACTTCAGGAAGTGCCATGACCCTTCAGACCACCCCCTTGGCCACGCAGGTGCAGCACCCGCTTGAGCAGCTTTCGGCCCGGGAAATCCACGAGGCCCGCCGGATCCTGGCGGACGCCGGACTCGTGGCCGAGACCACCCGCTTTGCCTACCTCGGCCTCGTTGAGCCGCCGAAGACCGCCCTTCACGGGCAGGCCGTCGGTGCCGCCCGTGTGGTCCGGGCAATGCTTTGGGACGCGGCACTCTCCCGCTCCCTGGACCTCCGCCTTTCCCTGACCGCGGGGATCGTCCTTGACCAGCGCGAGCTGAATCCCGCCGTCGACGGCCAACTGCCCGTCCTGCTGGAAGAGTTCGACATCATCGAGGACATCCTTGCCGAGGATCCGCAGTGGACAGCTGCCCTCGCCTCCCGCGGACTGACCGCGAAGCAGGTCCGTGTGGCACCGCTGTCAGCGGGCGTGTTCGAGTACGGGAACGAGGAAGGCAAGCGCCTCCTTCGCGGCCTCGGCTTCCGCCAGGACCATCCAGGTGACCACCCGTGGGCGCACCCGATCGATGGCCTGGTGGCATTTGTGGATGTGGAAAACCGCCGCGTCAACCACCTGATCGACGACGGCCCCGTGCCAATCCCGGACGTCAACGGAAATTACACCGAGGCCGCGGTCCGCGGCGGGCTCCGTACGGACCTGAAACCGATCGAGATTACACAGCCCGAGGGCCCCAGCTTCACGCTGGAGGGCAACCACCTTTGCTGGGCGGGCTGGGACCTCCGCGTGGGCTTCGATGCCCGCGAGGGACTGGTGCTCCAGCAACTCCATCACACCCACAATGGACGGAGGCGCCCGGTGGTCCACCGCGCGTCGATTTCTGAAATGGTCGTTCCCTACGGCGACCCCTCCCCTTACCGGAGCTGGCAGAACTACTTCGACTCGGGCGAATACTTGGTGGGCCGGGACGCGAACTCACTCAGGCTCGGCTGCGACTGCCTGGGCGACATCACCTACATGTCACCAGTGGTGGCCGATGATTTCGGGAACCCGCGCACCATTGAAAACGGCATCTGTATTCATGAGGAAGACGCAGGGATCCTCTGGAAACACACCGATGATTGGGCGCGCTCCAACGAGGTGCGCCGAAACCGCCGCCTGGTGGTGTCCTTCTTCACCACCGTGGGCAACTACGACTACGGCTTCTACTGGTACCTCTACCTGGACGGCACCATCGAGTTCGAGGCAAAGGCAACCGGCATCGTCTTCACGGCCGCACTCCCGGACAAGGAGTACCCGTTCGCCTCGGAGATCGCCCCCGGCCTCGGAGCGCCATACCATCAGCACCTCTTCAGCGCCCGGCTGGACATGATGATCGACGGCGCTGCGAACCGCGTGGAGGAACTGGACCTGGTGCGGCTTCCCAAAGGGCCTGGGAACCCCCACGGCAACGCCTTCACCCAGAAGCGCACGTTGCTGGCCCGTGAATCCGAGGCAGTGCGCGATGCCGACGGCAGCAAGGGGCGCGTGTGGCACATCAGTAACCCGGACTCGCTGAACCAGCTCGGCCAGCCTGTCGGCTACACGCTCTACCCGGAAGGCAATCCCACGTTGGCCATGGCGGATGATTCCTCGATCGCCTCGCGGGCTGCGTTCGCCCGGCACCACCTCTGGGTCACCCGGCATGCGGAGGAGGAGCTCTACGCGGCAGGAGACTTCGTCAACCAGCACCCGGGCGGCGCCGGACTTCCAGCCTACGTGGCGCAGGACCGCGACATCGACGGCCAGGACCTTGTGGTGTGGCACTCCTTCGGCTTGACCCACTTCCCGCGCCCTGAAGACTGGCCGATTATGCCCGTGGACACCACCGGTTTCACCCTGAAGCCGCACGGCTTCTTCGACGCGAACCCCACACTGAACGTGCCGCCGTCCGCTTCAGAACACTGCGCATCCGGAAACACGGCCGCGGACACCGCACCCGGTGGCACCGCCGCCCGGCATTCCGAGCCGGGCGCTTGCGGGCACTGACACGTTCCGCACCGCGGGGGCGCGCGCAGATGCGTTCCCGCGGTGGTAGGGTGCACACGGCCGCGCGATGTGCACCCGCAAGCGAACGAAGGAGCGAGCGTCATGCCCAGATTGGTGGACCACCAGGAGCGACGCCGTTCGATCATCGAGACCACATGGCGCATTATCGCGGAGCAGGGCATCGAGAACGCCAGCATGCGCGACATCGCCCGGGAATGCGGTTATGCGGCGCCGGGCGTCCTGGCCCACTACTTCCCCAACAAGGATGCCCTGCTGCTGGCGTCGTACGAGCTGATCTGCGAGCGCACCAACGAGCGGATCGCCGCCGGCACGCAAGGCCGCCGGGGTCTTTCCGCGCTGCAAGGCCTCTGCCTGGAGATCATTCCAGCCGACCCGCTCACGGTAGTGGAGGCCCGCGTGGCGGTTTCCTTCTGGCAGCGCGCACAGACGGAGGATTCCCTGCGCGCCGTGGGGCGGGACGCACTGCTCCAATGGCGCGGCCTGATTATGGCGTTCCTCGCCGAGGCAGAGCACGACGGCGAATGCGCACCATTGGCAGATCCGGACACAGTTGCCGATGAGCTGCTGAACATCATGATGGGCCTGCATGTGACCTCAATGCTGGACCCGGACGCCGTCACCGGATCCCGGCAACGCCACCTGATGGAACGGGCATTGACGCGCCTGGCCCCGGCGAATTCGCGTTAACCAGCTACTGCTGCTGGCTAGCCGCCGCCCTTTGGTGACGCACGCTCTGGGCGACCGCCCGCATCCGCGCCGTCGCGCGCTGCGTGCGCAGCCGGGCCAGCACGATACTCAGTTCCGGGACGCGGTCCTTGATGGCGACGGCGGCGACATGCCCGCCGTCGTACGTCAGCCCGTGCCGCGGGCGCTGGTGCAATATCGAATAGCCGTGGCCGTTGGCTACGAACGTGCGCACTGTTTCGTAGCTGGCGGAGCGGAACCGCACGTCCGGTTGCAGCCCCGCACCGTGCAGGATGGAAAGCATCAGCTCGCGGGAATGCGGCAGATCCAGCAACACGAAGGGCTCCTCACGCATCTCGGACAGTGCCACCTCGCCCCGTGCCGCCAGTTTATGCCCCGGCGGCAATGCCAGGTACGGGCGGACACTGTCTACCGCGGTGACCGCGATCCCCTCCGGAAGTCCCAGATCATAACACAGGGCCAAGTCCGCCTGGCCGCTGAGCAAAGCTGCTGAACAGCCTGCGGCGTCGGCCTCCGTGACCTCAACCTCAAGCCGCGGGTGATCGGTGCTCAGCCGCCCCAAGAGCCCGGGCAGCATAAACGGTGCCAGCGTGCTGAAGCAGACCAACCGCACCCGTCCCTCTACGCTGCGCTGTTCGCCCCGGGCATGATCCAGCGCCTCCTCCAGATGTCCAAGCACGGCCTGGGCATCACGAAGGAACAGCTCTCCGGCGGGGGTAAGCAGCAGCCCCTTGGACCGCTGCCGGATGAAGAACTGGGAACCGACACTCCGCTCCAGCTGGGACACCGCCGCTGAGACTGCGGACTGCGCCACATTCAGGCGCAGCGCCGCTCCCGTCATGGACAGCTGGGCCGCCGCTTCCACGAAATAGCGCAATTGGGTGAGCGTGACATCCATGCACGCCAGCATACTCTTCATCAGTTCTTCTGATGCAACAAGTCGGAAACGACTGTTGGACAGATTTCAGGGTCCACGGGAAGCTGAAACAAGAACAACTCGATCCATTGATCCGCAACAGGAGAAACCATGAAGCACCAGCGCATCCGGCCCTTCAACACGAAGGAGACGTACCCGGAACAGAACCTGGATAACGACCTTTGTCAGGCTGTTGTGGCGAACGGAGTCGTCTATCTCCGGGGTCAGATCGGTCAGGATCTGGACACTCGGGAATCGATCGGGATCGGCGACGTCGAGGCCCAGACGGAAAAGGCCATGGCCAACATTGACCTGCTTCTGAAGGAAGCCGGCAGCAGCCTGGAAGACATCGTAAAAGTCACCGTTTACATCATCGATCCGCGCTACCGTGAAACCGTCTACCGCACCATGGGCCGCTGGCTCAAGGGCGTCTTTCCGGTTTCCACCGGAATCGTCGTGCAAGCCCTTGCCCGCCCTGAGTGGCTGGTTGAAATCGACGCCACTGCCGTTCTCTCGGCACCTGCTATTCTCCCGAGGGCTGCTGTTCTCCCGACGGTTGGGGGCACAGCGTGACATTCAGCATCGCCGCCACCGATGGACACGGCCGGTTCGGCCTTGCCGTCTCGTCTTCCTCGCCCGCAGTTGCCGCCCGTTGCGCCCATCTGCGCGACGGCGTCGGCGCCGTGAGCTCTCAGAACATCACCGACCCCCGGCTGGGCACCGCCCTCCTGGATCGTCTGCAGGCAGGCTACTCAGCACAGGAGGCACTCGACGCCGTGGTCCACGAAGCACCCGCCGTGGACTACCGGCAACTGGTAGTCCTTGACGCCACCGGCGGCTCCGCCGTGTTCAGCGGAGCCCACACGCTCGGCGTCTTCGGCGAGGGCCGGGGCCCGAACAGCGTGGCCGCCGGCAACATGCTGGCAAGCCCTGCGGTCGCACAGGCCCTATGCGATGGTTTCGACGCCGCCGCCGGCGAGTTGGAAGAGCGGCTGCTGGCCGCGTTGAGGGCCGCCGAAGCCGCCGGCGGCGAGGCAGGACCGGTGATGTCCGCGGGCATCTCTGTCGTCTCCGGTCTTGGCTGGAGGGACACTGATCTGCGCGTTGACTGGCACGAAGAGCCAATCGCCGAACTTCAGCGGCTGCTGGACGTGTGGCTGCCGCAGCGCCAGGACTACGTGGTCCGCGGACTCGATCCCGCATCTTCCGTCGCCTATGGGGTGCCGGGCGATGACCGCTGAACGGGCAGTGACACAGGACCCGTCCGTCAAAAGCGAACAGCGCGCCCGGGTGCTCGAGGCCGTGGCCTCCCAGCACCCGCCGCTGATCCGGCTTTCGGAGCAACTCCACGCAAACCCCGAACTCGGCTGGCAGGAACACCTCGCGGCCCAATGGACCGCGGAGTACCTGTCCAGCCTCGGCTTCCAGGTCGAAAAGGAGTACCTCGGATTCCCCACGGCAATACGCGCCGTGTTCGGCAACGGGCGGCGACGAGTCGGACTAATGGCCGAATACGACGCACTTCCAGGCCTGGGGCACGCGTGCGGCCACAACATCATCACCGCCATCTCCTGCGGCGCCGCCGCTGCCCTGGCCAACTTCGCCGAGGAGCGGGACCTCACCGTCGAGCTGTACGGAACCCCCGCCGAGGAAGGCGGAGGCGGCAAGATCGAGATGCTCAAACGTGGCGCCTTCCAAGGGCTGGACCTGGCCCTGATGGCTCACCCCAGCCCAGTGGACTCCGCAGAAGCCCGGCCCTATGCAGTCGCCCATAGCCATGTGGAGTTCCAGGGCAAGTCGGCACACGCGGCTGCCTACCCCGAGCAGGGCGTCAACGCCAACGATGCGTTCGTCGTCGCCCAGGTGGCACTCGGCCTGCTTCGACAGCAACTGCCCTCCGGCACCCGTGTCCACGGTATCCAGACACGCGGCGGGGAGGCACCGAATGCGATTCCGGAGAAAACCGAGGGCCGCTGGTATGTCAGGGCCGAAACCCTTGCAGAGCTCGGACCACTGGAAGAACGTGTCTACCGGTGTTTTGAAGCCGGTGCCCTCGCATCCGGCTGCGAGCTGTCGATCACTCCGGAGTCCGAACCCTACTCAGAGTTCCGGACTGACCTGCGGGCCCTCGAGCTTTACACGCAGCATGCCCGGTCACTTGGAAGGGACTTCAATGCCCCTCCCGAACAGGCCACCATGAACCGGGCCTCAACTGACATGGGCAACGTCTCCCAGGTGGTCCCGGCCATCCACCCCTACATCGGCCTGGGCTGCTTCCCGGCAGCCAACCACCAACCCAGCTTCGCGGCGCACTGCGTAGGGGAAGCAGCAAATCTTGCCATCCATGACGGCGCGGCCGCGCTTGCCCTCACCGCCTTGGACTATCTGGCGTAGCCCGTATTTTTCGTATCCACCCAGGAAGAGACCATGACAAGCCAAGAGTCACCGCCGCTGGACAGCGTCCGGCTGGAGCATGACAGCCTCGGGGACCGGGAAGTCCCCGCCAACGCCTACTGGGGCATCAGCACCATGCGTGCCGTAGAAAACTTTCCCGTGAGCGGACGCACCATCGGTAGCATGCGTTCTCTTCTATGGGGATTTGGTGCCATAAAGTGCGCGGCCGCCAAAACCAACGAAAAGCTGGGGCTCCTGGAGCCGGTCCGGTCGGCGGCCATTCAAGCGGCGGCCCGCGAAGTCATGGACGGGTTCCTTGACAACCACTTCGTTGTAGACAGAATTCAGGGCGGCGCCGGGACCAGCACCAACATGAATGCGAACGAAGTGGTCGCCAATCGCGGGCTCGAACTGATGGGCCGCACCAAGGGCGAGTATTCGGCTCTGCACCCCATCGACGACGTGAACCGCAGCCAGTCGACCAACGACACCTATCCAACGGCCATCAAGATTGCCCTGCATCGGGAGCTGACCATACTCTGCGCCGAGCATGAGCGGCTCAGCAATGCCTTCGCCGCAAAGGCCGAGGAATTTACAGGGATCATCAAGGTCGGAAGAACCCAGCTGCAGGATGCTGTGCCCATGACCCTGGGCCAGGAGTTCGGGGCCTTCGCCGAAACTCTCAGGGAGGACAGGGACCGGCTTCTGGAGCTTCTGCCCCACCTGCGAGAGACCAACCTCGGCGCCACGGCCATTGGCACCGGGATCACCGCCCCGCCCGGCTACCGTGAGGCCGTTATTGAGGAACTCAACACCCTCACCGGCCTGCAGCTGGTCTCCGCCACGGACCTGGTGGAAGCCACCAGCGACACCGGGGTATTCATGCTGGTTTCCGGTGTGCTGAAACGGGCCGCCGTGAAACTATCCAAAATCTGCAACGATCTGCGTCTGCTCTCTTCGGGCCCGCAGACTGGTTTTGGCGAAATTTTTCTCCCGGCAGTCCAGGCGGGATCGTCCATCATGCCAGGAAAGGTCAACCCGGTTATCCCGGAGATGGTCAATCAGATTGCTTTCCGGGTGGTGGGCGCCGACGCAACAGTAACGATGGCTGTGGAGGCCGGGCAGCTCCAGCTCAACGCCTTCGAGCCCGTCATCGCTGACGCCCTTCTCGAATCACTCGCCTGGCTCACCGCGGCGTGCCGCCAACTACGCACACACTGCGTCGATGGCATCAAGGCAAACACTGCCATGCTCCAGGAGCGCATGCTCGAATCCATCAGTGTTGTCACCGGTCTTGCGCCACTGATCGGATATGCGGCGGCAGCAGAATTGGCCAAAGAGGCCCTCGCCAGCCACCGAACAATCGCCGCCCTCGTGACGGAACACGGCCTGCTGGACGAGCAGAAATTGAGGCAGGCCCTCTCACCCAGCAGCCTGGCGGGCCTGGCCTGAGACGTACGCGGCGAACTTGAGCGACAAACGCTCAAACGCATCTGACTTTTTTATTGAAGCAAAACCACAATTTGCCCAAACAGAGGAGATTGCCATGTCAAGCCAAGAGGTTGAGGTCCTCGTCGTAGGCGCAGGCCAAGCCGGGGTTGCGATGAGTGAACATCTGAGCGAGCGCGGCATACCGCATCTCGTTCTGGAGCGTCACCGCATCGCCGAGCGGTGGCGCTCGGAGCGGTGGGATTCCCTGGTGGCGAACGGGCCGGTCTGGCATGACCGCTTTCCGGGCCTGGAGTTCACCGACCTGGAACCCGGCGCTTTCGCTTCGAAGGAGCAGGTGGCGGACTACTTCGTCGCCTATGCAGAGAAAATCGGCGCTCCCATCCGCTGCGGTGTAGAGGTGAGGTCCGTGCGCCGCAACGCCGGCGCACCCGGCTTCCACGTGAAGACATCGGACGGCGAGTTCACCGCACGCTACGTCGTGGCCGCGACCGGGCCGTTCCAGCGGCCTGTGATCCCGGCCGTTGTTCCCGAGGCTGCCGGGCCCGTGCAAATCCACTCCAGCAACTACCGCAACCCCGGACAGCTGCCGGAGGGCGCCGTCCTGGTTGTTGGGGCCGGATCCTCGGGCGTGCAGATTGCCGCCGAAATCCAGCGGTCCGGCCGGCAGGTCTACCTCTCCGTCGGACCGCATGACCGACCTCCGCGGAGCTATCGCGGACGGGACTTCTGCTGGTGGCTCGGAGTGCTCGGCAAGTGGGACGCTTCCACTCCTCCCCTGGGCGCGGAGCACGTGACGATAGCGGTGAGCGGAGCCGACGGCGGCCACACGGTCGACTTCCGTGCCCTCGCCGAGAACGGCATCAAACTCGTCGGCCGGACCGTTTCGTTCGACAGCGGAACCATGCGATTTGCCCAGGATCTCCGTGAGAACATCGCGAACGGCGACGCTCACTATCTCGGGCTGCTCGACGAAGCCGACGCTTACATCGAACGCAACGGCCTCGATCTCCCCGAGGAGCCCGATGCCCGCACTCTCCTGTCCGACCCGGAGTGCATGACGGACCCCATCCTCACACTCGACCTCGCGGAAGCCGGAGTTGCCTCGATCGTCTGGGCGACCGGCTTCGCCGTCGACTACAGCTGGCTGCAGGTCGACGCGTTCGACGAGAACGGCAGGCCGCGACAGCAACGCGGAGTTTCCGCCGAGCCTGGCGTCTACTTCCTCGGACTTCCTTGGCAGTCGCGCCGCGGATCGAGCTTCATCTGGGGCGTGTGGCATGACGCCAAGTATGTCGCTGACCAAATCGCGATCCAGCGGAGCTACCTCGACCACAACGAGCAGGCCACCCTCGTGGCGAGCGCAGCCTCCGTCTGATACCGGAACCCACGAGGCCAGATCAACTGCAGTACCCGGTAAGGGGACCATGCCATGGCGGCATGGTCCCCTTGCGCCGTCAGCTTCCGAAGGCCGCCACTGACACAATCGATGTCCTGGTGTAGGCATGGACAGAAACCCGGCCTGTGAGCAGTCTCACGCGCTGTCAGCTTGAGACGCCGGTGCCGCGCCGGGCATCATGGAACGGACAGCCGGGCACAGGATTTCCCGTCCGGCGGGGCCCTGAGGTTCATGCTGACGCGTAGATATTCAGTGGCTGAGAAGCACAGCTTTACCCAACCTGGTGGACGCAACGAGGCCAAACCAGTGAGCTCGCCTGAGCTTCACAAGGTCTCCGATCGTTCACGGATTGACCGTTCCGGGCTTCGCGCCGACGCAAAGCCCATTGACCGATACACGAATGAGGCACCGAATAATGACGTTCGAAACCACTGAGTCCGTAACGCTGAAGATCTGGGACCGGTCCGCAATCGACCACACACTGGACACCGTCGTGCAGGACCTGTCTGCCAGGGCGAACGCCCCCAAGCACAGCATTGCCGTGACCTGCAGCGGGCCCAACACCTTCACGGTCAGCCTGAACCGCAGCGCCCCGACCTTCGAGGACGTTACGCGCTAGAACGCAACAGCAGAGAACGACGGCGGGAGTTTCCCGCCGTCGTTCTTTCGCGTTCCGCGGAGTCGGCCAAAGCGCGGCACAACGTCACGCCAGTCATTGGTTTCTTCAATCTTTAACCTTCAGATATGATCGCTTTTCCTTATGTAATTTCCCTTCCATACTGGACAGGACTCACAACGACGTGAAGGCTGGCGCAGCTTCGGCGCGCCGCCACCCCGACAAGAAGGCGACGGACCCATGACGGCTCTGACTTACCCGCAAACCTCTGACGTGCAGGAGCGGCGCCCGGCCGATGCAGTCCTCCCGCTGGAGGACTTTGACTGCAGCACCGGGGAGGAATGCTTCTTCTGCGCTTGCCCTGAGACTGACTGAGATGACAGCCACAACAGCCACGGAGACCGCGACAACCGCCGGAAGGCCCGCCGTCCACCCCTGGAGCGTCCGCGACTTTCACTCGGACGATCTCGACCAGCTCATCGGCGTCTGGCAGGATTCCAGGACACCCGGCGCACACCCTGTCTACAGCCTCTCCGAGATCATCGATGCGTGCTCCAACGGCGTGGGGGTCGTCGCCGTACGGGAGGGACGTGTGGTTGGGGCAGCCGCGTGCAGAATCCACGATGGCCGCGCCTGGATGGTCCTGCTCGCACAGGACCGGGAGTGGCGGGACCAGGGGCTCGGGAGCGCCCTGCTCGCCGGAATGGAAGACCGCCTAACCAGCCAGGGCATCCGGCGGATCTCGGCGCTCCTGCCGGCTTCGGAAACCAGGGTCCGCGCCTTCCGCAACAGCGAGTACAGAGTGGAGGAGGACCTCCACTACTTTGAGCGAACCATCCCGCTGCAACCCCGCGAGATGGGGCCGTTGAGCCAGCTGGGTGGCCGCCTCCTCCCCCACGGGCTCTGGGAGGCGCTGGCCGGCATGCAGCGCGAAAAAGCGCTGATCGAACAGCGGCTGATCCTGCCGCTGGCGCGCACGGAACTCGCCAAGTCCCTGGGCGTGACCCCGCCGCGCTCCGTGGTCCTGTTCGGGCCTCCGGGCACGGGCAAAACCACCTTCGCCAAGGCAGTGGCCTCCCGCCTCGACTGGCCGTTTGTCGAAGTCTTCCCCTCCCGGCTCGCCTCCGATCCCCAGGGTCTCGCCGGTGCCCTGCGGCAGATATTCCTCGAGATCAGCCGCCTCGAGCACGCCGTCGTGTTCATCGATGAGGTCGAAGAAATAGCCGCCGCCCGCACGGGGGAAGCATCGTCTGCGCTCCAGGGGGTCACCAACGAACTGCTGAAGATCATCCCGGCATTCAGGGAAAAGGAAGGCCGCCTGCTGATCTGCGCCACCAACTTCATCCGCTCACTCGACAAGGCCTTCCTCCGCCACGGCCGCTTCGACTACGTCATTCCAATCGGCCCGCCGGACCTGGATGCCCGCAGGGCCATCTGGAACCGCTACATCCCGCCAGCCGTGTCCCCGCAGATCGACCTGGACGCGCTGGCCCTCGCCAGTGAGCGGTTCTCTCCAGCGGATATCGAGTTTGCGGCCAGGAAAGCTTCCCAGCAGGCCCTCGAGCACGCGGTGCAGGCGCCCCACCCGATACCGGAGGACCAGATCCTCACGACCAGCGCCTACTTACAGGCCATCGAAGGGACCCGCGCCACGGTCACCGAACCGGTCGTCAGGGACTTCCTGGAAGACATCGAACGCATTGCACGGGTCTGACCGGGTAGCCAAAGACCGGAGATAGAGAACGACGGCGGGACCTTCCCGCCGTCGTTCTCTTGCGTTGTGCGTTGCTGCAGCCGTTACGGCTCAGGCGCGGGAGTGCTCGGCGAGGATGCCGTCGATCTGGCCGGCAGCTTCGTGCATGCCCTCCTCCATACCCATCTCCACCATCTTGTTCATCTGTTCCTCGGACTCGAACGTGGACCGGACGGTCATTCGCGTGCGGCCGCCGATATCCTCCAGCGTGACCGTCGCATGGGTTGTGCCCATGGCCTCGTCCGGCGCGCCGTTGTCGTCGGCGAAACCGTCGTCGAACTCGAGGCGGTTGGGGGCGTCAATGCTAGTGATGCGCCACCAGCCGCCGGCTTTCTCACCTTCGGGGCCGGTCATGTAGTAACTGGCCTCTCCGCCCGGGGTGAACTCATGCTTGCTGAACGTAGCCGGCCAGGTGGGCGGGCCCCACCAGCGCTCAAGCTGCCTCGGGTCTTCCCAGATCTGCCAGACCCGCTCGACATCGGCATCGAACTCGGCCACGAGGGTGAAGCTCAGCGTCTCGGGATTCTTCGTGGAACTGATAACGGTCATTGCCGGACCCTTCCTATTCTTCAGCTTCTTCAGCGAGGATGTCGGCGATCCGCCCGGCGCGCTGCCGCCAGATCGCCTCGTATTCATCAAGCAGCCGCCGGGCTTTCTGCAGGCCTTCGTGATTGCCCCGCACGATCTGCTCCCTTCCGCGCTTTTCCTTCGTGACGAGGGACGCGCGCTCCAACACCGCCACGTGCTTCTGAACGGCGGCGAAGCTCATGGCGTAGAGGGAGGCGAGGCCGGACACCGAGTATTCGCCCACAACCACCCGGCGCATGATGTCCCGGCGGGTGGCGTCGGCGAACGCCTGGAAGAGGCGGTCAAGTTCGGCATCGCCCATCTGATCTACAACCATTTGGTTGCAGGATATGACGGGAGGGGGAGGGTGTCAATGGCAATTCCCTTCCGCCCCGCAACGGCAAGAGGCCGACGGCGGGAACCCCCGCCGTCGGCCTCTTGCCAGTTGTTGGGTGAGCCGCAGCCTAGCGCTTGACGGCGTCCAGCTTGAGCATCTTGGCGATGACGCCGTCGAGCTCGGAGTCGTCGAAGATCTTCTTCCAGTCGTCCTTGATGATGGTGTCCTTGCCGTACTGGATGGCGATTTCACATGCCTCCGAGAACGGGTTGGAACCGCGCAGGGCGTTGGTGAGCGCGATCTGCACGTGGCCGAACAGCATCGCCTTGGCTGCTTCCTCGGGCACGCCGGCGGTGTGAACGGTCTCGTGGAGAGCCTCGTTGAGCAGCGTGCCGATCATGCAGGCCACGGTCTCCACCAGGGTGGGTTCGAGGATGGCGAGCTGCTTCACGGTGACCCAGTGGACGTCGATGACCGGAGCGTAGATGACGCGGATAGTGGCCTCGGCCGCGGCCTTGGTTGCTTCCGGGGCGTCCTCATCGATCGCGGCCACCACGTTCTGCGGGGCACCCTGGCCGCCGAAGGTGTCGGCCCATTCTTCCTTGGTGGTGCGCTCCAGGAACACGGACGGGTGGCACGGGTGGGCCACGGCCTGGACCACGTCGTCGCGCTTGGCCAACAGGCCGGCGTAGGCGGCGGCCGGATCGAGGGTGAGCAGGATCGCGCCGGACTTCATCTGCGGGACCACGCCTTCGGAGACGATGCCCAGGACGGTGTCCGGGACGGCGAGGATCACGACGTCGGCGCCCTTGATGGCGTCGTCGGTGGCAGTGATCTCACGGCCCTCGGCGCGGACCCGGTCCTGGCCGGCCGGTGAGTTTTCGCTGTAGAAGACGGTGTGGCTGGACTTCTGGAGGTTCCGGGAAACGCGCATCCCCATTTTGCCTCCGGCTCCGATGACGGCGACGGTCAAGTTTTCTGCTGACATTTCATTTGCTCCTTAGGAAATCGATGCTTTGTTGGGTCCACTGGTTTTCGAGGCGGATGGTTTCGTCCTCGGTGTCCTGCCACGGCAGCCAGTGTTCGACGATCTGGTTGATGCTTCTTTGTTGGGGCTGGATCTTCCGGACCATGTGGTCGTAGTCGAGAAGTCCTTCGCCGAGGGGCGCGCCGGAGTATGTGAATCCGACCCATCCCTCCTTGCGGCTGAACGCAAAGTCTTTGATGTGCATGTTCAGGACGTAGGGCGCGACGGCGTCAATCACCTCACGGGGCATCTCCAGTGCCGCGACGGTGTTGGCGGGGTCGCTGCAGATCCCGAGATGCGGGCTGTCCACACGGCGGATGACCTCAAGGATCCGGGCGGTGGGGACCTGTTCGTAGGTTTCCACCGCGATCTTCACCCCGGCTGCCTCGAACTCCGGCAGCACGTCCTTGAAAATCGCCACGGACTCCTCCGCGGTGGGCGTGTGCCCGGGGACGTTGAACATGGTCCGCAGCAGCGGTGCGCCCAGGATCCCGGCGATGCGCAGGAATTTCCGCAGGTGCTCCGGGCGGATGCCCTTGGTGCCGAGCTCCAGGCAGATCCCTTGCGAGTCCGCGGTGGCGCGGACCTCCTTGAGCTCGGCATCGGTCATCCCCTCGAGCGGGGCGTAGTCGCAGATCTGGAAGAGATCCACGCCCATCGCCGCTGTCCGTTCCAGTGCCTGGTGGATGGTGAGCGGCTTGCTGACCTTGTCCGAAAGCTGCCAGAAGAACGCGTAGCTGCTCAGGCCAATTCGGCTCATGCTGCTGCCTCCATGAGGCCCAGCCGTTCGGCGGTCTCGTCCAGGATGTCCCTGACCGCTGCCGGGTTATGCGCGAAGCGGCCCAGGAACAGACCGGCGACGGCGGGGCCGAGCCGCGTGATCAGGCCGGGGCCGGCGCTGCCGCCGTAAATGACCCGGCTGTCCTCCTGGCCTGTGTCAGTGCCTGCAGCACGGGTGCGCAGGTGCGCGTCCAGTCCGGTAATGACCTCGCTGATGAACTCCGGAGAGGCAGGTTCGGGTGCCCCGATGGCCCACTGCGGTTCGTAGGCCACGATGGTGCGACCGGTGCCTGCCAGGCTCCCGGCCCGGTTCAGCACACCGTCGATTTCCCGGATGCAGTACCTGATGGCGTCCGATGCCGTGCCGCGGGCGGGTTCGCCGACGCACAGGACGGGGGTGAGGCCGTTGCGGTAGGCCGCTGCGGTTTTCAGCCCGATCACGTCGTCGTCCTCGCCGAAGATGCGGCGCCGTTCGGCGTGGCCCACCTCGGCGTAGCGGCCGCCGGTTTCGGCCACCATTTTGCCGCTGACTTCGCCGGTGAAGGCGCCTTCGTCCTCCCAGAAGATGTCCTGGGCGCCGGCGCCGGCCCCGGCGGCGGAGAGGATCCTTGCCGCTTCGGGCAGGACCGGGTGGGCAGGCAGGGCGAACAGTTCGACGCCGTCGCTGCGGACGGCCGGATGCGCGGCGGCGATGCCGGCCACCTCTCGGCACCACTCCAGGGTGCGCCCGTAGCCGAAGTACATCTTCAGGCTGACGCCGATGATGGCCCGCGGCCGGACTGTTCCTGCCTCACCCGTGGTGAGGGAATTAGCAGGAAGTGACACCTTCGTAATCCTTAATCAGCGTGACCTTTTCGGCGGAGGCCGAAGACTCGTCAAAGGTGTAGGTGAGCCATTCCTTGGCGAGCCGGCGGGCGAGTTCCAGGCCTACGACGCGCTGGCCGAAGGTGAGCACCTGGGCGTTGTTGCTCAGGATGGAGCGCTCGACGGAGAAGCTGTCGTGCGCGGTGACGGCGCGGACGCCGGGGACCTTGTTCGCGGCGATCGCCACGCCCAGGCCCGTGCCGCAGACCAGCAGGGCGCGGTCGGCCTTGCCGGCGGCGACAAGTTCGGCGGCGGCGATGGCCACGGACGGGTACGGGGTGTGGCTCGTGGCGTCCACCCCGACGTCGGTCACGGACTCAACCAGATCGGAGGCCTCCAGGTCAGCCTTCAGGGCTTCCTTGTACTCGAAACCGGCGTCGTCGGCTCCGATGACCAGGCGCAGTTTGGCGCTCATGCGTTCTCCTTGACTGTTGTGTTCTCGTCGGTGGTTGCTGCGGCTTTCGCCTCGAGGAAAGTGGTGTGGATCGCGCGGACGATCAGCGCCATGGATACGGCGCCGGCGTCCGGGGTGCCGAGGCTCTTCTCGGCGTGCGGGCGGGCCCTGCCCATCAACGGCAGCAGGTTGGCTGTGTCGTCGGCGGCCTGCTGCGCTACGGTGGCCGCGGCGCCCCAGGCATCAGTGAGGGACTGCCCGGCGTTCGCTCCGGCGGCGAGGGCGTCGCGGAACGGAACCAGCACATCGACGAGGGTCTTGTCGCCGGGCTTGGCCTTGCCGAAGTCCATGATCGCGGACGCGGCGCCGGCAACACCGGTGGCGACAGCACCGGCGTCGGGCGCGTTGCTGTCCCCGATCGCGTCGCCGACCGCCCGCAGCGCCATGCCCCACAGGGCACCGGAGGTGCCGCCGGCCCGGTCTGCCCAGGCATCCGCTGCCAGGTGCAAGGTAGTGGCGGCTCCGGCTCCGCGGCCGACGGCGTCGGTAGCGGCCTCGACGGCGGCCCGGACGCCGCGTTCCATGCCGATGCCGTGGTCCCCGTCCCCGGCGATCGCATCGATCCGGCCGAGTTCCTCAACGTTGGCATCGATCACGGCCTTCGCCGCGCCGAGGGCTGCCAGGACCCGGCGGGCCGCACCGCGGGAGTCGTCGGTGGCGACCGGAATCGCTGCGGCCTCCACGACGCCTGAGGCCAGTTCAGCGGCGTCGAGCTCCTGGGCATCAAGCTTCTGGGCGGTGACCGCGCCGCGGCGGAACGCGGGGGCATCCGCGGGTGCGTTCCAGAGGGTTTCGAGTTCGTCGTCCAGCCAGAACAACGTCAGCGAGGTTCCGGCCATGTCAAAGCTGGTAACGAGCTCTCCCACCTGCGGGTCCACGGCTTCCAGTCCGGCTTCGGCCAGGAGCTGGGCGACCCGGCGGTACACAACGAAGAGCTCTTCGTACTTCACGCTGCCCAGGCCGTTCAGGATCGGCACCACCCTAGCGCCGCTGAGGTCAAGGCCGTCGGGCACCTCGGTGAGAAGCTTGCCCACGAGCAGCTCGGCGAGCTCGTCCGCCGTCGGAATGTCCGTTTCGCCGATGCCCGGCTCGCCATGGATGCCCATGCCCACGGCCATCCGGCCCTCCGGGACGGAAAACAGCGGGCTTTCGGCCCCGGGAAGCGTGCAGCCGCTAAACGCGACGCCGAAGGAACGGGTACGGTCGTTCGCGCGTTCGGCGATTTCGACTGTGCGGTCCATGCCGTAGCCGGCCTCGGCGGCAGCGGCCGCGACCTTGAAGACCGTCAGGTCCCCGGCGATGCCGCGGCGCTTGGCACGCTCTTCCAATGGGGCGGAGGAGACGTCGTCGGTGACGGCGATGCTGCGGCAGTCGATGCCCTCCTTGCGCAGGCGCTCCTGGGCCTGGGTGAAGTGCAGGACGTCCCCGGCATAGTTGCCGTAACCGAGCAGCACGCCCGCCCCATTGTTGGCGGACTTGGCCACGCTATAGACCTGCTGGGCGGAGGGGGACGCGAACAGGTTGCCCATCGCGGCGCCGTGCGCCATGCCCTGGCCCACCAGCCCGGCGAACGCCGGATAGTGCCCGGAGCCGCCGCCGATCACCAGCGCCACGGTGCCGGGGGTGCTCTTCGTGCTGCGGGCCACGCCGCCCGGGACGCGCCGCACCCACCGGCCGTGCGAGGCAACGAAGCCCTCGATCATCTCGTCAGCAAACGCTGCGGGTTCATTGAACAGGCGGGTCATGGGAAGCTCCTGGGCCTAACGAAGGGGAAGTCGGTTTGGGGATGGGGTTTGCAGGGGCGTCCTTCCAGGAGAAGGACGCCCCCCCCGGGTCTGTCAGGGCTCCGAGTGGTGCCCTGCACCCGCAGGGTCAAGGGCCTCGGCGGGCACGCCCTCGCTGACCTTGCCGGAGCGGCTGAGCGCCACCATGAGGATGCAGGAGAGGAGCATGAATCCGCCGACGACGAACATGGGCACTGTGTAGGCGCCGGTCAAGTCCTTGAGCCAGCCGGTGATGTACCCGGCGCTGAAGCCGGCCAGGTTGCCCACGGTGTTGATCAGGGCGATGCCGGCCGCTGCCGCCGCGCCGGTGAGGAACTGGGTGGGGACCGTCCAGAAGTTCGGCAGTGCGGCGAAGATGGACATAGCCGTGATGGTGATGACGGCGATGGTGGCCGCCGGCGAACCGGCGAACAGTGCCAGCGGGATGCTCAGGCCGCCAATGAGGGCCGGCAATGCGATGTGCCAGGTCTTGACGCCGCGCTTGGTGGCGTCCTTGGACCAGAAGTACAGGGCGAATGCTGCAGGCAGGTACGGGATCGCGGTGATCAGGCCCTTCTGGAACACATCGAACTTGGTGCCGTAGAGGCCTTCGAAGCCCGCGATGATGGTGGGCAGGAAGAAGCCGAGGGCGTACAGTCCGTAGATGAAGCCGAAGTAGATGGCGGAAAGCATCCAGACCCTGCCGTTGCCGAAGACTGTGCGGACGCTGACGTGCTTGTTGCTGGCAGCGGTTGCCTTCTTTTCCGTCTCCAGGGCGCCGGTCAGCCAGGTCTTCTCCTCCGCGGTCAGCCACTTGGCCTTGGCGGGAGAATCGGCGAGGTAGAACCAGGCAATGATGCCGACCACGATGGCGGGAATGGCCACTCCGAAGAACATGAACCGCCAGCCTTCAAGGCCGAAGAAGACGCCTTCCTGCTGGATGAGGAGGCCAGCCAGCGGAGCACCGATGACCGTGGTCAGCGGCTGGGCAAGGTAGAAGAGAGCCAGGATCTTGCTGCGGTGCTTGGACGGAACCCAGAGGCTGAGGAACAGGATGGCGCCGGGGAAGAAGCCGGCTTCGGCCACGCCGAGGATGAAACGGAGGATGTAGAGCTGCTCCACGTTGCCCACCCAGGTGAACAGCAGGGAGACGATGCCCCAGCTGACCATGATGCGGGCGAGCCAGCGCCGTGCGCCGAACTTATGCAGGGCGAGGTTGCTGGGGACTTCCAGCAGGATGTAGCCGATGAAGAAGACACCGGACGCGAATCCGAACTGTGCCGCGGACAGCGCCAGGTCGGTGTTCATGCCGTTGGGGCCGGCAAACGAGATGGCCGTGCGGTCCAGATAGTTGATGAAGAACATGAGGGCGACAAACGGCACCAGCCGGATTGCCACTTTCCTGATTGCAGATCTTTCGACCACTGATTGGGTGGTGGTGTCCACATTGACTCCTAGATGTTGGCTCCCGGGAGCTTCCTGCGCTGGATGCTGTGGGATGTGTCTCGGTGCCTAGTTGCGGGAAGCTGGCCGGGTTCCGGGCTAGGCGCGTGATTAACACCATAGGTCCAATTCCAAAATTGGTCAACCGGTTGACATATTCGCTTCTAAGCCGACTGCGCGCCTTTGCGCCACCGCTCCGGTTGCTACGCTTTGACTGTGTCAGCAAACTCCGCCGCTTCGACGGCCAAAATCAGTGCCGCCCTCGGCTCCATGGAGCAGGGTTCGGTGGTGTCCGAGGTGGCGGAACGGCTGCTGGCATACTTCACCAGCGGCGAGATCGCCCCAGGAACGCGCCTGCCGGCCGAGCGCACACTGGCCGCATCGTTGGGCGTGGGCCGTTCCGCCGTCCGCGAGGCCCTGGCCGCCCTCGAGATCCTCGGGATTGTGGTTGTCCGGCCCGGCTCCGGAACATACCTTCGCGACGGCGTCTCGGAACTGCTCCCCCGCACGCTCAGCTGGGGCATGATGCTGGGTGCTCCCCGGACCCGGGAACTGGTGGAACTCCGCGGCGGGCTTGAGGTGCAGGCAGTCCAGTTGGCGGCGCAGCGGATCACCGATGAGGCATTGGACCGCATGCAGGCCAACCTGGACACCATGGGGCAAAATCTCGATGACCTGAAGGCTTTCGTAGAGGCGGATGCCGCCTTCCACCGCGAAATTGCGGCCGGCTCAGGCAACCAGGTCCTCGAGGAACTGCTGCAAAGCATCCGCTCGCTGCTGCGGATC
This sequence comes from Arthrobacter sp. B2060, assembly GCF_059090445.1. Taxonomy (NCBI): domain Bacteria; kingdom Bacillati; phylum Actinomycetota; class Actinomycetes; order Micrococcales; family Micrococcaceae; genus Arthrobacter; species Arthrobacter sp. B2060. Next base: position 46,684 of record NZ_JBNHFR010000014.1, read on the forward strand.
TGGGTGGACCGTGCCCTGACGGACGAAGGGCACGCGGCCGCGGCACTGGCTGAACACACGGAAATCTTCCAGGCACTGAAGTCCCGGGATGACGCCGCCGTCACAGCGGCCATGCGCTCCCACATGAACACGGCGGCCAGACGCCTGCTGGCGGGCTACGACGCCGACCGCCTTGAGGCCGGCGAATAGCCCGAACCATGGCAATGACCGAACGTGAAACTCCGGACGCTTCGGCGGCCCAACCCACGCAGATGGTCCATCCGGCCTCGACGAACCGCCCGGGCCGGGTCCGCTCGGTGCGTCCGGTGGGAACTCGCACAGTACTCGCGGAGCTTTCCGGACTGCAGGACGTGCTCGCACTGCAGGCCGCTCTCCTTGAGTCGCCGCTTCCGGGACAGCAGGACGTCCTGGCTGCGGCCGAAACCGTCATGGTCAGGGCAGAGTCGCCGGCAGCCGCCCGCCGCATTGGCAGGATCCTCCTGGAATTGGACCTCTCGGCCCCGGCGCCGCAGGACGGCGGGCTGGTGGTCATTGATACGGTGTACGACGGCGACGATCTCGCCGAAGTCGGGAAACTGACCGGCCTCGGCGTTGAGGGCGTAATCGCCGCCCACTGCGGCCAAACCTGGACCGTGGCGTTCGCCGGATTCGCCCCCGGCTTCGGCTACATGGTGGGAGAGAACACGTCGCTCGAGGTCCCCCGCCGGAGTTCCCCGCGCACCGCTGTCCCCGCTGGGTCGGTCGCGTTGGCCGGAAACTACTCCGCCGTGTATCCGCGCAGGTCCCCCGGGGGCTGGCAGCTGATCGGCCGCACCGGAGCCCGCATGTGGGACCTCCATCGTCCCGAACCCGCTCTGGCAAGCCCGGGCCACCGGGTGCGGTTCCGCGCGGTCCGCGACGTCGTCCAGATGGCGCCGGAGCCCGCCGCTGCACCTGGCGGGGAGCAGCCGGCCACGCAGGCCAGCTCCGGGCTCCGTGTCCTTTCCCCGGGAATCCAGAGCCTGATCGAGGACCTGGGCCGGCAGGGCCATTCCGCTTTGGGTGTCTCCGCGGCCGGGGCACTCGACCGGGCCTCGCTCCGCAGGGCCAACCGACTCGTGGGAAACAGCCCGTCGGCAGCTGCCATCGAGACCGTGTCCGGCGGACTCAAAGTGCAGGCCGTCGGCGACCAGGTCCTGGCCGTTGCCGGCGCGCCGTCGGAGCTTTCAATCCTCACGCCGTCGGACGCAGACTCCGGAGAAGCCGAACAGCGGCGCGCTGTTCCGGTGGCCGCGCCCTTCGCCCTCCTTGACGGCGAAATCCTCAGTATTGGGATTCCGGAAGCAGGCTTCCGGAGCTACCTCGCCGTTCGTGGCGGCGTCGCCTCCGAGCCGGTGCTCGGCAGCCGTTCCACGGACACCATGTCCGGAATCGGGCCCCCGCCCCTGGCCGCCGGACAGCTGCTGCCCGTCGGCGCTGAAACTGAATCCGGCGTCGTGGGCAGCCCGGAGGTTCAGCCCGACTACCCGCGCGGGGTCACCGTGCTGGACATCGTCCCGGGCCCCCGCGCGGACTGGTTCGACCAGGCTGCCCTGGATTCACTGTGCGGGCAGGACTGGACGGTCAAACCGGAATCCAACCGGGTGGGCATGAGGCTGCAAGGGAAACCCCTGGAGCGCAGCCGTGCCGGTGAACTCCCCAGCGAGGGAACAGTGGCCGGCGCTATCCAGATGCCGCCGGAGGGCCTGCCCGTGCTTTTCCTCGCGGACCATCCCATCACCGGCGGTTACCCGGTCATCGGCGTCGTGGTGGACCACCAGCTTGACCTGGCCGCCCAGGTCCCCATCGGCGGACGCATCCGCTTCCGCATCTCTCCCGAATACAAAACCGTCGTTTGACGCGGGGGCCCGCAATTGCTCACAGTGGGTCAGTGCGGTCAAACGTCAAAAATGGGGCCCCCGGCTCCCCACACCCGGGCAGGCAACCCTGGGTGCGGAACACCACCGCGCTGCTCGGCTTTCTGGCGGTGTCGTGGACGGTGTCGATGCTGGGGTCCCTGCCGATCAGGATGAACGCCAACGGCTGGTACGCCGCGGCCGAGAAGGCGCCGTGGACCCCGCCCGGATGGATGTTCACCATGACGTGGTTGACGCTGTACACCGCGATGGCCGTTGCTGCCTGGCTTGTATGGCGGCAGCGGCGGGTCCCCCGCGGTGGCGCGCTCAGGCTCTACGCGATCCAGTTGGCACTGAACCTCGCGTGGCCGCCGATGTTTTTCGGCATGTACCCGATGCTGGGGACCGCCGCCCTGTGGCTGGCATTGATGATTCTTGGAGCCCTCACCGTGGCAGTGACTCTCACCGTCCTCCGCTTTGGACCCATCAGCAAGGCTGCCGGGCTGCTGATGCTGCCGTACGTTTCATGGCTCGTGTTCTCGGGAAGCCTGAACCTTTACGCAGCCCTGCACAACTGAGTCGTGGGGCGGCGCAGTTAGCTTGCCGGCCTGGACGTCTCTGGCGTTTCGGGCGGCTGGGGCGGTTTGGGCGGCTCGTGGAGGCCGAACGTCGAGCCCTGGTCGTCTTTGCAGAGCATGAACCTGCCGTACTCCCCGGCACCCGTTTCGTCCCCAAGACCAGTCTCATCGACTGAGCCGCCGAGGGCCCGCACTTTGTCCAGGGCAGCATCCATGTCCTCCACTCGGAAGAACAGGTAGGGCACAGCACCGGGGTCCCCTCCATGCATGCCGCCGGCGATCCCTGATGTGCCGATGATGAATCCTCCTCCCTGGGAGGGGCCGGGCGTAAAGTCCCAGCCGAACAATGCCCCGTAGAACGCCTTGCCCCGCTGGGGATCTTCCACGCCGATCTCAAAGAATGCTGGCTCGCCGGACATCGCTCCTCCTGGCCCTGGGTGAGAACGCACTCACCGTAGGGCGGATGCTCCGCGGGCGCAATGGTGCAGTGCTTGTACTCCGGCCCGGGCGCCTGCGCTACCGCCTGCCCCAGCGGTAGCCTTGGGAGGTGGAGGGCACATGACGGTTCGAAGCGCAGGCATCCTGCTGTACCGGCAAAAGGCGGAATCGGAGCCGGACGTCTGGATAGCCCATATGGGCGGGCCGTTCTGGGCCCGCAAGGACGACCATGCCTGGTCCATTCCGAAGGGCGAGTACCTCGAAGACGAGAATCCGCTCGTAGCCGCCATGCGGGAATTTTTCGAGGAGATGGGCACCCCTGCACCGCCCGGCGACTACACGGAGCTTGGCGCTTTCCGGCAGCCCTCAGGCAAGATCATCACGGCGTTCGCGGCCGAGGCGGATTTCGAGCCCGAGCAGATTGTGAGCAACACGTTTTCGTTGGAATGGCCCAAAGGGTCCGGGGTAGTTCGAGACTATCCCGAGATCGATGCCGCCAGGTGGTTCACAGCATCCGAAGCGCGCTCGAAGCTGGTGAAGGGGCAGGTACCGATCCTGGACGCGCTCCTTGAACTCCTGGAGCCCGCTTAGCCAGTCACGACGACCAGCTCCACCGGGACTGCTCGGCGGACCGCGTCGTCAACGGGAGAATGCTCGTCCGCCCACTGGACGATGTCCCGAAGTGCGGTCTCGTCGGCGTCCGTGGCCGCCACACGGACCACTGTCCGCAGGCCAAGAGGCCCCGCGGGAACTTGATCGCCGAGTCCCAGCATGCCACGGTTATCAGATTCACTGTCGACTTCGACTTCCAGCAGGGACAGATCCACTCCCTTCTCCGCCGCCCGCATTGCAATGAGCGAGACGAGGCAGGCGGCGCTTGCGGACCGCAGCATCCAGCCGGGGGTGGGCGCGGAACCGTTCCCGCCGACGCCGGGTGCCATGTCAGTCACCAGGGACCAGCCTCGGGGACCGTCCACCCGCACCCGCAGCCCCTCCTCCAGCACGGCCGTGGCCTTCGAGTCGCGGGAGCGCGCCTTATCGGGACTGTCACTTAGATACTGTCTGGACCTACTGATCGCTTGGGCTATTTCCGACTGCGACATGCTTGTGCTCACTTCCGCAACACGATCCGGTTCGGACCGGGCAAGAATACACCCCCCGGTCACGAGGAGAAATGCCCTGCAGGCCACGCGACGGTGAGCCACGAGCTACAGCAGGGGCATCCGGGACCCAATGCGGAGAGTCAGTTGCTCGCCGTCAAACATTTGCCCGGCTAGGCGCCACATCTTTTGGGGAATAACAGCACCCGCAGTGGTCGTGTATCCATCCACGATCAACGCCGTTTCCCCACCCGGGTTCACAGTGGTGGCCACGGCAACAAGGACTTCCGCATGAGACTTCGCTCCATCAGAGAATACGATCGTCAGCGCTGATGGGTTGGAAACCAAGTCCTCAAGGGAACCACGCGGAGTCACACGCAGCACGGCGCCTGGAAACAGGTGGCTGTGGGATGCCACCGCTTCTGGGAAATCTCCGCCCGTTCTGGTCATCGTTGCGCTCCTTTGCCTACCCCTACTCCGTTCCCTTCTGGCTATTCGTCGAACTGGCGACTGATGAAGCCTTAAGAAAGCATAGGCCCGTACCGGGATGGGCAGCGCGACGCGGCTTGATCATGATGCCTAAGACGCTGCCACTCGTAGCGGTAGCCAGCTTCTTAGATGTTCTCGTTGCCCTTCTTCGTCGTTCCTGCCGAACGGCGCGGCTCCCGGAGTCGCGGGCGCATCATCGTGCGTGCGACTTGGCTGGGCTTCATCGGCGGCTCGGTGAGGGATGTGGCCCTGTCTGGCCGAATGCCGTCGAGGAAGAGCTCGACATTGCGCCGCCACGCGCTGGGGGCCACATTTCTGGTGGCCTCCACGATGCGACTGTTGGCGAGCATGATGAAGACGAGATCTTCGGCCCTGAAATCTGAACGAACCGCGGCGGCCTCACGTGCTTGGCGAACGAGTTCTTCGATGAGTGCCTGAATTCGCCGGCGGAGCGCCACCAATGTGTCCGATCCATCGAGTCGGGTCGTCATGAGGTTGAGATAGCCGCGGCTGTCAGCCTCGAGGGCGCAACTGGCCATGATGTAGCCGGAGAGGCCCGCCCACCTGTCTTCGTCCCGCAGGGCCTCTTCGACAAGGCGCAACTGTTCGTTCAAGGGTTCGACCAGGACGGCGCCCCACAAATCCGACCGGCTGGGGAAGTGTCGGTAGAGAGTGCCGGCGCCAACTCCGGCCGACGCCGCAATGGCGTCCAGTGACGCGTTGAGTCCCTCCGCCGCAAACGCAACCCGTGCTGCCTCAATGAGCGCTTCGCGGTTGCGAAGGCTGTCCCTCCGCGGAGCACGAGAGCGTGCCGGCCTGCTTTCCGGATCCTCGCTCGGCATGATGCAACCCCTCACCTTCGTCGGGAATACGGAGATGGGTCTACGCATTACACTAACCGGAGACACCTCTCCACAACACTAAAAATGGGAGATTACCATGGAATTGGGCGTGTATTCCTTTGCAGAGGCCGTTGCGGACCCGAACACCGGGAACAGGATCAGTCCTCAGGAACGCCTGAAGGATCTCGTCGAGGAAATTGAGCTGGCCGATCAGGTCGGCCTCGACGTATACGGGCTCGGAGAGCATCACCGTCAGGATTTTGCTGCTGCGAGTCCAGCTGTTGTTCTTGCTGCAGCCGCCGCACGAACCGAGAAGATTCGCCTTACCAGTGCCGTGACAGTCCTCAGTTCCTCCGATCCGGTGCGCGTACATCAGGATTTCGCGACTCTCGATCTGCTGTCGGCCGGTCGCGCGGAGATCATGGCCGGCCGCGGTGCGTTCACCGAGTCGTTCCCGCTGTTCGGATTCGATCTGTCCGATTACGACACCCTTTTCGAGGAGAAGCTGGATCTTCTTCTCAAGATCCGCGCTAATGAGAAAGTGACCTGGTCAGGTCGCCTCCGTGCGCCTCTGTCGGATCAGGGTGTATACCCGCGCCCGGCACAGGATCAGCTGCCCGTCTGGGTAGGAGTCGGTGGGTCCCCTTCGTCGGCCGTACGCGCCGGGAAGCTTGGGTTGCCTTTGTCTCTTGGCATCATCGCCGGAGACGTCCGCCGGTTCGCTCCTCTCGTGGAGCTTTACCAGGCGACCGCACGTGAAGCCGGTCACCCGGAAAGCGCGGTGAAGGTCAGCATCAATGCTCACGGCTATGTCGCCGACAGTAAGAAGCAGGCCATGGAGCTCAGCTACCCGTACTTCCAGTCCGGGATGAGCGCCTTCCTGAACGCGCCCTTCACGGCACTGCCCACGAAGCAGCACTACGGCGCAGGTGCCTCCCTGCAGGGAGCGCTCGTGGTCGGTTCCCCCGAGGAAGTGGCCGAGAAAATCCTGTTCCAGCAGAGCATCTTCGGCAACGAGCGCTTCCTCATGCAGATCAGCGTCGGCACGATGCCGCACAACGAGGTCATGCGATCCATCGAACTGCTGGGCACCCGAGTAGCCCCGATCGTTCGCACCGAATCGCTCGTCGCCGCAGCCTGATGATCGTCCACCCGCTTCGCGGCCGCTGTCACAGCCTTCGAAGCGGGACCAGGACCGGCCCCCTTCAGGGAATCTCACAGAACAAGGCGAATCCGTGCGCCTGCATCACCACCGACAACCAATCACTCACCATCGTCAGAACGGGTAACTCCAATGTTCATTGCAGCATCCATCCTCAGCGTCCTCTTCTCTGCCTTGCTCGTTTTCTCCGCAGTCGGCAAGATCCGCAAAGACCCACACCAGATGGTCGTCCTGGAGCTTGTGAAAGCGACCAAAGCGGCACCACTGCTCGCCACACTCGAACTCGCAGCAGCGGCCGGTCTGCTCGTCGGTCTCGCCTGGTGGCCCATCGGAATCGCAGCTGGCATCGGTGCGGTTCTTTACTTCGCCGGGGCGATCGTCGCGCACCTGCGGGTCGGGGATCGCGCCGTGACCGGTTCTGCCGTTATGCTCGGAGTCAGCGTCGCCGCGGTAGTTCTCAGGACCCTGACGCTCTAACCTCGCGCCGGCGCGAGGAACCCTACCGCTCCCTCACGAACAACTGCAGCGCGATCGACGTGTCTCATTTCCTTAGAAGTGGGACACTCGCGCGGGACACTCCCCCCATCAGGTCAGAGCTGTCGAGTCGCGCTAAGCGGCTGCGGGCAGGGACTGATCGCCGCCGCACGTGCGCTCCTGGGCCGGAAAGCGCATACTCCTCCGCACCTCGGCCGGCACATGAGCGGAGGCGGGAAGCGCCGAAGGTTCTGACTTTGGACGCGCCCACCCCCCCATTTGACAGGGGAGACTACACCTTGCCAGGAGCACCAGAGCCGCTGGCCATCCGTCCGCGTTCCCCATTTTTGCAGAGAACCTCCCTCGGTTCGGCCGGCGGGCAGCGATAGTATGTGCCAGTGGCTGGCAGGGTTTCGACGGGCGACGTCATCGCGTTTCGTCTGGGTGCCCATAATCTCGCCGAACGGCTGGGCGAAGGCGGGCTGCTCGAGGCCGCCGGCCGGTGCGGGATTCAGAACAGCCCGCCCCGGTCGGCGTTGCTTGCCCTGCACGCCAGGGTGCGAAGCCTCACGCCGGAACACATGGCCAGAGCAGTCGACGAGGACAAGAGCCTGTTGCAGACCTGGTGCATGCGCGGCTCGCCGTTCTACATTCCGGCCTCTGACGCACCGGTATTCACCACCGGCGTGCTGCCGCCGACCGAGGAGGCGATGCGCCATCTCGTTCCCGGTGTGGAGCAGGCGTTGGAGAAACTTGGCCTGAGCCTGGTCGAGACGGTCGGGCTGACCGGCGCCGAGATCGGTGATGTGCTGTCCGGGCGCAGGCTCGCCATCAACCAGCTGGGCGCCGAGATCAGCAAACGGATTGCCCGCAGGTTGCCGAAGCGACAACGCGACATCTGGGAGGAAGCAGGCCCCTATGCCCCGGGGCAACCGCTCGGTGAGGGCGTCGTGCATTTCTGCGTCCGCATCCTCACGTTGCAGCGGGTGGTCTGCTTCGCGCCGCGCGTCGGAAACACAGCACCGCTCGTCCTGGTCGACGAGTGGCTGGGCCATCCGATTCCGGACGTCGACCCCGACCTCGCGCGCGCCGAGCTGCTTCGCCGCTACCTGCACTGCTACGGACCGTCGACACGCGGAGGCTTCGCCGCATGGGCGGGGATCCATGCCGGTGACACCGGCCCCTGGTGGAGATTGCTCGAGGACGAGCTGACAGAGGTCGAGTTCGGCGGCACGTCATGGATCCTCACCGAGGACCTCGATGCACTGCAGTCGGCGCAGATGCCGAAGGGCGTGCGCCTGCTCCCGCCACGTGACCCTTATACCCAGATCCGCGACCGCGAAATGATCGTCGACAGGAAGTACCACCGGGAAGTGTGGATGATGGTCGGCGAACCCGGCACGGTCCTCGTGGACGGCAGAATCACCGGCACATGGCGTCCACGCAAGAGCGGCCGGAAGCTGACCATCACCGTCAAGTCGTTCGACTCGCTATCAGATCGGGACAAGAGGTCGCTGCAGGGTGAGGCCGAGCAAGTCGCGCCGCTGCGAGGTGCCTCGACCGTGGACGTCGAATTCGACACTTACTGACCCTCCCGGCCACGAGTGCCCGCGCGACCGCGCCCGACGGCGGGAGGTCCCGCCGTCGTCCGCTAGCGTTCCGCTGTGGCCGCCGGGGAGGCGGGTGACGTGCCGGCTTCGGCCGCAGCGCCGCTGACCTCCTCTGGCTGGTTCGGCGGGGACGGTTTGTAGACCCACGCCACGAGCACCACCGAAATGATCATCAGCAGGAACCAGGAGACGAGTTTGTCGGGTGAGACCATGTGCCAGCCGTCCAGCTGGTTGGGGTAGAGCCAGGCTCCGGACCACGTTGCGATGTTCTCGGCGATCCAAATAAACATGGCCACGAGCAGGAACGCCAGGACCAGGGGCATCCGGAACTGCCGGCGGAACACGCGGAAGTGCATCAGGCACCGGCCGAAGATGACCACGACGGCGGCCAGCAGAACCCAGCGGGCATCAAGGATGTAGTGGTGCGTGAAGAAGTTCGCGTAGATGGCTGCGGCCAGGATCGCCGTGACCCACCGGCGCGGATATCTGGCGAAGCGCAGGTCGAAGAGCCGGAAGACCCGGACCATATAAGACCCGACCGCGGCATACATGAAGCCACTGAAAAGCGGAACCGACCCAATCCGCAAAAAGCCCTCGGCCTCATACGACCAGGATCCAACGTCGGTCTTGAACAGCTCCATCACCGTGCCCACCAGGTGGAAAAGAACAATCACCCGGAGCTCACGGGCAGTCTCCAGCCGCGAGGCGACCATCAGGATCTGGATGGCGACGGCGGCGAGCGTCAGGAAATCGTTCCTGGCCAGCGCGGCGTCGTCCGGATACCAGAGGCGGGCCGCCAGGATCACCGCGAGGAGCGCGGCGCCAAAGATGCACGCCCATGCCTGCTTCAAACCGAAGACGGCAAACTCGAGGAGCCTCGAACGGACGCCATCGGCAGCAGCACGGTCCAGAATCCGATGTGCACGTTCATCGATTCGACGCTCGACAGACGTGAAGCTGCGCATTGTTACCTCGTTCCCCCGCCACGAGTGGCACTGTGTATTTTTCCGAACCACCCAGGAGCCCGCTTTGTGCGGCCGAATCGGCGTGGTGACGAAGAATCCACCTTAACGCAACGGACGACGGCGGGACGTCCCGCCGTCGTCCGCAGAGGTGCGATCTGAAAGGGTAGCGTGGCAACTGAACCGGCACCGATGACGATCAAGGGAACCCAAGTGGCAGATACAGACCCCCGGAGTGGCGGACGAAGCGGTTTCTCCGCCCGGATCCTTGGCGGCGGAACCGAACCCGATCCCCGGTTCACCCTGGCCAACGAGCGCACCTTCCTGGCGTGGATCCGCACCTCCCTGGCCCTGCTCGCCGGCGGCGTCGCCGTCGAAGCCTTCATGGCCGACCTCTTCGCCCCGGAACTCCGCAAATCCATCGCGGTGCTCTTGCTCGTGCTCGCCCTCGTCATCGGCGGCGGATCGTTCTTCCGCTGGCTGAACGTCGAACGCTCCATGCGGCACAAGACCCCGCTGCCGCTGCCCTGGATCGCACCCATCCTCGCCGCCGGCGGGGCCCTCGTCGCGGCCATCATGGTCGTCTTCGTCCTCGTCCGCACCGCCTGACCCGTGCCGGTACAGGGCGATACACCAACACACGGCGACGCTGGCCTGCAGCCTGAGCGCACGGACCTCGCCTGGGGCCGCACCACCATGTCCATGGTGGTGGCCGCCGCCATCTTCCTGCGCTGGATGCCGCACCACGGCTGGTTCGCCGGCACCCTGGTGGCCGCCGCCGTCCTGACCGCCGTGGCCATTAACCTCACCCGCAGACGCCGCCTCCGCCGTGCCATCCGCGGCATCCAGCAGGATGTGATGGCCCCGGACATCGCTTCGACGGCGGCCGTCGCGGCGAGCGTCGTCCTTCTCGCCGTCCTGGGGATCTACACCGTCCTCTTCCTGCCGCTCGAGTAGGAAGCAGCGCCCAGCTGCTCAGACGTGCTGGTCTACAAGGACCGGGTTTCCATCCGGATCCAGCACAATGAAGCTCGCCGGCCCCGTGGTTCCCTCGTCTGCTTCCGACACGAACTGCGTGCCCTTGGTTTTCAGTTCCCGCTGCAGCTCGCGCACATCGGTAAATGAATCGAGTGGCTTAGCGTCCTGATTCCAGCCCGGGTTGAACGTCAGCATGTTCTTCTCAAACATTCCCTGGAAGAGCCCGATGACGGTGTCGCCATTCTTCAGGATCAGCCAGTTCTGGCTAATGTCGCCCCCAAAGCTGCTAAATCCAAGCTTCTCGTAAAACGCAGCAGACGCCGCAATGTCCTTGACGCTAAGGCTGAGGGAAAAGGCGCCGAGCTGCATGTGTTTCTCCACTCTCGAGAAGGCCGGAATGTTCCGATGATACTCGCGAGGTGGTGCCTCAGAATTTAAGCTGGGCCGCTCCGAATGACACGGCGAATTGCACGCACCACAAATCAACGGACTTGTACTTCGAAAGATCAGCGTCGGCGGGAATTGCATACACCTGGTTGCCTTGGTTTCCCTTGATCAGACCGAGGTCAAGATGAGCCGCCGAACCGGCCGTGAACCACCCCGCGGTTCCCTCCACCACGTCGGCGGCGCTTAGCCAGACGTGCACATCCGGCCCGTTGGAGGTGTCGAGATTCTCCAGGGTAAGCACCCGCGTGCCGTCCGGCTGCTTAATTATCCGGACGGTCCCGGTCGTCGCGTGTTCGTGGCTGATGAGGGAGCCTGAGGCGAGCTGGACCGGGCCGGCGGGGGTGTTCTGTGTAGGGGTCGCGGACGGGGAGGGTACCTCTGAAGCCGCGGGAGGAGACGGTGCCGCCCGTTCGGGGGACACAGCAACGGTCGGCAGCGCTTCATCCACCTTTACGTCGACAAACAGCAACCACGGCTTGAACAGCGCCAGCCCAGCAGCGAGCACGACGGCGGCAGCCGCCACAGCAGCGATGACCCACCCCCGCTTGCGCCCAGTGGCCTTCACGTTGACCATCCGGCACCCCGCAGTGACGAGACGACGGGTGCGAACACATCTGCGCTCATGAATCCATCCTCCGCTTGCGTGCCACCTCGGGCAATGGGCTGGAAAAGCACAGAATACCCAATGCATATCAGTTGAAAATGATCGCTTTTCATGGATCATCCGGACTCACATACTGGTGAAACGCCATCACCAAGGATTGAACATGAGAAAACGCATCCCCAAAACCAGGACCGCAACCAGCAAGTACAAGACTTCGAAAACCGGCCCGCGGACGGGCGACCACTGCCCTTTTAACGGGTGGTGGGCGCCTGCCACGAATCCCACCGAAGGCCGCTTCATCAATGAAGGCAGCCTCATGCCCTCCGACGGCGGCACGTCGGTGAGCTGGGTGCTGCTGCCCGGCCAGATGGTCAACAGACAAGAGCCCAAGTACCACTACCCCAAGCCGGGACTCTTGGAGGATGACTAAATCGATTCAGGCAGGACGACGGTGGCCTCGATTTCAATCAAGAGCCCGTCCATGACGAGGCCGGTGACGCCTACGATCGTCGTGGCCGGATGGTCCGAAGAGCCCTGGACTTCCTCCATGGCGGCCGTGATCGTTTCGTATTGGGTGGGCTGCAGGGTGTAAATGGTCCGTCGATACACGTCTTCCCAAGAAGCGCCGATGGCATCGAGGGCTGTCTTGATGTTTCGCATGGCTGCTTTGGTCTGCTCTGCGAGATCATCACCGCCAACGATGGCGAAGTCGTTGTCGAACGCAACCTGCCCGGAGAGGAAGGCCAGGCGGGCGCCGGGTGGTGCAATGACGATGTGCGTAAATCCGGGTGCGGTGTAAAGACCGGGCGGGTTCAACAACTTACGGCCTGACATGGGAATCCCTGCTTTCTGTTGGACAGGGCGCACCACCTGCGCCGGGCCGCCCCGCGGCGGGCACGCGCCCTGCGCTCATGGTAGGCGCCGGACAGGCTCCCCGGAATAGACCGTTGGTGCTGCCCTGAGCGGGTATCCGTGAGCCCGGCGACCTGGGGGCGACCCGTGAAGTCCGGAAAACGCTGGTGCCGTCCGCGGCCTTTCACGTCGGACAGGGCTACATTGATTCTGTGGAGCAGGACCTTGAGCGCATGAGGGAGTTGCAGGGCCTGGTGGCCATCGTGACCGGAGGGTCATCCGGCATTGGCGATGCGATCGTCGGCAGGCTTCAGGCCCTGGGCGCTGACGTCGCGGTCTTGGACCGTCATCCAACGAGATCAACGCGGGGCGCCTTCCCTGCGATCTGCGACGTGAGCGATGACGCCTCCGTCCGTACCGCCGTCGGCTCCGTCCTGGAGCACTTCGGCCGGCTGGACATCGTGGTGAACAACGCGGGCATCGGTGCCCAAGGCACCGTGGCGGACAACGACGACGACGAATGGCACCGCGTGTGGGACGTCAACGTCGTAGGCATGGTGCGTGTCAGCCGAGCGGCGCTTCCGGCGCTGCGGAAGTCGCCCTCGGCCGCCATCGTGAACATGTGCTCGGTTGCCGCTACGGCCGGTCTCCCGCAGCGGGCCCTGTATTCAGCCACAAAAGGTGCTGTGCTGTCGCTGACCGGAGCCATGGCGGCGGACCACCTCCGTGAAGGAATCAGGGTGAACTGCGTCAATCCCGGGACGACTGACACTCCCTGGGTCTCCCGCCTGCTTGAGGCGGCCCCGGACCCTGCTGCGGAACGCGCCGCCCTTGAAGCCCGCCAGCCCCATGGCCGGCTGGTTTCGGCGGACGAGGTGGCGGGCGCCGTCGCCTACCTGGTCAGCCCGCTCTCCGGGTCCACCACGGGTACCTCCATAGCCGTCGACGGCGGCATGCAGGCGGTGCGCCTGCGTCAGGCGACTCGGTGAGAGCGAAGGGCGAGGGTGCGGTGGATGCCCGTGTGGTCGAGAGCGCCGTCGCCTCGGGCCACCATGTCGTCGAACAGCCCTGTCACGGTGCTGCTCAGCGGCAGTTCAAGGCCCTCCGCACTTGCCGCATCCAAAATGAATCTGAGGTCTTTCAGCTGGTTCTGAGCGCTGCCCCCGCCGTCGAAGTCGTTGCTGATCCACCTGTAACCTTTCTGCCGTAGGACAGCTGAATCGGCCAGCCCGCCTTGCAGCAGCTCGAGCATAACCGCCAGGTCCAGGCCTCCATTGCGCGCCAGGAGCATGGCTTCGGAAACTGCGGTCACGGTGGCTGCGACGACGACTTGGTTGCAGGCCTTGGCGAGAGCACCTGAACCGCTCTGGCCCATGTACCGGACGGTGGTGCCCATGGCCCGGAGTACGGGCTCCACGGATACGGCCGCGTTCTCATCTCCGCCGACCATGATGCTGAGCGTTCCCTTCTCCGCCCCGACTGTGCCACCGCTGACTGGCGCATCAAGGACCGTGACCCCGTGCTCGCGGAACAAACGTTCGGCAAAGTCGGCCACGGCGATCGGTGACACTGTCCCGTGCACCACGAGGAGGGGGCGGGTGATGCCCTTTGCCGCCCAGCCGGACAGCAATCCGTCCTGTCCCGGCAGCAGGGATTCGACCTGGTCCAGATCGGGCAGGACCGTGAGGACGACCTCGGACGCGGCATCCGCCGGCGATGTGGCGGCGCGCGCACCCAGTGCAACCAGCTGTTCCGCTTTGGCGGACGTCCGGTTCCAGACGGTGAGACCGCCGTCGAAGTCCAGCAGCCGGCGGGCCATGAGCCCGCCCATGGGGCCGAGTCCCAGCAGTGCGAGCGAGCGTCGCGTGGTTTCCGTCATGATCAAGTCCTTACGTTTGAGGCGGCCGACGGCCGGTCGCCGGTGGCCTGCGGCTGGGCGGGAGCAGCAAGCAGCAGGACGCCGAGGGCAATATAGGTAGGAGTGGAAACAGGTGGAACCGGTACACTTTTTGTACCATGCAGGGCGTCCAGGTGTAAATGGAAACCCTCCGACTACTCACGCGCGGCGGGAGGCAGCCGGGCGCCGGGATGACTACGCGGGCGGTTTTGGCCGGGCAACGCTGGAGCGCTCGACGAGCTCGGCATCGACGCGGACAACAGTCGGTTTTCCGGAGGTCTTGCCGCTCGGGTTGGACAGTGCCAGCCGGACGGAGTGCCGGGCCAGCAGATCGATAGGCTGCCGGACGATGGTCAACGGTGGGGTCATGAGTTCCGTCCAAGGGGAATCCTCGAACACGATGACCGACAGTTCCTCCGGAATCGAAACCCCGGCATGCACGAGGCGCCGGAGTACGGCCGTCACCTGTGCGGTATTGGCCACCACGAGGGCAGTGGGCGGATCCGCAAGATTGAGCAACGCCGTCGCGGCATCGCCCCCAGCCCCGCCACGGAACGCGACGGACCGGATGAGAAGGTCATCCTGATCCAATCCGGCGGCTTCAAGCGCTTCGCGGTAGCCGGCGATCCTGTCCCGGCCGGTTGTCGATGACGCCGGGCCGGAGATTATCGCGATGCGGCGGTGCCCATGGGCAGCCAGCAGGGCTGTGGCCGAGCGCGCAGATTCGGTGTTGTTGATGGCGACCACATCGACCGCCGGCAGCGACGGGATCGACCGGTCAACGAAGACCACATCGGTCCCCATATCCTGGAGCCTTTTCCAGGTTTCCAGATTGTTCCCCGTGGGAGTGGCGATGATCCCGCTCACCCTGCGCTCAATGAGCGTGGCGAGACGCTCCGATTCAAGCTGGTCGTCCTCTTGCGTCGTCATGAGAAGCACCTGGATTCCGCGGGAGTGGGCCTCTTGGACGACCTGGTCCGCCAGCCGGGCAAAGAAGGGATTGGAGACGTCGGCCAAGAGCAGCCCCAGCGTGGTGGGCGGGCCGTGCTTCAGTTCCCTCGCCGCAGTGCGGGGGTGGTACCCAAGGGATTCCATCACGTCGTTCACCCGGCCGCGAGTCGCCGCCGCCACCGGCCCCGAGCCCGGATTGAGGACCCGGGAGACGACGGCAACGGACACCCCCGCAGCCGCGGCAACATCGCGTATGGTCGGCTGCTTCTGCACGTGTACTCCTCAATCGGCTACTGCGGCTCCCCGGAACCCCCGGCAGGAACTTTTTCAGACTAGGGTATTGACCTCGTCGAGCAGGTATGACATAAAAGTGTAACCGGTTCCATTATGTTTACTTCGGCGCCGGTTGTCTACCACAGCACCGCCAGGGTCCGAGGCAGCACACCCCAGCCAGCCACCTGAGCGTCGTTCACCGCAACGCTGCGGCAGACCCCAAGTTTTCCGCTGGCCCTCCATTCGGGATGGAGCCGGACCCACTGAAAGGTAGTTATGAACCTGCACAAACTTCTGACCCAACGCGAGGCCGAGGGCGCCCCCATCCGCGTAGGGCTGATCGGCGCCGGACGGTTCGGCACGATGTACCTGGCACAGGCCCGCAACATTCCCGGCATCCACGTCGTGGCCATCGCCGACATCAACGCCGAACGCGCCAAGGGCGCCCTGAAGCTGGTTGACTGGCCCGAAGAAGCCTTCGCCGCGGACATCCCCGCGGCCATCGCAGCGCGGTCCACGGCCGTGGTGACCGACGCCTCCGTCCTGTTCGACACCGACCTGGACGTCATCGTCGAAGCCACCGGCAACCCGATCGTTGGCATCAACCACGCCGTGCGCGCCATCGAGACAGGCAAGCACATCATCATGGTCACGGTCGAGGCTGATGCCCTCGCCGGACCCGCACTGGCGAAGCGGGCCGAGGAAGCCGGCGTCGTATACTCCCTGGCTTACGGCGACCAGCCGGCGCTGATCTGGGAGCTCGTGGACTGGGCCCGGACGTCGGGCTTCGACGTCGTCTGCGCCGGCAAGGGCGCCAAATACCTGTCCCACTACCACCAGATGAACCCGGATAATGTGTGGGAGAACTGGGAGTTCTCCAAGGAACTGACAGAATCCGGTCAGCTCAATCCCTACATGCACACCTCCTTCCGCGACGGTACCAAGGCCGCCATCGAAATGGCGGCCGTGGCCAACGCCGCGGGACTGCGCCCGTCGGACGAGGGACTGACCTTCACGCCCGGCGACGTGGAAGAGATCGCCACGATCTGCCGACCGGCAGCCGACGGCGGCGTGCTCGCCAACGCAGGCAGCGTTGACGTCATGTCAAGCGTGACCCGTGAGGGAGACTGGATTCCCCACAACACGCAGGAGGGAGTCTTCGTCGTCGTGAAGGCAACCAATGAATACGTCTCGGGCTGCTTCCAGGAATACCCCTGGCACCCGGACCCCACCGGCCAGTACGCCGCGCTCTACCGCCCCTACCACTACGTCGGGCTGGAGCTCAACGTCTCCATCGCCAACGCCGTGCTTCGCGGCGTCGCCACCGGCGCGCCGGAAGGCTTCCACGCCGACGTCGTCGCCTGCGCCAAAAAGGACCTGCACGCCGGGGAAATCCTCGACGGCGAGGGCGGCTTCACAGTCTGGGGCAAGCTCATCTCCGCGGAAAAGTCGGTCCGGGACCGCGCCCTTCCCGTCGCCATGGCCCACCACGTGAAGCTCGTCAATGATGTTCCCGAGGGCGGCATCGTCGGCTGGGACGACGTCGAAATCGACACGTCCCTGGAAGAGGCCCTGAAGCTGCGGCGCGAGACGGAGGCCCTCGCACTCGACGTGGTGCCTGCGACATGATGGACCGGCGTAGCTTTTTCGGGGTTGCCGGCGCTGCTGCAGCCGGTATGGTCCTGGCCGGTTGCGGCGCTGCCCCGGGAATTGACCCGAACCGTGCCGCATCGGCCGGCGGCACCTTGAAGTTTGGCAGCTGGCAGTGGCTCGAGCCGGGCCGCGGCGAGGCGATGTGGCAGGCCATTCAGGCCTACAAGGAAGCCAACCCCTCCGCGAGCCTGGCCCAAAGCACCACACCGTTCCTGTCCTTCGCGGACAAGCTCAACACAGAGCTTGGCGGCAAGGGCGGCCCGGACGTCTTCGTCGTTCAGGACGTCAACTTCTACCCCTTGGCCGACGCCGGCATTCTGGCCCCGCTCACGTCTGTCATCTCAACGCACAAGGGCCGGCCGTTCAACCATACGAACGAGTCCGGGCTGGTCAACGGGGTGCAGTACGGGATCACCTGGGAACGGCTGAACTGGAACTTCTTCTGGAACCGCAACATCCTGGAGAAAGCCAACGTCACCCCGCCTCGCAATGTCGCGGAACTGATCTCGGCCGCTACCCAGATCCGTTCCGCCACCGGGCTGGACGGCTTCGGCGTCCGCCACCAGATGACGGAATTCGACTCCTGGTTCATGGACTTCGATGTCTGGACCTACGGGCACGGCGGATCCTGGTCGGACGGCTCTCGGCCCACCATCGATTCGGCGGAGAACATCGCCGGCGTGGAGGCGTTCGGGGAGATCTACCGCTCGGGCGCCATGCCGATCGGTGATGACGCGTCAACCATGCGCACCAAGTTCCGCGAGGGCCGTCTCGGCATGATGGTCGACGTCTCGTCCACAGTCGCCGGTATCCTGCGCTCCTCCAAGACGCTCAAATCGGCCGACATCGGCTTCGCCGACCGGATCCCGCTCCCGAAGCCGTCGGCGCACCAGGAAATCGTGCTGGCAGTCAACGGTTACGGCAAGAACAAGAACCTGGCCGTCGACTTTGTCGGCTGGGTGGGTTCCGATGCCGGCCAGGCAGCACTCCGGAAGGCCATGGGCCCGTCGACGCTCGCCACGGACGTCCCGCTGGCTCCTGATTACGCCGCCGCGAACCCGTGGGCGAAGGCCTTTATCGACCTCGCCTCGGAGTCGAGAAGTCCCCTTATCAAGGGATATGAGGCGCAAACCAAGGCCATCATGCGGGAAGTCATGACCCAGGTGGAACGCTACCTCGTGGACGGTGGCGACGCCGCAACAGCGCTCTCCACCGCCCAGAAACAAGTAACTCAGCTGCTCGGCTGAGTGGACCAAAGCAAAGGATCAGGGCAATGTCGCTCCGAACTTCGATCTCCCCGCCGGCCGTGGCACAGAACCAGATACAGGACGCTCCCTCCAGGCACCATATGTGGCAGCGGATCTCCCCCTACCTCTACATCGGCCCCGCTGTCATTTACCTGATCATCTTCATGATCATCCCCGTGGTGCAGGGCGTTCAGCTCAGTTTCACCAAGACCCCGCTGGTCAAGCCCGACGGCGGAACAGGCATCGGGCTGGAAAACTACTCCCGCCTGCTCAGCAGCCCCCAGTTCTACAACTCCCTCGGCGCCACCATCCTGTACACGGCGGCGACGGTCATCTTCGCCGTCGCCATCGGCGCAGGATCAGCCCTGCTTCTGAACCAGGCCTTCAAGGGACGCACCATCGTCCGGGCCGTCATCACCCTGCCCTGGGCCGTCCCCACAGTGGCGACCGCCCTCATCTTCAGCTGGATCTTCAACCGGTCCGACGGTGTGCTGAACGAAGTCGTCGGAGTGCTGGGCGTCGGCCAGCAGGGCTGGCTGGTCGATCCAAAGTACGGCATGGCCGCCGTCGTCCTGACCTCCGTCTGGAAGGTCATGCCCCTGGTCATGCTCGTTGTCCTCGCCTCGCTCCAATCAATCCCGAGCGAACTTTACGAGGCCACGCGCATGGACGGCGCCGGGGCGCTGGAAACCTTCAAGGCCGTCACCTGGCCGCACATCGCCCCCACCGTCAGGGTAGTCACGCTCCTCATGACGATCTGGTCCATCCGCCGCTTCGAGATCATCTACCTCCTGACCGGCGGCGGCCCCGTGGACAGCACCAACACCCTCGTCGTCAACGTATACCGGCAGGCCTTCAGCAACCAGGAACTGGGCCGCGCGGCGGCAATCGGCGCCCTCGGCCTGGTTCTGTCCCTGCTCGTCACGGTTGTCTACTTCATGATGGAACGGCGCAACGCCGCTAAGGAGGCCTAGCCCAATGACAACGAAAGAAGCACCACCAATCGCACGGACATCCCCTGCAAGGCGGCGCCTGAAAGCACCTGGCACACGAAACTTCAGCAGGCCAGTCCGCTACCTCATGCTGGCAGCCCTGGTTCTCTTCTCGGGCTTCCCGCTGTACTGGATGCTGAACACGGCGCTCAGCCAAGACTCCGAACTTTACGGCCAGGCCCAAGGCTGGTGGCCGCACTGGGAACGCCTCGCGGACCTCGGCGACGTCATCGGCAGCGTCCCCATCTTCAAATGGCTCAGCAACTCCATGGTCATCGCCGGCGGAACCACGCTGCTTTCCCTCATTTTCGCGGTGTTGGCCGGCTACGCGCTGTCGAGATTCAAGTTCCATGGCAAGGGCGCCGCAGGGTTCCTGCTCTTCGCCACCCAAATGCTGCCCGAGGCCCTGCTCGTCGTCCCGATCTACGCGCTGTTCGCTTCGCTGGGACTCCTTAACGGAATGGGCGGCCTGATCCTCGCCAACGTTGCCTTCACAATGCCCGTCAGCGTCTGGATCATCAAAGGAGCCATCGATGCGATCCCCTACGAAATCGAAGAGGCGGCCGCCGTCGACGGGTGCCCCCGCGTCACGATCCTGTCGCTGGTCCTCACCCCGCTGATCCTTCCCAGCATCGCCGCGGCCGCCGTTATCAACTTCTTCGACGGGTGGAACGAATTCCTGCTGGCCAAGACCTTCATCGCCGAACGTGACCTCTGGCCGGCGTCGGTGGGCCTGGCCTCCTTCATCGGCCAGTACCTGACCTCGCTGAACTCCGTCATGGCCGCCGCCCTGCTGTTCACGCTGCCGGCGCTGATCTTCTTCCTCCTTGTCCAACGTCGAATCGTCTCGGGCCTCACGGCCGGCTCAGTCAAAGGTTGATCATGGCAAAGCTCTCACTACGCAACATCAGCAAGCGGTTCGGGGACACCCAGGTCATCCACGACTTCAGCGCCGACGTCGACAATGGAGAATTCCTTGTCCTGCTCGGCGCGTCCGGATCAGGAAAGTCGACGCTGCTCCGCATTATTGCCGGACTCACGGATGCGAGCGCTGGCGACATCATCTTCGACAACCTCCGCGTGAACCGCCAAAGCCCGCGCGAACGCGACATCGCCTTCGTCTTCCAGTCCTATGCGCTCTATCCGCACCTGACAGTCCGCGACAACATCGCCTTCCCCCTGGCGCTGGACAAATTCAAGGCCTGGCACCACATCCCGGGCATCAGCACGATCGCACGCCGCATCTTTGGCTCGTCCAAGGACATCTCCGAACGCGTCGCCGGTGTCTCGTCGATGCTGGAACTGGACCAGTACGCGAACCGCAAGCCCGGAGGACTTTCCGGCGGCCAGCGGCAGCGTGTGGCCTTGGCGCGCGCCCTAATCCGCAACCCTTCAATGTTCCTGCTCGATGAACCGCTCTCCAACCTCGACGCCAAGCTCCGCGCTGAACTGCGGGGCGAAATCGTCCGGCTGCACAGGCTGACCGGGAAGACCTTCATTTACGTCACCCACGACCAGGTTGAAGCCATGACCATGGCCACCCAGATCGTCATTCTCCACAACGGCATCGTGCAGCAGCACGCCACGCCGCAGGAGATCTACACCCGCCCCGCCAACACGTACGTCGCCAGGTTCATCGGCAGCCCGCCCATGAACCTGATGGCGGCCACGGTGACCGACGGGCTCCCCGCCCTCGGAGGGCTGCGGCTCCCGGCGCCGGAAGGGCTCCGGCTCAGGACCGGAACCACGACGCTGGGCCTGCGGCCGGAACACCTGACGGTCTCCGCCGACGTCGGCGGGCCCGGTCTCGCGGGAACGGTCCGGAGGATCGAGGACCTTGGCGCGGACACCCTCATCGGAGTCCAGCCGGACCCCACCCTGGACCTGAAACTGTGGGAGCTGAACCAGGACGAACTCCTGTGGGTCCGTCAGACCGGACAAACCCGCCTGATGGCAGGAGATGCCTGCATGGTCTCGCCCGAGGCCAGAATGGCCAGCTACTTCGCCAGCGAAACCGGGCTGAACCTGGCATCATCCGGTCTGATCTCAGACGCCGGAATTCTGCCGATGCGCGGCTGACCTGCGACACCCCAAACTCTGGCAGGCCAGGCCTGATCGCATTTCACACACAAGGAAAAAACACCAATGACCATCGTTGTCACCGCAGCATTCACTCCCAAGGACGGCGCCTACCACCAGGTCGTCGCCGCGCTCTCCCCCGCCATTGCAGAAGTCCATGAAGAGCCGGGCTGCCTGCTGTACGCCATCCACGAATCACCCAGCGGCCAGATCATGATGATTGAAAAGTGGGAAAGTGCCGAACTGCTCGACGCCCACGGCGAGGGCCACGCCGTCAAACGGCTCAACGCTTCACTCGAGGGGCTCCTGGAAAGGCCTGTGGAAGTCACCCGCCTCGTGCCGATTCCCGCCGGCACTTCCCACCAGGGCGCACTTTAATGTTCCACCACCCCATCGTGGTCATGGGTGTCTCAGGGGCAGGCAAGTCCATCGTGGGGGCCGCGCTGGCCGCCCGCCTGGGTGCCACATTCGTGGACGCCGATTCCCTGCACCCACCCGCCAACGTAGAAAAAATGGCCGCGGGCATTCCTTTGACCGACGCGGACCGGTGGCCTTGGCTCCGTCTCGTTGGTGCTCAGCTCGCGGCGTCTCAGCAAAAAGGAACCGTGGTCGCATGCTCAGCCCTCAAACGGGCGTACCGGGATGCCATCCGCGCAACGGAACCGGCAACCCGGTTCATCCTTCTGAACGCGGACCCCGCCGTGCTGCAGAAACGGCTGACCCAGCGCCCGAGTCACTTCATGCCGGCATCACTCCTGACCTCACAGCTCGAAACCCTCGAACCCCTGGAAACAGACGAAGCCGGCCTGTGCCTCACCTCAGAGGGAGGCGTCGAATCCATCGTCGACCGGATTTACGCCCACCTGGCGAGTGACGCTGCTGGGGCGCGTCAGTACGCGGACCGGTAGCTTGAGCGGGTGATGCGGGCGTTAACCAGCGGACGACGGCGGGGCCTCCCGCCGTCGTCCGCTGGCGTTGGGTGCCGCACCCGTGCGCTGACCCGCCCCTATTCCCCGAGGAACCGCAGCAGCAGGGGGACGGTGGCGTGGAGCGTCCGCACGTCCCCGCCGCTGGCCGCCTGCTCGCCGAGGTAGTCACCGTGGCCGCCGGGGACAATGAGCAGGCGGGCGCCCGGGATGGCCCCCACCATCCGCGCGGCATAGGCGGGTGCGACAATGTCGCGGTCGCCGCTCACCACCAGCGTGGACGCCGTGATGGTGCCCAGTTCGTCGTCGGACCAGCCGGGGAACTCCAGGATCCGCTGCCTGTCCAGCTCGAAGAGCCGCTCCACGTGGCCGGGTTCGGGGTTGAGGCGGCGGTCGGCGTCTTTGTAGATGTCCGGCATGTCATCGAGAGTGGCCTTCGCCATGCCGTCCCAGAACTCGGCCGGCACGGCATCGCGGCTTGCGAAGGTGGACGCGGCGATGAGGTGCTGGACTGTGGCGGGGCGCCCGAGTGCCAGCGCGATCGCGGTGTGGCCGCCGGAGCTGAAACCCAAAACATCCACAAATTCCACATGGAGCTGGCCCAGAACAGCGAGGATGTCACCGGCGGAATTCTCGGCGGTGAGGGGCCGGCTGGTCGGCTGGGTGCGGCCGTGGCCCTCCTCCTCCACGGCAATCACCTGGCGGTGTCCGGCCAGCACCGGGATGAGCTTGCTGAAGTTGGTGCCGATGGTGGAGCCGCCGCCCGGAATGAGGAGCAGCGGCGGCTGTCCGGTCACCTCCGGGCCGTGGACCTCGTAGTACATACGAAGGCCGTCGTTGTCCGCATAGCCGTGGGCGAAGGTCACACGGCATCCTAACCCCGGGCACTTTCGGCGAACAGGGTTCCGGCGAGCAGGGTTTCGGCGAACTGGGTTCTAGGGTGCGGTCTCGACGAGCGTCAGCCGGATCATGCGCAGTTCGTCCTCCACCGCCCGGGACGGCCAATGGTTCTTGGCCAGTTCCCGCGCCCTGCTGAGATCGGCTTCCGGGAAAAGGGTGCCGAGCAGTTCGGCGGCCTGAAGGAGGGCGATCAGTGCTGTGGTCCTGGCATCGGGCGGTGCTGCGACAGACGGTGCAGCGCCGGACACTTCGGCGCCGGGCTGAGACGTCTCAGGCTGAACCGTCTCAGGCTGCGTGGCCCCGGGCTGAACCGTCTCAGGCTGCGTGGCCCCCGGCTGCACCGCACCAGGTGCCACCGCGGCCGCGGGGGGCGCAGCAGGGGTCGGCGCAGGGCTGATTGCCGCGCGGATCTTTTGCATCAGCGCCGCTTCCGGACCGTGGTCCTTCTCCGGATAGCGCACAGACTTGAACAGTCCAAGGTGCTTCTCACCGA
This sequence comes from Arthrobacter sp. B2060, assembly GCF_059090445.1. NCBI lineage: Bacteria > Bacillati > Actinomycetota > Actinomycetes > Micrococcales > Micrococcaceae > Arthrobacter > Arthrobacter sp. B2060. The sequence goes on from NZ_JBNHFR010000014.1 coordinate 70,505, forward strand.
CATGCTCCACGATGCCCAGTGACGCCATCCGTTCATACACACGCTGCACTTCGCCGCGGCCCTCGAGCATGGAGACCCACCGCTTGGGTGTGTGGGGCCGCGATTTCTCCCGGATGCGGTCCAGCTCGCGCTGGAATTCCGTCTCCGGGGCGGCGCCGGTGGCCTTGACGTGCTTCCCCTCGAGAGCGATGGCACCCAGCAAGTCCAACTCGGCGAGTATCGCCCCTGCCAGCGTGGTCCTGAGCACGTAGGCCGGCAGCTGGGGTTCGCCGTCCTTGTCATTCGTGGCCAGAAGGAGGAACGCTTGGGGAAGGCTCAGTTCCTCCGCCTTTGGTGTTTCCGCGTTCATACCTTCATGGTGGCGCAGTTGGGTAGCCGCCACAACGGTGCAGGAGTTCGTCCGCGGGAAGAAAGCGGAAGGGTGCATCCAAATCTGCGCCGGTGGGCTATAACGGGTGCTGGGAGAACTGAATCGACGCCCCAGACGTGTTCGGAAAGGACTTGGCAATGGCTGACGACGGTACGGACATGGTCAGCGTCCGGTACATGGTGGACGACGTCGACGCGGCCGTCGACTTCTACACGACGCACCTCGGATTCACCCTCAGGATGAGCGCCGCACCGGGGTTCGCCGACGTCGCACGCGGCCGGTTGCGGCTCCTGCTGAGCGGACCCACCAGCTCGGCCGGCCGGTCGATGCCGGACGGCGCCGGGCCGGAACCGGGTGGATGGAACCGCATCCACCTCATCGTGGACGACATCGCCGCCGAGGTGGACCGGCTGCGCGCCGCCGGGCTCACGTTCCGAAACGACATTGTCACCGGCCCGGGCGGCCAGCAGATATTGCTGGAGGATCCCGCGGGCAACGTCGTCGAGCTGTTCCAGCCCGCCGCTCACTAGGGGATTAAGCATGGGCATGCCGCGCAGTCGGGCTGATCCTGCTCATCCGTTGATCGCTTCCCGTGAGGCGGAGGTGCGGTTGCGGGTCTTGAAGGCCACAAGTGTTCTTATTGATCGGCTGACGTATGACGCGGTGACTATGGACGCGGTAACCAGGGCGTCCGGGGTGAGCAAGTCGACGTTGTACCGGTATTGGCCATCGCGTCAGCTTCTGGTGCTGGAGGCTTTCACCTACAAGACGAATCTTCTGACGAACTTGGAGGACTCGGGAGACTTCGGACGGGATCTACATGCCTACCTCGTGGCACTGACCTATTGCCTAAAGGTCGGCGGTGCTGCCTCCACGGTGGCGAACCTGCTGGCCGAGGCAATCCGCAGCGAGGAGTTCGCGGTCCAGTTCCGCCAGACATTGCTGCGGGAGCGCCGTCAGGGGTTCCTTGCAATCCTGCGGCGCGGTCAACGCCGCGGCCAGGTCCGCGACGACGTCGACCTCGTGATGGTCATTGATGCCCTATACGGCTCGATCCATCACCGACTGATTGCCACGGGGCAAGACATCGATGGGCCGTTCCTGCGCCAACTGACGCAATTTGCGGTCGATGGGACTGCCTCGTCCCCGTACCTCAAGAGCTACCGCGCTCGAAGCTAGCAGGAAACGGGACCTGCACGCCTTTTTGGTCCAGCGGAGCTCTGTCTGGTGGTGGAACGATCGGTGCCACTTCGTTCCATTCCTTCGCCCTTCCGCTGCGCATGGCGGGATGGTGGGAGCAACGCAGGAAGCGTTGAGACATCTACTCACCGGAGGTATGAAGGCCATGGCCACGAAGGAAAAAGTTGAGCGAACGAACGTCGGCAGTAGGCACCCGCAGCTCTACCGGGCGCTGACGCCGGTCGCCAAGCTGGCGGACACGACAGGGCTCGAGGAGGGGCTGTCCCCGCTGCTCATCGAACTCGTCAAGCTCCGTGTGTCCCAGATCAACGGGTGCGCATTCTGCCTGCGTATCCACTCCAAAGACGCCCTCGACAAGGGTGAGAGCCCCGTCAGGCTGAGCGTACTGTCGGCGTGGCGCGAAAGCGAGTATTTCGACGAGCAGGAACGCTCGGCCCTCGCTCTAGCCGAGTACCTCACCCTGATCCAGGACTCCCACCGCAACACCGGCTTGTACGAGTCCGCGGTCGCGCATCTGACGTCCGGACAGGTCTCTGCCGTGACCTGGGTCGTCATGGTCATCAACGCCTACAACCGCATCGCCATCAGCGGCGCCTTCCCTGTCGCGCCCTGAGTGCCCGAGCAGGGTTGACCCGTTGTTCCGGTCGACCCAGCTGGAGCTTTTCCGCCCCTCGTGCCGTCTGCCCGCTGCTCATGCCGCGACGAGCCGGGAATGGGCTCCGCCGCCCGTGTCAATGAGATCGTGCACGAATAGACAAGCCCGAAGCTCTCAGGTCCTATCCAGATGCCAGCAACTCGGCCGAAGCTGAGGATGACTCTCGCGGCACTGCTGCGAGGAGTCCCCGGCCAATTCGCGGTCGCTTCAGGGTACCGAGTTCAGTCAGAGAAAGATAAAACTATGCTCAATGCGGATTTTGTGTTCACTAATGGAAAGGTCTTCACCGTCGACGACCAGTTCACTGTAGGCGAGGCACTGGCTGTAAGCGGAGATTCGATTCTCGCTGTCGGCACCTCGGAGGAGGTGGCCCAGTATGTGGGTCCGAACACTGAAGTCTTCGACCTCGACGGCCGATCCGTCATCCCCGGGATTAACGACTCCCACTTGCATGCCATTGCATTTGGGCTGGATACTCCGCCGTTGTCGCTGGATCTTTCCTATCCCGCAGTGAAGTCTCTCGCTGAGATCCGGGAGTGTGTTCGCGCCGCCGCGGCCAATGCCGAACCCGGCGAGTGGATCATCGGCACCGGCTGGGATGACGGTTATCTCGAAGAATGTCTGGCTGAGCCGGGACGAATGCCGCAGCGGGCAGATATCGACGATGTCTCTCCCGAAAACCCGGTGTTCCTGCAGGACTACTCACGGCATACCTCGTGGGTGAACTCCGTTGCCCTGAAGATCGCCGGCGTGGATGAATCATCAGAAATACCAGATGGTGGGGTGGCTGACACCAACCCTGACGGATCTCTCACCGGTGTACTGCGGGAGGGAGCGCAGGCCCTCGTGCAAAGCGCTCTCCCTTCGCTGACCAAGGAGCGCCGTGAACAGGCGATCCGCTCTGCCGTGGCCAAACTCCGGGAACTTGGCATCACCAGCTTCACGGATCCAGCCCTGGGACCGGGCGGAGAATCACTGGCCGGGGGCGCCATGGGTGCGGAGGGGCTGCAGATCTACGCCGACTTGGCGGAACGAGGGGAACTGGGCGTCCGCGTCAGCACCCTTATTCTTCCCACCGGGATGTCTGGAACAGCGGCCGAGTTTGAACAAAATCTAGAGCAAATTCAGACTCCTGCCATCCGGGATCACCGACGTTTCCAAGTACTTGGGGTGAAAGTTTTCGCTGATGGTATCCCGCCCAGCGGCACGGCTTGGATGCACGAAGAATATGTTCGCGGAGGATGCGGATCGTTGTGCGTCAGCGGCGATACTGATGAGCAGCGCGTGGCGGAGGTCAGTGGAATGATTCTCGCCGGACACAAGGCCGGGCATCAGGTCGGTGTCCATGTAACCGGTGATCGCGCCATAGACACTGTGGTCGACGCAATCATCGCAGCACAAGAGGCTTACCCCGTCCCGACGCCCGCCACTACCTCATCCATGGTGATTTTGTCAGTGAATCGACTCTAAAGCGCATGGCAGATCATGGCATTGGTGTGAACATGAACCCCACCATCAAATGGACAATTGCTGACCTGGAGGTTGACGTAGTTGGCGCAGAACGCGCCGCCTACGAGTGGCCGTATCGCAGTGCGGTTGAGTCTGGAGTGATGTTGATGAGCAGCTCCGATGCCCCCGTCACTTCACCGGATTGGAGACAGGGCATGTCAACCATGATCCTGCGTAAGGGAAAGGCCAGCGGCAAGGTCAGCGGCCCCGACCAGTGTATTGGGCTGGAAGATGCCCTGCGCACCTACACGAGCAATCCTGCCTGGCAGGACTTTGCCGAGGATTGGAAGGGGTCACTTGAGGTCGGGAAGGTCGCAGACCTGTGTGTCCTGGACGCCGACCTGGAAAGCATCGACCCGCATGACATGCCGCATATGCGCGTGGTCATGACCATGGTGGATGGCGCCATTGTCCACCGGGCTGACACTAATGCGGCAGCAAGAGCGTAGTACCCGTCCCATAAATCCTGACCAAAGGCAAGAAGCGCGGACGACGGCGGGACCTCCCGCCGTCGTCCGTTTGCGTTTGGTGCCGCTCCCCTACGGCGAACCGTCAGCCCTCCGGCAGGCGCCCGGCCAGTCCTTGGAGCGACGGTTCGCGGCCCAGCTCCACATGTGCGAAGGCCAGCGCCGCCGCCAGTTCTGCCTTGCCGTCATAGATGGCCTTGCACAGGCTCAGGTGCTCCGCGCACTGAACCAGGGGGTCACGGTGCCCCGTCAGGGTGAAGAGCCACTGCATCCTCCCCAGCAGCGGCTTCATGGAGTACTCCAACAGCGAGTTGCCCCCCATCGCCACGATCTCTGCATGCAGGGCCGTATTGCTGAGCGGTATCTGCGCGTGGTCGTGGCGCAGGGTTGCCTCTTCCGCCTGGTCCATGATCTGCTGCAGCCGCGCCGGCGACCGTCCACTTGCCGCAGCCTGGGCAGCAAGGCGCGCGGCGAGGACTTCCAGGCTGAGCCTCACATCAAAGAGTTCGTTGACATCGCGCAGCGTGATCTGTTTGACGGTGGCACCGCGCCGCGGGGAGGTGTCTATGAACCCTTCGGCTTCGAGCTGCTGAAGGGCTTCCCGGACAGGCACCCGGGAGACAGCCAGCGTCTGGGACAGATCACGTTCCCTGAGCCGGGACCCTGGCGCGAAGTCGCCCGAGATGATCAGTTCCCGGATCCGTTCCCGGGCAGTGTCAGCCGAGGACGCGGGAGATTCCGCTTGGGCTGTCATTCGTTCCTCCCGTTATTGCTGCAGCATCGTACGTCCCGCTCAGTTATTCAGCTCCACGTGGATGCCGACCCCCTGACTGAGCGCAGCGTCGTACAGGAGCCGGCCGATGGCAAGGTCCTGCAGACCGATACCTACCGAATTGAACAAGGTTACGTCCTCATCGCCAAGGCGCCCTGCCCGTGTCCCGGCCGCCACATCGCCAAGCTCTGCTTCCACGTCCTCAAAGCCCATGACACCTTCGGCAACCGGGATGATCAGCCCGCCGGACTTGGCCTTGGCCGTGGCCAGGCTGTCCACGAAGACCCTCGCCCTCAGCATGCCCGCCGAATCAATCTCCCGGTGATCAGCCCGGGGACGGGATCCGACGGCGTTCACGTGCAGTCCTGGCCTGAACCACTCCCCCTTCACCAGGGGCTCAACGGCCGGCGTGAGGGTGCACAGCACGTCGGCGGCCTCGACAACTTCCTGAACGGTGGACGCCCGGCTGACGCTCAGGCCGTGATGGGAAATCTCCTCGCAGAAGGCCGTCACGGTGTCCGCGGAACGGGACCAGACCACGACGTTTTCAATCGGAAGGACGGCCACCATCGCTTCCACGTGCGCCACTGCCAAAGCGCCTGCACCCACCAGTCCCAGAGTGGTGCTGCCGGGCCTCGCGAGCAGCTTCGTCGCCACGGCGCTGGCGGCGGCAGTGCGGACCCGGGTGGGGACTTTGCCGTCCAGGATGGCCAGGGTTTCTCCGGTCAGCTGGGAGACAAGCATGATCGTGGAGCGCTGCGTGGGCAGGCTCGACTCCCGGTTCGCGGGGATGTCCGCCAGCAGTTTCACGGATGCCAGCTCCTCGGCGCCGGACAGTGCTGCCATCGGCAGGAACCTCGCATCCGACGACGGCAGGAGAAGGGAATCCGGCGCGGGCTGGACAGCGGTGCCACGGCTGAGGCCGGCAAAGGCGCGTTCGACGGCGGCGATCGTCCCGGGCATGTCGGCCAGGGCCTCGAGCTCCGAGGCTTTAAGAATCAGGGTCATGGGTGGCTCTCTCTAGGTGGGAGGGCGCGTTTGACCGCGCTTTACGAAGTGGGGAGCGGGCGGCGTCGCCCTTGTCTGTAACGTCCGGTCAGAGGCCATTCCGGACGAGGGCTCCCTGCGCCACCACGACGCTGATTTGCTCCAGGGCCGAGGCGCTGTTCAAGGGATCAGAGTCCACGATGACGGCGTCTGCAAAGGAACCACGCACCAGGCGTCCTGCACGCTCACCCCACCCGAGCAGCGCGGCGGCATTTACTGTCGCGGCCCTGAGCGCGTCCAGTGGGGAAAGCCCTGCCTCTCCAAGGAGACGTACTTCTGTGCCGATCGGGGTCACATCAGAGCCGAACGAGTCCGTCCCCGCCACCACCGTCACACCGGCTTCATGCGCAGCTTTCACCGCAGCCTTGATGATCGGCGTGTACTCCTTGCCGCGGGCAGCAAGGACCGGGTTGGCCGAGCGCGCCATGCTGGTAATCGCGTCCAGGGTGGGTGTGAAGTACGTGCCACGGCTGGCCATCCGGGAGATGGTCTCCTCGGTGACGAAGACGCCGTGCTCGATGCTGCGCACACCGGCCCGGACGGCACCGTCGATTCCCTCTGCGCTGTAGGCGTGGCACAGCACGCCCGCTTTGCCCGACGCCTTGACCACCGCGGAGAGCTGCTCGTAGTTGTAGACGAGTTCGCGGGGGTCCTGTTCCGGCAGGCCCGCCCGGGGGTTGGCCCGGGTCTTGATCACCTTCGCGCCGCGTTTTAGGTTGACGCGCGTGAGGTAGGCAAGGTCCGCCGGCTCCGTGACTCCCCCGGCCACGGACGCGAGCGGGGCAAGGTCCGGATCTGCGAGAAGCGAGTCCCCCAGCTCCGGTGAAATGAACAGCCCGGCCGGGCTCATCCGGGGCGAGGCTCCGGCGGCCCAGTCGGGCAGGGCAGCCAGGGCGACGTCCTGATAGAAGCTGCTCGACCCGCTCCGGACGCTGGTCGCGCCGCCCTGCAGGATGGCCCGCGCGTCGGACAGTGCGTTCGCATGCACATGCACGTCAATGAGGCCGGGAAGGACCCAGCGCCCGGACGCGTTGATGATGCGAGCGCGGCCGGCCAGAGCGGCGACGGCGCGCCGTGTTTCGTCACGGGTTCCGACGGCGGCTATCTTGCCTCCTTCCAGCACAAGGACGCCGTCTTCCACCGCGTTGCCCGTCTTGGGGTCCACGATGGTGCCGCCCTCGATGATCATGGGCTGCGGCGAAGCGGGGCGGTCAGGGTAGCCGGCGCCGGAAGGAGTGTCCTCCGCATGTGCGGCAGGGGCAGTTCCAAGCTGGGCAGCCAGGCTTGCCACCGAGATTCCGGCCAGTGCGGCAGCTCCGGCCAGGATGCCGCGGCGGGGAAGCGCGGCTGCAGGCGGGGCGGCGGGGGTGTGATCGTGCAGGCACATTTGTTTTCTCCAAGGGAATGGGCCCTGCCGAAGCAATGCTCGGCCGGGCAAAAGGTGAAGGGTCGCGCGTGGTTGGTATACCAAGAGAAGAGCGAGTATTTAGGTGTTCCGGTGGGTTGCCCCTATGGGATGACAACCGGGCTGGGGACTTTTGCGTGCGGATAAGTGGGCGGAAACAGCTCGTCGGCCTCACGGCGCCGAACGTCCCGTTCCGAGTAGGCCGCCCGCATCTCATCGAATAGCCGCTGGCCGTCAGCCCGCAGTGCGTCGACGTCGACCCCGGGCAGGCCGCCGCCAACAACCACGGGGCGTCCTGCCACAAAGGTGTCCGTCACCTGCCGCGCCGTCCCGTTGAGCACCAGCGTGCGCAGCGGGTCCTCGACCACGCCGTCGCCGAAGCTGCCCAGGGAGAGAACCGTGATGTCGGCCTGCATGCCGGGGGCAAGCCTTCCGAGGTCGGCCCGCCCGAGGGCCCGGGCACCGCCGAGGGTGGCGGCGTCGAAGTAGTCGGCCAGGGCTCCGGCGTCGGGCCTTTCTTCGACCATCCGGGTCAGGTGCATGCCGGCGTCCATGCCGCGCACAAGATCCGGCGGGAAGGAGTCGGTCCCCAGGCAGACGTTGATGCCTGCCTCTCGGAACCGATCGAACGAGACAAGCTGCTTCTGGTAGCGGAACGACGTCAGCGGGCAGTGGACAATACTGACGCCGTGGCGGGCGAGCAAGTCCAGCGGGCCGCCCGGCGCCGTCGCCGCCGGGTCCTTTCCGTCAATCACCACGCCGTGCGGGATGAGGAGGCGGGTGCCGAACAGTCCTGTGGACTCGAGCAATTCCAGGACGCCGCGCCCGGCCGAATGCTGCAGGAGCCCGTCTTCAAGCGGGGACTGAAGGCAGTGGAGCCGGACGAGCGCGTTCCGCTCCCGGGCGATCCGCGCCGTCTCCCGCATGAGCTCTTCAGACAGGGTCTCAATGCGGCAGGGCAGCAACACCCCGGTGACGAGCGGGTCTGCCAGTTCGGCGGCGTAGTCCATGAAGCGCTCTGCGTCGCTGAGGCCGGCAAGCCCCAGGGCTTCGTTGAAGTGGACCTCCCGGCCCCCTTCGGCGGTGGTGACATGGACCCCGGACCGGTACGCGGGGCCAAGATAGCCGCGCAGCCCGATCCGCCGGCTTGTCTCTGCCATGTCCACCAGCTCATCGAGGCTCTCAGCCCACGAACTGTGGATCTCCGAGGCGATCGGCATGTAGGTGGTGATGCCGTGCATGGCGAGCTGCGCCAAGGCGAACTCGCGGACCGTGGCGCGCTCCGCTGGAGTAAACACGTCCCGGCGGCGGTGCGCGAAGTAGTCATCCGACCACAGGTGGCCGGCCGCTACATCGGGCGAGGGCCACGAGTCCAGGATGAGGTGATCGATGTCGGCGAGGGCGTCGAGGTCGATCAGGCCGGGCATGACCAGGCTCTGGCCATAGTCGCGCTCCTCATCGACCGGTCCCCCGTAGTCGCGTCCCACGAAAACGATGGACTCCCCGTCGAAGACCACCTCGCCGTCCTCGATGAGCGTGTGCCCTGTTCCGTCGAACCCCAGAACGTACCGGGCAGAAATTTTCCTGTACAACGCGCCTCCCAAAAAATGTGACTTGCCTCTCAATGGGTACGAGTATACAGTCATTTGGTATACCAAACACAAGATCCCGCGATACGGCGAGATTCGTTTGTTCTGATACCTGATCCTTCTCGAAAGGCCTGCGTCATGCGCAATGAAGCGAAGACCACAGACGGCTCCATCACCGCCCTGGCGGACACGCCCCCTGCCCCTCCTTTCCGTGCACGCCCCGCCACGTGGGCCGCGATGATCGCGCTCTCCACCGCCATCTGTGCCGTGGCCATCATGATCGGAACCCATAAGTTCCAGCTCGGCCCGGCCGCAATAGTCCTGATGCCCATCCTGTGGACAGTGCTTATCGGCGGGTTCCTCGGCGTCCAGAAATGGAAGCCAATCGGAGGGCGTTCCCGTGCCGTGTCCACGCACCTGATGGACGTGGCCATCGTCTTCTTCCTGGCGGGCCTCGGAACCCAGATTGGCCCGTCGCTGACGAAGTTCACCGACATGGGCCCGGCAATTCTCCTGCAGGAGGTGGGGCACGTCGTCGGCACAGTGATCCTGGCACTGCCGGTCGCCGTTGCCCTTGGTTTGGGCCGCTCAGCCATCGGCGCCACATGGTCGATCGACCGCGAGTCCTACCTTGCTTTCGCCATCCAGCGCTTCGGCGTCCGCTCCCCCGAATACCGCGGAGTATTCGCCGTATGGGTGCTCGGCAGCGTCTTTGGCGCCGTGTTCATCTCCCTCCTGGCAGGGCTTCTCGGCGGGCTCGACTTCTTTGATCCCCGGGCCCTCGCTTTGGGCCTCGGCCTGGGTTCGGCCTCCATGATGCTCGGGGGCGTGGGCGCCCTGTCCATCCTGTATCCCGAGATGGCCGGGGAAATCATGGCCCTCGCCGCACTGTCCAACCTCGTCACCAACATCGTCGGCTTCTATGCCGGTGTCTTTATCGCGCTGCCGATGTGCCAGAAGCTCTACAAGATGTGGTCCCGCATCTTCGGACGGGACGACCTCGGCCGCCGCGTCCGCCGCGGCGCCCTCGTTGGTGCTGCGGGTGCAGCTTCGGCGGGCCGTTCAAACCCGGCAGGCCGCACAAACTCGGAAGACCTGGGCCGGGCGGAGGCCGATTCTGATGAGGCGTCGGGCATCGACGCAGTGGACGTCGACGGCATCGAAGAGGATCCCACTGTTGTCCGGACGCCCAGGACGTGGCTGATCGCCTTCGCGGCGACCGGGATCGCCGGCATCCTGCTAAACGCGCTGGGCACCGGTTCAGCGCGGCCGCTGGACGTTGTCGGCGTGCTCATCCTCCTGGCCCTCACCGCCGTCGCGCTCGTGCTCGCGAAGCTGGTCCCGGTGGTCCCATCCAGCATCTGGGTCCTGGCCCTGGCCACCATTGCCTCCGCAACGTTCATCCCCATCGGTCCGTTCGTCGCCTCGGCCGCGCAGAACATCAACGTCCTCTTCGCGGGCCTGCCCATGATCGCCCTGATCGGCATGTCGCTGGGCCGCGACGTCAAGGCGCTGCGCTCACTGAGCTGGAAGGTCGTCATCGTCGCCCTCATGACATTCACGGCGAGTTTCGTGGCCGCGGCAGTCATCGCCCAGGTTGCTTTCCACTTCTGATACACGCTGCACTTAATCAACGCTGCTGCGGGGAAGGCGCCGGTCCATGTGATCGGTGCCTTCCCGCCGTCGTTCACTGGAGTCCCACTTCACCACACCGTCCGACTTCCCCGCACTGTCCGACGCAGCCCAGCCGAAAGGAATGACCATGCTCATCACCAACGTCCGCCCTTGGGGCGGAGACGCCGTCGACCTTGAGGTTCGGGAGGGACGGATTGCCGCCATTCACCCTGCGGGGACCGCCGCCGTTGGGCGTGCAGACGCCGACGGCGGGCCAGTCGACAGGGGGCCATCCGACGGCGGATCCGTCGAAGGACGGGGCCGGATCGCCCTCCCTGCGTTCACCGACGTGCACGTCCACCTCGATTCGACCCGGATCGGTCTGCCGTTCCGGGAGCACACGGCCTCGCCCGGCGTGTGGAACATGATGCGTAACGACAGGGAGAACTGGCGCGACACGCCGATCCCCTACCGGGATGTGGTCGCCGGGACGCTGGAGCGGATGATTGCGCGGGGCACCACTCGCGTCCGTTCCTACGCCCAGATCGACGTGGACTGCAAGCTTGAGCGCTTTGAGGCAGTCATGGCCGCCAAGGAACGCTTCGCCCACGCCGCCACGGTAGAAGTCATGGCTTTCCCGCAGGCAGGCCTCCTGCTCGAGGAGGGCACCGTGCTGCTCCTCGAGGAGGCCCTCCGCACAGGTGCGACGACGATTGGCGGCATTGACCCCTGCCAGCTGGACCGCGACCCGGTCCGCCATCTGGATATCGTCTTCGGTCTGGCCGAGAAGTACGGGGTCGACATCGACATCCACCTGCACGAGCCCGGCCACATGGGGGTCTTCAGCGCGGAGCTTGTCTTCGAACGCACCCGCGCTCTGGGCATGCAGGGGCGCGTCTCCCTGTCCCACGCCTACGATCTGGCAAACGTCCACCCCGATGTCACCGCCCGGATCGTGGAACAGATGGCCGAGCTCGACGTGGCCTGGGCAACGGTGGCCCCGGCAAGTGGCGGCACGCAGTTTAACCTGGCCGAGATGACCGAGGCCGGGATCCGTGTCGGGCTGGGCGAGGACGGCCAGCGGGACTACTGGAGCCCGTACGGCAATTGCGACATGCTGGACCGCACGTGGCAGCTGGCCTTTACCCACCGGCTGCGCAAGGACCGGCTGATCGAGCACTGCGCGGCGATCGCCACCATCGGAGGTGCGTCGATCATGGACCGCACCGTCCAGCGCCTCACGAGCACCGACGACCGGCCCGGCCTGGCTCTTGGCGACCGGGCCGACGTCGTCCTGGTCGACGGCGAAACGATCACGAGCACCGTCATGGACCGTGGCTCCGACCGCACCGTGATCCACGACGGGAGGCTGGTAGCCGACGGGCTGGCCGTGCTTCCGTCAGATGGATAGGCCAGGGCACATGGAAAAGTGTGGCAGGCATCGAATGCTGCCTGCCACACTTTCGCCACGCTAGGACGCGCAGTTAAATCAAGGCCGTAGCCTGCGCGGGACGGAAAACACGACCACCGCACCGATGACGGCAAAGATCGCGAACATGTAGAAGTTCAGCTGCCAGCCGAGTGCCAGGCCGGCAACCGCACCTCCGATGATCGGGCCGCAGATTGCCCCGACCCTGCCGACTCCCAGCGACCAGCTCAGGGCGGTTGCGCTGAGGGACTGCGGGTAGTGGGTTGCACAGTAGCCGCCGACCAGGATTTGTGTGCCTACCGAGCCAAGACCGGCGAAGGCGACAATCACCAGGAGCATGCCAGCGGCAGCTGAAGGGTCAGCATGAGGATGGCCACGAAGGCCACCACAAATGACGCTGTGACGACCTTCTTGATCCCAATCCGGTCCGCTATGACCGAAGCGCTCACCGAACCAACGATGGCCCCGGCATTCAGCACGTCATGCAGGCCATCAAAGCGACCCAGACCGCCTGAACCAGGAGAATGCAGTCTGGCGGCGCCCGCAGGGGCGCCGCCGGGCTGCTGGCTTGAGGTCAGGCCAACGCCGCCGCCAGTTCCTCGATGAATTCGAACTGCTCGCGGACGCCGCCTTCCATGCCGGACTGCGCAATCATGTCCCGGACTTCCTTGCTGCCCGCATTGGTGTGGATGGTGACCGTAGTGGCGCCGTCGTCGGCATCCTCAAAGGTGACTGTGTTGACCACTGCCCCCTCCTCGCTCCCAGGCGCACCCTCACTCCCAGGCGCAGCCTCACTCCCAGTCGCGCTGCCGGGCAGCTCCATGACCTCCGTGTGCACGATCCGCTCGTTGGGCTCAATGTCCGTGTAGGTCCCGTGGAAGGCGACCTCGAACCCACCGTTCGCCACCATGACGTACCGCCACGCCCCGCCCACCCGGAAGTCCATCTCAACAATGGTCATCTCGCCGCGCCGGCCCGGCCACCAGCGCCGGACGAGGTCGGGTGTGGTCCAGGCCTTGTACACGAGGTGCCGGGGTGCGTTTAGTGTCCGGGTGATAAGTATTTCCTGATCGCCGGGGAAGTCGACCTTCATGGTGCCGCTGCTTGTCTGTGCCATTGCCCTATCCCTACGCTTGGTCTTCTTGATCCTTGAGGTCCTCCAGCATGCCCTCCAGGGCTTCGAACCGCTCCTCCCAGAGGTGCTGGTAGCTGGCAACCCAGTCGTGCATGGGCTTCAGCGCAAGCGGATTCAGCCGGTAGAGCCGCTGCCTGCCTGCGTCGCGCACGTCCACCACGCCCACCTCCCGCAGTACCCGCAGGTGCCGGGATACGTGCGGCTGGGCCAGGTCCAGAAGATCAACCAGGTCGCCGACCGGCCGCTCACCGCCGGCCAGGACATCGAGGATCTCCCGACGGCGGGGCTCGGCCACCGCGTTGAACGCATCCGTTGTTGTTGCAGCCCTTGCCATGCCGAAATTATATACCCATATGTATATGCATTGGAAGGTTCTCCGTAGGTTTCTCCCTGGTTAAAGAAGCACCGGGGCGCGTGTTCCTCGAGCACAGACGGCGGCCCCACCCACGACGTATCTGTTAAGCCGCATTGCGGATCGTGGCGCCTCGTTTCCTGATGTGCCGGCTGGATGGCGCCATGAGTAGCGCCGTTTCGTCCTGTTTCGCTTCCATTGCGCAGCGCTCGCCGCGGGGCTGGGGCCCGTGATTAGGTGTTTCCACGGTCAAGGCCGTGGCCATACCAGGACGCAAGCGAACAGGAGGAACCGATGACTGCGACAGCCGCCCGCGTGCAAGGCACCCGCCGCTCTTCAGGTTTGTCCTGCCGGGCAGGCCGAATGTGCCGCCTGCCGCGTTCCTGTCCGGAGTGTTCCCCTCCGTCGACTGCTGATCTCTAACCGCGGCCAACACCGCCGGTCTTCTTCCCTTCCAGGCTCTCTTTAGGGCCAGCTCTGCTGTGCCTTCTTATCCGACACCTCGCTCAACCCTTTCCGAAAGGTCAAGCATGTCCCCCGCTGATTCCACCCTGCCCCCTCGAACAACACGCGTGCCATCGTTCACCCGCCGCCGTGCCCTGGGAAGTCTCCTGGCCATTTCAGCGCTCGGCCTCCTCACGGCGTGCGGCGGAAACGCCACGGCCGGCGGCGGGCAGGGCTCACTCGCGGCCACGGCACCTCTCGCCACCTCCGTACCCGCCGGAACCACCATTAAGGTGGGCGATCCCACCATCCACGTGGCTCTGGAGCTCTCCGGCCTGATCAAGGAACTGGACGGCGTCAACGTGGAGTTCGCCAACATCTCCGGCGGTCCGCAGACCACAGAAGCCTTCCGCGCCAACGCCCTGGACGTGGGATCGGTGGCCGACATCCCACCGATCCACGCCACCTGGACCGGCCTTGAAGTCCGGATCATCGCCAGCGCCTACCGGCAGGACGCCGTGAACCACCCGCTGTACGAACTCGGCGTCGCCCCCGGCTCCGGCATCTCCAAGCTGGAGGACCTTCGAGGCAAGAAAATCGCCTACAGCCCAGGCCAGGCCCAAGGTGCGCTGGTGCTGAGAATCCTCGAAAAGGCAGGGCTGACGCAGGACGATGTACAACTGGTGGAGCTGCCCAGCACCGGCGACACCTACTCCACCGTGCTCGCCAGCAAGCAAGTGGACGCGGCGCCGCTGGGTGGTGTGCAGATCAAGCGCTATCTCTCCAAGTACAAGGCCGACGGCGCCACAACACTCCGGCATGGCCTGCGCGACGATCCGGGCCACCTTTATTCCCCCGCCAAGGTCCTGGCCGACCCCGCCAAGGCCGCCGCACTCGCTGCCTATGTCAAGGTCTGGGGCAAAGCCCAGCGGTGGATCCAAGACCACCCCGAGGAATGGCTCGAGGGTTACTACGTCAAGGACCAGGGCCTCTCCCGCGAGGACGGCCTCTACCTGATTAAGGCGGCGGGAAAGCGGGACCTGCCCACGTCCTGGGCCGAGGGCATCGCCCGGCACCAGCAGACAATCGACCTGCTGGCGCGGGAACAGAAAAAGCCCCGCCTGAACGCGGCGGACCTCTACGACACCCGCTTCGAGGCCATCGCCGGCACCGCCTTCGCCTCGGCAGGCAAGGGCGGTTCAGCGTGAGCGCCGCCCCGGTTCTGGAACGTCCCGTCGTCGAACCCCACCTGGACCCTGCATTCGCCGCACGTGAGGACCTGCGACCCACCGGCAGGAGGCTGGGTCCCGGACGACGGCGGCGCCTCGCCTGGCTGCTGGGCCCGTCGGCCCTGTTGGGGCTATGGACCATTGCCTCGGCAACAGGGCTCCTGGATCCGCGGATCCTTTCCGAGCCATGGACGGTGGTTACCACGGCCGGTGAACTGATCGCAGACGGCAGGCTGCAGGAAAACCTCGCCGTCTCCGCCCAGCGGGCAGGCCTGGGACTGTTCTTCGGCCCGCTCGTGGGCGCGGTCCTGGCACTCCTTTCCGGGCTGAGCCGCGTGGGCGAGGCGCTGATCGACGGACCGGTGCAGATCAAACGAGCCATCCCCGGGCTGGCCCTGATCCCGCTGCTCATCCTGTGGTTCGGGATCGACGAGACCATGAAGGTCCTCACCATCACCCTGGGCGTCTTCGTCCCGGTCTACCTGCAGACGCACGCCGGCCTGCGCGGAATCGACCTGAGGTACGTCGAGCTGGCGCAGACCGTCGGCCTTAGCCAAGCGGCCTTCATCCGCAAGGTGGTTCTTCCCGGAGCACTCCCCGGGTTCTTCCTGGGCCTGCGCTTCGCGGTCACCGGAGCCTGGGTGTCCCTGGTGGTGGTGGAGCAGATCAACGCCACCAGCGGCATCGGCTACATGATGGAGCTCGCCCGCACCTATGGCCAAACCAACATCATCGTCCTCGGACTGGCGGTCTACGGCATCCTTGGTCTGCTGTCCGACGGCACCGTCCGCTTCATCGAACGAAAGGCCCTCTCATGGCAGCGCACCTTGGCGGGCTGACCGCCGTCGTATCTTCCCCCGAAACGGAGTCCGCCGGTGCCGTCTCGGTGCGGGGCCTGATCCGCAGCTTCGGGCCCAAGGGCGTCCTGAACGGCGTGGACCTGGACATTGCCCCCGGCGAGTTCGTGGCCCTCCTCGGACCCAGCGGCTGCGGCAAGAGCACCTTGCTGCGCGCCCTCGCCGGGTTGGACCATGATGTGCGCGGCAGCGGCGTGATCAGCGTCCCCGAGCGCGTGTCCGTGGTCTTCCAGGATTCGCGGCTGCTGCCGTGGGACACCGTGCTTGGCAACGTCACCCTGGGCCTGCGGGAGCACGACGCCGAATCCCGGGGACGCAAAGCCCTCGCCGAAGTGGGGCTTGCCGGCAGGGAAAAGTCATGGCCCCACGAGCTCTCCGGCGGCGAGCAGCAGCGCGTGGCGCTGGCCCGGTCGCTGGTCCGCGAACCGCAGCTGCTGCTGGCGGACGAGCCATTCGGCGCGCTCGATGCCCTGACCCGAATCAAAATGCACGGACTGCTCCAGGACCTGGTGGCCGCACACCGCCCGGCCGTCCTGCTGGTGACCCACGACGTGGACGAGGCCATCGCACTGGCGTCCAGGATCGTGGTCCTCGACCACGGCCGCATCGCCACTGTCCGCACCGTGGCGCCGGCATTCAGAACATCCGCTGCCGGAACCCACACAGACGCAGCCGGGCACGACGCCCTGCGCCGCGACCTCCTGGCCGATCTCGGCGTCGTCGGCTCCAGCCACTAACCCTCTCACCCGAAGGACCATCCCATGTCTTCTGAAAACATCTCATCGAACAGTGAATCCAGCCACCGCCGGCTCCACCTCAACGCCTTCCTGATGAGCACCGGCCACCACGAGGCGTCCTGGCGGCTGCCGGAAAGCGACCCGCAGTCCAGTACCGACGTCGAGCACTACAAGCAACTGGCCCGCACCGCCGAGCGTGGCAAGCTCGATTCCATCTTCTTCGCCGACTCCCCCGTCCTGTTCGGTGAGGTGGGCCGCCGTCCGGCTGGAAAGCTGGAGCCCACGGTGCTCCTGACCGCGATCGCAGGGGCCACCGAGCGCATCGGACTTATCGCCACGGCCTCCACCACGTACAACGAGCCGTTCAACCTGGCCCGCCGCTTCGCGTCCGTCGACTGGGCCAGCGGCGGCCGCGCCGGCTGGAACGTGGTCACCACCGCCGGCCCCGACGCCGCCCGGAACTTCGGCGTGGACGACCAGCCCGCCCACGCCGTCCGGTACGAGCGCGCCGCCGAGTTCATCGAGGTGTCGCAGAAGCTGTGGGACAGCTGGCAGGACGACGCCGTGCTCGCGGACAAGGCCGAGGGCGTGTGGGGCGACGCCGGGAAGATCCGCACCATCGACCATGTAGGCAAGCACTTCAAGGTCCGCGGTCCGCTCAATGTGCCCCGCTCACCGCAGGGGCACCCGTTGATCGTCCAGGCCGGCTCCTCAGAGGACGGTAAGGACCTCGCCGCCCGGTACGCGGATGCGGTATTCACCGCGCACCAGACCCTGGCGGATGCGCAGGCCTTCTACCGCGACCTGAAGGCCCGCACCGCCGCCGCCGGCCGGGATCCGGAAACCATCAAGATCCTCCCCGGCATCGTCCCCGTCATCGGGGAAACCGAGGAGGAAGCCCTGGCGCTGGAACGGGAACTGGACCGGCTGATCAAACCTGAGTACGCCCGGATCCAGCTGGCCAAGACCCTGCGGGTTGCCCCCGAGGACCTGCCCCTTGACCGCCAGCTGCCGGACAATCTGCCCAGTGAGGACGAGATCGAGGGGGCCAAGAGCCGCTACACATTGATCGTCCAGCTTGCCCGCCGGGAGAAGCTCACGGTCCGTCAGCTGATCGGCCGGCTGGGCGGCGGCCGCGGACACCGGACCTTCACCGGCACACCGCTCCAGGTGGCGGACGCCATCCAGGAATGGTTCCACGCCGGGGCAGCGGACGGCTTCAACATCATGCCGCCGGTGCTGCCCTCGGGGCTGGAGACGTTCGTGGACAGCGTGGTGCCCATCCTGCAGGAGCGCGGGCTGTTCCGCACCGAGTACACCGGCCGGACCCTGCGTGAACACTATGGCCTGGCGCGGCCGAAGAACCGCTATTCCGGCGCGGGTTCAGCGGAGCTGGCCTCCATCGGATCGGCGTTGTAATGGGCCGGGGGCTGAAGCTCAACCTCTTCATTTACCCAGGCGGCCACCCCCTCCGGAACCTTTGGGACGAGGGTGCCACCGGCTAGGCTGGACTTAACCGCAACAGGGTCTGGAGGATGCGCACCATGGCTGATGACCGGGCACCTGCCGCCCCATTTGACCGGGTAGTCCTGGTCTTCAATCCTGCCAAGGCCGATATGGCCGACCGGATCGGCGATGTACAGCGGGATCTGGCCGCCGAACTGCCGGATCTGCAGATTGACCTGCTGCCGACGGAGTATGCGGGGCACGCCCGAGATCTTGCGCGGTCCGTGGCCGCGCGAGGCGCCGCGCTCCTAATCTCGGTCAGCGGCGACGGCGGGTACAACGAGGTCGTCAACGGGGTGATGGACGTTCCCGCCAGCAGGGCGGTGTGCACTGTGCTCCCTGCGGGCAACGCCAATGATCATCACAGGAGCATGACGGCAAGACCGTTGACGGAGGCCATCCGCGAAGGCAGGGTGCATCGTATCGACCTGTTGCGGATAACCTTCGGCGGGGCGCATCGGGGCCAAGTCCAATACGCCCACTCCTATGTAGGGTTCGGGCTCACCCCGTTGATGGCGATCGGAATCGAAAAGGGCGGAAAAGGGAAAATCCTCGAACTCCTCTCCGTCGCCCGGACGCTCTCTCATTTGAAGCCGTTTGAGCTCGTCAGGGCCGACGGGGCCACCGCCCGGTTCGACAGCCTGATCCTGGCCAACATCTCACGGATGGCGAAGTACGGAACGGTCAGCGAGTCGAACCACCCCGACGACGGTCAGTTCGAGGTGGTGACCTTGCCCCATGCTGGGCGCTGGAAGATGGCGCTGATGACCCTTCGGGCCGTCACCCTGGGGCTGGGGCATCAACCCAGCGTCAACAGTTACGCCTTCACGACGCGGGACGCTGTTCCTTGCCAGATTGACGGCGAAGTCGTACACGTACCCGCAGGCACCCATGTTCTGGTGGAAAGCGCCAAGGGCGCACTTGCCACTATCTGACGGACGGTCACGGGGCTGCGTGGCTGGTGCGGATGACCACCGTGCCGTGTATGCGCCTGTGCAGCGCGCTGACGCAAACTGCCAATCAGCGCGCGTCTGCAGGGATTCAGGGCGCGGTTACCTTGCAAAGCACGGACTTACCGCACTCTGAGGCGGCTGGCTGGCGGCGGACTCCTGGAGTCCACGCAGACCGACGAGGCCGCACCTGCGAATTCAGGCAGCGTTACAGGGTTGCGGCTTCTTCCTCCGCCAGTCTGATCAGGCGAAGTTCGTCCTCCACCGCTCGGGATGGCCAAAAGTCCCTCGACAGCTCACTTGACCAGCTTCGATCCGCTGCCGGAAAGAGCTTGCCAAACAGCCCAGCCGCCTGAAGGAGGGCGATCAGCGCTGTGGTCCTGGGATCGGGAGCCTTGGCATCAGGCTTCGCGGGATCAGGCGTCCCGGCCCCAGGTGCCCCGGCATCGGACGCCGTGGAATCGGGCGCCCCGGCCGCCCCGGCATCAGGCGCCGCGGCATCCGTCGCTGTAGGGGCAGGGGCCCCGGCATCAGTGGTCGCACCGTAAAGTGCGGCCTCGATCTTTTTCAGGAGCGCATCCTCCGGGCCGTGGTCCCTCTCCGGATATCGCACGGCCCGGAACCGGCCCAGATGCTTCGCGCCGACGTGTTCCACGATGCCCAGCGACGCCATCCCCTCATAGACACGCTGCACCTCGGCGCGGCTCTCTAGTATCGAGACCCACTGCTTGGGAGTGTGAGGGCGGGATTTGCCACGGATGAGGTCCAGCTCGTGCTGGAAGTCTGTTTTCGGGGCGGCGCCGGTCGCTTTGACGTGCTTCCCCTCCAGCCCGATGGCACCGATCAGGTCCAGCTCGGCCAATATTGCCCCCGCCACACTGGTCCTGAGTGCGAAGACCGGCACTTCAGGTTTGCCGTCCTTGTCGTTTGTGGCCAAGAGCAGGAAAGCCTGCGGGAGGTTCAGTTCCACCGCCTTGGGTGTTTCAGCATCCATGGGATCATGGTGGACCCGTTTGGGCCGCCGCCACAACGGCTGATTTAAGGGGAGCAAGAGGCCTGCAACGGGACCCCACACGGGGTTATGTAAATCGACGTGCCCGCGGCGCTTCAACAATTGCCAGCTGGCCGGTGGTGTCGGGGACGCCCGGAAATTGAACCTGCGGAGCATCAGCGGCTGCCGCTGCCGGCTGGCCCGCCCCACGCATGCGAAAAAGCGCGACGGCGGAAATGAGGCACCACGCGACATTCGTGACCACGGACGGCCATGCTTCGTGGAATGCGCCATTGACTATGAAGGCGCCAGCACCGAGGAGATTCGCGGTCTGGAAGCCCCTGCCGGCCTTCAGCCAGCCCATGGACACGGCCAAGTAGGCACCGAGTATCGCAACCGCGCCTGCCCAACCTGCGATTTCCCACAGCAGTTCCATGATGTCCTTTCAGAAGTTATGCCCGCTGCCATCCGCTGGGCGGAGTGTAGATGGCGGGCTGGAGGTGCGTGTTTCGGAAGAGGCTATTGCGGAATGGACCAGGCATCGGCTGGACCAGCGTTTTGCTCACCTGTCGGCGAGAACCTCCTTCGTTGGACGGCCTGCTTGGATTACTCCCGCGGGCCTAGCCGGTTCACCAGCAATTATCAGGACGGAACTGATGTAGGGCAATTGCATTCCACTGAAGACATGGTTTAGAACTACTTAACATGGACATTGATCCGCGCAGGCTGCGCGTGCTTCTGGCGGTTGCCCGCACGGGCGGGGTGCTCGCCGCCGCTGACGAGCTGGGAATAACGGCCTCCGCCGTCTCACAGCAGCTCAACAAACTGGAGGACGAGACGGGGCACGCCTTGGTGGTGCGCACGCCCAAAGGCTCAGTTTTGACGCCCGCCGGCCTGGCAATAGCAGAAGCCGGTGAGGAGATTGAACGCGCACTCAGCGTCGCCCGCGCCCGGATCGAGGGAGGGGCCAAGGTCGCTGGAGTCGTGCGGGTGGGCGGATTCACCAGCTTTGTTCGGACGGTGGTGATCCCGCGCCTGCCCGAGTGGCGCAGCCAGTACCCGCAATTACAGATCCGGATCGTCGAGGACGACTTCCCTGCCCTGATGCGGTTGCTCCGCCAGCGCGAGCTCGACGCGGTCGTGGTCGAGCTCGATTCGACGACTGCCGAGCAGCGTTCACTTTCCGCCGGCATGACCGAGGAGCCCTTGCTGGACGAGCCATGGAAGCTGGTGGTTCCCTCGGGTGCCCTGCT
The DNA here is from genome assembly GCF_059090445.1 of Arthrobacter sp. B2060. Classification (NCBI taxonomy): domain Bacteria; kingdom Bacillati; phylum Actinomycetota; class Actinomycetes; order Micrococcales; family Micrococcaceae; genus Arthrobacter; species Arthrobacter sp. B2060. Next base: position 92,016 of record NZ_JBNHFR010000014.1, read on the forward strand.
CACCACCGAGAATGTTGACCTTGCGCGACTGCCACTTCCGTGGCTCGGCGTCGAGCCGTCAGCCGCCAACTCTTCGGTGCTCGGCCGGCTTCGCCAGTCAGCGGGTGCCCAGATGGAGACTGTGCATCAGTACCAGGAGACGCTGACCGCCCTCGCACTCGTCGCTGCGGGCGAGGGGATTGCGATCGTGCCCACCCTGGCGTTGAGCGGCGTCGTTCAGGATGGCGTCGACATCCTGGACGTCCCCGGACTGGGTACGCGGCGCATCGTTCTGCGCCGGTTCGACCGGCGGCGGTCGACCAGTATGCCTGCGGACACAGTCGCACGCCTTCTGCGGGAATCGGCTGCAGCGTTCGACACGCGCTCGGCATCCTGAACTGCCCCGTTCGGGATGATCCCGCTGACCAGCGGCGTGAGGTGAGCCGACGACGGCGGGACCTCCCGCCGTCGTCCGCCTGCGTTTCGGTGAGGTACTGCAGCGCCGACCAGCCGCCGTCGTCCGCTGAGCATGAGGTGGCCGTAGGGAGTCGATCCTACGCCGCGGTGAACTGTGCCCAGTCAGGCAGGGGATCCACCGGTAATGGCGGCCCGGTATCTCGGAAAGCGGCGGGACCGTCCGTTACGTCCATCCAGTCAGGCGGTTCCCACCCGAGGGCTTCGCCCACAAGGGCGGGGTGGTCCGGCCAGTATGGTGGTTCCCAGTCTTGTTGTTCGCTGGGATAGGAGCGTCCCGCGGGTGAAATCCAGCCGGGAGGCTGGTCCCGGGTGGCATCAGTCGGCCTCCAAGCAGTGGTGTGCTTGAGTCTGTGGTGCCTCCGGCATGGTTGGGCCAGGTTGCTGACGCCGGTGCCACCTCCCTCTGACCAGGCCAGCAGATGGTCCGCTTCATTATCCAGGGAATGGTTGTTGCAGCCAGGGAAAGGGCACCGGCCATCCCGAAGCCGCAGCCATTGGCGCATCGATTTCGAAACCCGGTAGCTGGTCCGTCCGATCTCCAGCGGCGCTCCGCTGCGCGGATCGGTCAGTACACGCAGGAACGAACCGGCACCATCGCCGACCAGCCGTCGGGCCATACTCGGCGGAACGGGACCGTACCCGTCCAGGATGGCCGGTTCCGTCACGGCGCCCAAGAGTGACAGCACCGGAACGGTCATCAGGACCTGCGCCTTTGGTGACGGGGTTCCTTCTGCTTCCCCCGCCATCAGCCAGTCAGAAGCGACGTCCGTGCGGAGCTGGGTCAGAGTCCGGGATTCGGTCGGCCCCTGCAGGGCACGCGCAGCGTCCGTGGCACGGGACCAAACAGCGGCTGCGACGTCGGCAGCCACGTAGGCCGATAGCCAGGCCATGCCGTCCCGGTCCGGCACATATTCCAGCCGGCGGTCCTTCACACTCTTGCGGTGCCGCGCTTCGATGCTGACGGGATGGTGCCGCTCACGCCAGCTGCGCGCTTTCGCCCGGAACCTGCCCGGCACCAGCTCCCCCGCCGGGCAGCCACGCGCGGCAAAGGGAGCTTTGGGGTCCAGGAAATGGGCCTCCAAGGCAGCAGCTGCGGCGGGGTCCAAACCGGAGGTTTCATCACACATCACTCGCGCGTGCTGCCACGAAATGGTTCCTGACCGCAGTGCGGACAATGTCAGGGGCAACCCGGTGGTCAGTGTGGCTGACTCCGCCAGCAATGCCGCTGCGGATCTTTCACTCAGGGTCAGGACGCAGGCCACTTCTGCTGTCACGGCCATCGCCTGGGCGGTGCGCTCCTGCGGGGAAGAAGCCGGGGCCGCCAGGGCAGCGGCAGCGTGGGCGTATCCAGCGGCGAAGTGCACTTTCAATGCGGCCAGCCTGGCGTCCATACTGGCCAGCTCGGCCAGACCGTCCAGGCATGCGCCAGCTTCGCCCTGCAATGGGTCAGTATCAGTCGAGGACACGGTGCCTGCGCCGTGACCGACAAATGACCGCAGCGCAGCAAGGGAGGCTTCCATGGCCTCCAACGTCTCCGCGACTGCTCTGCTTTCCATACCCACAGCATGTCAGCAGGCACCGACAATTAACGGGGCTTCAAGGTTGCAGGCAAAGTCAGAATTCCAGGATCTGCCTGATCCCGAACTCTCCGAGGGCGAACATCCGCGGATTGTCGTCTGAGTGGCTCAGCCTTGCGGTGGAGAGGATGAGAGCCCAGCCGCGGGCCCTCAACCAGGTGTCCTCATCCACTGCGGAGCCAAAGGCGTCCATGAAGCGGTGGCGGGCACCGGCGTCGAACATCAGCCATCCCGCCGCAAGATCGACAGCCGGGTCCTCTGCCCCGACGTCGCCGAAATCGATGAGGCCGGCCAGCGAACCGTCGTCCGCCAGGATGATATTGCCCGGGTGAAGGTCGCCGTGAAGCATGATCGCCGGGCCGTCCCAGGTTTCGGCGGCACAGGTCTGCGCCCACACCGCTCTGAGCGCTGCTGCCTGCGGGTAGCGTCCGGAGTCCCCGAGCCGATCCGCCACCGCGGCGTCACGGTCCGTCAGCGGCACGCCGCGGAAAGGATTCACCGGGATGCCGGTTTCGTCAGGCACATGGAGGGACAGCAGGAACTCGGCGAGGCCTTCCGCGGCTGGCCCGCGATCTGCTGGGCCGACGTCGGCCGGCCGGCATGGACGGGACCGGAATCGCAACCGGGGAGCGGCGGGCTATGTCGGGAAGGTAGCGCTGCTCACGCAGGATCAGCGGAACGGCCTCCGGCCTGCGCGGCAGCCGCACGGCCAGATCGTCGCCGAGCCGGAAGGTCGCGTTGTCCCGAGCCATTGGCCCCCGCGCTAAAGAACGATCGCCGAGGTCGGGCCGATGGTCCCGGACCAGGCCTTCGACCAGCGCACTGGATACCCGCGGAAAACGTGCAATGTAGTGGAGAACTAACGTCACACAACGCGGCGCCATCCTGATCCGGATAAACAACGTCCTACCCTTGACAGGTGACTTTGACTAAGATCCGCACCGCCGCCGCGAGCTCCCTCGCCGCCGCAGGTCTCCTGTTTACTCTCGCCGCCTGTTCCGCGCCGGCCGCCACCCAGCCAACAACCTCCGCACCGGTTTCCCCGGCAACGACTTCATCCAGCGCCGCTTCCGGGCCCTGCGCCGGTGTGAAGGTCATTGTCGACTCGGGCGCCCTGAAGCAGGCCGCCGCTGATACGTCAGTTTGCGTGCCCGTGGACGCGCCGACCCTCGCTTCCAAGGTGCTCGACGAGGCAAAGGTGAAAACCGAGGGCACCGCCGAATACCCCAAGGAACTGGTGTGCCGTGTAAACGGTGTGCCCGCCGCTGACTTCGACATCGCCCACAAGGGCGGCACGTACCGGGAAGAGTGCAAGAAGATGCCCGCCGCCTTTGCCTACTGGGCTCTCTGGGTTAAGCCGGCCTCCGGTGCCTGGGCATATGCCCAGGAAGGCCTCGGCACCCTGAAGGTGAGCCCCGGACAGAGCCTGGAGCTGCTCTTCACGGTCGACGGCGCACCGGCCACGCCCACGGCATGACCTTTCGACCCGCGCCGTTACGCGCAGCGGCGGCTCTCGCCGTCGTATTCATCGCGGCGCGGGTCATCTACCGCATCCTCTTTAACGGGGCGGGCATCGGTGAGCCGGTTCTGCTCGACCTGCCGGCGGTACCGCTGCCTGCCCCGTACGCCCATGTTGTCCTCCTCGGCCCGGTAACCGGACACGGCATGTGGCAGGCGGTCCTGTCCGCCTTGCCGATTGCCGGAATAATCCTCGGTTTCGGCATCCTCAACGCCTGGGTGGACATAGCCCGCGGCTTCGTTCACCTGGCCCGACGCGGGCCCATGCAGGGCATTGCCCGGATGCTTGTGGTGGCGTGGGCGGCGCTTCCGGCGCTTGCCGACGCCGTGACTTCCGTGCGCCTGGCGTTCCGGTTGCGGGGTGAACGCTTCGGAGCCCGCGCCCTTATTCCCGTGCTCGAGCGCACCCTTGAGCACGCTGGCCGGGTTGCCGCGGCCTTGGAGTTGCGCGGCTTTGGGAGCCGGGCAGCACAGCAGCCCGGCGGCACGGAAGCACCGGTTGTCGTCCGGGATGCACACTTCCGCATCGGCGACGCCCAGGTGCGTGTCGCCGGCTTCGCGCCGCCGAGCGGGTCAATTGCGGTCATTACCGGGCCGACAGGCTCGGGCAAGTCCACCATCCTGCGCGGTATCGCCGGCCTCCTCTCACACGTTGACGGCGGAGAAATTTCCGGCACCGTGCGCATTGCCGGGACGGACCGTGCCGCCACACCGCCGCGCGACACCGCCCGCCTCATCGGCGTCGTCCTGCAGAATCCCCGCGCCGCATTCGCCAGCACCCGCGTCCGGGACGAAATCGGGCTCGCACTCGAGCTGCGCGGCGTGCCATCCGATGCTGCCAAGGCCCGGGTGCTGGAGGTCGCCGAGAGCATCGGGGTGTCGGCGCTGCTGGACCGGAATGTCAGCACCCTCTCGGCCGGTGAGGCAACGCTCGTAGCCATCGCCGCCGCGGTGGTGGAGCAACCGGCCCTGCTCCTGGTTGACGAGCCCCTGGCCGATCTTGACACCGCAGTACGCGGACATGTCATCGCGGTGCTCAGCGCCCTCGCCCGCGATGCCGATGTCTGCGTCATCGTCGCGGAGCACCGGGCGGAAGCGCTCACACCGGTTGCCGACTCGTGGTGGACCATCGACGACGGCGCCCTGGTGCCGAGCGCTGCGCCATCACCGCCTTTGCCCCCTCTCGTTGCCCGTCCCACGCCGGCACAGCCAGCGGAGCCAGTGCCCGTACTGACTGCGACCAAGCTCGCGGTGCACCGCAAGGGCAAGCCGCTCGTGCGCGACGCATCCCTGACCCTGCACCGCGGTGAAGTGGTCGCCCTGGTGGGGCCGAACGGCGCCGGAAAGTCGTCCCTCCTCGTGGCGCTCGCCCTCGGTGAAGGAACGGGCGGTGAAGGAATGGTCGACGGCGGCACGGTCGACGGCCGCCGCGTCGCCCTCGTGCCGGACGCCTCGGACGACCTCTTCACGAGGGATACGGTCGCGGGAGAGCTCCGCGCGGCCGACCGGCGCCTAGCGCGCGCTGCGCGTCAATCGGGCCGGCCTCGCTCAGGCCGGCGCCACCAAGACCGCCGCCCAGGCAGTGACCAGCTTGTCCCAATGTCTGCTGAGTCGCGCCTTGCCCGGTTGCGGGGAGGCGTCCGGATTCCCATTGGACACGAGCATCCCCGGGACCTTTCTGCAGGGGAGCGCAGGATACTTGCCATCGCGCTGCAGACCATGGACGACCCCCAGGTGCTCCTGATCGATGAGCCCACCCGCGGACTCGATCCTGCGGCGCGCACAGCAGTCTCGGCGGCGCTGCGGGCCGCAGCGGACGCCGACACGGCAGTCCTGATCGCCACACACGATGTCGACTTTGCCCACGGCCTCGGCGCCCGGATCCTCCCGATGCATGACGGCGTCGCCCCCTCTTCCGTGTCAGAGGCCGTCCCGGCCGGTGCCGCCACAGCCGGTGCCGTCCCAACCAGTGCCGCCACAGCGCACCGCATAGTTGCACCACGGTTCACCGAGCGACGAACAGATATTCCGGCTGCGGAAAGAAAGCACCACATCCGGATGCCGCGGGGCGTCGAGCTCGCAATTCTCGCCGCAGCAAACCTCCTGGCCCTCGCTGCATTCTGCTGGCCTTTGCTCGCCGCGGCGCTCCCCGAGGATGCCGCCGCGGCCCTCCCGTACGCGGCCCTGTCTATTGCACCGATCGCCGTCGTTGCCATCGTCGTGTCCCTCGACGGCTCGGTCCGCTCCGCACACACGGTGGCGTTGCTCGGCGTCCTGGCCGCCGTCGGCTCGGCAGTCCGGGTGGCAAGCACCGGCGTCGGGGGCGTAGAGGCAGTTTTTATCCTGCTGATCCTGGCCGGCCGGGCCTTCGGTGCCCGTTTCGGCCTGCTCCTCGGCGCCGCCACCATCGCCGTCTCAAGCGCCTTGTGGAGTGGCATCGGGCCTTGGACACCGTTCCAGATCTTCGCCTGTGCGTGGGTGGGCGCCGGGGCCGGCCTGCTGCCCCGCCGTGTGCGCGGCAAAGCAGAGCTGTGGATGCTGTGCGGCTACGGCGCCGTGGCGTCCTACCTGTTCGGCCTGTTGACCAATCTGTGGTTCTGGCCCTTCGCGGTCGGCGCCGGCACCGGCATCTCCTACGTGCCCGGCGCGCCGTTGGCAACCAACCTCAGCAGCTTCCTGCTTTATTCGCTGGTGACGTCGACGGCGGGCTGGGACACCCTGCGTGCTATCACCACCATCGTCGGAATCGCCGTGGTGGGCCGGGCCATTCTCGCCGCTTTCAGACGGGTGAAGCCGGTCTCCAGCGGGAGCGGGCAAGTCGCGAAGACTCAATCCGCCCAGACCAAAGACCGGCTTCAGTTCACACCTTGAAGTACTTTGCCTCCGGGTGGTGGAACACGAACGCGTCGGTGGACTGTTCGGGGTGCAGCATCAGCTCATCGCTGAGGATTACGCCCATACGCTCGGGTTTCAGCAACTCCGTCACCTTGCGGCGGTCTTCCATGTCGGGGCACGCGGGGTATCCGAGCGAGAAGCGCGCACCGCGGTAGTCGAGCTTGAAGTACCCTGCCTTGTCCTTGGGCTCCTCGGCTGCGAAACCCAGCTCGGAGCGGATACGGGCATGCCAAAACTCCGCGAGTGCCTCGGTGAGCTGCATGACCAGGCCATTGAGCTCGTAGTAGTCGCGGTAGTGGTTCCCCTTGAACAGCTCCGCTGTCACCTCATCGATCGCTGAACCGGCGGTGACCAGCTGGATCGGCAGCACGTCGATCTGGCCCGATTCGCGCGAGCGCACGAAGTCGGCGAGGCACAGGTGCCGGTCCCGGCGCTGGCGCGGGAAGTCGAAACGCAGACGCTCGGTGCCGATCGGACCGCCTGAACCGCCGTCGGGGGCGAGCAGTCCCGCAGTGCCGAGGACGCCGTCGTGATCCTCTCCGTGGTGCAGCACCACCACCTGTTCGCCCTCGGAGACCACGGGGAAATAGCCGTACGCGACGGACGCATCAAGCATTCCCTCGGCGAGGATGCGGTCAAGCCAGTACCGCAGGCGCGGCCGGCCCTCGAGTTCCACCAGTTCCTCGTAGGAGGCGCCGTCATCGCCGCGGCCGGGCTTGAGCCCCCACTGCCCCATGAACGTGGCACGCTCGTCGAGCAAAGCCGCGTAGTCGTGCAGCGCCACGCCGCGTACGATCCGCGTGCCCCAGAACGGCGGCGCAGGCACGGCGTTGTCGGCGGCCACGTCGGACCGCCCGGGCATCGCCTCCGGCTCGGTCACCGTAAACTTTGCGCCGCTTCCCTTATGGATCCGCTTCTTCAGCGGCGGAAGGCCGACGTCGTCCGGCGACTCGCCGCGGGCAACGCGGACCAGCGGTTCCATGAGTGAGAGGCCCTCGAAAGCGTCCTTGGCGTAGCGCACCACGCCATCAAACTGCTCCGCCAGGTCCTGCTCCACGTAGGCGCGGGTCAGGGCTGCACCGCCGAGGATGATCGGCCACTTCTTCGCCAGGCCACGGGACTGCAGCTCGGCGAGGTTCTCCTTCATCACCACGGTGGACTTCACCAGCAGGCCAGACATGCCGATCACGTCGGCGTTGTGCTCCTCCGCCGCGGCCATAATCTCGGCGATCCCCTGCTTAATGCCGATGTTGACGACTTTGTAGCCGTTGTTGGTGAGGATGATGTCCACCAGGTTCTTGCCGATGTCGTGCACGTCGCCGCGCACAGTGGCGATCACCATGGTGCCCTTGCCCGACGAATCCGACTTCTCCATGTGCGGCTCGAGCAGTGCCACCGCGTTCTTCATCACCTCGGCGGACTGCAGCACGAACGGCAACTGCATCTCGCCGGCGCCGAAGCGCTCGCCCACCACCTTCATGCCCTCGAGCAGGTTGTCGTTGATGATGCCGAGCGGGGTCATGCCTTCGCTTCGCGCCAGGTCGAGGTCCTCTTCAAGGCCCTTGCCCTCGCCGTCGATGATGCGCCGCTCCAGGCGCTGACCGGTTGGCAGGGCCGCAAGTTCAGCGGCGCGCTGGTCCTTGAGCGCTGCAGTGTCGACGCCGGCGAACATGTCCAGCATGATGGCCAGGGGGTCGTACGTAACGTTGCCGTCGGCGTCGTACTCGCGGCGGTCCCAGACGAGGTCCAGCGCCACCTTGCGCTGTTCCTCCGGGAGCGACGCGAGCGGCACGATCTTGGCCGCGTCGATGATGCCGCTGGAAAGGCCCGCCTGTACGGCCTCGTGCAGGAACACCGAGTTCAGGACCATGCGCGCGGCCGGGTTCAGGCCGAAAGACACGTTCGAGACACCCAGCGTCGTGTTGATGCCGGGGTACTTCGTGGTGATCTGGCGGATGGCCTCGATGGTTTCGATGCCATCCCGGCGGGTTTCTTCCTGGCCGGTGGCAATGGGGAAGGTCAGGGCGTCGACGATGATGTCTTCGACGCGCATCCCCCATTCGCCCACCAGTGCGTCGACGAGTCGGGAGGCGATGGCGACCTTGCCCTCGGTGGTGCGTGCCTGGCCCTGCTCGTCGATGGTCAAGGCAATCACGGCGGTACCGTGTTCCTTCACGAGCGGCATGATGCGCGCGAAGCGGCTGGCCGGGCCGTCGCCGTCCTCATAGTTGACCGAGTTGACCACCGGACGCCCGCCGATGAGTTCGAGCCCGGCCTGGAGTACGGCCGGTTCGGTCGAGTCCATGACCAGTGGGAGCGTGGAGGCCGACGCGAAACGCGAGACGATCTCCTTCATGTCGGCCACGCCGTCGCGCCCCACATAGTCGATGCAAACGTCCAGCAGGTGCGCGCCAACACGGACCTGCTCGCGAGCGATATCGACGCAGTCGTCCCAACGCTCTTCGAGCATCGCCTGGCGGAATGCCTTCGAACCGTTCGCGTTGGTGCGCTCACCGATGGCGAGGTAGGACAACTCCTGGTCGAAATTCACATGGTGGTAGAGGGAGGCGACACCGGCTTCCCTCTCGGTGGGAACGCGGGAACCATCGGCGGCCCTCCCGCCGCTGGCCACCGAGGCCCCGTTGCGGAAGGGCGCAAGCCGTTCGACGACGGCGGCCATGTGTTCCGGCGTCGTACCGCAGCATCCGCCCACCAGGCCCAGGCCGAATTCCCGCACGAACTGCTCGTGTGCGGTGGCGAGTTCGGAGGGTGACAGCGGATAGTGCGCGCCGTTGGGACCAAGCACCGGCAGGCCGGCGTTGGGCATGCAGGCGATCGCCACGGAGGACTGCTTGGACAGGTGGCGCAGGTGCTCGCTCATCTCGTCCGGCCCCGTGGCGCAGTTCAGGCCGATGGCGTCGACGCCGAGCGGCTCGAGTGCGGTGAGCGCCGCGCCGATCTCTGAGCCCATCAGCATGGTTCCGGTGGTCTCGACGGTCACCTCGACGAAGATGGGGAGCCTTACGCCGCGGGACACGATGGCATGCTTGCAGCCGTTGACCGCGGCTTTGGTCTGCAGGAGGTCCTGGCTGGTCTCGATGAGGAAGGCATCCGCTCCCCCGTCGATGAGGCCCTCGGCCTGCAGGGCGAAGGTCTGCTTGAGGTAGTCGTAGCTGGTGTGCCCGAGGCTGGGGAGCTTGGTGCCCGGTCCCATCGAGCCCAGGACCCAGCGCATCCGTCCGTCTGTTTTTTCGGCCGCTTCGGCGCGGTCGCGGGCGATCTTCGCACCCTTCCGGGCGAGCTCTTCGATCCGGTCGTCGATGCCGTAGTCAGAGAGGTTGGACCAGTTGGCGCCGAAGGTGTTGGTTTCCACGGCATCGATGCCTGTGGCGAAGTAGGCGTCGTGGATGTCCGCGAGCACATCCGGGCGGGTGTCGTTCAGGATCTCGTTGCAGCCTTCGAGCCCCAGGAAGTCCTTCTCGAGTGAAAGTTCCCGCCCCTGCAGCATGGTGCCCATCGCGCCATCGGCAATGACGACGCGGTGGTTCACCGCGTCCAACAGCTCCTGCGAACGGGCAGGGCGGGGGACGGACTCAATATCAAGCGCAAAACGAGGCATCTAAACAGATTACGGGTGCGGCCCGAAATGTTGCTTCGTATTTCTGTGTACTACGACGGCGGCGGGGTGATGTGCAGTTCTGCCCGGGACTCTCAGCGGTAACTGCTAAGGCGCAAGCCCGAATGGACGACGGCGGGACCTCCCGCCGTCGTCCGCTGGCGTTTTGGTGGGGTGCTTTACAGCGCCGACCAGCCACCGTCGGAGGCCAAGATGGCCCAGCTGATGTGGTGCCGGTCGTCACTGCGGAGGAAGGAAGAAGGTGATAGAGGGAGCCGGGTGCCACTGCCTACAAAGGCAGGCCCGTGGCCCCGTACCATCACGGCCAAGTACTTGGTCAGCCCGACGACGGCGTGCTGGGACGCTGTGTAGGCGGCGTCGGCGGCGTCGGCGGCGGAACCGCGCAGGCGCCCCGGAGGCAATATTGGACCCCGGAGCCGATGCCGGCGTCGAACGGCAGTGAGGCCTGGATACAGTAGGCTGCGGCTCCGGCGCCCCGCGGCGCCTACAAGGGACGGAAAAAGACCCTCACGCCGGAACGGGCGGCCGAGCTAGTGCAGCGGGCCGCCAGTGGAACTCCCAAGTCCGTCCTCGCGACCGACTACGGCATCAGCCGGGAGACGGTGTACCAGTACCTGCGCCAGGCCAAACTTTCCTAAAGCCCTCCCCTGCCAACCCGGCCAGCCGCTAGCCATAGCTGGAAAGGCGCAGGTTGACGGAATCACGGAGATCGGCGTTTAAGGAATCAGCCGAGCTTAGCCGAAAACGGGCCTCTGCGTGCTCGGCAGGAACGTTCTGCCGAGCACGGATCCCACAACGCAAATGGCGATGGAACGCAACAGGTGGCAAAAATTAGGAAGCCTGTCAGCGACTGCTGACAGGGCTTCCTGGGAGCGGAACTCCTAAAGCAAGCACGCGCACGACTGGATATAGGGCAGACAGTCCGTTACGTAAAGCTTGGTTCGTAAGGGCTACGTGCGCGTGAGCTGTGAAACCACTCCCCGGGCACAGCTTCGCGGCTCCCACTCGGAGGGAGTCGGAAACCGAAGCCGTGGCTTCAGGGACCGCATTAATGCTATCCATCGTTGCTTTACGTCCTTTGTTCATAGCCGTGACCATGGAGGAGCCCCGCTAGTTGAGCTTGGCTTCGGTGATGGCCCCCCATTCGAGTCCCCAGGTCTCAAGGGACTCTTTGTACTCCGGGCTGTCGAGGACCGACTGGATGGCAGCCTGCATGGCCGGGGTCAGCCGCGAGCCCTTCTTCAGTGCGACGCTGGTCAGGCCAGTCCCGCCGACGTTGAGCTGGGGTGTAAGGATGTCGAAGGAACCCGGCTGCTGCTTCTTTGCCCATGAGAGCGCAGTCGTGTCGTAGAGGATGCCGTCGAGGCGCTTGGAGTGCAGTTGGACCAGGGCCTCCTGGATGTTGGGCAGCGTCACGGGGTTGATCGCCGGCTTTCCCTTGGAGGTGCAGGTCTGCTCGCTGAGGGCTGGGAGTCGCAACAGCTGACCGGTGGAGCCTTGGGCGACGGCGATGTTCTTGCCGCACAGGCTCTCGTTGGTCAGATTCTGCGGGTTCCCGGCGTTCACGGCGATGGAGTTGCCGACCTTGAAGTAGTCGATCATGTCTAGGACCTTGCGCCGCTCTTCGGTGGCGGCCATGGTCGAGACTGTGAAGTCATAGCGGCCACCGTCGAGGCCCGGGATGATCGTGTCGAACTTCGTGTCCAAGAACTTCAGCTTCAAGTCGAGCTTCTTCGCGACGAGCCGCGCGATGTCCGGATTAAGGCCGATCGGGGTCTGGTTGTCCTCGGCGAGGAAGCTCGTCGGCGGGGAGTGCAGGTCCATCGCGATCGTGAGCTCGCCCCTGTCTTTGTAGGACTGAGGCAGGAGACTGAGGGCCTTGGGGTCGGGCTGGACGCCCTCGGAGATGTCCCTCGTGTTGTTTGTGCCGCTCTCCGTTGCCGGCGCCTCGGCGGCCTCATTGCCGCAAGCGCTCAAGGTCAAGAGGAGGGCCAGTGCAGCTGCGGTCGCATAAACCTTGCGTCGTGTCTTCATGGTGCTTCCTTGGAATGGTTTCGGCAGGGGATGGGGTTATTGGCAAGAGAGGACACACCTTCTTTATTGACACATTTCCAAGCCACTGGATGGTCTAAGGCAGGAATGTGTGGAAATCAGGGTGTGTCAGGACAGTCCTGCCTAGCCTTGCCGTCCTTGGCCTCGACCGGCTTTCTCTACAAGTTCCGTAAACCACGGCCGATGCCCGCGATGGAGCGTCATTCCTATAGGCAGTCCTTGTACTCTTGGTACTGAATTGGCGATATCGATGGTGATGCGGCCTCCTGCCATAGGGGCGTTGCTGATGTGCATGTCCCCGTAGGACTTAGGTAGTACAGGATCCATCCAGAGGCCCCCTTTGGAGACATCGGCGTCATATCTCATCAGGCTGGTCACCAGCAGGATTGGTGTGGTCGCTGCCCAGGCCTGAGGCGAACAGGCTGTTGGGTACGGCACTGGCTCGGGGAACTGCTTCCTGCTGAAGCCGCAGAACAGCTCGGGCAGGCGACCGTCAGAGAACTCGGCCGCCTCGAAGAGAGCCGTTGAAATCCGCTGCGCCTCTGCCACGAAGCCGTAGCGGAGCAAGCCAGCCGCTATAATCGCATTGTCGTGGGGCCAGACTGATCCGTTGTGGTAGCTGGCGGGGTTGTAGGCGCCCATGTCGTTAGCCAGGGTCCGTACTCCCCAACCACTGAACATCTCCGGGGACATCAACCGTTCGGCCACCAACGGCGCCTTGTCTTCATCCACCAGGCCGAACCAGAGGCACTGGCCCATGTTGGAAGCGCACGCGTCCACCTGACGCTTCTTTCCGTCCAACGCAATGGCGTAGTACCCGCGCTCGGGCATCCAAAACTGCTCATTGAACCGTTTTTTCAATTGCGCTGCACGATCAGCGAGCTCCTTGGCTAAAGGCGTATCGCCGGTGTCGTAAGCCATCCACGAACGGGCCATGTACGCGGAGTAGACATAGGCTTGTACTTCGCAGAGGGCTATCGGTGGCTCGGCCAGCTTCCCATCGGCGAAGTTGATCCCATCCCAAGAGTCCTTCCAGCCCTGATTGATCAACCCCTGCGGGTTGAGGCGCTCGTACTCAACAAAACCGTCCCTGTCCTTGTCCCCGTAATCACGTATCCAATCCATGGCACGGTCTGCATGAGGCAGCAGGCTGGCTATGGTTTCCGGTGCGAACCCCCAACGGCTGACATCACCGAGCCAGCAGACAAACAATGGCGTTGCGTCGACGCTGCCGTAGTAAACGGACTTTCCTCCCAAAGACAACCCGCTGGAAACATCGAGCCTGACTTCGTGCAGGATCTTGCCCGGCTCCTCTTCGCTCATCGCATCCACCACGCGGCCCTGGCGATCCGCCAGGGTCTGCAGCGTTCCCAACGCCAGCGACGGATCCACGGGCATCGCCATCTCCGATGCCCACAACGCGTCGCGACCAAACAGTGTCATGAACCATGGAGCCCCGGCTGCTACCACGACACGCTCGGCGTGATTGGGGTCCTCGATGCGTAGCGCACCCAAGTCGTCGTAGCTGCGGCGCAGTGTCCGTTCGATGGAGCGGTTGCCCATGTGCAGCGCAGGAATTTTGGCCACCCACTCCCGTCGCCGCACGTCCCGGGGAGACAACCCATCCCCTCCAGTATGGACAAACGTAGTATCCGCTCCTGCTCTGTCCATGCTCGGCACCACTGTGAGAAGGCTGCTCCACTCGCCGTGCGCTGCGATTGACACCCTGTATGTAATAGCGTCCACGGCGACCTCGCCGCCGGGGGCCTGGGCAATAATCCCCTTCCGGACATCCTGCCAAGAAGCCCTGATAGTCAGCGATCCCCCTTCAGCCTGGCGCGTCTGGTCCCAATGCCGCGGGATTCGCGCTTCCTTCACTTCGAATAGATCGGCGAAATCGGCCTCAATCCGCACAGATAGGATGCATTCCGCGGGCTCCGCCGAATAATTTCGAACGGTTACTTGCTCCTGGATGCCAGCCCCCACTTCGCGCAGCCGCTCCACGATCAGTGGGCTGTCCGCATACCCGTCAGAGCGGGTAACGCGGCACGCGAACAGCGCCCGATATGGTTCCAGCATTTGCGCCGCTAAGGGCTCCAGTGGCTGCCCGTTAACGGTCAGGTTCCAACCAGACAGGATACGGGTGTCCTGAAAGAACACACCGTGTGGATGGGCTGGATGAATATCCCCGTTTGGCATGGAAATACAGAAGGACGAGCCCTCCACCAAAGTGACGGCTCCGCCTCCTAATGGGCCCGCCGCAGTATCAGCATTCCATCCAGCCATCCCGGCCCCTTTGAAAACCAAGACTGGCCCGCCCGGCCGTAGACAACAGACTCCGGGTCGGCAGCCATTCTCCAATCGACGCTACGCCCAAATGACTTCGTATGCCATACGTCTCGTTGACTCACAGGAGAGCCTCGCGAAGGGGCATACGTTGCCCCAAAAAGAGCGCGGCAACGACCGCCAGCCCCCGCAAACAGGACAACTGCCTGGCGGGCCGCTATCCCTAAGACCATCCATTTTCGATGCCGAACACGATGGCGACGCTCTCCCGCAGTCCGCGCGAAGCGATGTCGCGACCAATTCGACCAAATCCCCCGGCCCACCATCTCATCGGAACATTTGCTCTAAAGGATCTGCAGTTTTGGTCGTTTCATCATGATCAGCGGGCGATGTGTCCATAGCTGGCTGACACTCCACGGCCGGATGCTGTAATGACAAGGTTTTACAGCAAACAAGGGAGAACAAGTGACGACGTATAACCTGGCCCTGATCGGTTTCGGGGGAGTCAACCGAGCTCTGGCCGCGCTCATCCGAGACGAACCACACCGCTTCGCATCTCTTGGATTCGAGCTCCGCGTAGTTGCAATTACGGATCTTGCGTTCGGTTCACTTGTTCAAGATGACGGAATTGATCTGGCAGCCGTACTGGCCATGCCGCGAGGTTCTTCCTTCGAAGGCCTCCAGGGCGGATCTCGTGAACCGCGTAACGAAGAAGTCATCAAGAACAGCTCTGCTGACATCGTCGTCGAGGCGACCTTCACGAGCCCTGTGGACGGGGAGCCGGCCGTCTCCCACGTACGCTGGGCACTCGCTTCAGGCAAGCACGTCGTGACCACAAACAAGGGACCAGTCGCTCTTTACGGGCACGAACTCAACGCTTTGGCCCGGGAAAATGAAACCAAATTCGAGTACGAAGGCTCGGTCATGAGCGGCACGCCCGTGCTGCGCCTGGCGCAAAAAATGCTTAACGGACTTGAACTTAACGGAGTCCAAGGCATTCTCAACGGAACCAGCAACTACGTGCTGGGCAGGATGGAAGCAGGATTGCGCCTGGAAGAGGCCATTGCAGAGGCTCAGGAACGCGGTTATGCCGAAGCGGACCCGACTGCAGACATCGGCGGCTCCGACGTACGGCTGAAAGTCACCATCCTGGCAAACGAACTTCTAGGCGCCAGCTTGCACCCCGATGAAGTCGACACCACGGGGATCCAGGACATTACCAGTGACGAAGTCGCGCAGGCACTGGCCAACGGCCAGCGCTGGAAGCTCATAGGCGAAGCCAGCCGCGGCAAAGACGGCCACATCACGGCAAATGTCCGACCGGCCGCACTCCCCGCGGACCACCCGCTCGCGGGCATTTCAGGAGCCACCAACGCGGTCTCGTTCAACACGGACCTTCTCGGAGCCGTCACTGTCTCTGGCCCTGGCGCGGGCCGCACGGAAACCGCTTACGCCCTTGTTTCCGACATCATCGCGATTCACGAATACATCAAAGGAGGCGTCCGTGTCTGAAACCACCATGACCCGTACCGAGACGGAGGAAGCTCCCGGCGACCTGTCCGTTTACAACAAGTTCGACGGAACGGTTCTGGCCCGCCTTTCCCAATCAACCACGGAAGAGGTGCAGCAGGAGCTCAAACGCGCCGCAGCGGCTGCCAAATCCGCCGCTGCGATGCCGCGGCATGAGCGCGGCCGGATCCTGGATACCGCGGCGGATCTGCTCACGCAGCGGGCGGACAAGGCCGCGGACCTCATCGTCCTTGAAGCCGGCAAAACCATTCAGCAGGCCCGCAAGGAGATCTCCCGGGCAATCAACACCCTCAAGCTTTCCGCAGCCGAAACGCGCCGGAATGCCGGTGAAGTTGTGCCCTTCGATTCGTTTGCCGGTTCTGAGAACCGGCTGGGCTGGTTCAGCCGGGAGCCACTTGGGCTTATAGCGGCGATAACCCCCTACAACGATCCCTTGAACCTGGTCGCCCACAAGCTTGGGCCTGCAATCGCAGGCGGGAACACCGTCATTCTCAAGCCCTCCCAACTGACGCCCCTTTCGGCGATGTTCTTGGTAGACCTGCTTCTGGAAGCCGGTCTCCCGGCCGGCTTTGTCATCGTTGTACTTGGCGACCGTACGATCGCGCAGACCATAATCAAGTCCAAGCTGGTCAGAATGGTCTCCTTCACGGGCGGCTTCGAGACCGGAAGTGCCATTGCAGCCAGCGCTGGCATCAAGCGCCTTTCTATGGAACTGGGCGGTAACGCCCCCGTCATTGTGTATGACGACGCGGATATTCCTACCGCGGTGGAGGCGAGCGTCTCGGGGGCGTTCTGGGCGGCTGGACAAAACTGCATCGGCGCGCAGCGGATTCTGGTGCAGCGCACCATCTTCGACGATTTCCTCGATTCTTTTGTCGCCCAAACAAGCGCGCTGGTTGCAGGCGATCCGACAAATGAAAGCACCGATTTGGGACCAATGATCAGTCGGGCCGCGGCAGAAGAAGCCAAAAGGAAGATCGACCAGGCGGTGGCGCAAGGTGGGCGTCTGCTTACCGGTGGCACTCTGAACGGCTCAGTCCTGACTCCGGCCGTGCTCACCGGGGTCCCCCGCTCATGCGAGGCATGGAGCGAGGAACTCTTTGCTCCGGTGGTCTTGGTCGAACCCTTCGATACGCAAGATGAGGCCATCGGCTTGGCCAACGACAGCGAGTATGCCCTTCAGGCCGGTGTATTCACCAGGGATCTCGCTCGTGCTTTGGATACCGCCAAGGCCATTGACGCCGGCGGCGTCATGATCAATGACTCCTCGGATTATCGGCATGATGCCATGCCATTCGGCGGTTCAAAGTACGGAAGCATGGGCCGTGAGGGAGTCAGGTTCGCCTACGAGGAGATGACACAGCCCAAAGTCATTGCACTCGCGTCATGAACGCCGGTGTTCGTATCGAAAGGGACAGCTTAGGAGCTGTCGCCGTGCCGGCATCGGCGCTCTGGGGGATCCACACAGAGCGAGCGATCCTGAATTTTCCCATCAGCGGGATACATTTGGGAACCCACAGCCACTTGGTCCGCGCCCTTGCCTACGTCAAGAAGGCCGCCGCATTGACAAATGCGGAACTGGGACTCATCCCTGCCGACGTCGGGCAAGCCATTGCCTCAGCCTGCGACATCGTGGCCTCTGGCGAGGTCGATGACGCATTCCGGGTCGACGTCATTCAGGGTGGCGCCGGAACTTCCAGCAACATGAACGCTAATGAGGTGATTGCGAATCTGGCACTACGGCTAATGGGCCACCCTTTGGGTAGGTACGACGTTATTGATCCCATTGCCCACGTCAACAAATGCCAGTCAACCAATGATGTCTACCCCACTGCCGTGCGCCTGGCGCTCCTGTTCGCGTTGGACGAATTGCTGGACCGGCTTGCACAGCTATCCGAGGCCTTCTCCGAACGCGGGCGGGCGTTCACTTCGATCCCGAAGATCGGACGAACCCAGTTGCAGGACGCGGTCCCTATGACCCTTGGCCAGGAGTTCAGGGCCTTTTCTGTAACCCTCAATGAGGACCAGCGACTGCTGCGTGGGGCTGCTGCACTGCTGACTGAATCCAGTCTCGGTGCCACAGCTATCGGGACCGGCATCACCGCAAATCCAGAATATCTTGAACGCATTGTTGATAAGCTCTCGGCCGTGACCGGAATTTCGTTCACCAAAGCTGAAGATCTGATTGAAGCGACCTGGGACACCGGGGCTTTCATGACGTTCTCTGGAGCGTTGAAGCGGACTGCTATCAAGATGTCAAAGATCTGTAGCGACCTTCGCCTCCTCTCGAGCGGCCCTCAAACCGGCTTTGGCGAGATCAAACTTCCCGCTCGCCAGGCTGGATCATCGATCATGCCTGGCAAGGTCAATCCTGTCATTCCCGAGGTTGTGAACCAGATTGCGTACTTCGTTGCAGGTGCGGACGTAACCGTCACGATGGCAGCGGAAAACGGGCAGTTGCAGCTAAACGCTTTCGAACCCGCCATTGCCCATGCCCTGCTGCAGTCACTGTCTTGGCTTTCCAACGGGTCTGATGTGCTCAGGGAATTATGCATAAACGGGATAGAAGCCAACGAGGAACTGCTAAGAACCCGCACTCGGGCCTCCACAGCGCAGGCCACTGCTTTACTGCCGGTACTGGGCTATAACGTAGCCGCTGAAATTGCCCACAGAGCGTTGATCTCGGGGCAAAGCGTTGTGGAGATCGCGCTCAGTGAAGGACTGGTTGGTCAGGACCAGGTTGATTCGCTGATCTTGGCGCAATAGGTCGTCCCTAGCTTGTCGAATCAGGGACAAAGGATCAAGTGACGGTTGGAACTGCGCTTGCTCCCAGCGGATCCGGCAGCTTGATGGCGGGGCTCCCTTGGAAACCGCTTGCTAGCAGCAGTTCATCGGTGCAGGATCCGACGATCCTGCACCGCTGAACCTGTGTTAGGCAGGCAGGTTCCGACCTACCTCTCGATCACTGTGGAAAGGGACAGCGCAGTCGTGATGTCCTTCACCCCTGGAAACTCAGAGACTCGCTGCCAAATCTCCTGGATCCGTGCCACATCGGGTGCTTCAATCCTGACAACCATGTCGAGCTCCCCGCTGACGACGTCGCACGTAACCACTTCCGGAAAAGCACGCAGACCCGCAATGACATCACTGCCCCGCATCCGGTCGCGACGCTGGATGAGGAGGAACGCGCTGACCTTGGAACGTCCATCGACCACTGATTCCTTGATCGTGTAGCCGCTAATGTGGCCGTCCCGCTCCAAGCGTTCAATCCGCTGCCGAACGGCGTTGCGGGAGAGGAGAACACGTTCGCCCAATTGCGCAAGGCTGATTCGAGCGTTGTTCCGAAGCTCGGCGAGTATCCTCGCATCAATCTCAGAACCAAGATTCTTTGACATGATCTTTCCTATCTACAAGTACCCGGCATGAGAATCGCTATCACGTGGCATGGCTTTCAGCTCGGTTTCTAACGGAGGATCGGGTTTAGTTGGAGGGGAAGTTGTAGGAGGCGCCGGAAGCCTGGGCGGATTCGGGCCAGCGCGACGTCACGACCTTGCCGCGGGTGTAGAAGGAGACGCCTTCGGGGCCGTAGATGTGCTTGTCGCCGAAGAGCGAGGCCTTCCAGCCGCCGAAGGAGTGGTAGGCCACGGGGACGGGCAGGGGCACGTTGATGCCGATCATTCCGACGGTGACGGAGCGCTGGAACTTCCGCGCGGAGGCGCCGGAGGAGGTGAAGATGGCGGTTCCGTTGCCGTAGGGGTTGGAGTTGATCAGCCTGATGCCCTCCTCCAAGTCATCGACGCGGACCACCACGAGCACGGGGCCGAAGATCTCCTCGGTGTAGGCGGTCATCTCGGTCTTGACGTGGTCGATCACGGTGGGGCCGACCCAGAACCCCTCCTCGTGACCGGGGACCACGAGGTCGCGGCCGTCCACCACCATGGCGGCGCCGGCCTGTTCGGCCTCGCCGACGATCCGCAGAATGCGTTCCCTGGATTCCGGAGTGATGACCGGTCCCATCTCGGCACCCGGGGCGGTGCCGTTGTCGACCTTCACGTCCAGGGCACGCTCCTGGACCTTCTTCACCAGCAGGTCCGCGGCGTCCCCCACGGCGACCGCCACGGAGACCGCCATGCAGCGCTGCCCTGCGGAACCGAAAGCCGCGGCGGCGAGGTGGTCGGCAGCGTTGTCCAGGTCCGCGTCCGGCAGCACGATGGCGTGGTTCTTCGCCCCGCCCAGGGCCTGGACGCGCTTGCCGTGCTTGGTGGCGGTCTCGTGGACGTACTTGGCGATCGGGGTGGAGCCGACGAAAGAGATGCCGTCCACATCCGGGTGGGTCAGCAAACCGTCAACGGTCTCCTTGCCGCCATGCAGGACCTGGAACACGCCGTCCGGCAGGCCGGCCTGCTTCCACAGCCTCGCGAGCAGCATCGAAGCGGAGGGGTCGCGCTCGGAGGGCTTGAGGATGAAGGCGTTGCCAGTGGCGATCGCCATCGGCGCCATCCACAACGGCACCATGACAGGGAAATTGAACGGCGTGATGCCGGCCACCACGCCGAGCGGCTCGCGGAAGGAGAACACGTCGATGCCCGTGGAAACCTGGTCCGAATAATCACCCTTGAGCAGCTGCGGGATACCGCAGGCGAACTCGACCACCTCCAGGCCCCGGGCGATCTCGCCCTTGGCATCGGAGAGGACCTTGCCGTGCTCGGCCGTGATCAGCTCAGCGAGTTCGTCCACATGCAATGCCACCAGTTCGCGGAACTTGAACAACACCGCCGTGCGCTTCGCCAGGGAAATGTCGCCCCACGTCTCCGCGGCCTTCTTGGCCGCGGCGACGGCAGTGTCCAGGTCTGCCTGGTTCGCAATCCGGAGCTCACCCGACACCTGGCCGGTGGCCGGGTTGTACACCGGTCGGGTACTGTCACCCGTACCGGCGGATTCACGTCCGTTGATGAAGTGGTTGATCAGGGTCAGTGTCGCTGTTGACATGGTCACGGCAGTTTCTCCTTAGAAAGTGAGGGAGGGCTCAGCAGTCGGTACGAACCCCAGGGACTTGTCCACGACGTTTTCCAGTGGTTCGCCGTTGCAGTACCGCTTCAGGTTCTCCACAAAGAGTTTGCCGAGGTCGTCGTGGTAATCCTCGGTGTCCCCGCTCATATGCGGGGTAATGATGACGTTCTCCATGCTCCACAGGGCATGTCCGGCGGACAAAGGCTCGGGATGGACAACGTCCAGGGCAGCGCCGGCGATGGAACCCGCTGCGAGTGCTTCGGTCAGGGCTCCGGTGTAGACGAGTTCCCCGCGGCCGATGTTGATCAGGCAGGCGGAAGGTTTCATGGCGGCCAGCACCTCAGCGTCTACCAGGCCCCTGGTCTCATTGGTCAGGGGCGCAGCGAGAACCAAGTGGTCGTAGGCGTGCACCATCCCCGCCAAGTGGCGGGAGGAATGGATCCGGTCGAAGTCTGCATCATTGCTCCGGGCGGTCCGACCGGCGCCATCAACCTTCATACCGACGGCGCGGAACAGGCGTGCGGTTTCGCGTCCGATCGATCCGGTGCCGACCACCAGGGCGCTCTGACCCTGGATCTTGCGCGTGACACGGTGCTGCCAGCGTTGTTGCTGCTGGAGCCTGAAAGAACCCTGGGCGTCCTTGGCCATGTCCAGGACAAAGCCGAGCGCAAACTCAGCGATCGCACGGCTCAGCACCCCGCGGGAATTCGTGTAGAGGACATCGCTAGCAACCAACTCATCAAACATCAGCTGGCTCACACCGGCCGCCCTAACATGCACCCATTTCAGGGTAGAGGCAGCAGCCCAGTTCTCCTTGAGCGCCGGCGAGAACGAGTGCCACTGATACAGCACGTCGGCGCCGTCCATGGCCTCCGCGAGACCGTCCGCCTTGGTCAGCCGGACCTCAGCGAGCTCCTCCACCTCTGCCAGGCGGGGTGGAAGAGCCTCGAGGTACAGTGCCACGACAACGGGCCGTTTGGTTTTAGGAGACGATGCCACGACGCCCCCACCTGCCGCGGCCAAGGGATCCTTGGACGTTGGGGCAACGGGGGCGAATTCCCGTGCCGGCGATGGTCCAATATTCGGAACTGAACCACGGACCGGTCCGACTGCAATACTGTGCGTGCTCATGTTGTTGTTCGCCGTGTTCATGCTGTTGTCCGTTCTGTGAGCCCGCCGAGGCACTGCGGGTTTGATTCTGGCTCGGCTAGGTTGATGATCGTGTTTTTGGGTTGTGTCATTTCGCAGACGGCGTGCCGGACCCCTTCGCGGCCGACTCCGGATTTCTTGAACCCGCCGAAGGGCATGGAATCGATGCGCACGTCACTTGTCTCGTTGATGACGACGGCGCCAACGTGCAGTTTGTCCGCGATGGCAAGCGCCAGATCGATGGACCGGGTGAAGATTCCGGCCTGCAGCCCGTACTCGGAGTTGTTCGCTTCGTAGATTGCGTCCTGGACCTCGATGAACGGCAGGATGCTCACGACCGGCCCGAAGACCTCATTCCGGATGACCCGGCACCGAGAGAGCACATCGGTCAGGACGGTCGGCTCGTAGAACGCTCCCCGGCGCTTTCCTCCGGTGTGCAGTGTCGCACCGGCGCTCCTGGCTTCTTCCACCCATTCCTCAACCCGGCGGGCCTCCGCCTCGGAGATCAGCGGCCCAACATCGGTGGCACGGTCAAATTTCGATCCCGTCTTGAGTGCCTTGGTGCCGGAGATGACATGCTCCAGAACCTGATCGAAAAGGGAGATGTGCACGTAGACCCGCTGCACCGACAGGCAGTTCTGCCCCGCCACACCGAAAGCACCGGCGACAATCGCAGCCGCGGCAGCCACGGGGTCGGCATCGGCGCAGACAATCGTGGCATTGTTCCCGCCGAGTTCGGAGAGGATCTTCTTCGCCCCAGCCGCGGCAGCGATACGATCGGCCGTGGCTGGGCCGCCGGTGAAGGAAATCAGGTCGACCAACTCGTCTGTGATCAGCGCCTCGGACACACCCGGGCCGGAAACGATCGCCGCGATCCGTCCCGGCGGGACACCGGCTTCCAGCAACAGCTGCACCAGCGCCAGGCCACTCAAAGGCGTCTGCTCCGACGGCTTCAGCACGACGCCGTTACCCCCGATCAGCGCCGGGCCCAGCTTGTGCGCCACCAGGTTCAACGGATCATTGAATGGCGTGATCGCCGCAACAATGCCAACCGGCTTCAGGCTGTACCAGCCGACCTTGGTTCCCGCGGCCAGGCTGTCTTCAAAGCCCAGGGTCTCCCCCGCCAGCTCCTCGGACGCCGCGGCGGAAAGCCGAAGGGTTTCGATGCAGCGGCGCACCTCACGCTCGGCCTCGGTAATGGTTTTGCTGCTTTCCGCCGCGATAATTGTCGCAAACCGTGTGAACTGCTCTCCCAGTAACAACACCGCTTTCTCCAGCGCCTCGCGCCGTGCCCGTAGCGGCCAGTCCTGAACCTGCAGGTGGCGGTGGATATGGGCAATAGCTCGCTTGACGTCCCCGGGAGTGGAGGTGCAGACCCGGCCCAGCACGAAACCGTCCTGGGGGTCGTGGACCTCCAGGGTCATCGCGGCATTCTGCCACCGCCCTTCCAAGAAAGCTCCTCCGGGAAGGTTGGCGACCTCTGACCTTGTCCCGGATGTTGCGGCCTTTTCGCCCCTTTCCTGGCGTGCGGCGAGCGTGGTAGTGGATTCAAGCATGGGGTTCCTTCATGAGTCGAGCTGAAACGGTCGATAATTTCTTGAGGTTCCACGCGTAGCGGGAGCAACCAGGACGAATGTCCCCTTGTCACCGGTTGTCCATGAGAATCATCCTTTTTGCCCATGCCGGGTGTCGTCCTGACTCGATATCAGCTACGGCAGGGAAGATTGAACAATCCAAGAGGAGTCACGCGCGGGCCATTTGGTCCTTGGAAAGGCCTGCCCAGCCGACCAGATGTAATCCATCCGGCAGTGGCTAGGGCGAAGTGCGGCGCCATTGGGCTTGCCTCACTTGAAAGGGGACGCTGAGTCCATCTGGACTCAGCGTCCCGTTAGCTATCCGAAGACCGACACGGTCGGCTTCGTCAGGGCCAGTGGATCCATACAAAGTCGGCAAACCGTCTGACCCTTGGCGAGTCGGCTAGGCGGGGAGCTGCTGGACAACCCACATCTTGCGCAGGGTTTCATGTACTGTCCAGCTGCCGGACCAGCCGGCAGGCGTGACGAACAGCGAACCTGGCCCAACGTCAAAGCTGTTCCCACTGGCTTCCGTGATGGTCGCCGATCCACTGAGAATCTGGCAAATTTCGTGGTAACCCTCACGTGTACTGGTGAACGTACCCGGCGTAACCTCCCAGATTCCGGTCCGAAGACCATCGCCCTCCCACACCCTCAAAGACACTTCAGTCTGTCCTGGTGTGCTGCTGGTCGCCTTAGCGCCGTGCTCTCCCGGATTAGTCGTTACTGTGTCCAATACTGTCGCCTTGACCATACTTACTCCCGTTTCTGGGCAGCTTTCGCCCGGTAAAACGACCGCCATCCATTTTGGCGGCCGGTGCAGGAATCAACCCTGATTCATGTCTGACCACGCTTCCCTAACTGAGTTGCGCGGTGCTAGATTAACGATAGCTTCTGTCCGACAATAATGACAGACAATCTTGATTGTTCGCTCGGACGATGGGAGGAGCTCAAGGATGAAGGCGCCGGGCACCGAACGGGCATGCGCCTCAAACAATCTGCGAGCGTTTACGGACATCCATCCACTCGTCTGCACTAGCCAAAACCTCATCACGGAAAGCAAGGTAAACCATGACTGCACTCGAAACGGACGTCGTAATCGTCGGAGTCGGCTCTGTAGGAAGCATGGCGAGCTGGCAGCTCGCCACCCGTGGTCTGCGGGTCATTGGAGTAGACAGGTTTTCGATCCCCGGCCCCTTCTCCGCCTACGCCGGGGAGTCGCGCATTTTCCGCAAGGTATATGCAGAAGGCGGGCATTACACGCCCATCCTGCAGAGGGCACAGGATCTTTGGCGTGACCTGGAGAAAGTCAGCGGGACCCGGCTGCTCAACACTACCGGCGCTGTCACCATATACGACGAGCACAATCCGAAGTTGACCACGCTCCTTGCAGCCGGGAAAGACCATGGCCTCGACTACGAAATTCTCCGGGGCGACGAGGCGAGGACAAGGTATCCCGAACATGTGATCCGGGACACGGATGTCGCGGTCTTTGATCCCGAGGGAGGCTACCTCAATTCGGAGAAGGCCGTGACCGCCGCCCTGGTAGAGGCCGCACGGCTTGGTGCTAAGTTCCTGGGAAACCGGAAAGCGCAGAGCGTTGAGAGGTACGGTGACCGGTACATCGTCCGCACCGAGCAAGAAGAGATCATTGCCTCCCGGGTGATCATCTCTCAGGGCACCGGTGCGGGGGCAGTGTGCAAGGAACTCGGCGTTCACCTTTCCGTTCTGCCGCAGGTCCTGACATGGTTCCCCGCTGTGGACCCAGCAGCTTTCTGCAGGGAAGGCCTGCCGGTCTTCCTCAGGAGGGCGGAGGAAGACGGAAGGTCGGACCAAGTCCGTTTCTATGGGTTCCCGAGCGCTGACGGTTGGACGGTGAAAGTCGCTGGGAGCGTTTATATGGACGAGGTTGAATCCATGGAGACCCCTCTTAGTTGGGATCCTAAGTATTTGGACTCCGTCCGGGCCTGGGTTCGGGAATTCATTCCGGGACTGATTCCGGAACCGGTGCGGGTCGCCTTGTGTGCGGACGGTTATACACCAGACGAGACCGGTCTTTTGGGGCAGGTGCCCGGAATGGACGGGGTCGTCGCGGCGGTCGGCTTCTCCGGCCACGGCTTCAAGATGGCCTCTGCCCTGGGAGCCATTGCTGCCGACCTCGTGCTGGATGGAACAACGGCCACCGGCGTCAGTTTCATGAACCCTGCGAGGTTCCTCGGACCGGACTCGCGACTCACGTCGTTGGCTCTAGGCTGAGAGCAACAGTGATTGGAAATTCAGATGAATCGTCCACGGGAACCGTTCAGCGTAGGGACTCTGGTTGCTGAACCAGGAACAAGGTCATCGGGCTACTGTTCGGTCGAGATCGACGGAAAGATGCTTCAGCTTCCTGTCGTCATCGTTCACGGGGAACGACCCGGCCCGGTTCTTGCTGTTACCGCGGGAATTCATGGCGGCGAGTATGTACCCATGGTGGCCGTACGGGAGTTTGTTTTCGGGCTGGATCCCACGGCCATTCAAGGAACCGTCATCGCCTCGCTACAGTCCAGTCCTCTCGCCTTTCAGAGCAGGAGTGCGTTCATCAACCCGGTGGATGGAAAGAACCTCAACCGCGCGTTTCCCGGCAATGCAACCGGCGGGGACACCGAGCGTCTTGCATACTGGCTATGGTCAAACATCATCTCCCGCGGCACCTACTACGTGGACTGTCACGGCGGCGATATTCCGGAGGTTCTGGACAGCTTTGCCGGTGTGGGCCCGGTTGGCACACCTGACATCGACGACGCGTCACTCAAGCTGGCTAGTCAATTTGATGTTCCGCGGGTTGTGTTGCTGGAAACCGAGGGATCGACCATTAGAGCGGCTGCACATGCGGGGATTCCGTCAGTCCTCATCGAGGTGGGCGGAGAGGGCCGATGGTCCCCTTCGGAGGTTGCAGTCCAGCAGGAGGGACTTCAGCGAGTAGCAAAGTCCCTCCTGCTGGACGTGGACAGCGAAGCGAGAAAACCGCTGCCTATCTTCAAGAGTCAAGCCGTGATGTGTGAATGCTCTGGCCTGTGGTACTGCAACGTGCAGCCAGGTTCATACGTGGAAGCCGGTACCCTGCTGGGCGTCGTCCAGGATCCATTTGGTGCCGTGCTTCAGGAGGCGCGTTCGCCCGTTCCAGGTGTACTCATTTATGGCTTGTCGAGTCTGGCGGCAAACCCAGGGGATCTCATCGCTTCTATCGCTACGCCTACGGATGCAGCGGCGCCGTTGAACTACAAAGGATAGGAATTCCATAGACTCGCTCCAGCATGCATTCCAAGAAAGATACTGCCGGAAGGTGGGCTGCCGCTCGTACACCCGGGACGCATCTTGGGATCCTCTCACGCATCAAATCGATTGGAGGCCAAGAGCCGTGATTGAAACCCGTTCAAACTCACGCTGTGCCCAACGGCGGGTTAACCTTGTCGTCAGTACATGGCAAGCGAGGAGTAGATAGGACAAAAGCCGGGGAAGCAACTGGTGTAATTAATGATGCAGGCCGCGGTTGTACTGCCTCGCGTCCTTATTCGCGAACAGACTAGGAGTATCGACAATGACCGAAGTACTGCCTGCGGGAACAGATTCCCGCACGGCCCAGAAGAAGCCCACCCGGGTCGAGATGGTAGCAACCACGCTTCGGAACGAGATCCTGCTTGGCTCGCGGTATCCACGGGAAAGACTCGCCGAGCTTGACCTGGCAGAACAGCACAAAGTCTCCAGAGGCACTATCCGCGAAGCCCTGCAGCGTCTTGCGGCCATGGGATTCGTCGTGGGAGAACCCCACAGGGGTTACTCAGTCCGGGAGTTTGGTCATGAAGATGTCGTAGGACTCGGCGAGGTGTTCGCCATGCTTGAAATCCAAGCCGTTCGGAGCATCAAATTCCCCGTCAGCTCCGAGGCTGTGGAAATCATGCGGGAAAGTGCCGTGGAGATGAGCGAACTCGACATGTTGCGCGATTTTGACAGATTCTGGGAACTTGATCGTACCTTTCATGGCACGCTGATAGCTGAGAGCAAGCACCCTTGGCTGGTAGACGCGTGGCGACGGCAGCAACCATTTCTCAGTGTGATTACGGTCCCGCTCCTGCGCCCGGGCGTTGACTATCCCGGCAGCATAGCCACCGAACGGCACCTCGAACTTCTTGACGCCGTCGTGAGCGGCGACGCTGCTGTTCTCCATCGGGCGATAGAGGACCACTATCATCAGCACGACGAGGTAACGACCTGACGCGGATAACCTCGCCCCGACCAGCTGTGCATTGCTCCACCGAAATCTGACCAGGACATCACCTCCCGGCAACAGTCCGGCGGCCGCTGCCATGCCATGCCATTGGCGAACAAAAAAGTGGTCCGGCGGCCTCGCCACACCGCCACCTTCCGGCGCCGCCGATCGCAGCGTCGAGCACTAGCTAATACATCGGGTCAGCAGGTGTTCTGACCAAAATTACGCACATTTTCGCCGAGCCGGTCTCCCCCGGATCGTGACACACCATCACAGTAAGCGGCACTGGCAGCAACCGTCGAGGCAGTGAAGGGCCTGGACGTCATCAATTTAGTTACATCCGTACTTCGGGTAGAAGGAGTCTAAGTGGCTCACCAATGGCGCGGGGTCATCCGCGAATACGCTGATCGTTTGCCCGTAACAGAGAAAACCAGGGTCATTACCCTCGGTGAGGGCGGCACGCCGCTCGTCCACGCGCAGAAGCTCTCGGAGCTGACCGGCTCAGAGGTGTACCTCAAGG
>NZ_JBNHFR010000015.1:0-118267 GCF_059090445.1 Arthrobacter sp. B2060
GGCACGGCCCCGTTGCCGGTGAGTTTCACTGACACCTCGACCGGGGCGCCGACGTCGTGGTCCTGGGATTTTGGTGACGGCGGCACGTCCACGGAGCAGAACCCTTCCCACACGTACACCGCGGCGGGGACGTACACGGCGAGGCTGACCGCGACGAACAGCGGAGGCTCGACCTCCGCGACGGCGACCGTCACGGTCAACCCGGCGGCCACGCCGGCGCCGGTGGCGTCCTTCACCGCGTCCCCCACGACGGGCACGGCCCCGTTGCCGGTGAGTTTCACTGACACCTCGACCGGGGCGCCGACGTCGTGGTCCTGGGATTTTGGTGACGGCGGCACGTCCACGGAGCGGAACCCTTCCCACACGTACACCGCGGCGGGGACGTACACGGCGAGGCTGACCGCGACGAACGGCGGAGGCTCGACCTCCGCGACCGCGACGATCACGGTCAATCCGCCGGCCCCGCCGGCGTCGGGGATCACTGCCCGGAGTTCAACGACAACGAATACCTCCACGGCCACCGCCACGGTGGCACTGGCCGCGCCCGCGGGCAGGACGGCCGGGGATGTGCTGGTCGCCTCCTTCACGGCGGACCAGAATCCCACGGTGGCTGTCCCTGCGGGCTGGACCGCGATCGTCAACGGCTTGAGCATAGCCAGCTCCTCCACGGCCGGGGCGAAGGTGTTCGCCTACTACCGCGTCGTCGGTGCCGCGGATCCGGGAACCTATACCTGGACGCTGAGCAAGGCCGTGAAGTGGGGCGGCGGCATCACCGCGTACACCGGCGTCAACACCACCACACCGCTGGACAGTGCCGTGGCCACCGCCGTCAACACCAGTTACACGGCCACCAGCATCACCGTTCCGGGCATCACCACAGCGAGCAACGGTGCGATGCTGATCGGCGGCCTCGGGTTTGACAGCTCCAACCCGGCAGCGACCCCACCGACGGGATGGACGGAGCGGTGGGAAGCCACCGGCGGGCAGATCGCCGAACAGGCCGACAGGACCCAGGCAACCGCCGGCGCCGCCGGCACCGCCACCTGGACCTTCAGCACCGCCAAAGCCGTCGGCGCCTGGCGAACCGCACTAAAGCCAGCCAGCTAGCCACGGAACGTTCTCAAGGACGTCTGTGTGGACAAGCCCTACGTTTCGTGACTCGTCGCGATGTCGTGCGATGCCGCCCATTCGCCCACGTCCCGGCGTTCGATCGCCGCGGCCATCAGCTCCGGGAACAGATCAGGCGTGCAGGCGAAGGCCGGGACGCCGATTCCGGCCAGGGCAGCGGCATGGTTTGAATCGAACGTGGGGTGACCGCTGTCACTCAGCGCCAGCAGCGCGATCAGGGTTGCTCCCGATCCGACGATGGTGGCGGCCCGCCGCAGCATCTCCTCGGCTATTCCACCCTCATAAAGATCGCTGATGAGCACCAGGATCGTCTCGGTCGGGTGGGTGATCTGGTCCTGGCAGTAGGCCAATGCCCGGTTTATGTTCGTGCCGCCCCCCAGCTGCACGCCGAAGAGCACATCCACGGGATCCTCCAGGTCATCCGTAAGATCAACAACCTCGGTGTCGAAGACCACCAGCCGCGTGCGCACAGACCGCAGCGAGCTGAGCACCGCGCCAAACACGCTCGAGTACACCACCGATTCGGCCATGGAACCGGACTGATCGATGCACAGGATGATCTCCCGCTGCACCTCGGTACTGCGCCGGGCGTAACCGACCAGCCGCTCAGGCACCACTGTGCGATAGTCGGGCTGATAGTTCTTGAGGTTGGCGGCGATCGTGCGGTTCCAGTCAATGTCCCGGTGCCTGGGACGCCGGGTCCGCGCGGCGCGGTTCAATGCCCCGGAGACGGCCTGAATCGTCTTGGCCCGCAAGCGATCCTCCAACTCCCTGGTCACCTGCCGGACCACCGCCCTGGCGGTCTCACGGGAACGCTCGGGGATGGCGCGGCCCAGTCCCACGAGCGTGCTGACCAGGGCGATATCGGGCTGCACCGTGCGGAGCATCTCGGGTTCGAGGAGCAACTGCCGCAGGCCGAGCCGGTCCATGGCGTCGGCCTGCATCACCTGGACGACCGTGGACGGGAAGTAACCGCGAATGTCGCCGAGCCAGCGGGCTACCCGCGGGCTCGACGCGCCGAGGCCTCCCCGCCCGCTTTTTGGGGCTTCATACAAGTCCTGCAGGGCCTGGTCCCTGCGATGGTCCGCGGCTGAGAGGACCACAGGTTGGCCCTCGGCCGTTGTGATGCCGTCGGCCTCGTGCCCGCCAAGGACCAGGCGCCAGCGGCTGAGCCGGTCGCGGCCGTCGGGGTTCAAGCCGGTCACGATTTGGCCTCCCATCCAAGGTACCTGGCCATCAGACGGATCGCCGGACCGGCTCCCGACAGGTCAAACGTCGTAGCGGTTGGGGTTTGCGAGAGTTCGCTGTCCCGGCTCACTTGTTCGCCGATCTCCCGCCGCTCCGGCGGGCTGAACAGCGAAAATGTCCGGCGCAGCAGGGGCAAAACGTCATCGAAGACCTCATCGTGCACCCCGGCGACCCACTCATCGACGATCTGCAGCAGGCGCCGGTCGTGAACCAGCAGCACGGCGTCGCCGGACAGCAGTCCATCCAGCCAGGCGGCGGCTTCGGGCGCCGGAGTTGCGATGGACAGCCGACGGCTGAGACGGGCCGCGACCTCATCCCTGTCGACCAGCCCCGCGTCCAGCAGCAGCCTTGTGGCACGCCCTGCGACTGATCCGTGGATCCGATCTGAACCCGCGACGGCGGCGAGCGCCGCGTGCCAGTCGTCCAGGGGCAGCTCCGGCAACAGTGACAGACCGTGCTGGGCGGAGTTGATGGCCCGCCGCATCGCGGCGGCGGCTTCATCGTCCAGCCCGGCGCATGCAGTCGGCAGGCCGACGCAGGCCCGCACCACCGTGGCATCCAGGATCCCCTGCACTCCTGTGACATCCACTCCGCGCACATTGCCATAGCGGGAGGTCCGGGCGAGCGGGGCTATGGTTTCCAGCAGCGGGGCCACATCCTGCTGCGCGGCTGTCTGCTCGGCCAGTACCGACACCACGGCGCTGATTCCGTCGGGCAGATCCGCGAGCAGGCAAGCGGCGAGCAGATCGCTGAGATCGGCCAGGCTGCCGGCACCCTGCGCGCGTTCAGCTGCACACGCCGCTGCTGCCGCGGCGATGGTGGTGCCGTAGCGGCTGGCGTCCACCACTGCGAGGGCCAGTTCCGGCCGCCATAGGAGGCTCCATGCCTCCTTGAACGTGCCCGTTGTGCGGCCGGTGTCGCTCGGTGTTCCCCAGTTCACGCCGAGCAGTGCCAGCCTGTGCAGCAGGACTGAGCGGGCCAGCTGATTCGGCTTGCGGAGGTCGATGGTCAGAATCTCCTCCATCGCACTCGGCTGCAAGCGCAGGCGGCGCTGGATTGCGGCGAGGTCGGCGGCCAGTGGGACGGTCGGTGCAGACTCCGGCACGCTTCCCAGCTCATATCCAACCGTGAGCTCGCGGTGCACCAACGCCAGGGGCACGCGTGAGCCATCACAGAGAACAGCTTGCGCGGCGTCGTCCAGCTCCGTCAGGCCGGGGCTGGGGCGGCCGCGGAGTGCGGCCAGAGCCGCTGCCATCCGGCTGGCCTCCACGACGGAGGCCGTGGACGCATCCAGATGTTCCCGGCGCAGGGTTTGTGCAACGCGGACCAGCCAGGTGGTGGCCACATCGGCCTTGGGATCCCGGGAGCTCCAGTGGGCGAAGAGATGCTGATACCAGCCGGGCGCCGTGACGCCTGCCCCGTACCCGGTCTGCAGGCGCAGCCGGTCCGACGTCCACGGCACCCAGGTAACAGCGACCTTGGTCTTGGGCAAACCGGTAAGCAGCTTGTTGTCCATGGACGCCGGGGGAAAGTTCGCCGGAACGAGCGCGGGGGCGTGGTAGGCCCCGCACACCACCGCGATGCTTGCGTGCCCCTCGCGCATCGCGGCACGCAGCTGCCGCCGCATTGCGGCTTCGCGTCGGCCATTCTCGACGACGTCCGGGTGCCCGGCAGGCCGCACGTCGTCGGCCCGAATCTCTGCGATGGCATCGCTGATGGCCGCGAACCTGTCGATGGGGCTGGCATTGCGGTGCTCGACGGCGTCCTCCCACCAGCGCTCGGCGTCACTGTACCCGGCAGCCTGGGCCAGCATCGAAATCGCATCTGGCCGGTAGGGCTCTGGCGCAACGGGTTCCGCCTCTTCCCCGGCTGCATCTTCCCCAGCCGTGTCCGGCTCATCCGGCGTTTCCGGGGGAGACGCCGGCGCTGCGGAAGCCGCGGCGATCTGCAGCGCGAAGCTGTTCGCCGCGGGAAGGTCGATTGTACGTACGGGAATTCCCGTCGACACAGCCCAGCGCATCGCCACCCATTCCGGGGAAAAGCCCGCCAGCGGGTAGAACGAGGCCAGCCTCGGCTGATCGGCGGCGTAGATGAGCGCCGCCACCGGCGGAGTCATTGAGGCATCGGCAACCAGCGAGAGAACCTGCTCAATCTCGGGCGGGCCCTCAACCAGCACCAGGTCCGGCCGGATGGACGCCAGGGCCTCGGCAACCGAGCGTGCTGAACCGGGCCCATGGTGCCGGATCCCGAGGACATGGACGTCTGTCACTGGATCAGTTCGAGGTGTCGAGATCGCGGCAGGCCCGGTAGAGGTCCTTCCACTCCGGCCGGTTGCGGACCACGGTCTCCAGGTATTCCTGCCAGATCACCCGGTCCTGGACCGGATCCTTAATCACCGCCCCGACCAGGCTGGCCGCCACGTCATCGGCGCGGACGCTGCCGCCACCGAAGTGGGCTGCCAAAGACAGGCCGTTCGTCATCACCGAAATGGCTTCTGCCGTCGACAGGGTGGCGGATGGGGATTTGAGGGCGGTGCGCTGATCCTGCGTGAGGCCGGCGCGCAGTTCGCGCATCACCGTGACCACCCGGCGGATCTCCGAAAGTGCCGCAAGATCGGCCGGAAGCTCGAGTGCCGCGCCGAGGCTGCGCACCCGGGTGGTGACGATTTCCACCTCCTGGTCCAGGCTGTCCGGCAGCGGCAGCACCACGGTGTTGAACCGGCGGCGCAGGGCAGACGACAGGTCGTTGACGCCCTTGTCGCGGTTGTTCGCTGTGGCAATGACGTTGAATCCCTTGCGCGCCTGCACTTCCGTGTTGAGTTCGGGGATCGGCAGTGTCTTTTCGCTCAGGATGGTGATCAGGGAATCCTGCACTTCCGACGGGATCCTGGTGAGCTCCTCCACCCTCACAATGCTTCCGGTCTCCATGGCACGCATCACTGGTCCGGGGACCAAGGCTGCACGGGACGGGCCCTCGGCGAGCAGCCGCGCATAGTTCCAGCCATACCGCAGCGCCTCTTCCGGTGTGCCTGCCGTGCCCTGCACTACCAACGTGGACGTACCCGAGATGGCCGCTGCCAGATGCTCGCCGAGCCAGGTCTTCGCCGTCCCCGGCACGCCGAGCAGCAGCAGCCCCCGATCGGTGGCCAGTGAGGCAACGGCGATTTCCACCAGCCGGGCCGATCCCAGATATTTCGGGCTGATCTGCATGCCGTTCGGCAACGTGCCGCCAAGAACGTAGGTGGCGACGGCCCAGGGGGACAGCCGCCAGCTGGGCGGTCGGGGACGGTCGTCGACGGCGGCCAACGCCTGGAGTTCGTCGGCGTAGGCGGTTTCCGCATGGGCACGGAGAATGTCCGGGGCGGTCTGGGCATCGGTCATCGGAAGGCCTCCGTCAGCGATTGTCGGAACGATTGGTACTGCACCACATCACGAAACACGCGGCGACGCGGGGCGTCGTCGTCGGAATGTTGCAGCAAGTGGCGGCAGCGATCTGCCGAGTCGAGCGGCAGCGCCATGGGCAGGAAATCAGCAACCATTGCCGCCAACGGGCCGCCGTTCTTAGCGGTAATGAGCTCTAGGACCGCGTCAGCCAATGTCAGGCCCCATGGCCTCGGCACGTCCCGCAGCAGGGGGACCAGCGCCATGGGCTGTGCCGTGCCGCCGCGGATGTGGCGCAGAAGCGCCTGCTCCCGTTCCGCCGTCGGTAAACAACTCAACAGCCGCGCATCAGTGCGGACATCCAAAAGCGCGCGGGCCCACCTGGCATCGGCCCGGAGGACCGCAGCGGCGACCATCGTGTCGATCACGCGGGGTTCGCCGTCAAGCAGCGCCAGTGTTGCGGCGGGGCTGCGGCCGGCGATGCTTTCCCACACGTCGAGCGGCGCGCCGCGGATGATCGTGTCCAGCCGCCCCAACCGGTCAGGCTCGCCCGCGCGGGGAGCCGGGGCGATCCCGTCGCGCAGGGCTGCGGCGTCCGGATCGGGCGGAAGGTCGATCTCGAACTGCTTGCGCAGGAGGCCTTTCACACGGACCAGAGGCTGCAGCCGGGCGGCCATCCGCTGGGCGCGGGCGCTCGTGGGAAGTCCGTCCAGCAGGGCGGCAGCGACGTCCCGCACGCTCTTGGCTTTGTCGTCCAGTGCACGTTCCAGAAGATCCTCGTCGGCAGATTGGAGGTTGGTGCCGAAGACGCTCAGATAGGCGGTCCGTTCCCGGGCGCTGAGCGTATCCCAATGGGTGGCCAGCTGGTCACGCGCGGACGCCGGGTCGCTGCGCCGGCGCCGTTCCAGTTCCACTGTGGCGTCAGCAGTCCTTAGCTCGGCCCAGTCGGCCGTCGTCTCCGGATGCGGACCGGAATCCATGGGGCGGGTGAGGGACTGGAGCCAGCGGCCGCGGGCTCCGATGGCCGGATGCAAATGCTCCGCCACGCCCCGATGCGTGTCAGCCAAGGCGAGCAACGCCGGGATTGAGCGGTGCGGAACCCGCCGTCCGGACGCTCCGGCGAGCTGCAGCCAGTCCGTCACAAGCTGGGAGCGGAGCTCCACACCGACGGGAGGCTGGGTGAGCAGCAGGTCCAGCAGCCGGGCGGCCTCACCGCGGGCCTGCGGGGCATCGTCCGCCGGGGCCGGATCAGGCAGGTCAGCGGTGTCCACGATGCGGGGGCGGCGGACAGCGCGGGTGACGACGTCGGCCAGGGCCGCCTGGTCGAGCAGGGACTCCTCGCGGGACAGGCCATCCGGCGGGCGAAAATCCAGATCCGCGGGCGGAAGTGGCGCTGCGCGCCGTCCCGTGCCCAGGAGCGCCGACGTTCGGAGGTCGGCCAGCCACGTCACGGCGTCACCACCGCATCGCCGACGACGACGGTCAGCGGCCGCACGCGGCCCTCCTCCAGTTCTCCGAACAGGTCGACAGGATGGCCGCCGGTTAATGCGAGCAGCGAGTTTAAGGGCGCGTCGATAATGGGGAGGGCGTCACCAGACCCGTCCCGCAGCCAGCCATGATCACCAGGGAGGACACGGACCCCGCCCAGCAGCACCGGGTAACGCTCCCGCCAGGGCGAGAGAGCGACCCCAGCAGCCTCCAGTTCCAGCGCCTGGACGATGCTGCAACCCTCACCGAGGCTCTGGGCGAGCCCGCGCGGGGCAATAGGACCTGTGAACATTGCCCGCTGCGGTGCGGAGCCCGGATACCGCGCCACGGTAACGTCCAACTCCGCCCCCGCCAGTTGGGGCGTCGCGAGCGCTTCACCGCGGGCAGCGAAATCGAGGACGACCGCGAGCGTTCCGTCGGGTCCGCGAATCCAGGTGCGTTGTTGCTGGAGCCGCCCGTCATCGCCGCGGTAGGCGCCGAGCACCAGCCATGGGCCGGGCAGAGCCTCGGTGCCCTGGACATCGGCCGATGCCATGGACCACCCGACGGCCGCCCGGACATCGGCAAGCTCGTTTGGAGTCAGCTCGTCCCTCCTGCCCCACGCTTTGGTCAAGGCCCACCAACGGCCCGCGAGCAGCAGCAGATGGTCGGCCCAGTCGGCGCGGGCATGCACATCCGATCCCATCGCCCGCACCTGCTCGGCCAGACCCGGGAGCTGGGCGTCCACCAGGCGCGCAGCTACACCGTCCCACCAGGTGTAGGGCTGGCTGCGGGCGGCAGCCAGCCCAGTCCGCACCAGATCCGTCAGCCACCGGGCAAAGTCCGAGATCCCCGCATCCATGAGCGTCAGCCGGCTGGCCAGCCGCTTGGCCTGCGCAACAGGGTCCGTCGGCTGCTCTGACTGGCGCCGCTCGCGGGCTGCGGAGCGGTCCTCCCGCTGGTTCGCCCAGTCCTGCGCGAAGTCGGCGGTCTCCACGGCGTCTCCGGCAGCCTCGCCCCGGGACCAGAGGAGCAGCAGCGCCAGCGCGTGTTTGCAGGGAAACTTCCGGCTTGGGCACGAGCACCGGTATGCCGGCGCGGCAATGTCGACGCTCACCTGATACGGGGTCTTGCCGCTGCCCTGACATTTGCCCCAGACCAGGACGTCGTTGCTGCCGGTATCGGACCATGGACCCGGACGTGCCAGCTTGCGGGCAGCCGCCACGGAAGGTCCGTCGGGGGCGGCGCCGATCACTCTCTCCTCGCTCCAGCGCACCATGATGCTCATTGTGCCCGATGCCTCGTGAGCCGCAAGAGAGGCAGGGCAGGTGTGGCGGCGGGCAACGTGTTCAGGCGGGAAGCCGTTTCAGCCCGTAAGTCAGCAGCACTATGCCGGAGGGGAACGGGCGGCACTCCAGGAGCTCCAGTTTGCTCCACCGGCTGATCCTGCCAAAGAAAGGCACTCCGCCGCCGAGGATGACCGGCACGACTGCCACGCCCAGCTCATCCAGCAGGCCCAGCTCGATGAATTCGGTCATGAGCTGGCCACCGCCAAAGACGCAGATATCCTTATCGGCAGGGATGGAGGACTTGACGCGGCCAACAAGGTCTCCCAGATCGCCCGAGAACAGCTGCGTTTTCCCTGACGTGGCCAGCGTTTCGTCATGGGTGACCACGTGCGTCGGAACGGCAGAGCCCCCGCTGCCCATTCCCGCCACTTCGCGGTAGGTATTGGCCCCCATGACGTAGGCTCCGGTTCTGCGCTCAGTGGCCTCAAAACCGTAGTCCTCGTCCTCCGCCATGGCATCGTTCAGCCAGGACAGGTCCCCGCTCTCAGAACGGATGTATCCGTCGAGGCTGACCGCCATACCACCGAAAACGGTGCTCATGAACGCAGACGCTATCCAGCCCTGACGTCAGGGTCAAGGCCGGAAAGGTCCACGCAGTGATCCTTGGCGATGTGCCACATCGCCACTGGTCGATTGGTATACAGGCTAAGCGCGGAGATGCGCCGTTTCGTTAGTGACTCTCTCGATGTCGGTAGCGGTGGCCTCGATGAGCTGATGCGCCAAGTCCGCCAGTGCCCGTGCCGTCGCGAGTTCGTCACCGATCAGGGGGACATCCGAGTCCCTCGGATTCAGCCTGGCGAGACCCATCCCTACCAGGTCGGAGCGGTTTTCGGCGTTCAACTGCGCCTTCGCTCGTGTTTGGCCTTCGTGTTCGTCGATGACGATGTTCACAGACCAACCCTTTTCACGCATGGTGGTCGCCTCCTCAGATGAGAATTCAACAATGTCAAGCTCGCTTCAACCCGTCAAGGGTCCGCATTTTCCCTCTTCTTAGCGGCCGTGTGGGGGAGTCAGGTTTCGTCCAGCCAAGTTTGGCAGACTGGGATACGGCGTGTGATTGGGGTCCTCCCATCACACATTCATGTCAACACGCAAGGGCCGGTTTCCGTGATTCACCTGGCGATGGAACCGGCCGGATACAGGCTCCGGAGGTACCGTGACGTTGCTGGCTGGTGGTATGGCCGTCAGGCAAACTGCAGAACGCCCAGGGCAAATTGCAGAACGCCCAAGGCTGGGCGGCCTGGACGTTCTTCGCGGTGCTGCCGTTGGTGCCGTCCTGCTGGGACATTCCTGGCCCGGGACATTTCAGGGTGCCGGCATCGTGGGAGTCATCGTCTTCTTCGTGCTGAGCGGTTACCTGATCACAGGCGTGCTGCTCAGGGACATTGAACGGCACCGCAAAATTCGCTACGGCCGTTTTTACGCCCATCGGGCTTTCCGCCTGGTGCCGGCACTCATCGCCTTTCTTGGCGTGTACGCCGTAGTTGAATTGACGGCCGACGTCCTCGGAGACCGGTCCAAGGGGATCATCGGCTATACCCTCCTCGCCGGTCTTGGCCACCTCAAAGACCTCCCGCTGCCATTCGATGTCAGCATGGCCATCGGGCCGCTCTGGACACTGGCCGTGGAGGAACAGTTCTATCTCGTCTGGCCCGCACTGCTGGTCCTCGCCCTGCGGCGGAACCGCCAGGCGCGACTGATCTGGTGGTCAGCCGCCGTCGTCCTTTCCTTGATGACGGCCAGTGTCCTGGCGATGCTGATCCTTGCTCCGCACCTTCACTCGCTGGTTTACGCGCTGCCGACGACGTGGGGCCTCGGGCTGATCATCGGTTCGGCACTGCGCCTCTACAGGATCCACATATTCAGCTGGTTCTCGGGCCGCCGGCTCAGACTGGCGGCACTGACCGTCTCGATCCTTGTCCTTACCGCCCTGCTCTTCTTCCCCAAGGCCAACGAATCCCCGGCTTTCTTCTTCGCTGGAGGCCCTCTGGCAATGGTTGCCGCGGCTGTGCTGGTGGTCCTGGCCGCCTCCCGTACCGGCGCAATGCCGCAGTGGACCCGTGCGTTCCAGGCGCTGGGGACAGTTTCCTATGCCGCCTACCTCTGGAACTACATCGTCATTCTGTGGCTCAACGGCGGATCGACGGCAGACCTGCCGCCGCTGGTGGCCGTGTCGGCCATCCTGCTGACCCTGCTCATGGCGGTCATCAGCTGGCACACCGTGGAAAGGCTGGGACGAGTTGCGCGCGAACGCTTCGACAAGCGCTATCCGGACCAGCGGCCGGCCAGCAATAGAGTGCGGTGCCCCTAAGCCTGGCCCGGCAGTTCGGCCTGTTCCAGCAGTTCGGTCAGCCACGGCCGGTGCTCCCGGTGGAAGGCTATGCCGTCGGGCAGCCCCTGCACGGTTGGTTCGGAACCGGCGATGTCGATGGTGATGCGGCCGTTGCCCATCGGTGCGTTGGTGATGTGCAGGTCGCCGTAGGAGGCCGGGAGGACGGGGTCCATCCAGAGGCCGCCGCGGGAAATGTGGGCGTCGTACCGCATGAGGCTGGTGACCAGCATGATCGGTGTAGTCGCCGCCCAGGCCTGGGGCGAGCACGCCGTCGGATATGGCACAGGCTGGGGGACCTGCTCCCGGCTGAAGCCGCAGAACAGCTCCGGAAGGCGGCCGTCGGTGTAGTCCGCGGCTTCCAGCAGGGCACCTGCGATGCGTTGCGCCTCCTCCACGAAGCCGTAGCGCAGCAGGCCTGCCGCGATGACCGCGTTGTCGTGCGGCCAGACGGACCCGTTGTGGTAACTGGCGGGGTTGTAGGCGCCCATGTCGCTGGCGAGGGTCCGCACGCCCCAGCCGCTGAACATTTCGGGGGACATCAGGCGTTCGGCCACCAGCGGTACCTTGTCCTCGTCGATGATGCCGTGCCACAGGCACTGGCCCATGTTGGACGCGCACGCGTCGACAGGCCGCTTATCGCGGTCCAGGGCAACGGCGTAATAGCCGCGGTCAGGCAGCCAGAACTCGTCGTTGAAGCGCTTCTTTAGGCGTGCCGCCTCATCGGCGAGCTGGGAGGCCAAAGGCGTGTCGCCGGCGTCGTACGCCATCCATGCGCGGGACAGAAACGCCGAGTATGCCAAGGCCTGGACTTCGCAGAGCGCGATCGGTGGCTTGGCGAGCGTGCCGTCAGCGAAGTTGATGCCGTCCCAGGAGTCCTTCCAGCCCTGGTTGATCAGGCCCTGGTCGTTGAGGCGCTCGTACTCGACAAACCCGTCGCCGTCTTTATCGCCATGGTTCCGGACCCAGTCCAGTGCACGGTCTGCGTGAGGCAGCAGCGCGGCGATGGTGTCCTTGGCAAAGCCCCAGCGGCTCACTGATCCGAGCGTCATCACGAACTGCGGGGTGGCGTCCACGCTGCCGTAGTAGGCGGACTTCCCACCCAGGGCCAGGCCGCTGGAGACGCCAAGCCTGACCTCGTGCAGGATCTTGCCCGGCTCCTCCTCGCTCATCGGATCCACGTTTTTCCCCTGGCGGTCAGCGAGGGTTTGCAGGGTGCCAAGGGCCAGGGAAGGGTCCACCGGCAGCGCCATTTCCGATGCCCAGAGCGAGTCCCTGCCGAACAGGGTCATGAACCACGGCGCACCTGCGGCTACCACGATCCGCTCCGGATGGTCCGGGTCCTCGATGCGCAGTGCTCCCAGGTCGTCGTAGCTGCGCCGCAAGGTCCGTTCGATGGAGCGGTTGCCCATATGCAGCCTGGGAATCTTCGCCACCCACTCCTGGCGGCGGCGGTCGCTCCGGGACATCTCACCGGGCGCAGGACGAACGAACGAAACCGCCGGGGCGGCGGCGCCGTCGACGGCGGGCACCACGCTCAGCAGCGTGGTCCACTGCCCGTGCGCTGGTACAACGGTCCGGTACGTCAGGGCATCGGGGGCGACGTCGGCGCCGTCGGCCTTGACGATGACGCCCTTCCGGACGCCCTGCCAGACGGCCCTAATGGCCAGCGAGTCGCCGTCCGGCTGCCGCGACTCGTCCCAGCGCCGCTGGACACGGGCTTCCTTGACTTCGAACAGGTCCGCGAAGTCGGATTCGACGTTGAGGGAAACCACGCATTCGGCCGCCTCACCGGAGTAGTTCCGGATGCTGACCTCCTCCCGGAGCCCGGCACTTACTTCGCGCAGTCGTTCCACGATCAGGGGACTGTCCGCGTAGCCGTCCGAACGGGGAACGCGGCCAATGAACAGGGCCCTATAGGGCTCCTTGATCGCCGCCGTGAGCGGTTCCAGGGGCTGGCCGTTGACACTCAAATTCCAGCGGGACAGGATGCGGGTGTCCTCATGGAATACGCCGTGTGGGAATTCCGGATGAATGTCCCCGTTCGCCAATGAAATACAGAAGGATGAACCCTCCACCAAGGTGACCGTGCCGGACCCCACCGGCCCGGCTGCCGTGTCAGCGTTCCAGCCAGTCATCACCGCCTCCTTCAACGGCCCAAGACCGAGACGGCACAGTGCGAATCCGCTTCCACGTGTTATCGCCGCCTTGCTCTGTGTGATTGAGGCTACGCTTGCGCTTCGCCTGATGCTAGGCAGAATTTGGTCTTGCGTCCGTGCCGTTGCCGGTAGTTACTAGGTGATGGGAGGTCCGGCCATACAGGCAGAGGTGCCGGCGGCCAGGATGTCCCGTCTGCGCCGCCATACTCCAACAACCGAATGCGGAGGGACCATGTTTGCTCGAGTCAGCACCTACAAAACCAGCCCCGGCAGCACCGGGAAACCCTCGGACGAAACCGTGAAGCGCGTGCTGGACCTGCCCGGCTGCACCGGCCTGTACTACCTGAAGGGCAATGACGACAAGTCCCTGTCCATCACGCTGTGGAATACGCAGGAAGCCCTCGTCGGGAGCCAGGAGCCCGCGGGAAGGATCCGCTCCGAAACCAGCCGGGAGCAGGACATGGAGATCCTGAACGTCGAGGAATTTGAAGTTCTGACAGAGCAACTCAAGGAGTAGACGGGCTTCGCGCCTCCCAGCGAAATAAGCGGCCGCGAGCAACCTGCTCTGGCGGGCTCCGACCAGTGGGGCGACAATGGGCTGGTGCACCCTCGTCGCCCCCGCGGGGACGTAGACGCGATGAACGCCGACGCCCGAAAGATCCAGCGCACCTATCTCACGTTGACGCTGGGCAATACCCTTGCGGCCTCATTCATCTGGGGGATCAACACACTTTTTCTCTTGGATGCCGGGCTCAGCAACCTCGAGGCGTTTGCAGCGAATGCATTCTTTACGGTAGGCATGGTGCTGTTCGAGGTGCCCACCGGAGTGATTGCCGATGGTTGGGGGCGCCGCGTTTCATTCCTGCTCGGCACCGTGACCCTGGCCGTGTCGACCTATCTCTACTACCTGCTCTGGCAGTTTTCCGCCCCGTTCTGGACCTGGGCGGTGGTGTCGGTTTTGCTCGGTCTGGGATTCACCTTCTTCTCGGGTGCAGTCGAGGCCTGGCTTGTGGATGCGCTGCGCTTCTCGGGCTATGAAGGCGGCCTGGAGGCAGTGCTCGGGCGCGGAGTAATGGTGTCGGGCATCGCGATGCTCGTCGGCTCTGTGGCCGGCGGCGTGATCGCGCAGGCCACCGATCTCGGTGTGCCGTTTCTGTTGCGCGTGGGCGTGCTCCTGGCCATGTTCATGGTTGCCTTTTGGCTCATGCACGACGTCGGGTTCACGCCGGAGCGGT
Organism: Arthrobacter sp. B2060; assembly: GCF_059090445.1. NCBI lineage: Bacteria > Bacillati > Actinomycetota > Actinomycetes > Micrococcales > Micrococcaceae > Arthrobacter > Arthrobacter sp. B2060. Next base: position 14,296 of record NZ_JBNHFR010000015.1, read on the forward strand.
CCACCCACCCTCTTCGGGCGACCCGTGCCGTACTCTCTGCCTCGATCGAGAACGGTCTGAAGAATCCGCCCGTACGTTACGTGATGCTGGCTGCTCCGTTCAGCGCCGGCGTCGGGATCTATGTGTTCTACGCCCTGCAGCCCTACCTGCTCGAGCTCTTCGGCGACCCGCGCGCGTACTCCGTGGCGGGTCTCGCGGCCGCCATCGTGGCCGGGGCCGAAGTGCTCGGCGGATGGGTGGCGCCCCGCATCCGGCGCCGTGTCCGCAAACGCACCACAGTGCTGATTCTGAGTGGCGGCGTGAGCGCAGTGATCCTGGTGGTGCTCGGCTTCACCCAGGTGTTCTGGGTGGCGCTGGTGCTGTTGGCCCTCTGGGCGCTGGTCGATGCAGCGGGCGTCCCTGTGCGGCAGGCCTACCTGAACGACATGATCGCCTCCAAGCAGCGGGCAACGGTCCTCAGCTTCGACTCACTTATTGGATCAAGCGGCGGCGTGGTGGTCCAGCCTCTGCTCGGCCGGGCCGCCGATGTATACGGTTACCCCGCCTCGTTGGCGCTGGGCGGCGTGATCCAGCTGATCGCCGTCCCGTTCCTGCTGGCGAGCCGACGGCAGGGCCCGCCGGCAGACCTGGCCAGCGCCGCGGCCAGCACGGCAAACCCGGAATCCCGGCCGTCGTAGACGATATCGAGGGGTCGATTCTGCGGACAATTTCGGTATTGAGAGTCCTACCGCGGCGGAGTAGCGTGGCAATACCGTCAACCCGCACCACCCCAAACCCGGGAGCGACCATGCCTAATGTGAGACGTCGCCTGGCTGCCGTTACGGCGGCCGTGGCTATGAGTGTGACCAGCGGAGCCGTCATCAGCCCCGCGTTCGCCGATCCGCCGGTGACTAAAAAGACCGCGACCGCCACGGGATACGGCGGGGCAGTGAGCACCGTGGACCCGGAGGCGTCCGCTGCAGCGATCGAGGTCCTCCGCGATGGCGGCAACGCCGCGGACGCCGCTGTCGCCGCCGCCGCCACCCTGGGCGTGACCGAGCCGTACAGTGCCGGGATCGGCGGCGGTGGCTACTTCCTGTTCTACAACGCCAAGACCGGCAAGGTCGGCACGATCGATGGCCGCGAGACCGCACCGGCCGCAATGCCGACCAACGCGTTCATCGACCCGAAGACCGGAGAGCCCTACAAGTTCACACCCGATCTCGTCACGAGTGGAGTCTCCGTAGGCGTGCCCGGCACCCCCGCCACGTGGGAGCGCGCCCTCAAGCGCTGGGGCACTTTGGACCTTGACGATGCCCTCGAGCCTGCCATTGAGGTGGCGGACCGAGGCTTCCTGGTCGATGAAACGTTCCGCCAGCAGACCCTCGATAACAAGGTCCGGTTTGCGGCGTTCACGTCCACGAGCAAACTCTTCCTCCCGGGCGGTGACGCCCCCGCCGTCGGAAGCATCTTTAAGAGCCCCGACCTAGCCAAGACGTACCGGCTCCTCGCGGACAGGGGCACCCGCGCTTTCTACCAGGGCCCGCTCGCTGAAGAGATCGTGGCCACAGTCAAGGCGCCGCCCAAGACTGCCACCACCACACTGCCCGTCCCGACAGGACACATGACGACGGCGGATCTCGCCGCCTACAGCGCTCTCGACCAGGCGCCCACGCACGTGGAGTACCGCGGGCTGGACGTCTACGGCATGGCACCGTCCAGCAGCGGGGGCACTACGGTGGGCGAGTCGCTGAACATCCTGGACACGTTCAACCTTTCCGAGATGTCAACGCCTGACGCCCTGCACCACTACCTGGAGGCCAGCGCCCTCGCGTTCGCGGACCGCGGCAAGTACCTGGGCGATCCCGCGTTTGTCGACGTTCCCACGGCCGCCCTGACAGACCCGCTGTTCGGCAAGGAGCGCTCATGCCGGATCGACCCGAAGCGCGCGGCCGTGAAGCCCGTCGCGCCCGGTGACGTGTCCAATTACGACGGCGTGTGCCCGGCTGCCGCCGCGGCGCCGGCCGACGAAAAGGACACCGAGAATATTTCGACGACCAACCTGACGGTCGCGGACAAGTGGGGGAACGTGGTCGAGTACACGCTCACCATCGAGCAGACCGGCGGTTCCGGCATCGTGGTCCCCGGCCGGGGCTTCCTGCTCAACAATGAGCTGACCGACTTCTCGACCGTGTACGACCCCAAGGATCCGAACCGGATCCAACCGGGGAAGCGTCCGCGCTCCTCGATGTCCCCGACCATCATCCTCAAGGACGGGGATCCCTTCCTTGCGCTCGGATCACCGGGCGGGTCGACCATCATCACCACCGTCCTCCAGACGATCATGAACCGCGTGGACCGGGGCATGAGCATTTCCGAGGCCATTGCCGCACCACGGGCGGCGCAACGGAACACACCCAACGTCACCGCCGAGCCGGACTTCATCAGGGCCTATGAAAAACGGCTCACGCCGTACGGCCATCAGCTGACGCCCGCAGGCGACGCGTTCACCTCCGCGGCAGAGATCGGCGCGGCCACCGCGATCGAATTCAAGGCCGACGGGAGGATGGTCGCCGCGGCAGAGCCCGCGAGGCGCGGGGGCGGCTCGGCCATGGTGGTCAATCCGTCGAGGTGAGGCCCGGCAGGCATTAGGGGCCCTGGCTGCCCGGCTCTTCTGCGCCGGGCGCCGGGCCTGTGCCGATCGGCATCTCCAGGACGTTGTCGTCCTCGATCCACCTGCTGGGCGTGCCGAGCTGTGCGCTCAGCCGCTGCATCCGGTCCGCGATTTTCCGCGCGCTCCGTCGGGCAAGTCCGGTGTGCATGCGGGTGATTTCCGTCGGATGCAGCCGCAACATGAGGGGCATGCTGCCCCTGGTGTGCAGGAGGAAGATGAATGACTGGTCGTTGCGTTCATCCGGGTCCACGGCGTAGTCATCCACAAAGTCGCCGGCACTGTAGACAACGGGCCTGTTCCTGTAGATTTCGACGCCCCGGAAAATGTGGGCGGAATGCCCAAACACGACGTCGGCGCCCGCCTCTATCAGGGCCCGCCCCAGCCTCTGATGCCCGGGCGGGACTTCGGATCCCCAGTTGGCGCCCCAATGCGCGGAAACGATCAGCAACTGGACCCGGGCCTTCGTCCGCCGGACTAGGTCCAGCAATTCCGTGGCCCGGCGGTCCCCAGAGTCATCCACGGGGACGTAGTGGATGCCCGGAGCGCGCGCGGTGGCCTCCCAGTCCGGCTGGTTGTCAGTGAAGGCGACGAAGCCGACCGCATGTGGCCCCACCCGCCGGACCGCAGGTCGCCGGGCCGCGTCCAGGTCCGTTCCTGCCCCCGCCCGCAGGATCCCGTGCTGATCGAGCGCCGCTAACATCTCCCGCAGAGCATCAACTCCGAAGTCCAGCACATGGTTGTTGGCCAACGCCACCACATCGATCGCCGCGGACTTCAGGCACTCCACATTCTTGACGTCCGAGCGGAAGTGGAACACTTTGCCGGGTACAGGTGTTCCGTCGTCCGCCAGCACGCACTCTAGGTTGGCGAACCTGATGTCGGCCTGTCTCAGGATGGGCAGGATATCGCCCCAGGGAAAGGCGGGATCGGCCACTGTCAGCCGGTCGTTGACGAGCCGGCCCAGCATGACGTCCCCCAGGAGCGCGATCTGCATGCTCCACCTCCAACCTGCCAGGCCTTTGCTATCAGGATGCACCGCCCCTTGGCGCGGTGCCAGTGGTCCGGCTCCTTGCCCAAAAGGGCCTCGCGGGGCCCGGATTCGTGAGGGATAGTTGGAACAGGAGCAGCAGATGGGCATTTTCGCGGACAGGTCTGATGCAGGGCGGCAGCTGGGGATGCGGCTGGAGTACCTGCGTGGAGGGGACGCCGTCGTTCTGGGTGTGCCCCGCGGCGGAGTTCCGGTGGCCTTCGAAGTTGCAGCGGCACTCGACGCGCCCCTCGAGGTGATAGTCGTGCGCAAGCTGGGAGTACCGTTTCAGCCCGAGCTCGCGATGGGAGCGATCGGGGAAGAAGGGGCATCCGCCCTGGACAAACGCGTCCTCTCGCTCGCAAGGGTCAAACAGGGAGACCTGCGCGCTGTTGAACAACGGGAACGGCGTCTGCTGGATGACCGCGTGGCACGATTCCGGGCTGGCAGGGCCCCATTGGATCTGAACGGCCGCACTGCCGTAATCGTCGATGACGGCATCGCTACCGGGTCAACTGCCCGTGTTGCCTGCAGCATCGCACGGAAACTCGGTGCCGCGAAAGTGATTCTGGCCGTTCCTGTTGCCTCTCCTGACGTCCTCCGCAAGTTGCCCGAGGCGGACGAGGTGGTGTGCCTCGCCACGCCCCGGCAGCTCACGGCTGTCAGCGACCACTACCGTGACTTCTCCCCGACGAGCGACGACGAAGTGGTGTGGCTGCTCGACGCAGCCGCCGAGCGTGCACAGAGAGCGGCGGCAGCCCCCAGCGACCCTGCACTCGACCAGCTCGACAAGGACGTGCAGATCGACTCCGACGGGGTGCGGCTCCAGGGGCACGTGAATCTTCCCCGGGCGGCGGCCGCAGTGGTGGTGTTCGCCCACGGAAGCGGCAGCGGCCGCCACAGTCCGCGAAACCGCTTCGTCGCCTCGATGCTCCAGCAGGCCGGGCTCGGCACCTTGCTGCTGGACCTGCTCACCCCCGCGGAGGAGCTCGATCGCGCCAACGTGTTCAATATCGAGCTGCTGGCGCGCAGACTAACCGCGGCAACGGGTTGGCTTGCCGGCCGGCCGGATACGGCCTCCTGCCGGGTGGGATACTTCGGCGCGAGCACAGGGGCAGGTGCCGCGTTGTGGGCGGCGGGCGAACAGGGAGAGCAGATCGGCGCAGTCGTCTCAAGGGGAGGCCGTCCGGACCTGGCCGGCCCGTGGCTTGCCCGTGTCCTCGCCCCGACCCTCCTGATTGTCGGCAGCGCAGACCACCAGGTGTTGGAGCTCAACCGCCAGGCTCAAGAGCGGATGCGCTGCCCCAAACGGCTGGAGCTCGTCCAGGGGGCCACCCACCTCTTCGAAGAACCCGGAACGCTGGAGCAGGCGGCAGTCCTGGCCAGGGACTGGTTTGTGCAGCACCTTCGGCGGGAACAGGACGTACGGGACACGTAGGTCTCCGCGAGAGACCTTCACAGTGTTTCCCAAGGGAGCTCCAGCTCTCTTCTCAAGTGACGCAGCCATGATGAGTCCGTGAGGTTCTGGAGAAAGAGCATGGTTCCCGCTCTTGCAGCTCTTGCGGTGGCCCTGTTGGGCGCGGCGGGCGCCTCGGGCGTGGACCAGATGGCCAACGCCAGGGTGACGCATCCAGTCCCGGCCGCTGTCCCCGCCGCCGTCCCTGCTGTCGAGACGGATGGCCACCCACCCCTGCGCCACCTGGTCCTGCGGGGGCTGGCCGAGGGGTCATTGCCCGGTGGCTTCCCGTACGACGAACCGCGGGACGAGAAGTACGACGAGAAGTACGACGAGACACTTCACCCGGCCCACGCCTCTGCCGGCGCCGCCCGAGTGCATAAATTCCAGGCGTGACTCGGGTCGAGGGACGGGCTAGGCCTCCCGCCACAGGGGCAAAGGGACCACGCCCCGGCTGCGCCCTGACTCATCCAGCAGGTGGCCGAGCCGCTTGTAGGTGCGCACCACTGCCTGCCGCGAGATTACCGTGCTTCCCGGCGCCCGGGATGCCAGCTCCCGCTCGTGCCCCTGGACTTCCAGATAGTCGTGGACCCAGAGCGTCACTACCAGGTTCTGGGCACCCAGAACCTGGGCACTCAAGCGGCAACTCGGCAGACCGGCGAAGTAGCGGCCGATGGAGTCAACATCGGTCGCGGGAACGTTGAGGCTCAGGCTCACCTCCCGCAGGCCCTGCTGGACGGCGACGGACGTATCGCACCTCATCGTCATGTAGCCGGACGCCAGAAACCGCTCCACCCGCCGTCGTGCAGTCTGCGGCGAAACGCCGGAGGCCGAGCCCAGCTCTGCCCAGCTGGCCCGCCCGTCGCGGGCCAGCTCCTCCAGCAGGGAGGCGTCCAGCCGGTCCGGGGCGTAGGCAGGCGGTGGGGGTGCGGACCCCTTCGCCATGAGCCTTGCCCTCGCCGGTTCCAAGGTGCCGCTGCGCCACTCCGAGGCCTGCCGGTAGAGCTGCGTGACGAAGACGACCTCCCTGCGCGTTACCCCCGGCAGGTCCGCGAAAGAGCCTGTGACAATCGCCATGAGTTCCTCATGGCTTGAGGCGAAGCAGTCCACGAACAGGTCGTGGGGTCCCGAGACCAGTGACACCGTCCCGAAAGCGGGCTCGGCACAGAGACGCTGGATGAGGGCTTCGTGCTGGCCCGGCACCGAGGACAACTGGATAAATGCGGACCAGCCGGCACTGAGGTAGCGCGGCCCGGGAGACGGCGTGATCCAAGCGAGGCCCTGCTCCGCGAGCGCGTGCCAGCGGCGGGCGATGGTGGGCCCGGACAGCCCCAGGACGTCGCCCACGCGGGACCAGTCGGCCCGCGGATTGATCTGCAGGGCATTCACGATTTCGAGATCCAGTTCAGCGATCATGGCTGATTCTTTCAGATTCAGCGATGCAAAGGGGATTTCGATCAATATCTCCAGTGCGAATGGGGCCGAGGCTAACGTTGTGACTCGCCTCACCCCGGGCGCGAGCGCCCCGAATCCCAAGGAAGCATATGACAAGCAAAACAGCCCCGCCTGAAACGGTGGCCGTCACCCGCAGGACGATCACCGGGATGATCGTCGCCATGGCCGTGGTCGAATCACTCAGCGGCGTCACCCAGGGATACCTGAATCCCATCCTGCCCGCCCTCGGACCCGTCTTTTCGATAGATGATCCGACGATCAACGGCATCTTCCTTGTTGCCAATGTCAGTTTTGCGGTGCTCACCCCCATCATCTCCCGGCTCGGGGACAGCTACGGCTACCGGTTGGTGCTCCGCTCATCAACTGCCGCCGTGGCTGCGGGCGTGCTCATGATGGCACTCTGGCCGTCCCTGTTGTCGGTGACCGTGGGCGTCGTGCTGCTCACGTGCGTCGTCGGTTTCATCCCGCTCATGATGGGAATCCTGCGCGTCAGCAGCCCCGCCCACACGCGCACCGGCGTCAGCGTGATGATCGGCATGCTGATGATCATGGTCGGCGCAGGCGGGCTGCTGGCGGGGATCGTGGGCGTCAGCAGCCCCACCCTCGGTTTCTGGGTGGCCGTTCCGTTCGCCGTCGCGGCCCTCGTGTGCTCCTTCCTCTTGCCGGACGCCGGAACACCCACCCGCGAGGGACTCGCCCTGGTGCCCCTGATGGCGTGTTCGCTCGGGCTGATCGGGTTCGTCATGGCCCTTTCGATGGGGCCGGACTGGGGCTGGCTCGACGCGCGGACACTCGGATCCGGACTGCTGGGCCTGGCGCTGCTGGCCATCTGGGCCGTGATCGATGCCGGCGGCCCCGAGCGCGGAACGAGGTTCGTGGACTTGCGCATGCTTGCTAACCCCCGTATCCGCGCCGTTTCGCTGGCCACCTTCTTTTTCGGCTTCGCGTCCATCAGCTACTTCGGCACCAACGGCATCTTCCTGCATGCCAACCCCGACAAGGCTGGCTACGGATTCGCCCTCAGCCCGCTCATGATCGCCGTTGTCCTCGCCGCCGCATCAGTACTATCACTCGCGTCTTCGCTGTTGACCGCCCGGGCGCTCAGGGCATTCGGCGAGCGTGCCACGCTGGTCTTCGCGGGCCTGCTGCTGGCGGGAGGATTCGTGGTGATGATCGCAGCGCACGCATCCCTTGCCGGGTACTGTGTCGGGTTTGCCATGTTCAACCTCAGCCTGGGCATGTACCAGGCCGGGACGCGGTCGTTGTCCGTTGAAGGTGTTCCCCTGGAGGACACCTCGACGGCGGCCGGACTCAATGAATTGGCCCTCTCGGTCGGCATCGCGGTGGGTGCCGCCGTCGTCAAGCTCCTCTCGTCATCATCGGCCATGTCCGGGCGCATCACTGAAGGCGGCCTCGTCTCCATCTGGGGAGCACTCGCGGTAGCTGCCCTGGTTGCGGCAGCAGCTTCCGCACGCTATCCGAAGCGGCAGGCTGCGGAGGTGGCGGCATGAAAGCAGCAACGCGGACGCACGCGGGGCCTGCCCCTGCTGCCGAGACCGGGATACGGGGCCGCATCTCCTCGGCAGTGGAACGCTGGCAGCCTGGAATTCTTCGCCTGAGCCATGCCATCCACGCCGATCCGGAACTCAGCGGCCAGGAATTTCGGGCCGCCAAACGGGCCAGCACGCTGCTGCGGGCCGGCGGCTTCAGCGTGGACGGCGTCCAGCCAACGCTCCCGACTGCCTTCAGTGCCCGGTATGGAAGCGGCGAACTCGTGGTGGCGCTGTGCGTCGAATACGACGCGTTGCCGGCCATTGGACACGCCTGCGGACACAACGTGAACGCCGCCAGCGCCGTGGGGGCGGCGCTCGCCTTGTCCGCCGTGGCGGATGATCTCGGCATCACCGTCAAGGTGCTTGGCACTCCAGCCGAGGAGAGCACCGGCGGCAAAGCGGACCTCATCAAGGAAGGCTTCTTCGATGACGTGTCTCTGGCAATGATGGCTCATGCCGCCGCCGAGGACATCATCGGCGGTTCCTCCTTGGCCATGTGCATGTGGGATGTGCTGTACGAGGGGCGTCCGTCCCACGCAGCGGCGGCCCCGGCTGCGGGAATCAACGCACTGGACGCGCTTGTGGTCGCCCAAACCGCGATTGCCCTGGCCCGGCAGCAGCTTCCGTCCGAATCCATTGTGTCGCTGATCGTCACTGAAGGCGGAAGCGCCGTCAACGTCATTCCGGAGCGGGCCCGGGCCAGCGTGGAGATGCGCTCGCCCAACCTGGTGACACTGCGGGTGATCGAGGACCGTGTGCGCTGCTGCCTTGAGGCCGGAGCCCTCGCAAGCGGCGCTACGGTCACGGTCACCCCTACCGGCAACGCATATGCCGAGCTAAGGCAGGACAGTTTCCTCTCCGAGGCGTACCGCGAGGCAATGGCCACCCGGGGGAGGACTGTCGGCTTCAACGAGGATCGGGTGGCTTCCACGGACATGGGCAACGTCTCGCAGCTGGTGCCCAGCATCCATCCGCTGCTCGGCTACGACGTGGGCGGCGCAGTCCATCACACGGCGGAGTTCGCCGCCTACGGGTCCTCCGCATCTGCGGACAGGGCCGTTTTGGACGGCGCGTTCGGTCTGGCGGCGGCTGCTGCTGCGGCGGCAATCGATCCCAGGCAGCGGGCACGCCTGCTTGGCAGCAGCCCTGGTTGATGGAACGGGCTGCCCCGGCCGCCACGCGGGGGCCAGTCCGGCCCCGGCCCGACGGATTCAGCTTCCTCTTTGCGCCGCACTTTCGAGCCAGGCCGTGATGAGGGGAACGACCACGGCGCTGTTCATGGCGCCCAGATGGTCAAGACCGGGAAGGACCCGCACGTCCCACCCTGCCGCGGTCAGCTCGCGCTCATGCTCCGCGAGGGGCGCGCCGATCCGCACCTGCACGTCTCCCCAGAGCGGGCCGTAGTCGATCTGATCGGCTGCTCCGGCAAATGCAAGCCGCGGCAGGCCGGGCACCACGTCAGCGGTTGCGTCATCGAAGTCCTGGAGCGCCTCGTAGAGGGTCAGGAACTGGCGGGTTTGTGCCTCGTCCGTCTGTATCGTGGCGGAATCCCAGTCGCCCGGCTCGGGCGCCTCGTCCACCGATGGTGCTTGCGCCCGGGCCTTGGCAGCCATGGAGTGCGCAGCCCTGGTGACCGCGAGCATGCTCCGATATGGTCCGTCGAGGGGCGGGTAGCCGCCCATGATCAGCGCCCAGAGACGATCCGTGCGGATCGCCAGCTGCAGGCCACACAGCGCGAGCCATGAGTATCCGTAGTACCCGAACCTGTCGGCGTCTGCGGCATCAGCAATGGCAAGGAAATCGGCGGTGATGTTCTCCGGGGTGAGGGTGTCCGGGGCCGGGTGCGCCATCCGGTGCCCTTCGTAATCCGCCGCGATGACCCGGTACGACCGGGAGAGGGCCGTGACGAGGTTGGGCCCGAGGTCCGGGTCCGCGCCCCACGCGCGCATCGTCTCTGCCTCTGCTTCGGGACGGGGCTCCGCCCTCGTGGGGATGAGGAGGGCCCGGCCCGAACCGGTTACCCCGATGGGGATCCTGGTCCCGTCGTGCAGCACCGCTTCAGCGTTGTAGTTCATCGCCCCTGCCGTCCCTGGATGTCCGTGGGTGTACGTGGTTTTCCGTGACCGGCTGCCGGGACTTCATCCGGAGGCGGTCGTGTCAAAGCCTATTTGTAGCGCCCGTCACATAGCCATCCCGGCTGGGGGCGCCGCGATCCGCCAGGGCGACGAGGCGTAGCCTGTAAGCAGTTCTCCCCATCAGGAAACCCTCGCGCTGGCCAGGAGCAGCAGATGACTGAGAAGATAACCGGCGCGCTCGCCGACTTCGGTGCGGAAGACGTGCCGCAGGCCGGCGGCAAAGGAGCCAATCTCGGGGAACTGGTGCGCCACGGTTTTCCCGTGCCGCCGGGCGTCGTCCTCCCTGCCTCCGCCTACGAGGCGGTTCTGGCGGAAACCGGACTGGGCCGAAGGTTGGACCGGCTGCTGGAAGCCGGATCCGACGGTTCCCGGATCCGGGACTTGTTTGCCAGCATCACCTTGCCGGAGCGGATCCGGGCGGACATCGCTGCGGCGTACGCGTCCTTGGGCGGCGGTCCGGTGGCGGTCCGCTCCAGTGCCACGGCCGAGGACCAGGCCGGTGCAGCCTTCGCCGGACAGCATGACACGTTCCTGAACGTGATTGGCGAGCAAGCGGTACTCGCGGCGGTCACCGACTGCTGGGCGTCCCTGTGGACAGAGCGCGCCATTGCTTACCGGGAGCGGGAGGGCATCGAGCCGGGCGAGGCGACGATCGCCGTCGTGATCCAAAAGATGGTTCCGGCGGACACCGCCGGTGTCATGTTCAGCGCCAATCCGGTGACCGGCGAGCGGGGCGAGATCGTCGTCGACGCGAGCCCGGGACTGGGCGAGGCAGTGGTTTCGGGACGCGTTACGCCGGATCACTATGTTCTGGACGGCAACGGCCGGGTCAGGGCATTCACCCCAGGCAGCCGGGAAGTTGCCATTCGGGCTGCTGCCGCCGGCGGGACGCAGGAGAGTGCAGGCCCCGACAGCGCCGGCCATACCCTCAACGGGCGGCAGCTCACAGAGCTGGCGCAGCTGGCGCGCCGGGTGCAGGACCATTTTGCCAGGCCCCAGGACATGGAATGGGCCATCGCCGGGGGCCACCTCTACTTGCTCCAGGCCAGGCCGATGACCGCCCTTCCGCCGCAGCCGCTGCGGCTCAGCCGCTTCCAGCGGCTGGTGGGACCGTTCTTCATTGAGATGTTCCAAGAGCGGCCGTATCCCCTGGACGTATCGGGCTGGATGCAGCGCGGGATCCTGGCGATGCTCCATGGCATGGCCGGCAGCGTCGGGGTCGTCTTCCCCTCGGTGCAGCAGATCCTTCCGGAAGAGGACGGCGTGGTGGTCCGGCTCGTGCCGCCGGTGCCGAGGCCAACCCTGCGCACCCTCGGGGCTCCGGTCATGGTGGCGCGCCGGGCACGGCAGTTCGATCCGGCCCAGTGGACGGAAGACCGAAGGTTCGCCGCATTTCTGGAGAGCGTCCGGAGGCTTAATGACAGGGACCCGAAATCGTTGACCTGGCGCGAAGTCATAGCGCTGGCCGACGGTTCCTTTGACGCGATGCGGGGGATCACTGAGCTCAGAAAATCCTACCTGCCCGGTGTATTTGTCCCATTGCTCAAACTTCGCCTGATGCTGCTGCTTCTGGGGAAGCCGCGCCTTGCCTCCGCCCTCATCGCCGGCGCCGAAACCCGCACGAGCCAGGCGAACCGGGCTCTTGAGGCCCTGGCCGAACGGGTGCGCTCCAGCCCGAACCTGGCACGCGCCTTCAGAGGACAGCCGCCGACTGAACTGCTTGTGCAGGTGGAGGATCAGGAGGAATTCAGGGAGTTCCGTGCGGCATTCGAGGCGTTCCTTGCCGAGTACGGACACCGCGAAACGGTCAGTGTGGTGCTGAGCAGCGCTCCGACCTGGTCCGATGCGCCAGAGGTGGTCGTCAGGCTGATCACCTCGATGCTGGGGGAGCGGCGCGCCGCAGCGGATCAAACCGGAGCGGCGCTGGCAGAACTGTTGAAGCATCCTGCCCTTCGCTTCACGCCGGTGCGCCGTCACCTTCTGTCCGTCGTGGACGCCGCCAAGGCAGGCATGGCCTTCCGCGAGGACAGCCACTTTTACGCCACCATGCTTTTGCCGCCGCTGCGGCGGGCCCTGCTTGAGCTGGGCCGCAGGCTTTGTGCGGCCGGTGTGCTGGCGAATCCGGAGGAGATCCACCACCTGCGGTATGAAGAGCTGTCGGCAATCGCCGACGCCGGTACCCTCGCGGCTTCGGAGCGGGACCGGTACCGCCGGCTGGTGCTGGACAGGGCGGCGAAGCGCCGTGAGCTGGACGGGACTCCGCTGCTGGACCCGGCTGTGCTGTTCGCGCCGGGCCGGCGGCCGCCCGGAGCGCTGGTTTCCGGCGTGCCTGCCAGCCGGGGCCAGGCCACGGGAGAGGTAAGGATAATCCGTGGCCCGGCAGATTTCGGGTTGCTGCGCAGCGGCGAGGTCCTCGTGTGCCCCTACACCAACCCGTCCTGGACTCCACTGTTCCAGCGGGCCGCCGCGGTGGTGGTGGACGCCGGCGGCATCGGTTCGCACGCTGCCATCGTGGCCCGGGAGTATGGCATACCGGCCGTGATGGGCACCGGCTCTGGGACGAGCGTACTGCGGAACGGAGGCCGGGTCAGCGTGGACGGGACCACCGGGCGGGTCTTTCCGGTCGACTCGGACGCCGGGTAACGCCAGAGACTTCTATGCCCAGGCGTCTTCGCTGGCGGCGATCCGGTCCACAAAGTCAAGGACCGCAGGATGCGCCGGGTTGATGAGATGGCCGCCGGCCACGAGCACGGTCTGGGTATAGGGCAGGGCGCCCGACAGTCTGGCGTTCACAAGCCTGCAGGGCTCGATCGAATCCTCGCCGGTGACGATGAGCGTCGGGCGGCGGATCCCTGCCAGTTCGTCCTCGTCGAGTTCCAGCGCGTCCTCGCTGAGGTCCATGCCGTGGCCCTTGATCTCAGCGAGGACAGCCAGCCCGGTGTCGGCCAAAATCTGCTTGTTGTTCTCCGGGAATGACTCCCAGGCGGCGTCGCCCAGTGCCTCCCGGATCACTGCTTCCGCAGCCCGGTTAGGTTGCCCGGCGGACTGCTCAAGCACCCTGAGGCGGAGGCTGCGTGCCCAGGCGTCGGCGTCCGGATCGAGGGTGAACAAGGCCGGTTCCAGGAGAACGAGTGCCTTGACTTTGTCGGGAAACCGGCGCGCCAGTTCGATCGCGATGAGGCCGCCGGTGCTGCGCCCGATCACGACGGCGGGCCCCGCGTGCAGTCCGGCCAGCACGCCGGCGGCGTCGTCGACGTGGTCGATCAGGTCCAGGGTGCCGAACGGTACCGGCGGGGCACTGCGGTGGAAGCCTCTGCGGTCATAGATGATGCACCGGCCGTGCCGCCCCAGTTCTTCCGCGGCGTCCGCCCACAGCTCCGCCGAACTGGGCGTCCCGTGCACACCGAGGAGAGGGATTCCATCACCGTGTTCCTCGTAGTAGAGATCCACGCCGTTAACGCTGAGCCTGGACATAGCACCAGCCTAGGTGCCCGTGTTTTCCAGCGGAAGGGCGCCTTATTCGGCGTCGACAGCCGGGAGGTACTGACCGTTCCTGATCCGTGATTCGCCGAACTCGATCGTCAGAGGCTGGATCTCCCAGTAGCCGGTGCGCGACTTTGGACGGCCCACGGCCACATGCGGTACCCAGCGCGGATACCGGAAGCCGAGTGCGCGTGAGCTGAGAATGAAGTCGTCGACGTTGTCCACGAGGAGGTCCTCCAGGAGCCCGTGCAGTGCCTGTACGAGCACCACCTGGAAGTCGCGCACCCTTTGGGGCACGTCCACTTCGAGTCCGCACACATTGCCGCCGCCCAGGACGATCAGCCGCGTGGCGCTACCTGAAAACCCATCCAGTATGGGCAGCCCCCTCAGCCACGAAACCGTCCTGCGCGTGGCCGCTTCGGCGTTCGTGAACCCTTGGGTCCACTCGTTGATCTCCTGTGCGAAGTCAGCAAGGATGCCGATGTGCAGCAGGGTGAGGTGCAGGCCTTGTTGCCTGCGCAGCCCGATCACATAACCGCCCAGCTCCTCATAGGCGGAGGGGCCGGGTCCGATGGCTGTTACCGGAACCTCCACCGTGATCCTCGGAAGCCCATACATGCGGACCCCTCTCAGCGCTGGCAGTTGACCCCGGTGTCATTATCCTCCTGGGCATGATTTCCCGCGCCCTGCCGCCGGTGATTCGATCGTCTCCCTCCCGAAGCGGGAGACGACCTTAGGCTGTGTGGCCGCCGGTGACCCGGTTTAGGAGGCGCGCGGCAGCCGTTCTGTCACGCTGGTGCCGGGGCTGGTTCCGGGGAGTGGGGGCGCCGTGGAGTGGTAGGTGTGCCCGGTGGGCGTCCGGAGTTTCATCGTGTGCCGGGGGCCGGGCCGTGGCTGAGCGCCCCAGCCGGGGTTTTCTTTGGTGTGGTTGCATGCTTCGCAGAGTCCGGCACCGTTGGCCAGGCTCGTGGCTCCGCCCGTATGCCAGGGGATGATGTGGTCGTCGTGGCGAACGGGGGCGTCGCAGTAGGGTGTGCGGCAGGTGTCATCGCGGGCCTGGATGAACCGGCGGAGCCAGACGTTCAGCTCCTGCCCGCCGGTGGCCTCTCCTGCCCGGATCAGGGTGCGGGCCCAGCCGTGTGATGACGAAGCTGCCCGGCGTGCACCGCATCATTTCGCATCCGATGATGAAACTAATCAAAAGTCGGGACTAGCGCCCAGCGCCCGTGATCGGCAGGGGGCATGGTTGCATTTTCGCCATTGACTCCCAGACGCTGAAGCCTACGATGGTGCGCACAGGACCTTCCGGCACGCCTCCGTATGTCGCCGTGCCTATCGGGCAGTTCCCCGGGGACCTGGTGAGAAGGAGAATTCATCATGCTTAAGGAACGTGAAGTTATGGCTGTCCTTCCCGCGAAGGACATTTCTAGGGCCAGGAATTTCTACCGCGATGTCCTCGGCCTGGAACCCTCGGATACCTTGGACGAGGAGAACCTCGTCTACCGCTGCGGGAACGGAACGTCTTTCTTGCTTTACCTGACCGACAATGCGGGAACCGCGAAGAACACACAATTGAGCTGGGCCACCGACAATCTCGAGGGCGAGGTTGAGGAGCTGCGGAGCCGGGGTGTTGTCTTTGAGGACTATGATCTCCCGGGACTGAAGACCGAGAACGGCATTGCCACGAGCAGCGCCGGAAAGGCTGCCTGGTTCCTGGATACCGAGGGCAACATTCTCAGCCTGTTCGAGATGCCGTAGCGCTGTGACCGGCCCGGCTGCCTGATCCGCGTCCAGCTGCCTGATCCGTGCAGAATGGACGGGTGACTACCGTTCCCTTGGACCCCGCCGGCACCCCTGGCCCCTTCGACCTGGAGGCCATCGGTACCGGCCTGGTCTTTGCCGGCTCGCT
The DNA here is from genome assembly GCF_059090445.1 of Arthrobacter sp. B2060. NCBI lineage: Bacteria > Bacillati > Actinomycetota > Actinomycetes > Micrococcales > Micrococcaceae > Arthrobacter > Arthrobacter sp. B2060. The sequence goes on from NZ_JBNHFR010000015.1 coordinate 29,967, forward strand.
GGGTCAGCTCGCCGCCGTGCTGCGCAGGGAAAGCCCGGCCGGGACAGCGGTGGTGCAGGCCCCGCCGGGCACCGGAAAAACCACTTTGGTTCCCCCACTGGTCGCCAACCTCCTCTGCGGCGGATCGCCGCCGGAGGCTCGGGGCACGGTGCCGCGCACCGTGGTGACCCAACCCCGCCGCGTCGCCGTCCGCTCGGCGGCGCGGCGCCTTGCCGCGCTGGACGGCAGCCGGCTCGGGGACCGCATCGGTTACACGGTCCGCGGCGAGCGCCAGGCGGGCGGGGGGACCCTGATCGAGTTCGTCACGCCGGGCATCCTGATGCGCCGCCTGCTCGCGGATCCCGGGCTCGAGGGCACCGGTGCCGTGATCCTCGACGAGGTCCATGAACGCGGACTGGAAACTGATCTCCTGCTCGGCATGCTGGCCGAGGTCCGCCTGCTGCGCGGCGACCTCACGCTGGTCGCGATGTCGGCCACGCTGGATGCGCCGCGGTTCGCCGCCCTGCTCGGGTCGCCACCCGCCGGACAGGCACCCGTGGAGCAGGCACTGGTGGAGCAGGCACACGCAGAGCAGTTACCGGCGGGGGAGCACGACGGCGGCGGGCCGGCCCCCGTCGTCGACTGCCCGTCGGCGCTGTACCCGCTGACTGTGGACTGGGCGCCCGCGGCGGTGCCGCGGCTGGATAGCCGGGGCGTGACCCGCCCCTTCCTTGACCATGTGGCAGACAGCGCGGCGGCCGCCCACACCCACGCGCTCCAGGCAGATCCTGGCATCGACGCCCTGGTGTTCCTGCCCGGCGCCTGGGAGGTGTCCCACGTGGCAGCCCGCCTGCGGAGCAGGGTCACGGCCGAAGTGCTTGAGCTGCACGGCCAGGCCGGCCCAGCGGAGCAGGACCGCGCCGTCTCCGGGCGCGACCCGGGAGGCCCCCCGCGGATTGTCGTGTCCACGGCATTGGCAGAATCCTCCCTCACCGTCCCCGGAGTCCGGCTGGTCATCGACGCGGGCCTGTCCAGGGAGCTGCGCCGCGACGCCAGCCGCGGCATGTCAGGGCTGGTGACCGTTTCCTGTTCCCGGGCGTCCGCCGAGCAGCGGGCCGGACGGGCGGCACGCCAGGGTCCCGGAACCGTGGTCCGCTGCTATGACCAAAAGACCTTCGGAGCCGCCCCGGCCCATCCGACGCCGGAGATCGCTGCGGCCGACCTGACCGGCGCCGCCTTGATCCTCGCCTGCTGGGGTTCGCCGGGCGGCCAGGGACTGGCGCTTCCGGACGCGCCGCCCCGGGCAGCCATGGACGACGCCGTGGAAGTGCTGCGGGAACTCGGGGCGGTGGAGCCCGACGGCCATGCGACGCCGCTCGGCAAGATTCTCGCCAGGATTCCGGCCGACCCGCGGTTGGCACGCGCCCTGCTGGACGGTGCCGCCACCGTGGGTCCCCGCGCGGCGGCAGAGACAGTCGCCGTCGTTGCCGGAGACCAGCGTGCCCCGGGCGCAGACCTTCCGCGCCTGCTGGGATCCCTCCGCGGCGGCAAGGACCCGGCCGCCGGCCGCTGGGCGGAGGAAACCCGCCGCATGGAGGCGATCGCACGCCAGGAGGCCGCCGGCCTGCAGACCGGCAACGAGCAGTCCCGGCCCGCCGCACCGGTGACGTCGGCGGAAACCACAGGGTTCGTCGTCGCCCTCGCGTTTCCGGACAGGGTTGCGCGCCGCGTTCCGGGACCCGGGCCTGAGCGCTACCTGCTGACCTCCGGCACCCGTGCCGGGCTGCCGTCCGGCAGCCCGCTGGCCGGACACGAATGGCTGGCCGTGGCCGAGGTGTCGCGGGCTGGCGGGCGGGATGCCGCGGGGACCGGCGCCGTCATCCGCGCAGCGGCGCCGCTCACGGCCGACACAGCTGAAGCCGCCGCCCGGAACCTGCTGGGCGAGACAGTGGAAGCCGGGTTCAGCCAGGGAAAGGTCACCGCCCGAAGGGAACGCCGGCTCGGAGCGATAGTCCTTTCCTCAACCCCGGTCCGGCCCACGCCCGTGGAGGGGCGGGCCGCCGTGGCCCGGGCGCTGGAACGCGAAGGGCTGGAAACCATCGGATGGTCGACGGCGGCTGAGGCCTTGCGCCGCCGGCTCGCCCTGCTGCACCGGGAACTCGGTGCGCCCTGGCCGGACGTGTCCGAGCCGGCGCTGCTGTCCCGGCTGGAGGAATGGCTTGCTCCGGAGCTCGAGGCGATGGCCGGAGGGACGCCGGTCAACAGGATCGAGTTGACCGACCCGTTGCGCCGGCTGCTGCCGTGGCCGGAGGCAGCGCGGCTCGGCGAACTGGCGCCGGAGGGCCTGGACGTGCCGAGCGGTTCGCGCGTGCGGATCGAGTATCCGGACGTCGGCGACGACGGCGGCCGGCCCATTGTGGCGGTCAAACTCCAGGAATGCTTCGGCTGGGCCGAGACGCCGCGGCTGGTGGACGGGGCAGTTCCGGTGCTGTTCCACCTGCTGTCGCCGGCGCGGCGTCCGCTCGCGGTGACCGATGACCTCGCATCATTCTGGTCCGGACCATACGCACAGGTTCGTGCCGAGATGAGGGGCCGCTATCCGAAGCATCCCTGGCCGGAGGACCCGTGGTCCGCCCCGGCCACGGCCCGGACAAAAGCCCGGATGTAACCCGCGGACACCCTTTTCGATGGCGGCGGAGGCGGTGGCACGGCTGCCGGAGAGGCCCGGATAGATCCCGGATACAAACCCGAAACGTTGTGTCGAAGCGGTGAAACATTGCCCGGCTACCCTTATGCGTACTGAGACACCGTGGTCTTGGTACCCCATGAAAGGACACAACGATGATGCTTTGGAGTAACCTCGGCTTCCTTCTCGATTTCCGTCCCAATGACGACGAGCCCCAGGCACATGCCGGCAGGAGTGCCACCGAATTTCCCAGCGGCCAGCTGACGTCCAGCGCCTGGGAAGGGTGGTGGCACGACGACGCCTAGGGCTGTTCAGGTCAGGTGACCCGCTGCGGCCCCGGTTCCACAACGGCACACCACTCCCTATTGCTGTCCGGCCGTCTCAGGGTGTCGAATCGACTTACCAAGGCCGCGTCGCGGCTCAGCACTAGGACGCCGGGAGATGGTCATGTCCGTGAAAGGCACAAATGGCCGGGGCAAGGGCCCCGGCCGCGGCAGTACGGATCTTCGGCGGGCCGATGCGTCCGCCGGGATGCAGGCCGACGCGCCGGAGAAAGTCCGCAACATTGCGCTGGTGGGCCACTCGGGAGCGGGAAAAACGATGCTGCTTGAGGCACTGCTCGCAGCCACCGGCGTCATATCCCGGATGGGATCGATCGAGGACGGCAACACTGTCAGCGACGCGGAACCCTCTGAAATCCATCAGCAGCGCTCCGTCGTGCTCTCGGTGGCCCCGCTGGTGTACGACGGCATCAAGGTGAACCTTCTGGACACGCCGGGCTACGGGGACTTCACGGGGGAACTGCGCGCCGGACTGCGCGCAGCCGATGCGGCCCTGTTCGTGGTGTCCGCCCTGGACGACATCGATGCGGCCACCACAGCGCTGTGGGCAGAGTGCGACCAGCTCGGCGTGCCGCGGGCCGTGGTGATCAGCCGGCTCGACCATCCGCGGGCAAATTTCGAAGCGACGCTTGCCGCCTGCCAGCGGGCCTTCGGTGACTCGGTGGTGCCGGCCTACCTTCCCGTGCGCACCGGCACGGAGATCACCGGGTTGCTCGGACTGCTCTCCGGAACCGTTGCGGAGTACGCAGGCGGCGACCCCGTCCCGGCCGGGCGCGACGCCACTGCCGAAGAGCTCTCGGAGTCGGAGGCGGCACGCGGGACACTCATTGAGGGCATCATCTCCGAGAGCGAAGATGAGACGCTGATGGACCGCTACCTCGGTGGCGAGGACATCGACGTCGACGTCCTGGTGGCGGATCTGGAGACCGCCGTGGCCCGCGGGTCCTTCTTCCCCGTGCTCGCAACCTCGGCGGTGACGGGACTGGGACTGGCCGAACTGCTGGACATGTTGACCCGCGCGTTCCCTTCACCGGCGGAGCGTGAGCTGCCCGCGGTGACCGATCTTGCCGGGGGGCCGGCAGGCCCGCTGGCCTGCGACCCGGCCGGGCCGCTGGCCGGTGAAGTGGTGCGCACCACCATCGACCCGTTCCTGGGCAGGGTGTGCCTGGTCCGCGTCTTCTCGGGCACGCTGCGGGAGGATTCGGCCGTGCACGTCGGCGGCCGCGGGCTGTCCGAGCGGGGGCATGAAGACCACGACAGCGATGAACGCCTCACTCACCTGTACTCGCCCGTGGGAGCCAGCCTGAAGCCGGTGCCGTACTGCGTGGCCGGCGACATCTGCGCCATTGCCAAGCTCGCTAATGCCGAAACAGGGGACACCATTTCGGCCAAGGAACAGCCGCTGCTGGTGGAGGCCTGGGACATGCCCGAGCCCCTGATGCCGGTGGCCGTGGAGGCTGCCACGCGCAGCGACGAGGACGCCCTCGCCAAGAGCCTCGGCAAAGTGGCGGCGGGAGACCCGACGCTGCGGGTGGAACGCAATGCCGAAACGCACCAGCTGATCCTGTGGTGCATGGGAGAGGCGCACGGCGAAGTGGTGCTGGACAGGCTGCGCGACCAGGGGGTGAAACTGCAGACTGTTCCGGTGGTGACGCCGCTGCGGGAAACATTCGCCGGACCGGCCGCCGGCCACGGACGCCATGTCAAGCAATCCGGAGGCCACGGCCAGTACGCCATCTGCGATATCGAGGTGGAGCCCCTGGACCGCGGCGCGGGTTTTGAATTCATCGACAAGACCGTGGGCGGCGTGGTTCCCGGCCAGTACATCCCGTCAGTCGAGAAAGGCGTCCGGTCACAGATGCAAAAGGGAGTGTCCGCAGGCTTCCCGGTGGTGGACATCCGGGTGACGCTGGTGGGCGGCAAAGCGCACAGCGTCGACTCGTCGGACGCGGCGTTCCAGGCCGCCGGCGCGCTGGCCTTGCGCGAGGCAGCGGCCGCCGGACGGATTCAGCTGCTGGAGCCGGTCTCAGCGGTCACTATCAGCACACCGGACGAGTACGTCGGGCCGGTGATGAGCGACCTGTCCTCCCGCCGCGGGCGGCTGACAGGAACCACGTCGGCAGGCGGGGAGCGCACCGAAATCACCGCCGAGGTGCCCGACGGCGAACTGTTGCGATACGCCGTCCAGTTACGTTCGCTGACGGCCGGGACCGGCCGCTTCCGCCGCAGCTACCTGCGGCACGAGCCAGTGCCTGGCAACGTGGCACCGGCTGCCGCCAACGCCTGATTCAGGCGTTGGCGCGCATGAACTCCGCCACCGGCGGGGCAAGCGAGGCGCCGATCTCGGAGGCTCCGCGCTTGTGCCCTGCCACGGCAAAGGAGTGGTCGCCGCCCTCGCACCAGTGGAGGGTGGCATTCGGTCCGACGCGGGAAACCACGCCCTCAAGCAGCTCCGCCGTCGCGAAGGTGTCGCGCGTCCCCTGCAGGAACAGCATGGGCAGTTCCAGGCCGTACAGGTGCTCGTCGCGCAGCTTCTCCGGCTTGCCCGGCGGGTGCAGCGGGTAGCCGAGATACACCAGGCCGGCTGCGGGCATGCCGTCAGCTACCGCCATGGAAGCCATGCGGCCGCCAAAGGACTTGCCGGCAGCCCACAACGGTTCGCCGTCCGACCGGGACCGGGCCGCGTCCATGGCGGCCCGCCACGCGGCGATCGCGGCCGGCGGCCGGTCAGGAAACTTCCTGCCTGCCTCACGGTAGGGGAAGTTGAAGCGCAAGGTGGCGACGCCGTCGTCGTTCAGCGCGCGGGTGAAGCCGCTCAGGAACGGATGCTCCATGCCCGCGCCCGCCCCGTGCGCGACCACCAGTGTGGCAGAGGCGTTCTCCGGGCGGGCGTACACGCCGGAGACCTGGACGTCGCCAACATCAAGGGTGACAGGGGATTCAGCAAGGGGCATGAGTCCATGATGCCGGATCTCCGCGTGCGGCGCCTGCTCAGCCGGCAGCGCCGCCGGCGCCTGTTTGGCCGGCAGGCACCGCCCTGAGCCAGACGTAGTCCTGCGGGCGCAGGACGACGCCCTCGTCGATCCGGACGTCGTCATCGGAAAACAGGTCCCGGGCCACTGCTGCGAATCCGGACAGCGTCTCGGCCGAAAGCACCGCCGGTGCGTCGCTGAAGTTGGCCAGCGCGAGGATGAGCGACCCGTCTCCGGGCCGCTGGTAGCCCAGCACGGCGGGGTTGTTGGTGGTAAACGGGACCAGGCGCGTCCCGGCCAGTTCCGGCGCCGCGGCGCGTACCGCCGTCATCCTGCGCAGCCCGGCGAAGATTGCTCCCTCCGGAGTCGCCGGATCTGTCCGGTTGGCGTAGCGTTCCGCGGGGAACTGGGGCCGGTGCACCCAGCGGCTGTCCGCCTCGTGGCCGTCTTCGAGCGCATAGTCGTAGTCGTTGAGCTGGCCCACCTCGTCGCCCAGGTACAGCAGCGGTATGCCGCCGGTGCTGAAAGCCACCGAATGGGCGAGCAGGATCCGGCGGATGGCCTCCGCCGAGCCGTCCTCGAGCCCGCACAGCGAGGCCGTGGTCCCGGAGATGCGGCAGTCTCCCGTGCGCGGATTGTCCTGGAACGGCACGCCGCGGGCGAAGCTGCCGGGGAAGCGGTTGACGTAGAAGGAGTTCAGGAAGCGGCGGTGGTCGAAGCCGTTGATGCCCAGCTCGGCGGCGTCCTCATCCGCAAACGTCCAGCCGATGTCGTCGTGGCTGCGTACATAGTTCACCCAGGATGTTCCCGCCGGAATATTGTGGCGGCGCTCCAGGGCCTGGGAAAGCAGGGAGGCGTCGCGCGTGGCCAGCGCCTCCCAGATGAGTGCCATCTGCAGCGGGTTGTAGGAGAGCTGGCATTCGGCAGGGTCAATGTACAGGGCCACTTCGTCGGGATGGACGATGGCTTCGGACTTGAAGAGCAGCGACGGGGCAGCGAGCCGGCAGACCGCATTGAAGGCCTGCAGGAGGGTGTGGGCTTCCGGCAGGTTTTCGCACGTCGTGCCGAGCCGCTTCCAGATGAACGCCACGGCGTCCATCCGCAGGATGTCCACGCCCTGGTTGGCCAGGAAGAGCATCTCGCCGGCCATGGCGCGGAATACCTCGGGGTTGGAATAGTTCAGGTCCCACTGGTAGGTGTGGAACGTCGCCCACACCCAGCGGCCGTCCGGCAGCGGGACAAAGGAGCCGGGGTGGTCTTCGGGGAAGATTTCGCGCACATTCTGCTCGAAGGCATCGGGCATGGTGCGGTCGGGAAAGATCCAGTAGTAATCGCTGTAGCGCGGATCTCCGGCTTCGGCTTTCCGGGCCCACTCATGTTCGTTGGAAGTGTGGTTGAAGATGAAGTCCACCACCAGGCTGATGCCGTTGGCGCGCAGCTGGGTGGCCAATCCGCGCAGCTGTTCCATCGTCCCGAGTTTTGGGTTGACTTCCCGGTAGCTGGAGACGGCGTAGCCGCCGTCGGAGAAGGGCTCGGGGGCCAGGAACAGCGGCATCAGGTGCAGGTACGTGAGGCCGAGTTCCTTGAAGTAGGGAATCCGTGCCCGGATCCCGTCAAGGTCGGCGGCGTACCGGTCCACGTAGCAGACCCCGCCGAGCATGCGGTTGGACTGGAACCAGTCCCCGGTGCCCTCGCGTTCGGCGTCCTTGATCTTCAGGTCGGTGGGGCGTTCCTTCCAGGAGCGGGCGGCCTCGGTCACGAGCGATGCCAGCTGGTCCTGGAAGTCCGGGCGTGAGCCGTACAGGGAATGGAACAGGCGGAACAGGTCGGGGAAATGACGGTCGAAGCGCCGCTCGAAGTCTGCCCAGTCCCTGCTTCCCTTCGGAATGTCCACCTGCTCGGCAACGGAGCTGAGCACCTGCTGCGCTGATGCCTGGTCCAGACGGGCGGATTCAACCATGGAGACTGTCCCCTTCAACGATTCTTGGGCACTGGGCAGTGCCGGGTCCGTTTTATCCTTACAGATGCACCCCCCGCTGCCCATATGCGGGCATGTGTTTCTTGTGGCCGGTCTGCCGGCTGGAGCTGAGCCGGGTGGGGGTGGGACGGGTGGGGGTGGGGCGCAACGAAGGGACGCAGAAGGTACTGACGCAGTGGTCCGGGCCGGGGTAGGTTGTCCCCATGGCCAGCGAACACACCATCCTTACCGTTGACGGACCCAACGGCCCGCGGGACATGCGGATCTCAAGCCCCAGCCGCGTCCTCTGGCCGGAGCTGGGCCTGACAAAACTCGACCTCGCCCGATACATCGTGGACGTCGGCGGAGCCTTCATCGCCGCTAACGGTGACCGGCCGGTATCGCTCCAGCGTTTTTCGGACAACGTGGACGGCGAGCAGTTCTTCTCCAAGAACCCGCCCAAGGGGACGCCGGACTTCGTCCGGTCTGTCACGGTGGTCTATCCAAGCGCGCGCTCGCATCCGCAGCTGGTCCTGGACGAGCCGGCTGCAGCGGTGTGGGCGGTGCAGATGAACACGGTGGTGTTCCACCCCTGGCCGTCCCGGGCCGAGAACTCGGACAACCCCGACCAGCTGCGCATCGATCTTGACCCCCAGCCCGGCACCGACTTCGACGACGCCGTCCCCGCCGCCCTCGAGCTGAAGAAAGTCCTGGCGGAGGCCGGGCTGGAGGCCTTTATCAAGACGTCCGGGAACCGCGGGCTGCATGTCTACGCACCGGTCGAGCCGAAGCGTGAGTTCCTGGACGTGCGCCACGCCGTCATCGCGGCCGCGCGGGAACTCGAGCGCCGGATGCCGAAGAAGGTCACCACGAACTGGTGGAAGGAAGAACGCGGCAAGCGTGTCTTCCTGGACTTCAACCAGGCCAACCGCGACCGCACCATCGCCGGCGCCTACAGCCCGCGTGCACTGCCCCACGCCCCGGTGTCCTGTCCGATTACTTGGGACGAACTGGAGAACGTCAGCCCGAAGGACTTCACCATCCTCACTGTGCCTGAGCGGCTGAAGACCGTGGGCGATCCGTGGGCGGACATGAACGCCAACGCCGGGACCATCGACACGCTGCTCGACTGGTGGGAGCGGGACGTCAAGGACGGGCTAGGTGAGCTGCCGTTCCCGCCGGACTACCCGAAGATGCCGGGGGAGCCGCCCCGTGTGCAGCCGAGCCGGGCCAAGAAGCCGGAGTAGCACGCGCTATTCGAACCGCGACGGATCGCCGGTTCCCCGTCGCACCACCTCGGCGACGCCGCTCGAGAAGTCAATGACCGTCGTCGGCTCTGCCCCGCAGTCGCCGGAATCGACGACGGCGTCCACCACGTGGTCGAGCCGCTCCTTGATTTCCCAGCCCTGTGTCAGCGGATCCTCCTCGTCCGGCAACAGCAGGGTGCTGGAGAGCAACGGTTCGCCCAGTTCGGCAAGCAGCGCCTGGACGAAGCTGTGCTGAGGGATGCGCACGCCCACGGTCTTCTTCTTGGGGTGCAGGAGCCGCCGCGGCACCTCCTTGGTGGCCGGCAGGATGAACGTGTAGCTGCCGGGCGTCACGGCTTTGATGCTGCGGAATACGTCGTTGCCGATGTTCACGAATTGCCCCAGCTGGGCGAAATCCCTGCAGACCAGCGTGAAGTGGTGCTTGCTATCGAGCTGGCGGATGGTGCGGATCCGGTCCAGCGCCTCCTTGTTGCCCAGCTGCGCGCCCAGCGCGTAGCAGGAATCCGTGGGGTAGGCGATCAGGCCGCCGGAATGAAGGAGATCCACAATCTGGGCGATCGCGCGCGGCTGGGGGTCCTCAGGATGAACATCAAAGTATCTCGCCATGGCTAGAGCCTACGGCCCCGGGACCGGTTCCTGCACTCAGCCCACGGAGCCAGTCCCCGTGTGAGGCAGTGCACAGCGGCCTCGCCCGCCGAACCCGTCCCTTGCCCGCCGCGCCGGCCCGGGTGTTCCAGCGAGCATCCTGGCGCGCATTCCCGCCGCGCAGGGTGGCGCCTTCTGCGGGTGAAAGAATGGCGTCATGACACGGGAACGGATTGTCATTGGCCTGTCCGGGGGCGGTGAGGGCGAGGTGCTGATCCGCCGTGGCGCCAGAATCCTGGACGGCACCGACCGCGGGGAGCTACTCGCGGTTCATATCCGCTCCTCAGAGGGCGTGGCGGGCGAATCGCCCCAGGCACTTGAAGCGCAGCGCCGGCTGGTTGTGGAGCTGGGCGGCAGCTACCACACCGTTGCTGCACAGGACCCTGCGGATGCCCTTCTTGAATTCGCGGCACATGCCGGCGCCACCCGGATAGTCATCGGCCAGTCCCGCAGGAGGATGCCGTGGCTCTTGGCGGGCGGCGGCGTGGAACCCCGGGTTGTTCAAGCGGCCGGGGACATCGACGTGCAGGTGGTGCCGCATCCCCGGGCTGGCCGCGGCACGGGCAGGACGAGGCGGGGGGACCTGGGCCGCCTGCGGGTGGCTCTCGGGTTTGCCCTGGCGGCAGCGGTTCCTGTGCTCATGCAGCTGCTGCTTGCCGTGTTCGAACACAGCGTGGCCACCGCCGTGCTGCTCCAGCTCGCCGGGGCTGTGGCTGTGGCGCTGGTCGGAGGCCTGTGGCCGGCCGTGGCCGGTGCGCTCTGGAGCAGCCTGCTGGTCAACTTCTTTTCAACTCCGCCGGTGGGGGATCTGGCCATTCATGACCCCCAGGACCTGCTGTCCCTGGGCGTGTTCGTCGGCGTGTCCGTCGCCGTGGCGGGCGTTGTGGACAGGTCAGCCCGGCGGTCCAAGGAGGCAGCCCGTTCGCGGGCGGAAGCCGCAACGCTCGGGGAGCTGGCCCGCGGCGCCACCCGTTCGGACGATACCGTGGGCAGCCTGCTGGAACAGGCACTGGATGTCTTCGGGGCACGGGCCGCAGCGGTTTTCAGCGGCACCGGGATGCCCGGCACGGTGGTCGGCGACGGGGCGGACCACGATCTGCGGCTGGTTGCGAGCGCCGGGGAGCTCACCGACCGGGAGCGCGCGGGCCTGGACTTCGAGGACCAGACCGTGGAGCCGATCGACGGCGTGACGTGGCTTGTGCTCGCAGGCAGGAGGGTTCCGGCTGCCGAAAGCAGTCTCCTCGGCGCCTTCGCCGCCCACGTCATGGCGCAGCTCGAGCGCCAGCAGTTGGCCGCGAGCCGGTTGGAGGTGCTGAGGCTCGCAGAAGGAAACACCATGCGCACGGCGATCCTGCGGGCAGTGTCCCACGACCTTCGCACGCCGCTGGCCGGAATCAAGCTCGCGGTGGGCGGCCTCCTCCAAAAGGAAGTGACCTACAAGCCCGGAGAACAACAGGAACTGCTGGAGACCATCGACGAATGCGCCGACCGGCTCGACCTGCTGGTGGGGAACCTCCTGGACATGTCGCGCATTACGGCCGACTCGGTTCGCCCGTTGCTGGTGCCAGTCCGTTGGGCTGACGTGCTTCCGCCGGCGCTGCAGGGACTGCAGGCCGGGGCGGTCCGGGTGGAGCTCCCGCCCAACCTGCCCGCCGTCGACGCAGACCCCGGCCTGCTGGAGCGGGTCATCGCAAATATCGTGGAAAACGCCGTCAAGTACGCCCCCGGATCGGACATTACGGTGGCCTGTGTGTCGGATGGCCTGAGCACCGACCTCTTGGACGGGCATCCGGCGGGCGAACTCAGGATCATCGATCATGGAAGCGGCGTGCCGGCCCGGGATGTGATCGCCATGTTCCGGCCGTTCCAGCGCCTCGATGACATACCCCAGTCCACGGGGGTGGGTCTCGGGCTGGCGGTGGCCAAGGGGTTCATGGCCGCAATGGGAGGGAGCCTGACCGCCGAGGAGACCCCTGGCGGAGGGCTGACCATGGTGATCCGGCTGCCTTTGTCCACCGGACCGGTCCATGGCGCGCGGGACGCCGCCCGCCCGTCGTCGGGGGCCGCTCAGTGATACGGGTCCTCGTGGTGGATGACGACCGGCACCTGCTGACCGCCTTGCGGATTACCCTGCAGGCCCACGGATACAGCGTGGACACGGCTTCGGACGGCCGGGCCGCGCTGACGGCGGCCTCCCGGAATCCGCCCGGCCTTGTTGTCCTGGACCTGGGGCTGCCCGACATTGACGGGGCGGCCGTTCTCCGCGACCTCCGCCGCTGGAGCACCGTTCCGGTCCTCGTGCTGTCGGCGCGGCACGGATCGGCGGACAAGGTTGATGCACTCGACGCGGGGGCGGACGACTACATCACCAAGCCGTTCGGGCTTGAGGAATTCCTGGCGCGGCTCCGCGCGCTCCTGCGGCGCGTCCCGGAGGCGGGCGAGCCGTCCACGGTCAGCACGGCCGAGTTCACCGTGGACCTGGGGCAGCGGCTCGTCACCCGGAACGGAGAGGCGGTGCGGCTGACGCCCACCGAGTGGAGCATCCTGGAACTGCTGGTCAGCAACCCGGGGAAGCTCATCACGCAGCAGCAGATCCTGGCGACGGTCTGGGGGCCCGCCTATCAGAAGGAAGCCAACTATCTGCGGGTCTACATGGCCCAGCTCCGCCGGAAGCTGGAACCGGACACGGGCAACCCGCGCCATCTCCTTACGGAAGCCGGCATAGGCTACCGCTTCCGGCCCTGACGGTGCCATCAGCCGGGCCGGCAGCGGGCGGCGAGGGCGGTGTTGACGAGCGTGGCCAGCATCGGCAACACCCCGTGTACCCCTATGAAGGGGAGCCTGTTTGGGGCAACATGTGTAGTGCGGTCCGCCACCCGAGCGGCCACTCAGCCTGTCCCGACTCGAAGGAGAATGCTGTGCCTACCGTGCTCAACCCTTACCTCGGTTTCCGCGACAACGCCCGCGATGCGATGACCTTCTACCAGTCCGTTTTCGGCGGGGACCTGGCCCTCAGCACCTTCGGCGACTTCCACGCCAGCGAAGACCCGGCAGAGGCGGACAAGATCATGCACGGGATGCTGACTGCCGGCAACGGGCTGGTCCTCATGGGCGCGGACACGCCCGTGGGCATGGACTACACGCCTGGCAACAACATCTCCGTCTCGCTCAGCGGGGAGGACGAAACCGAACTGCGCGGCTACTGGGACAAGCTCTCCGGCGAGGGCGGCAGCGTCACGGTGCCGCTGGAGCCCGCGCCGTGGGGTGACACGTTCGGCATGTGCACGGACCGGTTCGGCATTGCCTGGCTGGTCAACATCGCCGGAGCCCAGCAGGCGCCCCCTGCCTGACGATTACTTCCCCGACGACTACTTCCCTGACGACTACTTCCGCGCGACGAAGTAGGCGTTGAAGGGGTCCTCCTCCAGGTCCCGCACCTCCACATCGTCGAAACCGGCCTCGCGGACCATGGACTCGGCCAACTGCACGCCCCACACAGTGCCGAGGCCCGCTCCGCCCTGCGCCAGCGAGACCGACATGCAGTGGGTCGTGGAAATCGCGTAAAGGAATGCGGCCCACGGAAGGTCGATGTTGTCCTCGAGGTTGCTCGACGCCTTCATGTCCACCATGAGGAAGGTGCCGCCGGGGCGGAGCGCCCTGTGGATGTTGCGCAGGACGGTGGCGGGATGGGCCTGGTCATGGATGGCGTCAAAAACCGTGATCAGGTCCAGCCTTTCGCTGATGTCCAGCGCCGAGGCGTCAAGGAGTTCGAAACGGACATTGTCCAAACCGAGGCGTTGGGCTTCGGCGCGCCCTGCATCGAGGGCCTCCTCGAAGAAGTCGTAGCCAGTGAACCGGCTGGCGGGGAATGCAGCAGCCATGAGGTTCACTGCGTGGCCGGCACCGCAGCCGATGTCCGCCACGTCGATGCCGGCGCGCAGTGCCTCCACCCTCCCGGTGAGCGGAAGGATGGACTCCAGGAGGGACGCGTCGTGGACGGCGCCGCTGTCCGCGGCCTGGATCTGTACGAAGCCGGGGTAGTCCGAGTAGCTCAGCCCGCCGCCGGTGCGGAACTTGTCGGCGATCTTTCCGGCGACTTCTCCCATGAGCGTGACATAGGTCAGCGTGCGGGCGAGGTTGTCCACTCCTGGTCCGCTGACTGAGGGGACAAGGGCCCGGTCCAGGAGGTACGTCTTGGCAACCGCGTCGTATTCCACGAACCGTGCGGTCACCATGCCGCCCAGCCACTCGCGGACGTAGCGTTCGTTCAGTCCGGCGGCATCGGCGATCTGTTCGCTGCTGGCAGCCGGCAGGGCGGCCAGTGTCTCGAACAGCCCTGTTTGGTGGCCAATGCTCGCCAGGATGGCGATGGAGGCGTCATTGAGGATCCCGACGAGCCGCTCCGCCCCGGCCTCGACCGCATCCGCCTGCGGGACTGTTTCCGTTTGAATGGTGCTCATGGTCCGTGTCCTTTCCGAAGTTCCGAACGGGATGTCCGGTACTTTGACGCTACGGTCCGCGTTCCGGAGCGCGCATCGGGCGGATGATGCATGTTTCGCGGCGGGGAATGGGTCGCATGATGCAGCGCCGGCTGCACCGGCGTGCGGTGTCAGTTTCACTGAAGTACGACGGCGGCGGGTGAGTCCCGTCCGATGGCCGCGCTACGCCGTCGAACGCTTTTTCAGGCCGTGCTCCTGCGCCCAACCGGCCGCGCCCGTGCGGGAGGTCACCCCGATCTTGAGGAAGATGTTGGCAAGGTGCCGGCGCACCGTCTTTTCGCTGATGACCAGCGACTCGGCCACCTGCCGGTTGCTTGCTCCGCCGCTGACCAGTGCCAAGACCTCCGCTTCACGCGCCGTGAGGCCGCCGGGGGAGGCGCCTTCGAGCCTCCGGGCGTCCGGGGCGGCGCCAAGCTGGCGGTAGATGGCGAGCGCTGTTGCCCGGTCCGCGGCGGCGGTGTCCGACTGTCCGAGGGCGGCGCGGCAGTCGGCCATCAGCTCGTGGATCCGGGCTGTGCTGTAACGGGAGCGCTGCTCGCGGTAGATGCGGGCAGCGGTGTTCAGCACGCCGAGGGCTTCCTCCGGCCGGCCGGCTCCCAAATGCACGATTCCGCGTGCGTGGGCTGCCCAGGCCTGCAGCCCGGGCGACGCGAAGCGGACAGCTGTCTGTTCCAGCTGCTCACAGAACGCCGAGGCGAGGGCCTGATGTCCTGCGGCTGCGGCAAGCTCGGCAGCAGCGAGGCGCATGCGGGCGCCCTCCAGGTCGCCGCTTTCGCCGAGCGCCACCCGAAGATGCTCCAGCGCTGAGTCGTGGTCACCGGCGGCGGCCCGGAGGAGGGCATCACCGGGCTGCGGTTCAACGCCGGTGCCCCGCACCCGGGCGTACGCCGCCACGGCGCCTGCCGTATCTCCGCGCAGCCGCCGGATTTCGCCCAGCTCATAGAACCCGGCCCCGGCCATCCAGCCGTGGGATGTCGCCAGCCGTTCGCTCAGGGGGCCGATCTCGCGCTCCACAGCATCCCAGTTCCCCTCGGCACTGAGCAGCTGCAACTCGTGGACGCGGGTCACGTCCGCATACACGAACGTGCTGGAAAGATCCGCGGTCCAGCGCTCCAAAGCTGCGGTCCAGGCCCGCATGCGGGCGAGGTCGCCAAGTTCGTGGCAGAGGTGGACCACCGTGCAGTAGATGTCGCCCGCCCACTCAGGGGCCACGTCACCGGCGAGCACCGGCAGCATCGCCTCGTCCAGGTCGTTGAAGCCGGCGTCTGTCCGTCCTTTCCGCACCAGGGCGATGGCTGAGAGCACGCGGGCGAAACAGGCGAGGGCAGGGTCCGCGAAGCGCCGGGACAGGGCCTCGACCTTGGCGGCGGCCTCAGCGGCCGCAGCCGGGTCCCCTTCGAGGTCCATGGACATGGCCGCCTCCAGGTACAGAAGATATCCGGCCTCCGGACATTCCGTAATGCCCTGCAGCAGCCGCCGGGCCCGGTTGAGCCACCCAGATGCAACGGCAAGGTCGCCGCGCGTTCCCCAGCGGAGTGCCAGGACAATCGCCGTCATAGCCGCGGAAGCCGGCTCGCCATCACTGTCCTGCCGCCGGTACAGCTCCTCGGCCGCCGCCAGCGATTCGGGCACGTCGCCCAGCCACCAGGCCGAGTCGGCCAGTCCCTCGAGGTCGGCCGGGCCGAGCTGTTCCGGCCCCTGCTCGGACTGGCGCAGCGCAGCAGTGAAGTTGCGGTTCGCCACGTTCCAGTCCCGGCGCCGATAGGCGTCGCGCGCAGTTGTGATCAGGTCGTCGAGTTCAGGCATCGGACAGCTCCCGGATGAGTGCCTCCAGCCTACTGCCGGGGAATGCCGGGGGACAGGCGTTGCCCAGCAAGGCACCGCCGCGATCTTCCTCTGCACCTTGCGCCTGCCCGCCGGGGGACTTCCGTCGGGCAGCCGTCCCGGTGTGATGGAATCAGGGGATGGAGATCCGTCCGTACGTCGAAACCGATGCCGCGGCCACTCTGAGCGTATTCCTGGCGGCGGTGACGCAGACTGCTGCCTTGGATTACTCAGCAGAGCAGATCGCGGCATGGGCACGGCCAGATGAACGGGACGTGAATCAGTGGAACTCCGCAAGGACGGCGTCAAATACCTATGTGGCCACCATCGGGGCCGAGGTCGCCGGCTTCTCCGACGTCCGAGACGACGGCTACATCGACATGATGTTTGTAGCTCCCAAGTTCGGTCGATGCGGCGTCGCCAGCGCCCTGTTATCGCATCTCCACGCCATCGCGGCCCTGGCCGGTGCAACCGAGCTGCACACCAACGCGAGCATTACGGCTCGACCCTTCTTTGAGCAGCACGGGTTCACCGTGACCGACGAGCAGCACTCCATCCTGCTTGGCGTCGAGATGACCAACTTTAAGATGATGCGTCCGCTTCGGAGCTGATGCCAGAACTGTAGGAAATATTGCCGCTAGATGGCCCTCTAAAGCTGGCTCCGTCGAGGCCGGGTCCAGATAAGCCGGGTGCACCAAAACCGCTGACGCCAGGGTTCTCGAAGCCGGCGCCTGCTCCGCTGCCCAAGAGGCTCCGGGTAAGTGCCTCGCCGTCCTCCATTAGCCTGTCGACAGCGAAGCTCAGATGTCTATCATCAACGGGGACGCCCTCCAAGGCGGCAGCAACCACGGCCCGCCGGACGAGTTCTCGGGCAAAGGAGGCGGTCGTTCCTTCGGTGCGAGATGCTGCATCTTCAACAGCGTCACTACTGAAGGGAATCCGGCGGGCGTAGAGTTTCACGAGGTTAATGCGCTCGTCCAAGGCCGGGAGCGGGATCTCTACGGCCAGATCAACGCGGCCCGGACGCTGCGCCAGAGCACGTTCGAGCATATCGACGCGGTTGGTGGTGAGGACGAACGCCACGTCTGCATCTCTGTCCAGGCCGTCCATGGCGTCCAGCACTTCGAACAGCAGCGGTTGCGGTCCGTGCCCGAAGCTTCGGTCCTCGGCAATCAGGTCGCAGTCCTCAAGAACGACGATGGAAGGCTGCAAGGCCCGGGCCATCGTGGCGGCCTCTGCGATTCTGGCCAGCGATCCCCCCGACAGGAGGATGGCGGTGGTTCCCGCGCTCTGGCTCAGAAGATAGCGCACAGTATGGGTTTTGCCCGTCCCCGGCTTGCCGTAGAGAAGGATGCCCCTCTTGAGGTGCTGCCCGTATTCGCTGAGCGACTCTCGGTGTTCGGCGATGCCGAGCGCATGACCTGAAACTTTCTGCAGTAAGCCGTCGGGCAGAATGACCTCGGACTCTGTCAGGGAAGGTCTGGCATGGAAGGTGACGCCTGCGGCGCTGGGACCGTACTCGCCCATAACCAATGAAATGATCTGACCCTTGAGAACGCTCCGGTGCTGCAGTCGCCGACGGAACTCGGAGAGGAATTCCGCCGCACTGCCGGTGTCACCCGCGAGGACCTCGAGGGAAGCTGACAGCCGCCCGAACCGCGGGTTTGCATCCCGCTGCCACACGGCAACTGGCCGGCCTCCTTGTCTAAACAGCCACAGGCCCATGGCCACGGCCTGGCGTTGCTCATCCGGCCCGGTAGCCAGGTTCTTGAAATCGGGCTGCGACAGAGGGAACTGCGGGAAGAACCGGGACTGTTGCAGCATGTCGCTCAGTGACTGGTGATGGCGCTGGTCCCCGCCGCCGATGCCCAGCAGCTGGAAGTCCTCGCTCTCGGCGGCAAGTTCTGCCATCAGGATGTCAGCATCAACGAACCGGTGCACGGCTATCTCCTCCACGACCACGGACAGCGTTTCCGCGGGAACACCGAGATGTTCAGTGAGAGTGGTGAGCAGCTGCTCTCCGCCCTGCACGCGGTGCTGGCCGGACTGCGCAAGCTGCACCAGTTGAGCAAAATCGTCGATGAACTTCCCCAAGTTTTCATCCATGCGCAGACCCTACCAGCACAAGTGGCCTAAGCCGGGGGACATCCAGCCATGTGGTCGGCGAGAAATTCTGCGTCCGCGCCGACACCTGAGAGCAGACCTGACTTGAAGGTGTGCATCCAGTGCAGCCCGAGGAAGTACAGCCCAGGGACTGCAGTGACGCCGCGCTGTTGGATGGGCCGGCCGCGGTCGTCGAACACCGGGATCCTGACCCAGTCGAAGTCGTAGGCATAGCCGGTCGCCCAGATGATCGTGTTAACGCCTTCCCTGGCAAGATTCAGCGAGTCGACCTCTTCAACGGCAGGAAATTGGATCCGTTCCTCCGGCTCTTCCTGATCCAGCCACTCTTCTATCCCGTTGCTGCTGATGAATTGACGCGCTGCCGACAAGAAGCCGGTGTAGGCCTGATCGGCCTCATCGAGTACTTGGTTCGCGTTGGCTTGGACATCGAGGTTTGGGCCAGATGCGCCGATGACCCTGCCGAGGACGCTGACGCCGTCGGCGGCCAGTTGCCGGACGTTGACGTTGTATCCGCCGTTCACGCCAGTGACGACCGTGGAAGGCGGATATTGCCGAGCGGGAAAGCTGTCTATTGTCTGCGCAAAACGGCCCAGTGCCTCCAGCCACCAGTAGACGTCCCTCCCTCTGAAGCGTCTCGGTGCGCGCCGGTGCCGGCTTACCGACAGGTACACGCGGCGCCCGGAATGTAGCAGTTCGTCGGCGATCTGGCAGCCTGAGGCGCCGCTGCCCACCACGAGCACGGCGCCTGCCGGCAGGGCCTCTGGTGACCGGTAACGCGTGGGGTCGAGCTGCAGCACCGATGGTGAGACGTCACTCGCCAGCTGGGGGATCCGCGGACGTTGGAACGGTCCGGTCGCGATAACTACGCGATGCGCATGGATGGAACCTTCAGCCAGGGACACTTCGAAGTCCTCGCCCGTGCCGCGTCCTGTGAGGGCGAGAGCTTCAGTGTTCTCACGCACCGGAGCCCCTGTGCTCACCGCGTAGTCCTCCACCAGACGAAGGATCTCGCTGTAATGTGCGAAGCGGTCGGGATCGTTTCCCCGGTATGTGTAGCCCGGCAGTTGGATCGTCCAGTTGGGGAACTGGAAACGCAAGGAATCCCATCTTTCGGTGCGCCAGCTTTCACCGATTCTCCGACGCTCCAAAATGATGTGCTCGCGCCCTTGCTGCTGCAGGACGCTGCTCATCGCGAGTCCGGCCTGGCCGCCCCCTATGACAACGACGTCCTTCTGCTCCCGCATGCTCAGCTCCCTGAGAACTGGTGACACGCCGAGCGTACCAGCGGTGGTGCACAAGGTGGGAAAGAGGCTATCGCCCAAACCAAACTCGCTCCGTCCCTCACAAGGTGTGTGAGCGGACAGCGCCTGTAGCGAATAATTCTCATTTAAGTTAGTGGCCATATTTGTTTTTCGGGCTGCCGGTGGAACTGGAACGCGGCGGCCAGGAATTAGTGCCTTGGCTGTCGTCTTTGCCTACGCCTCCGTTTTGACCATCACCCTTCAGTGGCCCATAGCCCGGCTCATGCGTAACGCCGGACCGGAAATCGCACTTCCCCTTGGCTTTGCACTGCAGGCCTTGGGCTTCGCTTCCCTCGGGGCGTTGGCGGTCTTCCCTTCGCCAAGCGGCCTCCCTGTGTTGCCTGCCCTTGTGCTGGTAACCGGTCTTGCCCTCGGGAACATGTGCGTGATGCCCATGGCGATGGGCCTGGTAATGGAGTTTGCCGCCGGACGTCCCACCGGCGTGTATTTCGGCTTGCTCGCAAGTGCCGGAGGGCTCGCGGTCGTCATCGCCAACGTCGCCCTGGCTCCGCTCTATGAGCTCGCCTACGTGCCGGGAACCACTGCACTCGCTCCCTGGCTCCTTATGTCCCTGCTCGGGGCGGTGACGGCAACATTCATTGGCCGATTCGTCCCCAACAATGCCCGCAAAGCGCGCAGCGAATTTGACTCTCCACGCCTACTCGGGCGGGGCCGGTGACGTCCAGATCCAGTCGCGGATTTCGGGGAGGTCCTCGAAATGCTCGCGGATGTATGCGGCGTGGGCTTCCAGCTGCCGGTTGCACAGCTGGGCCAGGTCATCCGCCCCGGGCAGCCGGCGCGGCATGCGCCGCAGCGCTTCAAGAGTCAGGTGGTAGCGGCTCATCCGGTTCAGCACCACCATGTCGAAGGGCGTGGTCGTGGTTCCCTGCTGGCTGTACCCGCGCACATGGAACCGTTCCGGGTGGGGCCGCCCGTGCAGCAGCTGGTGGAAGGAGCGGGCATAACCGTGCCAGGCCACGACCACATCGCAGGCGTCCGTGAAGAGGGAGCTGAAGGTGCCGTCGTCGAGGCCGTGCGGGTGGGTGTTCCGGGGCGGGAGGACCATGGCGTCCATGATGTTGACCACCCGGACACGGGCCTCGGGGACGTGGCGCTGCAGGAGCCAGGCGGCTGCCAGTGTCTCCTCGGTGGGGATGTCACCGGCGCTGGCAAGAACGATGTCCGGGTCAGCCGTGCCCTCCGGCTGCTCGTTGCCGGCCCAGTCCCAGACTGACGCACCTGCCTCGGCATGGGCCCTGGCCTCGTCCAGTGTGAGGTATTGCGGATGCGACTGCTTGTCCACCACCACAAGGTTGACGTAGTCCGTACTGAGCAGCGCATGTTCGGCCGTGGCCAGCAGGGTGTTGGTGTCCGGCGGGAGGTAGATGCGCGTCACCTCGCCGGAGAGGGAGAGCACCGTATCTATGAGGCCGGGTCCCTGGTGGCTGAAACCGTTGTGGTCGTTGCGCCAGCAAGTAGACGTCAGCAGGATGTTGAGGCTCGGAATGGGGGAGCGCCAGTCGAGTTCGCGCGCGTGCTGGAGCCATTTGGCGTGCTGGACGGTCATGGAGGCGCTGATCATGGCGAAGGCTTCGTAGCTGGCGAAGAAACCGTGCCTGCCGCTGAGCAGGTACCCCTCGAGCCAGCCTTGGCACAGGTGCTCGGAGAGCACCTCCATCACGCGGCCATCGGCGGAGACGTGGTCACTGGACCCCGCGGCGTCGCCGCCGCCGGGCGGGAGCATCAGGCAGCGGTCGCTCGCCTCGAAGACGGCTCCCAGGCGGTTGCTGTTGGTTTCGTCCGGGCAGAAGAGGCGGAAACGCGGGTCTTCCTCCGTGTTCCGGTAGAGGTCGCGGAACAGTTCGCCGAGCGGCTTGGTGGTCTCGCTGCTCGTGGAGCCGCGCTCGCCGGGATCCACGGCGTACCGCGTCAGATCCGGGATCTCGAGCGGTACGGACGGGCGTCCGTTCGCGGGCGGCACGGACCCCATGCGCCGCTTGCCTTCGGGCGCCAGGGCTGCCAGGTCGGGAAGGAGCCGGCCATCGGCGTCGAACAGTGTTTCGGGTTCATAGGAACGCATCCACTGCTCGAGCAAGGCGAGGTGCTCCAGGTTGTCCTTGACCCCTGACAGCGGCACTTGGTGGGAACGGAACGTTCCCTCCACCGGACTGCCGTCCACGGATTCCGGGCCGGTCCAGCCCTTGGGTGTCCGCAGGATGATGGCCGGCCAGCGGGCGGCGCCGGTCACGCCATTGCTTCGGGCAGCCTCCTGCAGCCCGCGGATATCGGCATATGCTCCGTCCACGGCGGAGGCCAGTTCCCGGTGGACCCGTGCTGGGTCGTCGCCCGAGACCGTGACGGGATCCCAGCCGTGGGCATGCAGCAGCGCCTCCACGTCCTCGTCGGAACGGCGGCCCAACACGGTGGGACCGGAGATCTTGTGCCCGTTAAGGTGGAGGATCGGCAGGACGGCGCCGTCCCTTGCCGGGTTGAGGAAGAAGGGCGCGTCCCATGACGCTGCGAGCGGCCCGGTTTCGGCTTCTCCGTCGCCCACAACGCAGGCGGCTATCAGTCCGGGGTTGTCCATGACGGCGCCGGTGGCGTGCATGAGGGAGTAACCGAGCTCGCCGCCCTCGTGGATGGACCCGGGTGTGGCCGGACCCACGTGGCTTCCGATCCCGCCGGGCGTCGAAAACTGGCGCGCAAGACGCCGCAGCCCCGCCGCGTCCTGGCTGACTTCCGGATACACCTCCGAATACGTGCCTTCGAGGTACACATTCGCCACCACGGCCGGCCCGCCGTGGCCAGGGCCGGCAAGGAAAAGAACCTCCGCACCGGTGCGCCTGATCAGACGGTTGAGATGCACGTAGATCAGAGACAGCCCAGGGCCTGTTCCCCAGTGGCCGAGCAGCCGTGGTTTGATATGGTCCGGCCTCAGCGGCTCCCGCAGCAACGGGTTCTCCTGGAGGTAGATCTGGGCCACCGTGAGGTAGTTGGCGGCGTTCCAATACCGGTGAAGCAGGACAAGTTCTTCGGTGGGAATGACTTCGGCTGCCTCGGTGTCGCCCATGCCTGCCTCTCGTCGGATCTGCTCCAGCGCTGACGGGCACAGTCTATCCTCCGCAGTTTGGGACCTTTGATCCACGTGGGTGCTGCGGACGCGTCCCCTGTGGAACGTGCCATCTGGAAGGCATGTTTGGCCGCTACTCGTGTTTCCAGACCTTGATTGAGGACAAGAGCAGCAGTAGGACGAGTAGCGGAATAAGGACGGAGTCCGGCACGACGCCCAACAGAAGTCCTCCAATAACCGTCCCGGTGATGGAGCCCAGCGTCATGGCCACGAGAAATGGTTTGTTCTGTCCCAGAACGGCGAAGCCCTTGTCCCTGCTGAAGCGGGCGAACGCCACGAGCATGGTGGGAAGCGATACTGCCAGGGAGAGGCTGCCGGCGATCTTGATGTCCGTGCCGTAGAGCAGCACGATTGTGGGGATGAGCAGCTCACCGCCGGGACTCCCATCAGGGCAGCCACGACGCCGATCACCGCGCCGGCCGCGATTCCCAGGATGGTTCGTGGGCCTGCGGGAATGTTGAGGGGGTCGACGGTGAAGAAGTGGGTGACGAATAGCAGCGCAGCGATCAGGACGAGCAGGACCGCGATGACGCGGTAGAGGGTCTTGGACTTGAGCCGGGTGGCCCAGTGGGCTCCGATCCAGGCGCCGATGAGGCTGCGGCCAGGAAGACCAAGGCCATAGATTGCTGGGCCCTTCCTGATGACGGCAGCTGCAGAGCGGGGCTTTTCATATCTGAAAATTAACAGTCCCACCCGCGCCGAGTTTGCCGCCGAGGCGTTCGCGCAGGAGGGTGCTGGCGTCGCTGAGGCCGAGGATCTCCACATCTTTGCCGTGGTGGTACTTCCCGGTGATGGTGCCCAGTGCGGCCATGGCGAAGGCGTCCCAGAAGTGGGAGGCGTGCATGTCGAGGGGCATCCCCTTGCCCCGCATCACACCGGTTCCATAACGTTGGAACCAGAGCCGGGGGCGGACGAAGAGCCGGGGGCTGGCTGGGGCCGGTGCCTCGCCTGCCGCCGCAGTGGAAGGACCATGCCGTGGGAAACGCGTCACTTTACCTGGACGTGGACGGCGTGGTGTGCCCGTTTGGCGCCGCCGGACTCACGCCGTGGGGTTCGGCCTGGAGGTATGCGTACACCGGCATGCTCGAGGTGGCCTATGCGGCCGAATTGATCGACGAACTCAACGGGCTGGCGCCGACACCGGGCCTTCGCTGCGTCTGGCTGACCAGCTGGGAGGAACTGGCGCCTGCGGTGCTGTGCCCCGCAACCGGGCTCGACGGCGGAGACTGGCCGGTGCTGACCGCGGACGGCGCGGGCAGTGGAGCGGACTGGTGGAAGCTGGAGGCCATCCAGGCCGACGTCGAGTTCAGCCGTCCCGAGCGGATCATCTGGGTGGACGACCAGCTTGCCTTCGAAGGCCGGGCACAGTCCTGGGCCAGGATCCTGCGCGGGCGTGCGCTGCTGGTCTCGCCCGATCCGAGGCGGGGTCTGTCCCCCGGGGAGCTTGAAGCCATTCGGACGTTCATGGAAGACCGGGTTTGATCTGAAGTGCGTGGCGCGTACGATCTATAGGGTTTCAAACCCGTTTCTGCAGCCACTGCAAGTCCCATCGCGTGAACAGCCGGTGAACTCTGTGCTTTGCAGGCGTCCGGGGAAGTGGAACTGCTGATCATCGACTCTGCAGATTGGGCAACAGGTGGATATCACCTTAATGGTGGCGCTGGTCATAGCACTGGCCTTATTTTTCGACTTCACCAACGGATTTCATGACACCGCGAATGCGATGGCCACGCCCATCGCCACCGGTGCCATCAAACCCAAGACGGCAGTTGCACTCGCAGCCGTCCTGAACCTGGTGGGCGCGTTCCTGTCCACGGAAGTGGCCAAGACGGTTTCCGGCGGCATCATCCGTGAGGGAAACGACGGCATCCAGATCACGCCGGACATCATCTTCGCCGGCCTCATGGGCGCGATCCTTTGGAACATGATCACGTGGCTGAAGGGCCTGCCGTCCAGCTCGTCCCACGCCCTTTTCGGCGGGCTCATCGGAGCCGCTGTGGCCGGCATCGGGTTCCACTCCATCAATCTGGAGTCCCTGATGCAGAAGGTCATCCTGCCGGCCATCTTCGCCCCGCTCATTGCCGGGATTGTGGCCTACATCTGCACCCGCGTGGCCTACGCGCTCACCTCCCGGCACGATCCCGAGACCGGCAGCAAGCTCACGCAGAAACGCGGCGGCTTCCGGACCGGCCAGATCTTCACGTCCAGCCTCGTGGCGCTGGCGCACGGCACCAACGACGCCCAGAAGACCATGGGCATCATCACGCTCGTGCTGATCGCCGCCGGAACGCAGGAGCCGGGTTCAGGCCCGGTGTTCTGGGTCATCGCGGCCTGCGCGTTCGCCATCGCCATCGGAACCTACGCAGGCGGCTGGCGGATCATCAGGACCATGGGCGCGGGCCTTACTGAGGTCAAGCCCGCGCAGGGCTTCGCAGCCGAATCCAGCACCGCGTCCGCCATTCTCGCCTCCTCGCACCTTGGCTTCGCCCTCTCCACCACGCAGGTGGCCTCCGGTTCCGTGATCGGTTCGGGCATGGGCCGCAAGGGGACAACCGTCCGCTGGGGCATGGTGGGGCGCATCGCGCTTGGCTGGCTCTTCACCCTGCCCGCAGCGGGCGTTGTCGGTGCACTCACCGCGATCCTCGTCAAGACGGGCACCGTGGGCGTGGTGATCGCCGCCGTCGCCGGAACCGGAGCAGTGCTCTACATGTTCCTGGTCTCACGCAAGTCCGCAGTTGGCCACCACAACGCCGTAGAGGTCGAAGAAGCAGGGCAGGCCGTCCGCTTCGCCAAGAAGAAAGCCCTCGCCCGGGCCGCACGCGCCGCCGAGCGCGCCAAGGCGAACAACCCGAAGGACACGCAGCGATGAAGTGGTTGGAACTCCTCACCGTAGCCGGTGCCACGCTGACCGCAGCCGTAACCGTTGTGGTCCTGTATTCCCTGGGCGTCCGCCTCACCGCCATTGCCGGAGACAGCCAGACTGCCGCCCCCGCATGGGTCCGCTACTTCGCCTACATCTGCTTCGGCCTTTGCGGAGTGGCAGTGCTGTTCGGGCTTTACCTGATCATTCCCTACTTCAGCGGATAGCGGCCAGCGGCCAGCGTCCGCCGCTCTGGGAACCTCGCACTGGACTCGCTAGGCTGGGCCCATGTCCAGTGTCCAGTACTACGTGGCGTCTTCCCTCGACGGGTTCATCGCCACGGCTGATGATGACCTTGCATGGCTGCTGCAGTTCGACGGGTTCGAAGGCGGGAAAGAAAGCTACGACTCCTTCATGGCCGGCGTGGGCTGCATCGTGATGGGCGGCGCAACCTACCAGTGGCTCATGGACCACGAGCCGGGCAACTGGCCTTACGCCGACATGCCCTGCTGGGTGTTCACGCACCACGAATTCAGCGCCCCGCCGGGTGCGGACATCACGTTCGTTCGCGGTGACGTCGCTGAGTTCGCTGACGATTTCACCGGCGACGCCGCAGGCAAAAACGTCTGGGTGGTAGGAGGAGGCGAACTCGCCGCCCAGTTCGCCGACGCAGGCCTGCTCGATGAACTGATCGTCTCGATCATCCCCGTCGTGCTCGGACGGGGGAAGCGGCTGCTGCCGCTGAAAAGTCCGACGCCGCCGCTTGAGTTGGTGGATTCCCGCACCCAAGGGCGGGGGATCGTGGAGTTGCGGTACCGCTTCGTGGCAGGGTCAGCCACAGGGCAGACGTCCGGGCCAGGCTAGACGGCGGAGCAGCTACGCGCCGATGTCCCGGATCAGGTTGGTGAGGCGGGCGGTGGAGAGCCGGCGGCCCTGCTCATCTGTCATGACAATCTCGTGGGTGGTCAGCGTGCGGCCGAGGTGGATGGCAGTGCATGTGCCCGTCACGGTGCCCGACGCGATGGCCCGGTGATGCGTTGCCCCGACTTCGATTCCCAGTGCCTGCCGGCCCGGCCCCGCATGCATCCCCGCCGCGAATGATCCCAGGGTCTCGGCCAGCACCACGTGGGCGCCGCCATGGAGGATTCCCGCCACCTGGGTGTTCCCCTCCACCGGCATCGTGGCCACCGTCCGTTCGGGGCTCATCTCCAGGAAACGGATGCCCATCTTCACCACGAGCGCACCGATTCCGTACGCGCCCAGCCAATCGTGGAGGTGTTCTGGCACACCAGCGGCAAAGAGCTCTTCCCTGAACTGGGCCTCGACGGAGGGAACCTCCCCGGCAGGGCGCGTTGCTTCCGCCGGCCCGCGATCCCCGGCCCGTTCCTCGTCAGGGCTGCCGAGAGTGAAATTGTCCATCATGGCAACTAGGCTGGCACCTGTGAGTGAAACAACCAAACCGGCCCCCTTCCCGTCCACAACCGAGACCCTTCAGGACATCGCGGTGTCCTCGCCTGCCGGCCCGTCGGTGTCGGCCACCGAGGCACCCGTCATTCCCCTGACGGACCAGCCCCGGCTTCTGGTGCTGGACGGGCACTCCATGGCCTTCCGGGCTTTCTTTGCCCTCCCGGCCGACAAATTCTCCACCGCCCGGGGCCAGCACACCAATGCGATCCATGGGTTTACATCCATGCTCATCAACCTGATCAAGGAACAAAAGCCCACGCACATCGCGGTGGCGTTCGACGTCTCGGATGACACCACTCACCGCAAGGCCGAGTACAGCGAATACAAGGGCGGCCGCAATGAGACTCCCCGGGAGATGAGCGGCCAGATCGACCTCATCGACCAGGTGATGGGCGCCTGGGGCATCAAGACCATCAAGATGCCCGGCTACGAAGCTGACGACATCCTGGCCACGCTGGCAGCCATGGGTGAAAAGGCCGGATACGAAGTCCTGCTCGTATCGGGTGACCGGGACGCCTTCCAGCTCATCACGGACAACGTTTTCGTGCTGTATCCCCGGAAGGGCGTCAGTGACATCCCGCGCATGGATGCTGCCGCTGTCCAGGAAAAGTACTTTGTCTCGCCTGCCCAGTATTCGGATCTCGCCGCCCTGGTGGGGGAGACCGCGGACAACCTCCCGGGGGTTCCCGGCGTCGGACCCAAGACGGCTGCGAAGTGGATCAACCTCTATGGCGGGCTCGAAGGCGTCCTGGAACACCTCGATGCCATCGGCGGGAAGGTGGGCGACGCGCTGCGGGCCAATGTTGATGCGGTGAAGCGCAACCGCAAGCTGAACAGGCTGCACACAGACCTCGACCTTCCCGTGACGCTGGACGAACTGGCGGATCCGCGGCCAAACCAGGAGGCGCTCGAGGAGCTCTTCGACACCCTCGAGTTCAAGACCATCCGCACGCGGCTCTTTGAGCTGTACGCCAGCGATGCCCCCGAAGCGGAACGCGAGCCCCTGGAGAGCCGGGACTTCGCCAGGCTGACCGACGCGGATGCGCTCCGGTCCTTCCTGGCAGCAGGGGCCCGCCAGCGGTCCGCCCTTGCCGTCGACGTCCTGCCCGGCCGGATCGGCGAGGACGCCGACGCCGTCGCGATCGTGCGGGACGACGCCGCCGCATACGTCGACCTTACGTCGCTGGACGCCGACGCCGAGAACGTCCTGGCGCAGTGGCTTCGGGACGCGGAATCCCCGAAGGTCATGCACGGCTACAAGGCAGCCCTGAAAGCCCTGAACAACCGCGGGCTTGGCCTGGAAGGCGTGGTGGATGACACCTCCATCTCCGGCTACCTCATCCAGCCCGACCGCCGCACCTATGAGCTGGCTGAGCTGGCCCAATACCACCTGAACATCCACGTCTCCCCGGAGGCCGCCAAGGCCGGCCAGCTGGAACTGACGTTCGACGACGACACCGCAGCGGCGTCGGGGGCGCTGGTCCAGGTCGCCGCCGTCGTCCACAAGCTGAGCCGGTTCTTCGAATCTGAACTGCAGGAACGCAAGGCCGAGGAACTGCTGGCAACACTGGAACTGCCGGTGAGCCGGGTCCTGGCCGACATGGAGCATGCCGGCATCGCCGTCTCCATGGACCTGATGGACGAACAGCTGGCAGACCTCGCCCGCGTGATCGACGATGCGCAGGAACGTGCCTTCGCCGCGATCGGCCACGAGGTCAACCTGGGTTCGCCCAAGCAACTCCAAACGGTGCTGTTCGACGAGCTGAAGCTGCCCAAGACCAAGAAAATCAAATCGGGCTACACCACGGACGCCGCTTCGCTGAAGAACCTGCTGGAGAAGACGGGCCATGAATTCCTGGTCCAGCTCATGGCGCACCGCGAATCGGCCAAGCTGCGCCAGATGGTGGAGACGCTCAAGAAGTCCGTGGCCGAGGACGGGCGCATCCACACCACGTACGCCCAGAATGTGGCGGCGACGGGGCGCATCTCCTCCAACAACCCCAACCTGCAGAACATCCCGATCCGCAGCGAGGAGGGCCGGCGCGTCCGTGGCATCTTCGTGGTCAGCGACGGGTACGAGTGCCTGCTGTCCGCGGACTACTCGCAGATTGAAATGCGCATCATGGCGCACCTGTCCGGTGACGCGGGGCTGATCGAGGCCTACCGCCAGGGCGAGGACCTGCACCGGTTCGTGGGCTCCTCCATCTTCCACGTGCCGCCGGCAGAGGTCACCAGCGCCATGCGCTCCAAGGTCAAGGCGATGTCCTACGGCCTGGCCTACGGGCTGACCTCCTTCGGCCTGTCCAAGCAACTGGAAATTTCGGTCGATGAGGCCAGGACGCTGATGAAGAACTACTTCGACCGGTTCGGCGCCGTCCGCGACTACCTCCGGGGCGTGGTGGACCAGGCCAGGATCGACGGTTACACGTCCACCATCGAAGGGCGGCGCCGCTACCTGCCGGATCTCACCAGCACGGACCGGCAGATGCGGGAAAACGCCGAGCGCATCGCCCTTAACTCGCCCATCCAGGGGTCCGCCGCGGACATCATCAAACGCGCGATGCTGGGCGTGCATGCCGAGCTGGCCGCGCAGGGACTCAAGTCGCGCATGCTGTTGCAGGTGCACGATGAACTGGTGCTGGAGGTGGCCAACGGGGAACGCGAGGCGGTTGAGAAGCTGGTCACGGAGCAGATGGGCTCCGCTGCGCAACTGAGCGTTCCCCTTGACGTGCAGATCGGCGTGGGCACCAGCTGGTACGACGCAGGCCACTAGTGCATACAAGATGTGCAGGGCGCTATATCGGCGCCCTGCACATGATTGTCATCAAGTTCAAATGTCAGTCGGTTCAAAGGGGGAGCAATACGTGGCGGACAGCTATGAGATCAGGCGATTCAGGGTGTCGGACGACGACGCGCCCGGCTACAGCGAGGGAGCCGACTGGCTGCAGGCCGTGGGCTTCGGCTTCCACGACACCCGGCGGGATGACGCATTCGTGGAGAAGATCCTGGCAATGTACAGGGTGGACGACCGTGAGCTGACGGGCGTCTACCAGACCGGCCAAGTTGCCCCGCATTCCCTGGGCGCCAACGTTCCCGTGGCAACATTTGGAACCTTGCGCAAGGACCTGAACGTCGGCTACGGCCGCCAGCTCCGGACGCACATGGTGACGGCGGTGACGGTGCGCGGGACCCACCGTCGCCAGGGCCTCCTGCGCCGGATGATGACCGAGGACCTCTCGTCCGCCAAGGCCGACGGGCTGGCCATGGCGGCTCTTACGGCGTCGGAGGGGTCCATCTACGGCCGTTTCGGCTACGGTGTGGCCACCTTCGAGCGGTCTGTCAAGGTCGATACCGGCCCGAGGTTCCGGCTTCGCCATGCTGCGACAGGCAGAGTGGAAATAGCGGACCGGAAAGTCCTCCTGGACCTGGCGCCGGAAGTATTCGAACGTGTGCACCGGCACACCCCGGGGTCCATCGTCCGGCAGGAAGCCTACCGGCAGAAGGTCTCCGGGGCCGTCGGTGATGAAGGCAAAGAGGACGAGGCCATCAAGTGCGCTCTGCACTACGACGCCTCCGGCTCCGTGGACGGCTATGTCTCGTACAAGTTCGCGGGCTGGGACACCAAGCCCTACACGATCGAACTCATCGACCTCGTGGCTGCCACCCACTCCGCCTACCTGGAACTGTGGCAGTTCCTCGGCAGCATCGACCTGACCGAGCGGGTCAGCTGGGCGGACGCCCCGGCGGATGACCCCCTCGCGTGGGCGCTGGAAGACCCGCGGTGCATCGAGTCCTCCCACCACAGGGACATGCTGTGGCTCCGGATCCTCGACGCAGGCAAGGCTCTGGCAGCCCGGCGCTACTCCGCGGACGAGTCCCTGGTCCTGGGGATCAGCGATTCCCTGGGCTTTGCGGACGGCACCTTCCTCCTCGAGGTCAGCGGCGGCGATGCCCGGGTCACCGAGGCTCCGTCGGGTGTCCAGCCGGAGCTGTCGCTCGATGTGGCCGAACTCGGCTCCATCTATGTCGGCGGTGTGTGTCCGGTGACGTTGGCCTCGGCCGGACGAATTACCGAGCACGGATCCGGCGCGGCGCTGAAAGCGCGGCACATGTTCGCCGTCGAGCGCGCGCCGCACTGCCTGACCCACTTCTGACCGCATTGTGGCAGGTCACAGGCCCGCAGGGTAGCCGCGACGCTTTGACCCCGGTTCACGCGAGCGACTAGACTAAGCGGGCGTGTACTACGTGCACGCATCTCTAATCCACAAAATCAGGAGGACCCGGCAGATTCTTGCGATCTGCCGCGCTTTGCGCCTGCGTTCCATAACGCTGGGGCGATGGTTTGCCTGACCGACTAACTATCCACAACGGAGCCCCTACTACATGACCATCACCTCCACCGAGAAGCCCGGTACCCCCGTAGTCGCCATTAACGACATCGGTACCGCTGAGGACTTCCTCGCAGCAGTCGACGCCACCATCAAGTACTTCAACGACGGCGACCTCGTCGAAGGTACCGTCGTCAAGGTCGACCGCGACGAAGTTCTGCTCGACATCGGTTACAAGACCGAAGGTGTCATCCCCTCCCGCGAGCTTTCCATCAAGCACGACGTTGACCCCGGAGACGTCGTCTCCGTTGGCGATCAGGTCGAAGCCCTGGTGCTCACCAAGGAAGACAAAGAAGGCCGCCTGATCCTCTCCAAGAAGCGTGCTCAGTACGAGCGCGCCTGGGGCGACATCGAGAAGGTCAAGGAAGAAGACGGTGTTGTCACCGGTACCGTCATCGAGGTTGTCAAGGGTGGTCTTATCCTCGACATCGGTCTGCGCGGCTTCCTGCCGGCGTCCCTCGTCGAGATGCGCCGCGTGCGCGACCTGGCTCCGTACATCGGTCAGCAGATCGAAGCCAAGATCATCGAGCTGGACAAGAACCGCAACAACGTTGTGCTGTCCCGCCGTGCATGGCTCGAGCAGACCCAGTCCGAGGTCCGCTCCACCTTCCTCAACAAGCTGGAAAAGGGCCAGGTCCGTCCCGGCGTCGTTTCCTCCATCGTCAACTTCGGTGCCTTCGTGGACCTGGGCGGCGTAGACGGCCTCGTCCACGTTTCCGAGCTGTCCTGGAAGCACATCGACCACCCGTCCGAGGTTGTCGAAGTTGGCCAGGAAGTCACCGTCGAGGTCCTCGAGGTCGACCTGGACCGCGAGCGCGTCTCCCTGTCGCTCAAGGCTACGCAGGAAGACCCGTGGCAGACCTTCGCCCGCACCCACGCCCTCGGCCAGGTTGTTCCGGGTAAGGTCACCAAGCTGGTTCCGTTCGGTGCGTTTGTCCGCGTTGAAGACGGCATCGAAGGCCTGGTTCACATCTCCGAGCTCGCCGTGCGCCACGTTGAGCTGGCTGAGCAGGTTGTCTCCGTCGGTGACGAGCTGTTCGTCAAGGTCATCGACATCGACCTCGAGCGCCGCCGCATCTCCCTCTCCCTCAAGCAGGCCAACGAGGGCGTCGACGCCGACAGCACCGAATTCGACCCGGCACTCTACGGCATGGCCGCTGAGTACGACGAAGAGGGCAACTACAAGTACCCGGAGGGCTTCGACCCGGAGTCCAACGAGTGGCTTGAAGGCTACGAGAACCAGCGCGCCGCCTGGGAGCAGCAGTACGCTGACGCCCAGACCCGCTGGGAAGCCCACAAGAAGCAGGTTGCCCAGCACGCTGCCGACGACGCAGCAGCTGCAACCTCCGGCGAGAGCGACTCCGGCACCACGAGCTACTCCTCCGAGCCGGCTGCTGCTGAGACCGGTGCAGGCACGCTTGCTTCGGACGAGGCTCTTGCAGCACTGCGCGAGAAGCTGACGGGCAACTAATTGCCGTAAGTACTGGTAGCCAGTAAAAAGGTGGCCGTCCCCGGAAGGGGGCGGCCACCTTTTTGGTTGCTGAACCGGCAGCGTCAGGCTGTCTGGCCGGCGTGAGCCCCTTCGGCGATTTCCTCCAGCACCTTGTCATTGAAGGCCGGGAGGTCGTCCGGCTTCCGGCTGGTCACGAACCCCTGGTCCACTACCACCTGCTCGTCGGTCCAATTGGCACCCGCGTTCCTGAGATCGGTCGCGAGGGTGTGGTAGGAGGTGAGGTTCCGGCCCTTGACCACTCCGGCGTCGATGAGCAGCCAGGGGCCGTGGCAGATAGCGGCCACAGGCTTGTGCTGTTCGAAGAAGCTCCGCGCAAAGGCCTGGGCGTCCTTGTTCACGCGCAGGTGATCGGCGTTCACGACGCCGCCGGGGATCACCAGTGCGTCGAAATCCGAGGCGTTGGCCTCCGCCAGGGTGAGGTCGACGTCGAAGGTGTCCCCCTTTTCGACGCCGTTGAAGCCTTGAAGCTTTCCGCTGACGGGAGCAACGAGGGTGGGCTCGCCGCCGGCTTCCTTTACCGCGTTCCAGGGGCTGGTCAGCTCCACCTGCTCCACGCCATGCGTGAGCAGAAAGGCGACCTTCTTGCCTGCGATGCTGTTTTCCGACATTCGTCCTCCTTCAACCTGGCGCGCCGCCTGCGGTGTGCCGCACGGGCACCGGCCGGCCTGGCGCGCGGTGCTGGCTTACACCTCAACCCTAGGAAGCAGGAAACTGATAAGCAACCTGATAATCGCAGTCCTAGCCCGGGGCACCTTGGTTGCCCACCCTTGCTTGCGCACCCTTGCTTGGGCACCTTGCTTGGGCATCCCGGTCCGGGGCGGCCGCGGTCAGCGGGGGAGCGGCACGTCCACCCAGTCTGTGCCTTCGGGCTCCAGTTCCGAGCTTCCGGACGTCATGGCTGCCAGCCGATCGGCCGCCTCAGCCAGAACTTCCGGCGAGTCGGGGAGGGCCAGCCGCAGGACAGTCGACTGCGGCTCGTATCCCGTCGCCGCCATGGCATAGCCGGCGGCGCGGAGATCGTTCTCCAGCCGGCCGGCAGCGGCATGGGGGACCCGGACGGCGCAGAGGCGCAGCCTCCTGCGCTGCACCAGCGGCGCGAGGTCAAGGGCTGCGGACACCGACTCGGAATACGCCCGCACCAGCCCGCCGGCCCCAGGAGTATCCCGCCAAAATACCGCACGACGACGGCACTCACGTCGCTGAGGTCCGTCACCCCGGAGGCGGTTTCCCGGCGGATCAGGGCCTCCAGCATGGGGATCCCTGCCGTTCCGGAGGGCTCGCCGTCGTCGCTGGAACGCTGGACGCTGCGGTCCGGGCCCAGCACGAAGGCAGAACAGTGGTGCCGTGCGTCATGGAATTCCCGCCGCAGGTCCGCCACGAGCGCCCGCGCGGCGTCTTCGCTGTCCGTACGCCGCAGCACAGTGATGAACCGGGACCGCTTGACCTCCAGCTCATGACGGAAGTCGGGCCCGGCGGCCAGGGTGGTGAAGGACGACGTCCTGCTCTCTTGCTCTTGCACCGCCCAAGTCTAGTCCGGGCATGGGCCCACGCCGCGAGGGTTCCCTGGGCGAGCGGAGCGAGGTCAGGGGAGCGGTGGGGACTAGTCTGGGGGTGTGTTGAAGATCGGGTTGACGGGCGGCATCGCCTCAGGAAAGTCCATGGTGGCCGCACGCCTCAAAGAGCTGGGGGCGGTGCTCGTGGACGCCGACGCCATCGCCCGCGACGTCGTGGAACCGGGCACGCCCGGCCTCGCCGCCGTAGTGCAGCAGTTCGGGGAGGACATCCTCGACGCCGAGGGCCGGCTGGACCGGGCGCGCCTCGGCGCCGTTGTGTTCCGGGACCCGGAGCGGCGTGCCGAGCTTAACGGCATTGTCCACCCCCTGGTCCGACGGCAGGCCGCCGCGGTAATGGCCGCCGCCCCCGCGGACGCCGTCGTGGTCCAGGACATCCCGCTCCTCGTGGAAACAGGCCAGCAAAGCAATTTCCACCTCGTCGTGGTGGTTGACGCGGCAGCCGAGGTCCGCGTCCAGCGGATGGTCAAACACCGCGGGATGACGGAGGAGGAGGCCCGCTCCCGGATGGCCGCCCAGGCCGCCCGGGACGTCAGGCTGGCGGCGGCGGATGTTGTCCTGGATAATTCCGGCAGTCCGGAGGATCTGCGGTGTGCGGTGGACCGGCTGTGGCAGGACCGGCTCGTGCCGTACGCCAGGAACCTCAGCGAAGCCACCGTCGCTGCCCGGAACGGCGGCCCGGTGCTGGTTCCGCACGATCCCGACTGGCGGCGCCAGGCGTCCCTCCTCATGGACAGGCTGCGGGCCGCCGCCCCCCATGAAGTCCTGGCCGTCGATCACATCGGATCCACAGCGGTCCCCGGGCTCGACGCCAAGAACGTCATCGACCTCCAGATGGCCGTGGCGGACCTGGAGACGGCGGACCGCATTGCGCCGCGGCTCACTGCCGCAGGGTTCCCTGTGTGGCCGGGAATCCTGCTCGACAGCCCCGCGGCCGGACGCCCCGATCCCGCAGCCTGGTCGAAGCGGCTCCACGGCAACGCAGATCCCGGACGGCCCGTGAACCTCCACGTCCGCGTGGCAGGCTCTCCCGGCTGGCGCTTCGCGCTGGGCTTCCGCGACTGGCTCACCGCGGATCCGGCCGCCCGGGATGCCTACGCGGCGGAAAAGCACCGTGTCGCGGCGCTCCACGCATCGGACACTTCCACGTCCAGGTACGCCCAAGGCAAGGAAGCCTGGTTCATGGAAACCGCCGGACCGGGAATGGAGCGGTGGGCAGCAAGCAGCGGCTGGCAGCCGCCGTCGTACGCGTCTGCGGGCAGCGGTAGATTAGATACATGAGTCTTGCGCAGGAGATCAACCGCGTCGTCGCGCCCTTTGAGGTCATCAGCGAGTTCAAGCCCGCGGGCGACCAGCCGGCCGCCATCGCCGAGCTCACCGAACGGATCAAGAACGGCGAAAAGGACGTGGTGCTGCTGGGCGCCACCGGTACCGGAAAGAGCGCCACCACGGCGTGGCTCATCGAGCAGGTGCAGCGCCCCACGCTGGTGATGGTCCAGAACAAGACCCTGGCCGCCCAGCTGGCCAACGAGTTCCGGGAACTGCTGCCAAACAACGCGGTGGAATACTTCGTCTCGTACTACGACTACTATCAGCCGGAAGCCTACGTTCCGCAGACGGACACCTTCATCGAGAAGGACTCCTCCGTCAACGAAGAAGTGGAACGGCTCCGGCACTCCGCCACGAATGCGCTGCTGACCCGCCGGGACGTGATCGTCGTGGCCACGGTGTCCTGCATCTACGGTCTCGGCACCCCGGAAGAGTACATCGCCGGCATGGTGACCCTCCGCAGGGGCCAAGAGATGAACCGGGATGACCTCCTGCGGAAGTTCGTGTCCATGCAGTACACCCGCAACGACATGGACTTCCACCGGGGAACCTTCCGCGTCCGCGGCGACACTGTCGAGATCATCCCCATGTACGAGGAACTCGCGCTCAGGATCGAATTCTTCGGCGACGAGGTGGAGAACATCTACACGCTGCACCCGGTCACCGGCGACGTCATCCGCGAGGAAACCGAGATGTACGTCTTTCCGGCGTCCCACTACGTCGCCGGGCCCGAGCGCATGTCCCGCGCCATCACCGCCATCGAGAATGAGCTCGCGGAGCGGCTCAGCGTCCTGCAGGGCCAGAACAAGCTGGTCGAGGCCCAGCGCCTGCAGCTGCGCACCAACTACGACCTCGAAATGATGCAGCAGATGGGGTTCTGCAACGGCATCGAGAACTACTCGCGGCACATTGACGGACGCCCCGGGGGCTCGGCACCGCACTGTCTCCTGGACTACTTCCCGGACGACTTCCTCCTGGTGATCGACGAATCCCACGTCACCGTGCCGCAGATCGGTGCGATGTACGAGGGTGACATGTCGCGCAAGCGCACGCTCGTGGACCACGGCTTCCGGCTGCCGTCCGCCATGGACAACCGGCCGCTGAAATGGGACGAGTTCCTGGAGCGCATCGGCCAGACCGTCTACCTGTCCGCCACGCCCGGAAAGTATGAGCTCGGCAAGGCCGACGGCTACGTGCAGCAGATCATCCGTCCCACCGGCCTGGTGGACCCCGAAGTCGTCGTCAAGCCCACCAAGGGCCAGATCGACGACCTCCTGGGCGAAATCCGTACCCGCGTGGAGAAGGACGAGCGCGTCCTGGTCACAACCCTCACCAAGCGCATGGCCGAAGACCTCACGGACTACCTCCTGGGCCACGGCGTCAAGGTGGAGTACCTCCACTCGGATGTTGACACGTTGCGCCGCGTGGAGCTGCTCCGTGAGCTCCGCATGGGCAGCTTCGACGTGTTGGTGGGCATCAACCTCCTCCGTGAGGGCCTCGACCTTCCCGAGGTGTCCCTGGTGAGCATTCTCGACGCGGACAAGGAGGGCTTCCTGCGTTCCTCCACGTCGCTGATCCAGACCATCGGCCGTGCGGCGAGGAACGTGTCCGGCCAGGTGCACATGTACGCGGACCGGATCACCGACTCCATGGCGCATGCCATCGAGGAGACCAACCGCCGCCGCGCCATCCAGGTCGCCTTCAACGAGAAAAACGGGGTTGACCCGCAGCCGCTGCGGAAGAAGATCGCGGACATCACGGACCAGCTGGCCCGGGAGGACGCCGACACCCAGGAACTGCTG
Organism: Arthrobacter sp. B2060; assembly: GCF_059090445.1. Classification (NCBI taxonomy): domain Bacteria; kingdom Bacillati; phylum Actinomycetota; class Actinomycetes; order Micrococcales; family Micrococcaceae; genus Arthrobacter; species Arthrobacter sp. B2060. The sequence continues at coordinate 67,623 of NZ_JBNHFR010000015.1, forward strand.
AACAACAACCGCCTCGCGAAGGGCGCCAAGCGGGGAAAGTCCGCGGCCAAGGGCGCGGCCACCGTACGGGCGGACGGCCTCGCCGCCGCCCCCGCCGAGGACCTGGTGGGCCTGATCGAACAGCTGACCGAGCAAATGCATGGCGCGGCGGCCGAACTCCAGTTCGAGGTTGCAGCCCGGATCCGCGACGAAGTCTCGGAGCTGAAAAAGGAGCTCCGCCAGATGCAGGCCGCCGGCCACGCCTGACCGCACGCCTGACCGCAAGCCTGACCCGAAGCCCGCCTGGAGCGGTCCTGGCAGTATCCGGATGGTGGAACGTTGCCCTGCTGCGGCACGTTGAGGCGCGGGGAGGCGCCGGCGTGAGGTAAAGTTGAGGTCACGTAGGGGAGTATCCCAAGCGCTACGGACGTCAACACGCAAGGCACAGATGCCTTGCCGGGCGTAGCGGGCAGCCACATCAGCACAAAGTGCACAGGTTCGCCGGAGAGACTTACACCAGTTTTTTGTACCCTGCGAAAGGCATCCCTGTGCAGCTTCCCGTCTGGTTCGAGGTCGGCTCGTTCGTCGTCCTCGGCATCATTCTCCTGCTAGACCTGCTCCTCGTGGTGCGGCGTCCGCACGAACCCTCCATGAAGGAAGCCGGCCTCTGGGTCGCCTTCTATGTGGCTCTTGCCCTGGTCTTCGCCGGTGCCATGTTTATGTTTGCGGGCCCGGAGTACGGCGGGCAGTTCGTCGCCGGTTGGGTGACCGAATATAGCCTGAGCATCGATAATCTCTTCGTTTTCATCATCATCATGGCGCGGTTCTCCGTGCCCCGTAAGTACCAGCAGGAAGTGCTGATGGTGGGTATCGTCATCGCCCTCATCCTGCGCGGCATCTTCATCATGCTCGGTGCGATCGTCATTGAGCAGTTCAGCTGGGTCTTCTACATCTTCGGTGCCTTCCTGCTGTGGACGGCGTGGAAGCAGGCACAGGATGAAGGCGAAGATGAAGAGGACCGGGAAAACCCGATCATCGCCAAGATCCGCACCGTCATCCCCATGTCGGAGAAGTTCGACGGCGGCAAGCTCCGCACCGTGGTCAACGGCAAGAAGGTCTTCACCCCCATGCTGATCGTCTTCGTGACCATCGGCATGACGGACCTGCTGTTCGCCGTGGACTCCATCCCCGCGATCTTCGGCCTCACCCAGAGCGCGTTCATCGTCTTCACGGCGAACATCTTTGCGCTCATGGGCCTGCGCCAGCTTTACTTCCTGCTCGGCGGCCTGATGAACCGCCTCATCTACCTGAAGCACGCGCTCTCCTTCATTCTGGCGTTCATCGGTGTGAAGCTGATCCTGCACGCCATGCACGTCAACGAACTGCCGTTCATCAACGGGGGCCACCACATCGAGTGGGCACCCGAAATCCCCACCTACGTTTCCTTGGCGGTCATCGTGGGCACCATCATCGTGGCCGTGATCGCCAGCCTGGTCAGCTCCAAGGCGCAGCAGGCTAAGCTGGACGCCCGCCTCGAGGAGGACGCCCGGAAGAGCCGGGGCGAGGTGGACGCGGACGTCGAGTAGGCGTACGGCCAACAGGCCTGAGGCAGCCCTCCTGGGAACTGCCCACGTGGAACCCCGGTCACTCTGTGGCCGGGGTTCTCCATTTAAAACTTTGCAGTGGGTCCTCCTCGTACAGCCGGGCCAGGACTATGCTCGGAGGATGGCAACCACTTCCCGGGCGGAGCCGGATGTGCGCCAGGTGCAGCGTCGCACCGTGCTGCTCCTGGGATCCGCGCAGTTGCTCAGCGCCATTGTTACAGGGGCCACCGTATCCATCGGCTCCCTGCTCGCGGTCGACCTGTCCGGTTCCGAGGCGTGGGCCGGATCCGTCGCCACCATGATGACTCTCGCCGCCGCGCTGGCGGCACTGCCGCTTGCCTCACTGGCTGAGCGCCGTGGACGCCGGATCAGCCTGGCCACCGGCTTGGCGGCCGCACTGGCCGGTGCGCTCCTCATCGTGGTGTCCGTGGTCACCGGCATTTTCGTGTTCCTGGCGATTGGCGCGGCCGGCGTCGGGGTGGGCACCGCCGCCAACCTGCAGGCGCGGTTTGCCGCCGTCGATCTGGCCGATGCCGAACACCGCGGACGTTCCCTGTCCGCCGTCGTTTGGGCCATCACCGTCGGAGCCGTGGCCGGGCCCAACCTGGTCCAGCCCGGCGCCGTGGTTGGCCAGAGCCTGGGGCTGCCGCCCATTGCAGGACCGTTCGTCATCTCCGCTGCCGGGCTGTTGCTCGCCTGCGGCCTGCTCCTGGCCGGGCTCCGCCCCGACCCGCTCATCCTGGCGCGGCAGCTTGCCGCACGGGGTCAGCCCGCCGGGGCTGCCGCGGGCGGTGCGCCGGTTCCGGCGCTGGCCGGAGGCTCACTCGCGAGGGGCCTCCGGGCGGTCCGTCATGCACCGGCCGCGATCCTGGCGCTGGCCGCCGTCGTCGGTGCCCACGCCATGATGGTGGGCGTCATGTCCATGACCCCGCTCCACCTGCAGGCACTCGTTGCGGGCCCCCACAGTGTCCATGGCAGCCATGCCGCCGGAAGCGACGCGCTGGTCATCATTGGATTCACCATCTCGCTGCACATCGCCGGGATGTTCGCACTCTCCCCGGTCATGGGCTGGCTGACCGACAAGCTGGGGAGGACGCAGACCATCGCGCTGGGCCTCGCCATTCTCCTGGCCGCTGTTCTGGTGGCGGGCTTCGGCCAGGGGTCGACGACGGCCGTTGCAGTGGGCCTCGTGCTCCTGGGCGTGGGGTGGTCGGCCTCCACCATCGCCGGATCCACGCTCCTTGCGGAAAGTGTCAGCCAGCAGGACCGCGTCGCGGTCCAGGGCGTCTCGGACATGCTGATGGGTGTTGCCGGTGCCGTCGGCGGTGCTGTCTCGGGCCTCGTCCTGAGCTGGGCCGGATACCTGGGCCTCAACCTGGCCGGCGGCGTGCTCGGTGCCGCGGTCCTGGCGGCCGCCGTCGTTGCCCTTCTGGCCGGGCGGTCGAAACCGGTCGGGTCAGTGCCGGACTGACCGCACCATACCCAGCAGGCGGCCGAAGATCGCTTCGCCGTCGTCGGCGATGCCGTCGTGGTGGAAATCAGCAGTTTCCCAGACCTGCAGTCCCCGGACAGCTGCGGCCGTCTCTAGGGACAGGCCGCGCTCCACGTAGATATCGTCTGTGTACACGGCGGCTGCTGCCGGCACGGTGTTGGCCGCCAACTGAGGCAGGTCATAAAGGGGCTTCCAGTCCGGCTTGGCGGCCAGCAGGTCAGCCACGTCCTTCAGCGGGCGCAGCGCCTCGTCCTGCTCGAAGTACCACGGGTACACCATCTCACCGGTCAACAGGAGTTTCGGTGCGTCCGGGCTGAACTCCGGGAACTCGCGGAGGACCCGCCACGCGGCCCAATCGGTGGCCGAGCCCTGGCCGTAAATCGATTCATGCATCAGCGCGTAGAGGGGATTGCCGGCGCGTGAGACCAGGGGCCGGAGCTGCTCGAGAAAGGAATCAGACAGCCGGACACCGCGTGGCGTGTCCACGAAGGCGTCCTCCAAGAGGTTATGGAGCGCGTCCACCCTGGTGTTTCCGCCCAGAAAGGCGCCCACCATCTGGAACCGCTCCACTGTCAGGCGTTCACCTCCGGGCAGAAATTCATCCGTGCTCCGGAGGTGGCGGGCGATCCGGTCCACGGTATCGCGGTCTTCGGGATACCAGCCAAAGTACTCCGCGTTGCGGGCGGCCACGCGCTTGTAGGTCTCCCGGTACACGCGGTCTGCCGATCCGGACAGCGGCGCCAGGCCGCCGGTGATGAGGACCTCCCGCAGCCCCTCGGGCGCGAACGAAAGGTACGTCAACGCGCAGAATCCGCCGTAGCTTTGGCCGTAGATGCTCCACGGCTCTGCGCCGAGGGCCTGGCGGATGAGTTCGGCGTCGGCCACGATCGAGTCAGCCCGGAAATGTTCGAGGTAGCGGGCCTGGGCAGCGGCGTTGCCCCGCGCCGGAAGCGTGTTCCGGTCGATGGGGGAGGACAGACCGGTGCCGCGCTGGTCAAGCATGAGGATCCGGAAATCCTTCGCGGCCGCCTTGTTCCAGCCGCCGAGCGACATGAGCCGGTTGCCGCGGCCGCCCGGTCCGCCCTGCAGGTAGAGGAGCCATGGCAACGCTTCCGCGGCTGCCTCGCTATGGTCCGCGGACACGTATTCGCGCGCGAAGACGTTAATGGTCTCGGCGGCGGCGTCCTTGCCGGCAGCCGGGTTGAAATGGTCCAGCGGGACGGTGAAGTAGTGCTCAGTGGTGCGCATCCCGCGGAACTCGTGCCTTGCACGAATGGAATGGACGGCGGCGTCCACCGTAACCTCAGCCATGGACGCCCGCCCCGCTGCGGGCGCCAAACGCCGCCAAGGCGTCGCCGGTGAGGCGGAAGGTGGACCACTCCTCCATCGGGTTGGCCCCGAGCTTCCGGTAGAAATTGATGGAGGGTTCGTTCCAGTCCAGGACGCTCCACTCAACGCGTGCATACCCGCGTTCGACGGCGGTTGCCGCCAGGTGCTGCAGCAGCGCCTTGCCGTGGCCCTCACCGCGCGCCTCCGGAGTGACGTAGAGATCCTCCAGGTAGATGCCATGGACACCTTCCCACGTTGAGTAGTTGAGGAACCAGAGTGCGAAGCCCCGCACCTGCCCGTCCTCGTTCTCGGCCATGTGGGCGAACACCCGGGGGTGCTCGCCGAAGAGCACCTCGGTCAGCATTTCCGGGGTGTTCCGGACCGCGTCCGGCTCCTTTTCGTAGACGGCCAGCTCGTGGATCATCTGGAGGATTACGGGAACATCGGCGGGTGTGGCGGGACGGATTACACTCATGGATCCGAGCTTACTGCGTTCCGGGGAGGCGGCACGCGCGCAGGATGGCGCTGGCGTATAGGCTGTTGAGTCCAATGACCCGTCAAGATTCCAGCAACCCTTCCGGGGGCGGTGTAAACAGGCCAGCCCAGCCAGACCTGCAGCGGATCCGTCTTGCAGCCGTAAGGCTGTCCAGCGTCGACCTTCGCCAGGCCGAGTTCCTGGACGATGCCGAGCGGCGGCTGGCACGGACGTTCGCTTCGCAGGTGCAGCGGGAGAGGTTTCTGGCCGGGCGCATAGCGTTAAGGCGCCACGCCGCCGAGGCCGCAGGAGTTGACGTACGGGACCTGCAGGCCGACTACGTCTGCCGGGAGTGCATCAGGGACGACCACGTGCACGGGATGCCGCGGTATCAAACTGGCCCATGGAAGCTGACCGTCCTGGCGAGCCTGAGCCGGGCGGGGGACTGGTGCCTGCTGGCCGCGTCCACGGACGGGCAGGTGCTGGGGGTCGGCGTCGACCTGGAGAGCGGCGGAGCCGCAGGTTTTGAGGGATTTGGACAGATTGCACTTTCGGCTCGGGAACAGGAAGAAGTGCAGATGGTGGAGCCGGCGTTGCAGCCGGGTTTCCAGACACGCCTGTGGACGCGCAAGGAGGCAGTACTGAAGGCGCTCGGCACGGGGTTGGCCGTCGTCGACCCGGCTCTCGTGGATGTTGCCGGTTCCGTTCCCCTGCTGCCAGGCCATGTGGCGGGAACGGGTGGGGCTCTGATGACGGCTGAGCCTCCGGCGGGGCGCCGGAAGGATGGCCGTAATCGCTGGGTGGTCGACGCTGTGGATCCGGGCTCAGTGGGGCTGCCGCTTTCATTCACTGCAGCAATAGCACTTGTATTGAAACCTCGTAGTTAGCTGCAGCCCCGCGCTCCCTACCCTTAGTCGGGGCGGGGCAGCATCGCGAAGGCGACCGTCGCGTAACCCAAGGCACCCGCCAGGTCGTGCAGCAACTGCCGGTCGATGTTCGAGATGTCGTCGCAAGCCCTGTGATAGCAGGGATCGTGCTCGCCGTTCTCAAGGCCGCCGAACTTCTCGACCTGTTCTGCCGTCTTCTCGTCTTCGTCTCCGGTGAACAGACCGCCCGTGGGGATGCCGGCTTTCAGGAAGGGCCAGTAGTCGGAATCGCCATCTTCAAATACCGTGGGCTCGGCCGCAAACCCGTTCTGTGCGAAATAGTCCAGGAAGGCGCGCTCGATTACGTCCGAGCCGGCCGGACCGGCATCTCCGAAGCTTGAGCCATCACCGTCGTGGACGAACCGTCCGCCGTTGGGCGATGCGACCATATCCAGGTTCAGGTTCAGCATGGTCTGCGCGATTTCGCTGTTGCTGAGGGCGTCCACGTAGTGCTGGGAACCCAGCAGGTCCACCTCTTCGGCGCCCCAGAAAGCAAAACGCACCCGGTTCTTCGGCTGGATGCCCGTTTCGGCCATCCAGCGGGCCGTTTCGATCATGGCGGCCACGCCGCTGCCGTTGTCGTTGATCCCGGGGCCGCGGGGCACGGAGTCGAGGTGTCCGCCCACTACGATGGTGTGCTTGGCGCTGCCCGCCGTGTCCGCGAGGATGTTGAAGGTCTCGACGTCCGTCTCGCGGTCCTCATCCCAATAGGTGAAGACCTGCCGCACAGGCCTGTACCCGGCAGCACGCAGCTGTTCCTCAACGTACTTGGCGGAGGCCTCGTAGCCCGAGGTGCCCGAAGCGCGGTTTCCGCCCGATTCGTCCGCGGCCTTTTGTAGTGCCTCAAGGTGCTTCATCAGGTTTCGCTTGGCGAAGGCCGCGTGCACCTGGGTGGCTTTTGCTTCCGGACCAGGCTTGACGGTCTCCGGTGCTGCTGTTGACACCTGCGGGATCGCCGGTTGCCGCTCAGGCGGAGACTCCAGTGCCGGGATTGTCACGGCCGGCGGCGCCTCAAGCGGCTCCCTCCCGGCCGGCGACGAACACGACGCCAGCAGCAATGCGGCAGCAGCGATGACGGCTCCTGCCATGGTAATTCGAGGTTTGCGCGTCGATCGGAACGCGTCCATGAGAGAACGCTACTGCTTGCTCTGAGGGGTCGGGAAGGTCTTTGACAAGAGTCGAGTATGACGCCGCGCGGGGGGTGCGAGTGCGAGTAGGTAGGTACTCACAGGGGCTTGGATACAGGTACTCGAAGCGGTTGCGGCTAGCTACGAAGCCTGCTTACTGTCGAACCACAGGTTTGATGCCTCAACTGCAACTCGGAGTACTCGCGGTGGGGAAGCCAGGTATTCGCTGCTGGGGAAATAGCGGCGGCCGCAGTGTTCCGTTCGTGCCGCTCTGCGCGGCTCTTGTTGAAAAGTGAACTGATCCGGACGCAGTTGTCCGGCACCCTTCACATACAAGCTGTCAGGATCCCCCAACCCTGACCAAGCTCGTGGCAGGGAACGAGGGAGAACATGCCGATTATCAAGGATCCGCACCTGTTCAACGAACAGAGCCTGTTCGTCGACCTGGAAGGGGTGCTAGGCTGCCGCCTCTATCTGAAGATCGAGGGGTTCAATTTCGCCGGCTCAATCAAGCTCAAGCCGGCGCGGGAGATGGTCGAGCGCGCCGAGCGGGAGGGGCTGATCGGCCCCGGCTCCATCCTCGTGGAGTCCTCCTCGGGCAACCTCGGCGTCGCGCTCAGCATGATCGCCGCCAGCAAGGGATACCGCTTCGTGTGTGTGATCGATCCGCGCTGCAACCCGGCAACCCGCCAATTCATGGAGTCGCTCGGGGCCCAGGTGGACCTGGTCACCGAACCGGATCCCGTCGACGGCTTCCTCGGGGCCCGGCTCAACCACGTGCGGGACCTGTGCGCGTCCAACGAGCGGTACATCTGGCTCAACCAGTACACCAATCCCGGTAACTGGGGAGCGCACTACCGCTGGACTGCCCCCGAGATCTCCAATCAGTTCCCCGAACTGGACGTGCTATTCGTGGGAGCCGGGACAACGGGGACCTTGATGGGTTGCGCGCGCTACTTCCGCGAGCACCGGCCCGATGTCCGGATTGTCGCAGTCGATGCCGCAGGATCGGTCTCGTTCGGCGGCCAGCCGGCCACGCGCCTGATCCCGGGACTCGGCATGAGCGTGCGGCCGCCGCAGCTCGACGAGTCCTTGATCGATGACGTGGTGATGGTCGAAGAACTGGATACGGTGCGCGCCTGCCATCGCCTCGCGGCTGCCGGCTTCACGCTCGGTGGCTCCACCGGGACCGTGGTCCACGGCGGCATGTCTTGGCTCGCCGACCACGACGCCCAGGACCTGACGGCGGTGGCCATCTCCCCGGACATGGGCCGTCCCTACCTGGACACTGTCTACAACCCTGACTGGGTGCACGAGCATTTCGGCGCCGACGCGCTAGCAACCGCCGATTTGGCAGGGGCTCCGGGCCGACGATACGACCCGGTGTCGGAGCCACAGCACCCAGCACCCATAACCGTGGCCGGCTACATCGCCACCGCCGCACTGGGGAAATTCCTGTAGTGAACATGAGTCTCGACAACCTGCGGGGCGCCGCGCGTCCCACATCTCCCATCAATCCCCCCATTCCTGAGACAACCGCGGCTCCGGCCGGGAACGGCTCTCCAGCAACTCCGGCCACGGGTACGGCCGTTGCCTTGGAGCGCCGGCTGGCGGATCTTCTCGCATCGGTGGTGAAGGACGACGTCCCCGTGGACGCCAACTTCTTCTACGAACTAGGCGCGGACTCACTGGTGATGGCGCAGTTCTGCGCCCGTGTGCGCAAGCAGCCGGACCTGCCTGCCGTGTCGATCAAGGACATCTACCAGAACCCAACGATCTCGGCGCTGGCCGCTGCCCTGGCACCGGCGGAAGAGGCGTCGGCGACGGTTCAGGTGCAGGTGCAGGAACGGTTGGCGGAGGTGCTGTCCGGCGTGCTGGACATTGGGCATGTGCCAGTGGAGGCCGATTTCTTCCAGGACCTGGGCGCGGACTCGCTGGTCATGGCGCGGTTCTGCGCCCGCGTGCGCAAGCAGCCGGACCTGCCAGCGGTGTCGATCAAGGACATCTACCAGAACCCAACGATCTCGGCGCTGGCCGCTGCCCTGGCACCGGCGGAAACGGTGCCGGCATCGCTGCAGGACCGGTTGGCTGAGGTGCTGTCCGGCGTGCTCGGCGTCGAGCACGTGCCGGTAGACGCCGATTTCTTCCACGACCTGGGGGCGGACTCGCTGGTCATGGCACGGTTCTGCGCCCGCGTGCGGAAGCAGCCGGACCTGCCGGCGGTGTCGATGAAAGACGTCTACGGCAACCCGAGCGTCTCCGCCCTCGCCGCGGCTCTGCAGGTCCCTTCACAGCACGACCGGCTGCAGGAGCCCTCGCCGGTCGCGGCTTCAGTGCCGGAGGCTCCGGCGCCCATGGACGCGCGGACGTGGGAGTACGTCGCCTGTGGCGCCCTGCAGGTGCTCGTCTACCTCGGCTACTGCCTCCTCGCTGGCTGGCTCGCGGTCGTGGGCTACCAGTGGATATTCCCGGAAGCGGGGCAGGGTAACCACCATTGGTTGGGCCACGGGACGAGCCTGTTGGAGGTCTACCTGCGGTCGATCGCCTACGCCGGGGCGACGTTCGTGCTGCTGAGTATCCTGCCGGTGGCCGCGAAGTGGATTATCGTCGGGCGCTTCCGGCCCCAGGAGATCCGTATCTGGAGCCTGTCGTACTTCCGGTTCTGGCTGGTCAAGACCCTGATGCGAACCTCACCCCTCTCGCTGATGGCCGGTTCCCCGCTGACAACCTTCTACCTGCGGGCCATGGGTGCCAAAGTGGGCCGCAACGTGACGATCCTGACCAAGCGCCTGCCGGTCTGCACCGACCTGCTCACGATTGGGGAGGGGACGGTGATCCGCAAGGACGTGATCGCAAACGGCTACCGAGCCCACGGCGGCGTCATCCAGGTCGGTGCGGTGACGCTAGGCCGTGACGTGCTCATCGGCGAGGGCAGCATTCTGGACATCAACACGGCTATGGGAGACGGCTCGCAGTTGGGCCACCGGTCCAGTTTGTATGCTGGCCAAGCAGTGCCCGGGGACGAGCGCTGGCACGGTACGCCGGGCAGACGCACTGATGTGGACTTCCGCACCGTTGACGCCACGCCCTACCGGCCCTGGCGCCGGGGATGGTTCGCCTTCACCCAGTTCTTGAGTGCGGCCGGCTTGGGCCGAGCCATGCTGACCATAGCCACCGCCGTGGCCGTCCTGGCGTTTCCGCGCGTGGCGGCGCTGTTGGAGCCGCACCCCTTGGCGTTCACTGACTGGTCCTTCTACGCCCACGCTGTTGGCCTCGCCGGCCTGACCGTCTTCGGTGGAACGGTCGTGGCGTTGGTCTTCGTAACGACCGTGCCGCGGCTGCTCAACCTCGCGCTGAAGCCCGACACGGTGTATCCGCTGTTCGGACTGCGTGACGCGGCGGCGCGGGCGGTGACGAGGTTGACCAACAATTCCATGCTTGGAGGGTTGTTCGGCGACAGCTCGTACGTCGTGAACTACCTGCGGGCCATCGGGTACGACCTGGGGCAGGTCCAGCAGACCGGCTCCAACATGGGCACGGTGTTCAAGCACGACAACCCTTTCCTTTCGTCGATCGGCACCGGCACGATGATCGCTGACGCGGTGTCGTTTATGAACGCCGACTACTCGCCGACGTCGTTCAAGGTCAGTCGGGCGGCGATCGGCGCGCACAACTTTCTTGGCAACGGCGTTTTCTACCCGGCCGGGGCAAGGACCGGGGACAACTGCCTGCTCGCGACCATGGTGGCGGTCCCCATCGACGGACCGGTGCGCCATGACGTGGGCCTGCTCGGGTCACCGCCGTTCGAGATCCCTCGTTCGGTCCTCCGGGACGCCCTCCCCGAGGAACATAAGAACCGTGCGCACTTCCGTCGGGACCTGGCAGCCAAGAACAGGCACAACCTGCGCACGATGGCCCTCTTGATGCTGGTGCGGTGGCTCAACATCTCGCTGGCCATGATCACCATGTTCGCCGCCCTCGAGCTGTCCGACCAATTCGGTTTCCTTGCCGTGAGCGCGTCGTTTGCCGTGATGCTCCTGATTGGCTTGCTCGTCCCCAGCGCCATCGAGCACATCGTGACGCGGTCCCGGGGACTTCAGCCCCAGCTCTGCTCCATCTACAACCCATACTTCTGGTGGCACGAGCGGTACTGGAAGCTGCAGATCCAGAGCCGGTACATGACCATCCTCGACGGGACGCCGTTCAAGCCGCTGGTCTGGCGTCTGCTCGGCGTGCGGATTGGGTCCCGGGTCTTCGACGACGGCTGCGCGTTCCCCGAGCGGAGCCTGGTGACGATCGGCTCCCGCTGCACACTGAACGCCGGCTCTGCGGTGCAATGCCATTCCCAGGAGGACGGAATGTTCAAGACCGACCACAGCATCCTTGGGGACGGCGTCACGCTCGGCGTCGGCTGCCTTGTCCACTACGGCGTGACCGCAGAAGACGGTGCCGTCGTCGCCACCGACTCCTTCGTGATGAAGGGGACAACCCTCCCCCGGGGAACCGTGTGGGGTGGCAACCCGGCCGAAGAGGCCCGCGCCGCCGCCACGTCCACCCTCGCGCTGGAAAGGCCCGTATCATGACCACCACCTCTGCATTGACCTGCCGCACCGCCGGCGACCGCTCGTCGGGCCCGGGCAAAGACCGGACCGCCCCCGCGGGTGCCGCGCCGACGGCGATTCCCAGGTGGACGCAGGAGCGCCAGCCCGGTCAGGGGCGGATCGAAGTGGCTGTGCCCGAGGACCTGCGCCAGGCCGTGCGGACACTGTCCCGCATGTTGGACGTGACCCCTGCATCGATCTGGATGGCAGCTCATGCAAGGGTGCTCCAGTCGCTGTCCGGCGAAAAAGAGGTCACGACCGGCTGCAAGGACGCGTCGGGGACCTGGCCCTGCGAACTCGATCTGCGACTAGGTTCATGGCATGCGCTGGTCTCTTCGGTACGCACCCGGCAGGTCCAGGCCCACGCCGAACGGGCCGGGGGGCCGGAGGCGGGGCAGCCGCCGGCTTCCGGCACATACGAGGTGGTACTCAGCACCGACCATGACGAGGATTCCGAGCTCGCGGAAGGCCTCGTCCTGGGAGTGTCCCTCCACGGCGCCGCAGGTGGCGAAGCGTTGAGCCTGCGCTACCGCCGCGACGTCCTCGACGAGGACGCAGCCCTCCGGATCGCCGGCTATCACCTGAGCGCGGTCCGCCATCTGGTCGCCGACCCCGAATCGGACCCCGACGACGTCGATCTCGTCGGTCCCGAGGAGCGGCGCCTGCAACTGGAACAGCTGGCCGGACCCGAGCGGCCCCGACCCCAGCGGCGCTTCCACGAGCTGTTCGAGGAGCGCGTCCAGCAGCTTCCCGAGCGCATCGCGGCGGTCCAGGACGCGCGGGAGTGGACGTACTCAGAGCTGAACGCCCGCGCCAACCGGATTGCCCGTGCCCTGCTCGCGCGCGGGCTGCGCGCGGAGGACATCGTGGCGGTCGTCGCCGAACGGGATCTGGAGTGGATGGCCGCTGTGATCGGCATCCTCAAAGCCGGGGGCGCGTACCTGCCGATCGAGCCGCACTTCCCGGCCGACCGAATCGCCAGAACGCTCACGCGGGCCGGGGCCCGGGTAGTGCTCACGGAAGGCGGCAGCACCACCGCCCTCGACGAGGCACTGGAAGGAATGCCTGCAGTGATGAAGCTTCTGTTCGAGGACATCGAGGCAGAGGGGCACCCCGCCGACGACCTCGGCATGGAGATCCGTCCCGATCAGCTCGCTTACGTCTATTTCACCTCCGGGTCCACTGGCGAGCCGAAAGGCGCGATGTGCGAGCACGACGGCATGGTGAACCACCTGTACGCCAAGATCGAGGACCTGGGGATCCGCCCTGGGGACGTCGTCGCCCAGACCGCCCCCCAATGCTTCGACATCTCGCTGTGGCAACTGGTCTCGGCTCTGCTCGTCGGCGGCCGCACACTCATCGTCGGGCAGGACCGCATCCTCGACGTCGAGCGGTTCATCGACACAGTGGAACGGGGCGCGGTGGCGGTCCTCCAAGTCGTCCCGTCGTATCTGGACGCCGTGGTGGCGTACCTGGGCGCCAAGCCTCGCGCCTTACCGCACCTCCGCTGCGTCTCGGCGACAGGGGAGGCTCTAAAGCGTGAGCTGGTCCGCCGCTGGTTCGACGTGATGCCGAACGTCAAGCTGGTCAACGCCTACGGGCTGACGGAAACCTCCGACGACACGAACCATGAAGTGATGAGTGCAGCGCCCGCGGGCGGCTCCGTGCCACTGGGCCGGCCAATCCCGAACGTCCGGATCCACATCCTCGACGAGCGGCAGCGGCTTGTGCCGCTGGGAGCGCCGGGTGAGATCGCCTTCTCCGGGGTGTGTGTGGGCCGCGGCTACATCAACGACCCGGAGCGCACTGCACAGGCCTACTCCACCGATCCCTATGTGGACGGCGCGCGGCTCTACCGGGCTGGCGACTACGGCCGCTGGTCCCCGGACGGCAAGCTGGAGTACCTGGGCCGGCGGGACAACCAAGTCAAAATCTCCGGGTTCCGCATCGAGATCGGCGACATCGAGAACGCGCTGCTGCGAGTTCCCGGCGTCCGCGACGGCGCCGTCGTCGTAGGCGAGGGCGCCGGGCAGTCCAAGTTCCTCGTGGCGTTCTACTCCGGCAATCTGCCGCTCGACGTTGACGAAATCCGCAGCGATATGGCCGCGCGGGTACCGGGCTACATGGTTCCGTCGGCGTACAGGTGGCAGGAGAGCCTGCCCCTGACCGGCAACGGAAAGATCGACCGGAAGGCTTTGACCCGCATGGCGCTGGAAGTCGTCCCCGAGGCCGGCATCGCCGGGGAAGCCCTCTCGGCGACCGAGCAGCGACTCGCCGAGGCATGGGCGACCGTGCTCGGCCTGCCGGTGGGCCGGATCGGTGGGCAGGACTCGTTCTTTGCACTGGGCGGGACTTCGCTGTCCGCGGTGAAGCTCGCCGTCCTGCTCAAGCGCGCAGTGTCGATCAAGGACATCATGAAGACGCCCATCCTGGCGGACCTGGCGGCCCTGCTCGAAGCCTCGTCCCTGGCGGACGCTGCCGTTCCGCCCGCCCCGCGGCCGGCGGGAGCCGTCGCGGAGCCCGTCTCCATGGCCCCGGTGGGAGGACCGGCCGGCCACTCCCACCAGCTATCCATGAAACGAAAGGACCTCTGATGTCGTCTCCTACACCCAGGATTCAGTTCGACGTGGAACGCCAAGCCGGGCAGGCACCGATGCTCACCGTCGAGGATGGCCGCGACTCCGTACGGTGGGCCGAACAGAACCGTGAGGCGCTGCGTGCGGCCGTGGTTGAGCACGGCGCCGTCCTGGTCCGCGGTCTGGGCCTCCGAGATCCAGCCCAAGTGGCCGATGCCTTCCAACTGCTGGTTTCTGGTGGCCTCATGCCGGACCGGGAGGCGTTCGCAACCAGGCAGCCCTACTTGGACGGCGTGTACTCATCCCTCACTTGGCCGGCGAATCAGCCCATGTGCATGCACCATGAGCTCAGCTACGCGCTCGAGTTCCCCGGATTGATGCTCTTCGCCTGTCTCCAGGCACCCAGCGTCGGTGGGGTGACCGGTGTGGCGGACGCCCACACCGTGCTCGATGCCATACCCCCGGACATCGTCCGGCGGTTCGAAAACGAGGGGTGGCTGCTCGCCCGCAGCTACAACGAAGACATCGGTGCCACCTATGAGGAGGCGTTCGGGGTTTCGAACCGCGCCGACGTCGAGAGCTACTGCCGCGCGCACGAAATCGAGTTCGAGTGGCAGAGCGACGGGGAGCTGCGCACCCGGCAACGGCGCCCCGCCGTGGTCCGGCACCCGGTGACCGGTCAACGCTGCTGGTTCAACCAGGTGGCGTTCCTGAGCGAATGGACGATTGCGCCCGAGGTGCGGGAGTACCTGGTGGACGTCTACGGTCCCGACGGGCTGCCCTTCAACACCCGCTTCGGCAACGGCGAGCCGATCGGCGAGGAAATCATTGCCCTCCTGAACGAGGTCTATGAGGCCCACACTCTTCGAACCCCTTGGGAGACGGGAGACCTCATGCTGGTCGACAACGTCCGCATGGCGCACAGCCGCGAGGCCTATGAGGGGCCTCGGGAGATTCTCGTCGGCATGGCCGAGCCGCGCAACATTTTCGATCTCGATACGCACACCCAGGACGGTTCAAGATGACAGAATTCGCCACTTCCCCAGGCACAGCGGCCGTAGAGCCGAAGACAGTTCCGCCTTTCGCGGTCATTTCAGGGACTCAGGTGCAGCAGGTGCTCCAGGGACGGGAAAAGCAGGTCATCGAGCTGGTCGAGCAGACCTACCGCGTGCATGCAGCCGGAGACTCAGTGAACCCACCGTCCTATTTCCTGCGATTCCCGGACCGGCCCACCTCGCGCATCATAGCCCTGCCGGCCTCGGTCGGCGGACAGGTAGAGGTTGACGGCATCAAATGGGTCTCCAGCTTCCCGGACAATGTCGCATCGGGGATTCCGCGCGCGTCAGCGGTGTTGATCCTCAACGACCGGGCAACGGGGTACCCCCTGGCTTGCATGGAGGGCTCCATCATCAGTGCCTCCAGGACGGCTGCATCGGCCGCCGCGGCTGCCGACTGGCTCAGCCGGGGAGGCGGGCGTCCGCGACGTGTCGGGTTCTTCGGCGTTGGCCTCATTGCCCGTTACATCCACACCTTCCTGAACGCCGCTGACTGGTCCTTCGACGAGATCGGAGTGTTCGACCTCTCGGACGAGAGCGCGGAGGGCTTCAAGGGCTATCTTGAACGCAGCGGCGCCCGAGCCCGGGTGACCGTGCACGACGGCCCCGAGCAGCTGATCAGAAGCAGCGACCTCGTCGTGTTCGCCACGGTGGCGGACCATCCGCACGTGCACGACACGACGTGGTTCGAGCACAACCCGCTGGTGCTGCACGTGTCCCTGCGCGACCTGGCCCCGGAGATCCTGTTGGCGTCGACCAACATCCTTGACGACGTCGACCACTGCTTGAGAGCCGGGACGTCGGCCCACCTCGTGGAGCAGATGGTCGGCCACCGGGACTTCGTGGACGGCACCTTGGCCGACGTCATGGAAGGCAGGGTCTCGCCGGCGGACGATCGCCCCGTGGTGTTTTCGCCCTTCGGCCTTGGCGTGCTCGACTTGGCCGTGGGCAAGTACGTCTACGACGAACTTGCGAGCAGCGGCCAGCTCCGGGTGGTCGAGGGCTTCTTTTCCGAACTGCGACGGTACGGCTGACCCGGCGGCCCAACCACGTTTATCGATTCGCACCCACCGAGGAGTGACACCATGCTCTCGTTAGCGCAGATGCTGGGAAATGTGTCCGAGGCAAACCTGCAGTCCCCTGACGATTGGGCACGGTCGGTCACCCACGTCCTGCGGGACGCCGCGGTCTACCACCAAGCCGGTAACGACTTCTACCATGCCCAGTGTGAAGCGTTGGGAGTCGATCCCGCCGCGATCAACGACATCAACGACCTGCAAGACCTGCCACTATTGCCGGTCGGCATGTTCAAGCGTCCCGACGCCCAGGTGCTGCTCACCTGCTCCCTGGCCGACGTCGAGACCGAAACCCGCTCCAGCGGAACCCGCGGTCTCCCGTCCGTCGCCCCCCGCAACAGCGAGACCTTGACCCTGGCACTGGTCGGCATGATGGGGACCTACCGGGACTTCTTCAGCCTGTCCGGGGGCGCGGGGCTTTTCTTGAACCCGTCGGACCCCAAAGCTTCGGAGTTGGGACTGCTCAAGGACTTGAACATCCTGAACAGCGTCTTCGACCACCACGCATATCTCGTTGCCGACCAGGCGTTCAACGCCAGGGAGGCCCTGGAGCACCTGCGCCAGTGGAAGGGCCATATGACACGCCACATCGTCGGTCCGCCGTTCCTCATCGGCCGGCTCCTCCGGTTCCTCGAGCGGGAGGAGATAGATGTGCGCTTGGACGCGTACAGCATGATCATCACTCTCGGCGGCTGGAAGCGGCACACGGCCGAGGCCATCCCTGACGAAGGCTTTCGGGAGCTGTGCCACGACTTGCTCGGCGTGCGCACGGAGAACGTGCGCGACATGTACGGGATGATCGAGTCGAACATGCTCGCTGTCGAATGCCAGCTGCATCGCAAGCACGTTCCGCCGTGGTGCTACATCTCCATCCGGGACCCTGGCCAGAACGGCAAGGAGCTCGCCCCGGGGGAGACCGGCACCATCGCCGTACTAGACGCCCTCAGCACCAGCTACCCCGGTTTCCTCCTCACCGACGACATGGGCGACGTCGAGACCGGCACCTGCGGGTGCGGCAGAACCGGCCAGGTCATCAACTTCCGCCGCCGGGGCCAAGGCGGCGGGCTTGGCCACTGCCCCGTCAGCATCGAGCGCTACCTCGGTACGGGCACCGCCGACGCTGAGGCGCCGGCTCTCGTGAAGGCCTGATTTCGCGGCGTGAACTGGTCCGGACGCAGATGTCCGCGACCCTTCACACACAAGCTGGCAGGAACATCCCCCATGATGGATATTTTTGAATCACTGGAGTCCGAAGTCCGTTGCTATCGCCGAAATTTGGACACTGTTTTCGAGCGCACGGCCAGCAGCATGATTTACAGCGAGGAGGGGCGCGAGTACGTCGATTTCACTTCCGGTGCTAGCGCCCTGAGCTATGGATACAACCACCCTGCACTACATCGTCCGCTGGTGGAATATGTGCTGTCCGGCGCAGTGGTCCACTCCCTTGACATGAAGACTGCCGCGAAGCATCGGTTCCTGGAGACGTTCAAGCAACTGATCCTGAGACCCCGGAACCTTGACTACGGGGTGATGTTTCCAGGGCCAGCCGGGACGAACTGCGTGGAGGCCGCGCTGAAGCTGGCCAGAAAGGTGACTGGACGCCCCCATGTTCTCGGTTTCACCAATGCATTCCACGGTATGACCCTCGGTTCGCTGGCTGTGACAGGCAACTCCATGAAGCGGCACGGTGCGGGCGTCCCCTTGGCAAACGCATCCAGCGTCCCTTACAACGGATTCCTCGATGGCGGCGCCCCCGACTTTCAATGGCTTCGAATGGCCCGGGCCGCCTGGCTCAGGGAGCTTTTAGATCTATGCCATCAACACGGCATCCAGCTCATGGTGGATGACGTACAGGCCGGATACGGGCGGACATGGACGTTCTTCAGTTTCGAGGAGTCCGGGATCGTCCCGGACATTGTCTTCATCTCCAAATCCATTTCAGGCTTCGCGGGCGCTACCGAAGGCGCCACTGTCCGGGGCCGGGGCCTGGCGCCTCCGGCCAAAGCCCTAGCGGCCAAGGCACAAGCGGTTGGGGCACGATCTGATGTGGTCCAAGCGGACAGCACTAAAGCGCTCAGCGCAGGAACGGACGGGACCCGCGTGCTACTCGACGCTGTGGCATCCTTCCATCCCCGCCACCGCGCAGCGGCAGACGAGCGGAGCGACAATCTGGCATTCTCGCGAGTCTCGCATCCTCGCGAGAAGATGCGCACCGGTGGTCACATGCGCGCACCCACAGGCACCGCAGGGCCGTGTCACGATGATGGAAGGGACAGGCCCATGGAAGCGCGGTCATCCATCGCCGGAACCCGCCCGTTCCTGAGTACGGCCAGCGCCCAGCAGGAACCGGTACCGACGGTGGTCAGTCAGATGCATGAAGTGACGACGGGCAGCAGCATGCCGCCCGCAGTGCAGACGGATCCGGCGGCGAAGGTGCGGGCCGACGTTACAGTCTATTTTCTGGGCGGCGAGCAGAACCTGCTCTACGTTGAGGTCAACGGGCAGTGGGTGGAATACGTCAGGTCCGCCCCGCCGCCTGAGGATCAGAAGCGGGTAGCTCAAGCGCCCCTGGCCCAGCCAATTCCCCACACGGATACAAGCCAAAATGCCCGCCCGGACCCTGATGCATGGCCTGGTCCTGTCCACTGGGCCGGTTACACCTGCCATAGTCCCGACGAACTAACGAGGGACCGCAAGCGCCGGGTCTACTACGATCCCGCCACCAGGCCGGATCGGTTGTTCACTGCAAACGGTGAGGCGCCCGCGCTGCCCTTGCCGGTCCTGGAGCTTGCCGGGCACCTGGCAGACCCGGAACCATGGCTCGATCCCGAGTCGGGGGACCGGTTCTCCTCCGACGGAGCCAGCATGGTCCTGAAGCTGCTGAGGTACGCCCCGCGCTAGCCGTTTACGACTCCCGCTGTGGTAATACGCTGCTCGTTCACACGGAGGTTTCAGTTTGCAAAATAGCCTGATTGGGTCAGTCAGCCCCATCCTGGGCGAACGCAATGGCCGATGACGCAAGTACCGGCCCAGACCGGCTGACAGCGCCGGCTTCCAGGCTCAAAGGAGGTTGACCGCGCCGGCGGTCTGGAAGGTCGGCCAGATCTTCGACGACCCTGCGCGCAACCACGACTGGGGCAACTCGGCAGAGGTGGACATTGCCGCCTCGGACGAGACCGGCGGTGCTGTCTCGGGCCTCGTCCTGAGCCGGGTCGGATACCTGGGCCTCAACCTGGCCGGCGGCGTGCTCGGCGCCGCGGTCTTGGCGGCCGCCGTCGTTGCCCTCCTGGCGGGGCGGTCGAAACCGGTCGGGTCAGTGCCGGACTGACCGCACATGCCCAGCAGGCGGCCGAAGATCGCTTCGCCGTCGTCGGCGATGCCGTCGTGGTGGAAATCAGCAGTTTGCCATGTGGGGGGCGAACACCCGGGGTGCTCGCCGAACAGCCCGCGGTCGTGCTCGGGATTGCGCACAACCGGACTATCAACCACCATCCCTGCCCATCCAGGCGTGGCACACTGTTCACACGGTAGCCAAACCCCGGTGATCTGATAGCGGCGGCACGCGGTCGCGGCACGGTCAACGTCGAAGGCGAGCTCGCCGTCGTCATTGGCAAAAGCGCGACGGAACTGACCGCCGCGAATGCCTTGGAGCACGTTCTCGGCTTTGCGGATCTTTTCGAGGTAAAAGAGGCCCGCATACGACGCCGGTGACACGGCCTTGGCGGAAGATCTCGCCGACCGCGGTGCACAGTTGAAGAAACGGTTCAATGAGCAGTTCTGGATGCCCGACCGTGGCTACTACGCCGTCGCTTTGGATGGCAGGAAGCGGCAGGCCGACGCGTGCGCCTCCAACATGGGCCACTGCCTGGCGTACGGTCTCATCGACGAGGACAAAGCGCCGCAGGTGGTGGAGCGCCTGATGTCACCGGAAATGTTCAGCGGCTGGGGCGTGCGGACACTGGCCAGCGACATGGGGGCCTACAATCCCGCGAGCTACCACAACGGTTCGGTCTGGCCGCACGACATGCACTCATCGCGAGCGGCCTGCTCAGGTATGGGTTTATCGCCGAGGCCCTAGGCTGCCACCACGCCGATCCGGCTGGTGACGAACTTGATGCGGTACGACACCCACGTCTCGCTCGGGGGCCTTTGGGTGGATCCCGTACTCCCGAAGTCCTACGGCGACCTGCACATCACGAATGCGCCGATGGCAGGCGGCCGGATCACTATCGATATTGCCGATTCCGTCCCGTCCATTCAAGGACTGCCTGAGGGGATGGAACTACGCCAGGGGCTCCGGATGTACCTGACCGAACTGATTGAGCAGGCGGGCCTTCACCGCAAGGCACAGGGAAACCACGCGCGAAAACGGTGATGGTCCCGGCGGATGAAAAATGAGCCGAACCACAGTTTTGCTCCTATCGTCCGAAATCCCGGACGAATCGTCCGAGCTTACGGGTGATGCCGCTCACAGCACGTGCTCAGATGGATTCAAAGGTTGGGGGACCTCAATCCGGTCGTCAAAGTGAGGAAAAGCATGCAGGCCACAACAACGGGATCAGTGGGGCCGCGCGTTGAGCGCCGCTCCATCGACTTCGTCCCGGAAAACGAGCGTCACGGTTCCCCGGCACAGCAGTTCACGCTGTGGTTCGGAGCGAACATGCAGATCACGGCCATCGTCGATGGAGCCCTCGCGGTGCTGTTCGGGGCGGACGCCCTGTGGGCGATCATCGGACTGCTGGTCGGCAATCTTCTTGGCGGGGCAGTCATGGCCCTGCACGCTGCCCAAGGTCCTAAACTCGGGCTTCCGCAGATGATTTCCAGCCGGGCACAGTTCGGAATTCTGGGTGCGGTCATCCCTCTGGTGCTGGTCATCATCATGTACCTCGGGTTCGCTGCCACAGGCACTGTGCTGGCTGGCCAGGCTGTGGATGAGATCCTGCACACCGGCACGCCGGCCGTGGGCATGGTGATATTTGGCGCGTTGACCATCCTCGTCGCAACGCTGGGCTACAAATACATTCACATGATGGGGCGCATCGCCACGGTCGTTGGCGTGCTTGGCTTCACTTACCTCGGTATCCGGCTAGTCACCAGCCAGGATGTGGGAGCCCTCGTGGGATCCGGCAGTTTCGAATTTCCCACTTTCTTGCTCGCCATCTCCCTCAGCGCGGGGTGGCAGCTGACCTACGGGCCCTATGTGGCCGACTACTCCCGCTACCTTCCGTCCAACACCCCGGCCCGCAAGACGTTCCAAGCGTCGTACTTCGGCACGGTGCTCGGCTCCCAGTGGTCCATGACCCTCGGTGCACTCTTCGCCGCCCTTGCCCTGCCCAAGGGGGAGAGGTTCCTGGATGGTCAGGTCGCCTTCCTCGGGGAAATGAGCGGTGGCGGGTTGATTGCTGTGGTGATCTACCTGGTCATCGTGATCGGAAAGCTGACGGTCAACACGCTGAATGCCTACGGCGGGTACATGACCATGCTGACCTCGGTTACGGCTTTCACCCGCAAAACGGGAGTAGCGACCTGGACCCGGTTCGCCTATGTTGTCGGCTTCATCGGGCTGTCCGTGCTTATCGCCGTCCTTGCGTCGCCGGACTTTATCGCCAACTTCAAGAACTTCGTGCTGCTGCTACTCATGGTTTTCATCCCCTGGAGCTCCATTAACCTGGTCGACTACTACCTGATCTCCAAGGAAAAAGTGGATATCCCTGCCCTGTATGACCTGAACGGACGGTACGGGCGTTGGAACAAGACCGCCCTGATCACCTACGCAGTGGGCATTGTCGTGCAGATTCCCTTCCTGGCCCAAGCCCTTTACACCGGTCCCATGACGAAGCTCCTGGGCGGCGCTGACATCTCCTGGCTCGTGGGGCTGGTCGTCACGGCCCTGGTGTTTTACCCGCTGGCCAAGAGGAATTCAAACGCCCCATCCCACATGATTTACCCCGCCGAAACCGGTCCTGAAGTACTGCAGCCCGTTGCGAACTCCGCGTCCACCAACCCGGCCGTCTAACCGGCCCCACGACGGTCCTGAGGCGTCTGCTCTCGGAAAACAGTGCGGATACATGATGAGTGTCCCGGCCACTATGTGGCCGGGACACTCGCCGTCGAGCGGTGTTCACCGCGAATACCCAGTCTCCGGGATATCTCACGGGCACAACGGCTCACCTCGGGAATCCATTCACGGGCCACGTCTTCAATCCGCATTGCCCGTTCCTCCGGCGTCTCGGCAGCCTTAGCCCGGCGCGAACCACCAGGAGGGAACGCGCGGTTGGAAACTGTCAATGCCACGCTGGCCACGGGAAAACGCTGCCGGTCCAGGACGGCGACGGCCACGGACGAGAAACCGGCTGTGACCTCATCCTGTTCCCACGCGTAGCCGAGGGACCGCGCCCGTGACAGCAAGTCCTGCAGGGCCGGCAAGGACTGCGGTCCGTTGTCATTGCGAACCGTGAACGCCTCCGTACCGGGAAACAGCGCGGCGACCTGCGCGGGATCCATCTGTGCCATCATCGCCCTGCCGCTGGCCGTCAGATGGGCCGGAAGCCGGACACCGGTGTCTGTCACCAGAGGACGCTGACGTGGAGCGCGTTCTTCGATGACGTAAACGACGTCCCGGCCATGCATCACCGCCAAGTGCGCAGTGCGTCGGGTTCGGCTCACCAACCGCGCCAGAGGGTGGCGGGCAATTCGCTGAAGAGGGGCCTGCCGTGAATATCCGGTCCCCAGTTCATGGGCAGTGACTCCCAGCGCGTACTTTTGCTCCTCGGGGAGATGAATCAGAAAGCCGTCATCAACCAACGCCGCGATTAGCTGATACGTAGTTGATCGAGGCAATCCAACGTCACGGGAGATGATCGAAGCGGCCACGGGACCGGCCTGTTCGGCGACATACCTGAGAACGGCGAGGACCTGTACAGCGGCGGGGGCCTTGGGACGCTGCAACGAGCTGGTCATGTTCCAAGACTACGCCCCGTGTTGTCCGGTATATCGGACATGAAGACACATCAGCCTACGTCGTCGAAACCGTCAGAGCCTGTTGACCTCTGTCACCCGGACCACGGCGGTGCCGGTCTCGTCGGAAGCGGCGAGGTCCACCTCTGCCGAGATGCCCCAGTCGTGGTTGCCCGCGGGATCGTCGAAGATCTGGCGGACCTTCCAGACCGCCGGCCCCTCCGTGATCATTAGGAGTCCCGGGCCCCGGGCGTCGGGTCCCGTGCCGATGTCGTCGTGCTCGTCGAAGTAGTCGTCCAGGATGTCCTCCCAGCGGTTCGCATCCCAGCCGGCATCGCCGTCGAGCTCACCCAGGGCGGCCGCATCCTCGTCCGCGAACAGCTCCACGCGCCGGAACATCTCGTTCCTGACCATGACACGGAAGGCGCGTGTGTTCGACGTCAGCGACGGCGGGGGCGGGGGCGGCGCGTCGTGTGGAGTCGGTGCCGCGCCGGACGTCAGCTCCTCCCACTCGTCCAGCAGGCTGGAGTCAACCTGGCGGACCAGTTCGCCGAGCCACGCGATGAGATCCTCCAGATCCTCCCGGAGGGCGTCCTGGGGGACGGTCTGGCGCAGGGCCTTGAAGCCGTCGGCCAGGTAGCGCAGCACAATGCCCTCGGACCGCGCCAGCCCGTAGAACTGGACGAACTCGCCGAAGTTCATGGCGCGTTCGTACATGTCCCTGATGACGGACTTGGGCGCCAGTTCGAAGTCGCCCACCCATGGCGCTGCCTTGCGGTAGACCTCGAAGGCCTCGCCGAGGATCTCAGCGAGCGGTTGCGGGTAGGTAACGTCGTCGAGCATCGCCATGCGCTGCTCGTATTCAATGCCGTCGGCCTTCATCGCGGCGATCGCCTCGCCCCGGGCCTTCTTCTGCTGCGCCGAGAGGATCTGCCGCGGCTTCTCCAGCGTGGCCTCGATGACCGAGACAACGTCCAGGGCATACGACGGCGACTCCGGATCCAGCAGCTCCAGCGCGGCCAGGGCAAACGGGGAGAGCGGCTGGTTCAGCGCGAAGTTCGCCTGCAGATGGACCGTCAGGCGGACGGTGCGGCCGTCGGGGCCCTGGTCAGCCGGCGGGATGCGTTCCACCACCTCCGCCGCGAGCAGTTCACGGTAAATGGCCAAGGCCTTTTTCATCAGCCGGAGCTGGGCTGACCGGGGTTCGTGGTTCTCGGTGAGCAGCCGGCGTGCCGCGGCGAACGGATCGCCGGGACGCTCCATCAGGTTCATCAGCATCGCGTGGGTCACGGTGAAGCTTGAACTCAGGGGCTCCGGAACGGACTCCACCAGCCGGTTGTAGGTGGGCTCGCCCCACGAGACGAAGCCCTCCGGCGGCTTCTTCTTCACAACCTGGCGGAGCTTCTTTTGGTCGTCGCCGAACTTGGCGGTGGCCTTGGCCATGGCCTTGACGTTCTCCACCACATGTTCCGGCGCCTGGACCACCACGGTGCCGGCGGTGTCGTAGCCCGCCCGCCCGGCGCGGCCGGCGATCTGGTGGAATTCCCGGGAGTTGAGCAGGCGGGTGCGGACGCCGTCGTACTTACTGAGTGCGGTGAGCAGCACGGTCCGGATCGGAACATTGATGCCGACCCCCAACGTATCTGTCCCGCAGATGACCTTCAGCAGACCCGCCTGGGCGAGCTGCTCCACGAGGCGACGGTACTTGGGCAACATGCCTGCGTGGTGGACGCCGATGCCGTGCCGGACCAGGCGGTTGAGCGTCTTGCCGAACCCTGCTGCGAAGCGGAAGTTGGCGATCAGCTCCGCGATCCGGTCCTTTTCTTCGCGGCTGCAGACATTGATGCTCATCAGCGTCTGGGCGCGTTCAATCGCTTCGGCCTGGCTGAAGTGGACGACGTAGACCGGAACCTGCCGCGTGGACAGCAGCTCCTCGAGCGTCTCGTGCACGGGCGTCTGGTGATAGTAGTAATGCAGCGGAATCGGACGCTCCGCGGAACTGACCGTGGTGGTGGGCCGCCCGGTAAGGGCGGTCAGGCCGTCCTCGAAGCGGCTGACGTCGCCCAAGGTCGCGGACATCAGGAGGAACTGGGCCTGCGGCAGTTCCAGCAGGGGCACCTGCCAGGCCCAGCCGCGTTGCGGATCGGAGTAGAAGTGGAACTCATCCATGATCACGGCGCCCAGGTCGGCGGCGGCCCCCTCGCGCAGGGCGATGTTGGCCAGGATCTCCGCCGTGCAGCAGATGATCGGTGCATCCTGGTTGACGCCGGAGTCACCGGTGATCATGCCCACGTTCTCTGCGCCGAAAATATCGCACAGGGCGAAGAACTTTTCCGAGACCAGGGCCTTGATGGGGGCCGTGTAGTAGCTGCGTTCCCCGCGGGCCATCGCCTGGAAGTGCGCTGCGATGGCAACGAGGGATTTGCCTGACCCGGTGGGAGTCGCCAGGATCACGTTGGCCCCGGAGGCGAGCTCCATGATGGCCTCGTCCTGGTCGGCATACAGTTCCAGTCCCCGGCTTTCGGTCCATTCCAGGAAACGCATGTAGAGCGAATCCGGGTCTGCCTCCGCCGTCGTTGTCCGTGCGGCAGGGGCGGGGAGCTGTTCAACGAGTTTCATTGCTTTCCAGCTTAGTGCGTGTCCCCGCCGCGCGTGCTTTCTCCCGGGACCGGCACTAGGCTCGCGTTGGCTGCACCTTTGGGGCGGCCGCAGGTCAGCACGACCTGCCCGCGCTGTTCCAAACCACTGGAGGCGATGTGCACTGGGAACCGGCAAAGTACGCGCAGTTCGGCGACCACCGGCAGCGGCCGTTCTTTGACCTGACCGGCCGGATCGACGCGGCCGCGCCGCGTGAGGTGGTCGACCTCGGGTGCGGCCCGGGCAACCTCACCGCCACGCTCGCGGAGCGCTGGCCGGAGGCCCGGGTGGTGGGGGTCGATTCCTCGCCGGAGATGCTCTCCAAAGCTGAGGCCCATGCAGAACAGGCGCCCAACCTGGAGTTCCGGCTCGGGGACATCGCCGGGTGGACACCGTCCCAGGAAACCGATGTGGTGGTGAGCAACGCGGCGCTGCAGTGGGTCCCGGAACACCGTGAGCTGCTCCCGGCCTGGCTGGCGGCACTTCGCCCGGGGGCATGGTTCGCCTTCCAGGTGCCCGGCAACTTCAGTTCCCCTTCCCACACCCTTTTGCGGGAACTCGCCGAGTCCCCGGCGTGGCGGGCAAGGCTCGACGGCGTGCTCCGCCATGATGACGCCGTCGCCGAACCGGCAGGCTACCTTGACATCATGCTGCGCGCCGGCTGCGCGGCCGACGCCTGGGAAACCACCTATCTTCAGGTGCTACCCGGGGAGAACGCGGTCCTGGAATGGGTGCGGGGAACGGGCCTGCGCCCTGTTCTCACCGCCTTGTCACCCGAGGACGCGGCCGAATTCGAACGGGGCTACGGGCAGCTGCTGGCGGACGCCTACCCGGCCACCGAGTACGGCACCGTCTTTCCGTTCCGCCGGATATTCGTGGTGGCCCGGAAACTGTAGGCCGGACGCTACACGTTTCAGGCGCGTCCCATGCAGCAGGCAAGGGGATCCGTGATGTAGCTTACAAAGACGAAGCCATTATGGGGCCGGCCAGCGAGGCTCCTGTTTGTCCTAGTTGTGGAGGAGGCCCGGTGCTTTTTGGCCTCATGCGCCGCCTTCTGACGGAACACCGCGCCGCGGTGTGGATTCTCATCATGCTGCAGATGCTCCAAACCGCCGGCAATCTGCTGCTGCCAACCCTGAACGCAAGCATCATCGACGACGGCATCCTGCGCGGTCAACACGAGGTGATCCTGCAGCTTGGCGGCTGGATGGCAGCGATCTCCGTCGTCCAGGTCGGTGCCGCCCTGGGGGCGGGATACCTCGGGGCAGGGGTGGCCATGAAGATCGGCCACCGGCTGAGGCGAGACCTGTTCGCCAAGGTCCAGGCCATGTCCTCCCAGGAAGTCGGTGCCTTCGGCGCGCCCAGCCTCGTGACCCGGGCCACGAACGATGTCCAGCAGATCCAGACCTTCGCCGTTCTGGTCTTTACGATGCTGGCCGCCGCACCCGTCATGGGCATCGGAGGCGTCATCCTGGCGGTCCAGCAGGACGCGGTCCTGTCGGTTGTCGTGATTGCCATCGTTCCGCTGCTGGTCCTCATCATGGCCCTCATCGTGCGGCGCCTGATTCCGCTGTACCGGCAGGGGCAGACGCTCATAGACGGCGTGACACGGATCCTGCGGGAACAGATCATCGGCGCCAGCGTGATCCGTGCCTTCGTGCGGCAGGACCACGAGGCGTCGCGCTTTGCCGAGGCGAACCGGAAGCTGACGGGCAACAACCTGCAGTCAGCCCTGCTCGTTGCCGCCATGCTGCCTCTGATCATGATCGTGGTGAACCTGTCCTCTGTGGCCGTGGTCTGGTTCGGCGGGCACCTCATCCAGGCCGGCACCATGCAGGTGGGGGCGCTGACCGCCTTCATCGCCTACATCCTGCAGATCCTGCTGGCCATCATGATGGCCATGTACGTGTTCATGACGGCTCCCCGGGCCGCGGTCTGCGCGGAGCGCATTCAGGAAGTCTTGGATGTTGTGCCGGCCATTGCCGGCGTCGAAACTCCCGACGGCGACGCAGCCTTCGCCGGGTCAGCGGCGGGCACGCCTGTCGCCGGTGCCCCTGCCGCCGGAGCAACGGTGGAGTTCCGGGACGTCGTTTTCGCCTATCCGGGGGCGGAAACCCCGGTTCTTGCCGGCATCTCCTTCACCGCCCACGCGGGATCCACCACGGCCATTGTCGGCTCCACCGGCAGCGGAAAATCCACGCTGCTGAACCTGCTGCCGCGCTTCCTGGACGCCGTCGACGGCGAGATCGGCCTGGACGGGCGGAACATCCGCACCTTCGGGCTGGATGACCTCCGGGGCAGGATGGCGGTGGTCCCGCAGCAGGCGTACCTTTTTGCCGGCACGGTGGCAGGAAACCTGCGCATGGCTGCGCCCGCGGCCACGGACGCGGATTTGTGGCAGGCCCTCCGCCGCGCGGAGGCTGAGGACTTCGTCCGCAACCTCCCGAACGGCCTGAACGCCGCGGTGGGGCAGGGTGGGGCGGGACTTTCGGGGGGCCAGAGGCAGCGGCTCTGCATTGCGCGCGCCATTCTCCGTGAGGCGCAGGTCTTCCTGTTCGACGACAGTTTTTCAGCCCTGGATTACGCCACGGAGGCGCGTGTCCGGCAGGCCCTCGTCCCGGTCCTGGAGGCCGCCACCGTGATCATCGTCGCCGAGCGAATTGCCAGCATCATGGATGCCGAACAGATTCTCGTGCTCAACAACGGCCGCCTCGAGGGGCAGGGGACCCACGCCGAACTCCTCCGGACCTCCCGGACATACCGCGAGATGGCCGAGTCCCAGCTCGCCCTGAACGAGCTGCCGTGACGGGCGGGCTGCGATGAGGGGCGCGCACGCCGCAGCACGGCCGGGCGGCGGTTTCCTGGCGGTCGCGGCGCGGCTCATCGGACTCCTGGCCCCGGTCAGGGGCCGGATGGTCATCGCCATAGCGGCGACGTGCGGGTTTGCTGCACTCAACATCACAGCACCGAAACTCCTGGGGGATGCCACGGATGTGGTGGTGGAGGCGTTCGTCGGTGGAGATTTTGACGAGGGCAGGCTGGCGGAACTGCTCGTGGTGGTGGCCCTCATGTACGTCGGGACTTCGCTGTTCAACTGGCTGCAGGGCGTGCTCACTGCCACGGCAGTACAACGCCTCGTCTTCGAGCTGCGGGCCGCGGTCGAAGCCAAGCTGCACCGGCTGCCGTCGTCGCACTTCCAGGAGCAGACGCGCGGTGACGTGCTCAGCCGGGCAACCAACGACGTCGACAACATTTCCCAGTCCCTCAACCAGCTGCTCACGCAGGTGATCATGGCTGTCCTGATGCTCTGCGGTTCGCTGGCCATGATGCTGTGGATCTCGCCGCTGCTGGCAGCCATCGCGCTTGTGTCCGTTCCAATTTCCACCCTCATGACCGTCCTGATTGCCCGGAAGTCCCAGGCCCACTTCGCTGAGCAGTGGGCTTCCACGGGAGCGCTGAATGCGCACATCGAGGAGTTCGTAACGGGCCACGAGGTCATCAAGGCGTTTGGACAGCAGGAAGCTGTCTCGCAGATTTTCGCGAGCGGAAACGACCGCCTCGCCCGCACCTCCGCCAGCGCGCAGTACATCTCGGGCGCCGTGCAGCCCCTGATGGTGTTCATCGCGAACCTCAATTACGTGGCCGTTGCCGTCGTTGGCGCCCTGCAGGTCGCTGCCGGGGCCATGACCATCGGCGGCGTCCAGGCGTTCATCCAGTTCAGCAGGCTCTTTACCCAGCCCATGGGTCAGATCGGCGGGATGCTCACGCTGATGCAGTCGTGCGCGGCGTCCGCTGAACGGGTCTTCTCCCTCCTGGACTCGGAGGAGATCAAGGAACGTCCCGCTGCGGCCGGGAAGCGAAGCCTCAGCGGGCCAATCGAGTTCGAGGACGTGACGTTCGGCTACGTCCCGGGGGCTCCCGCCGTCAGCGGATTGACCTTCTCCGTCCAGCCGGGGCAGACGGTGGCAATCGTGGGCCATACGGGCGCCGGGAAAACCACCGTGGTCAACCTGCTGATGCGCTTCTATGAGCTTGACTCCGGCCGCATCACGTTCGGCGGCACCGACATCGCTGACGTGCCGCTCGACTCGCTGCGCTCACATTTCGGCGTGGTCCCGCAGGATGTCTGGCTGTTCAGTGGCACCATCCGGGACAACATCGAGTACGGACGGCCGGGGGCCAGCGACACGGACATCGCGGCCGCGGCCGAGGCTACCCACGTGGCACCCTTCCTCCGGGCGCTGCCTGCCGGCTACTCCACCGAGCTCGGCAACGACGGCGATTCGCTGAGCCAGGGCCAGCGGCAGCTGATCACCATCGCCAGGGCGGAACTGGCAGGACGCAGCGTCCTGATTCTGGACGAGGCCACAAGCTCCGTGGACACGCGCACGGAGGTGCAGATCCGGCTTGCGATGAAGAGGCTGCGGAGCGGCAGGACCAGCTTCGTCATTGCCCACAGGTTGTCCACCATCCGCGACGCTGATCTAATCTTGGTCATGGACCACGGACGCATCGTTGAACAGGGAACCCACCGCAGCCTGCTGTCTGGGGACGGATACTACACACGGCTGTACAACGCCCAGTTCCGCGGACTCGACCGGGCCGCCGGAGAGCGGGCCCTGTGAGTACCGGTCAGCCCTTCCCCGGACAGTGGAAACCCAACCACAGCAGTTCCGTGGCCCTCTACGAGCAGCTCCGGCTTCACGTTATCGAGCAGGCCGACCAGGGAAAGATTGCCCCGGGGACCCGGCTGCCCGCCGTCAGAAGCCTTGCCGAGGCTCTCGGTGTGGCGCCCCATACCGTCGCGCGGGCCTACAAGGAACTAGAAGCCGCCGGTGTCGTGGCCACGAAGGGCCGGAACGGGACAGTCGTGTGCGCAAGGGATGAACGCTGGGGAGCGCTTTCGGCAGCAGCTGCCGAATTCGCCGCGGCGGCGAAGTCGCAGGGCGCCACCTTCGCGGAGGCTGTTCACCTGCTGGCGGCGGCGTACGACGCCGAATAGCGGTGGCCGCGTGGATATTCGAAGAAGTTTTCGATTAGCATTGGATGGTGCCTAAAGCCGTAGCTGAAGAAACAGCCGTAGATGCCCCCTCCGCCGTCGTGCCCCTGACCTCTGCGAAGCCCGTGCGTCCGGACCTGTCCCGCCTGATCGTCAAAGGCGCCCGGGAGCATAACCTGCGCAACGTGGACCTCGACCTTCCGCGCGATGCCATGATCGTCTTCACCGGACTCTCCGGATCAGGAAAGTCGTCCCTCGCCTTCGACACAATCTTTGCCGAGGGCCAGCGCCGCTACGTCGAATCACTGTCCGCCTACGCCCGGCAGTTCCTGGGTCAGGTGGACAAGCCGGACGTCGACTTCATTGAGGGCCTGTCTCCGGCCGTATCCATCGACCAGAAGTCGACGAGCAAGAACCCCCGCTCCACCGTCGGCACCATTACCGAGATCTACGACTACATGCGCCTCCTGTGGGCGCGCGTCGGCCGGCCGTACTGTCCGGTCTGCGGGGAGCCCGTCATCAAGCAGACGCCGCAGCAGATCGTGGACCAGCTGCTGGAGCTCGAATCGGGCACACGGTTCCAGGTGCTCGCACCCGTGGTCCGCGGCCGCAAGGGCGAATTCGTCGACCTCTTCAAGGAGCTGACTGCCAAGGGCTATTCGCGTGCCCGGGTGGACGGCGAACTCATCCAGCTCAGCGATCCGCCGAAGCTCGGCAAGCAGTTCAAGCACACCATCGAAGTGGTGGTGGACCGCCTCGTGGTCAAGGAGGGCATCAGCCAGCGGCTGACCGATTCCATCGAAACGGCCCTCGGGCTGGCCGAAGGCCGCGTGCTGGCCGAGTTCGTGGACCTGGACGCCGATGCGCCCGACCGGCTGCGGGCGTTCTCCGAGAACCTTGCCTGCCCCAATGAGCACCCGCTGGCGATCGATGAGATCGAGCCGCGGTCCTTCTCGTTTAACAATCCCTTCGGCGCTTGCTCGGCGTGCAGCGGCATCGGAACGCGGCTCGAAGTCGACGAGGAGCTGATCGTCCCCAACCCCGAGCTCTCCCTGGCAGAAGGCGCCATCGCGCCCTGGTCGCTCGGCACCGCCACCACGGAATACTGGAACCGGCTCCTGGACGGGCTCGCCAAGGAGGTGGGCTTCTCCATGGACACCTCGTGGGAGAAGCTGCCCAACGACGTCCGCCAGACCGTCCTCCACGGCAAGGACCACAAGGTTGTGGTCCAGTACCGCAACAGGTTCGGCCGGGAGCGCAAATACAGCACCGGGTTCGAAGGCGCGATCCAGTATGTGCACCGCAAGCACGGCGAGACGGACTCGGACTGGGCTCGGGACCGCTACGAGGAATACATGCGGCAGGTTCCCTGCCCTGCCTGCAACGGCGCCAGGCTCAACCCGGCGTCGCTGTCAGTCCTGATCAACGGCAAATCGATTGCCGAGGTCGCTGCCCTGCCCATGCGCGAGTGCGCCGCATTCCTCAACAACCTGGTGCTGACAGGACGTGAAGCGCAGATCGCCCACCAGGTCCTGAAGGAAATCCAGGCCCGGCTGACCTTCCTGCTGGACGTCGGCCTGGAATACCTGAACCTCGAGCGCCCGTCCGCAACACTGTCCGGCGGCGAGGCCCAGCGGATCCGGCTTGCCACGCAGATCGGCTCAGGCCTCGTCGGCGTGCTGTATGTGCTGGACGAGCCGTCCATCGGCCTGCACCAGCGGGACAACCGCCGGCTGATCGAAACGCTCACCAGGCTCCGGGACATGGGCAACACGCTCATCGTTGTGGAGCACGATGAGGACACGATCCATGAAGCCGACTGGATTGTGGACATCGGCCCGGGGGCGGGGGAGCACGGCGGCCAGGTGGTCCATTCGGGCTCTTACGAATCCCTGCTGACGAACAGTGCATCCCTCACGGGTGAATACCTCTCGGGCCGCAAGAAGATCGACATCCCCAAGAAGCGCCGGAAGTACGACAAAAAGCGCGAAATCAAGGTCGTAGGCGCCAGGGAAAACAACCTCGTCAACGTCGACGCCGCCTTCCCGCTGGGCCTCTTTACTGCGGTAACCGGAGTCAGCGGCTCCGGCAAGTCGACCCTCGTGAACGAGATCCTCTACAAGGTGCTGGCCAACAAGCTCAACGGTGCCAAGCAGGTTGCCGGACGGCACCGCACGGTGCAGGGGCTGGAGCACCTCGACAAGGTGGTCCACGTGGACCAGAGCCCGATCGGCCGCACCCCCCGCTCGAACCCGGCCACCTACACGGGCGTCTTCGACAACATCCGCAAGCTGTTCGCCGAGACCACCGAAGCCAAGGTCCGGGGCTACATGCCCGGACGGTTCTCCTTCAACGTCAAGGGGGGCCGGTGCGAGGCATGTTCCGGTGACGGCACCCTGAAGATCGAGATGAACTTCCTGCCGGACGTATACGTCCCGTGCGAGGTCTGCCACGGAGCCCGGTACAACCGGGAGACGCTCGAAGTGCACTACAAGGGCAAGACCATCGCTGACGTGCTGAACATGCCCATCGAGGAGGGCGCCGAGTTCTTCGCGGCCTTCTCACCGATCGCCCGCCACCTCAACACCCTGGTGGACGTCGGCTTGGGCTATGTGCGCCTGGGCCAGCCCGCCACCACGCTCTCCGGCGGCGAGGCCCAGCGCGTCAAGCTGGCCGCCGAACTCCAGAAGCGTTCAAACGGCCGCAGCATTTATGTTCTGGACGAGCCCACCACGGGCCTGCACTTCGAGGACATCCGCAAGCTGTTGCTCGTGCTCCAGAGTTTGGTGGACAAGGGCAACACCGTCATCACCATCGAGCACAACCTCGACGTCATCAAGAGTGCGGACTGGGTAGTTGACCTCGGACCCGACGGCGGCTCGGGCGGCGGCCGGATCGTGGCATCGGGGACGCCGGAGCAGCTGGCCAAATCGAAGGACAGCCACACCGCGACGTTCCTGGCCGAGATTCTCGGCTAGGAAAGCACCCTAGGGGGCGGGAGGCCGGCGCCGCCGCGCACGTCGGCGATCCGTACCACCGAACATGTCCATGCCGTGCGGGGAAATATTCCCCGTACGGCATGTGAATTTGTGCAGAGGTGCTCTCGTGAGAAACTAAGCCGGTGACTTCAACAATAGTGCCCGTGATCTTTGACCTGGACGGCACTCTTGTCGATCCGGCCGGCGGAATAACAGACGGAATTGCCGCGGCTCTCGCGGAATTCGGTATTCCCGTCCCAAGCCAGGATCTCCTGGACGCGATGGTCGGGCCAAAGCTGAGCGACTCACTGCTGACCGTCGCAGGCGTTCCGCAGGCCATGCTTAAGAACGTCATCCGCAGCTACCGGATGCGCTACCTGGACACAGGCATCTCGCAAAGCCGTCTTTACCCGGGGATTGCAGAGCTTTTGGACAGCTACGCCGCAGCAGGACGGCCTGTGGCAGTGGCGACACAAAAGCCGGAGAACCTCGCACATATCGTCCTGGAACATCACAAGATAGCGCGCCGCTTCGCGGCGATCAGGGGATCCTCTGTGGATGAATCCGCCGCAGCCGCAGGACCCGTCGGCAAGACCGGCATCATCGCCGCCGCCATGGCAGACCTCCGCACCCAGCACGCCATCATGGTGGGTGACCGTGCACAGGACGTGGCAGGTGCAATTGCCAACGGCATCGACTGCATCGGTGTCAGCTGGGGCTTCGCCCCCGACGGTGAACTTGAGGACGCGGGCGCCGTGGCTGTGGTCCACGACGCGCCGGGCTTGTGCAATGCGATCGAAGAGCTGGAATCGGTCCGGGCCGTGGCTTTGAGTGAGGTGCGCAACGATGGAGCTCTTTGACGGCATCAGGTGGACCACCCGCGGGCTGATTTCGGGCACGTGCCGGCCAACGGTGATTGGCCTGGAGAACGTTCCGACGGACGGCCCGTTCATTGTGGCTCCCAACCATCTCTCCTTCCTGGACAGCGTGATCGTGCAGGCGCTGATGCCGCGTCCCGTGGCCTTTTTCGCCAAGGCCGAGTACTTCACGACGAAGGGCGTCAAGGGGCGCCTCATGAAGTCCTTTTTCCAGGCTGTCGGTTCCATTCCCGTGGAGCGCGGTGAACAGGCCGCGAGCGTGCAGGCGCTCAAGACGCTCCTGGACATCCTGGAAGACGGCAGGGGGATCGGCATCTATCCCGAGGGCACCCGTTCACGCGACGGGATCCTCTATCGCGGCCGGACCGGGGTGGGCTGGCTTGCCCTCACCACAGGGGCCCCCGTCATCCCCGTTGGCCTCATAGGCACGGAGAAGCTGCAGCCCGCGGGGCGCAATGCCGTGAAGCCCCAGCACTTCACCATGAAGGTCGGCGAGCCGCTGTATTTCGAGAAGACCGGGCCGGACCATTCCCTGCCCGCGCGCCGGCAGGTCACCGACCGGATCATGGACGCCATCGCGGAGCTCAGCGGGCAGGAGCGCTCCACAGGCTATAACCAGAGCAAGGTCATCGAGTAGGGACGGACGGCGGGCCTCCGCCGGCTCAGTAGACTGGAAGCGTGGCAGATCCAGCAAGTTACCGACCCCAGACGGGTGAAATTCCTACCAATCCGGGCGTATACAGGTTCCGGGATCCCCACGGCAGGGTCATCTACGTCGGCAAGGCCAAGAACCTCCGCTCTCGCCTGAACTCGTACTTCGCCAACCCCGCGGGCCTCCTGCCGAAGACGCACGCGATGGTCCACGCCGCCAGCAGTGTCGAATGGACCGTCGTCGGAAGCGAACTGGAATCCCTGCAGCTCGAATACACGTGGATCAAGGAATTCAAGCCACGGTTCAACGTGGTTTTCCGGGACGACAAGACCTACCCGTACCTCGCCGTCACGATGGGGGAGAAACTGCCACGCGTGCAGGTGATGCGCGGCGAGCGGCGCAAGGGCACCCGCTATTTCGGACCGTACACTGCCGGCGCAATCAGGGAAACCATGGACACCCTGCTGCGTGTGTTCCCGGTGCGCAGCTGCAGCGCCGGTGTCCTCAAGCGGGCCCAGGCCAGTGGCCGGCCGTGCCTGCTCGGCTACATCGACAAGTGCTCGGCGCCCTGCGTAGGCCGCGTCACTCCCGAGGAACACCGGGCCCTGGCCGAGGACTTCTGCGCCTTCATGGGCGGCGAGGCCAAGCGCTTTATCGCGCGGCTGGAAAAGGACATGGCTGCCGCCGTCGCTGAGCTGGACTACGAGCGGGCCGCTCGGATCCGCGACGATATCGCGGCGCTCCGCAAAGTCTTTGAGCGGAACGCCGTGGTGCTGGCGGAGGACACGGACGCCGACATTTTCGCACTGCATGAGGACGAACTCGAAGCCGCAGTCCAGGTGTTCCACGTCCGCGGCGGCAGGGTCCGGGGCCAGCGCGGCTGGGTGGTGGAGAAGGTGGAGGACTTCACCACGCCGGACCTCGTCGAACACCTGCTGCAGCAGGTGTACGGCGAGGACGCGGAAGTCCAGGGCAGGCTGCCGCGCGAAGTGCTGGTTCCCGTGGAGCCGAGCAATGCCGCCGAGCTGGCGGTATGGCTGGGCGGCCTTCGCGGCGCAAAGGTGGACATCCGGGTGCCGCAGCGCGGCGACAAGGCCGCCCTGATGTCCACCGTCAGGGACAATGCGGAACACGCCCTCCGGCTGCACAAGACCCGGCGGGCGGGTGACCTCACTGTGCGGTCGCAGGCGCTGCAGGAACTCCAGGAGGCCCTCGAACTGCCCGTACCGCTGCTGCGGATCGAGTGCTACGACGTCTCGCATGTCCAGGGAACCAACGTGGTGGCATCCATGGTGGTGGTGGAGGACGGGCTGCCCAAGAAGTCCGATTACCGCAAATTCTCCGTCACCGGGGCGGCGGCAACCGATGACACAGCCGCCATGCACGACGTCCTGACCCGGCGCTTCCGGCACTACCTCGTGGACAAGACGGCGCAGGTGGAGGCGTCCGACGCCGGGATGGCACCTTCGGAGACCGCCGGCGGCTCGGGGGTTGCTGTGGCGGACACCACCACCCCGGCGCCCAAGGCCAAGTTTGCCTACCCACCTAATCTCGTCGTTGTCGACGGTGGAAAACCTCAGGTTAACGCGGCCGCCCGCGCTTTGGCGGGTCTCGGCGTGGACGACGTCTACGTGGTGGGGCTGGCCAAGCGGCTGGAGGAGGTATGGCTGCCGGACAGTGACTTCCCGGTGATCCTGCCCCGCTCGTCCCAGGGGCTGTACATGCTGCAGCGCATCCGCGACGAGGCGCACCGCTTCGCCATCTCCTTCCACCGGCAGAAGCGCGGCAAGGCGATGACGGTTTCTGCCCTCGACGGTGTCCCGGGTCTCGGCGATTCCAAGCGCAAGGCTCTGCTGGCCCACTTCGGGTCGGTCAAGAAAATCAAGGCGGCAACCGCAGAGGAGCTTACGGGCGCCAAAGGCATTGGACCTGCCCTCGCGGCTGCCATTGTCACCCACTTCAGTGCCGACGGCGCGGGCGCCGAGTCCTTGGACACCGTTCCGGCGGTCAACATGACTACAGGCGAAGTGCTGGAAACTTAGTCCGCGTCCTGATTCTTAGCTAGGGTAAGTACGGACATCTTGCGGCGCGCAAGTAGTGTGCGCACGCACACGGCAGGCAAGAGCAGAAATGGGGCTGGAATTGATGGCAGAGCCGACGGCAGGAACCGGCGTGGATGAGGACGGCCTCACGCCCGTGAAGCCGGTCGAGGCCGAACTGCTCGTGGTGACGGGCATGTCCGGAGCCGGCCGCAGCACGGCATCCGACGCGCTGGAGGACCACGGCTGGTACGTCGTCGAAAACCTGCCGCCGCAGATGCTGGGCACCCTGGCTGAGCTCGTGTCGCACGCCCCGCAGACGATCCCCAGGCTCGCGGTCGTGGTGGATGTCCGGAGCAAGGCGCTGTTCGCCGACATCCGCGCCGCCCTCCATGCCCTGGCGGCCAGCGGGGTAACCTTCCGGGTGCTGTTTTTGGACGCAAGCGACGACGTCCTGGTCCGCCGGTTCGAGCAGGGCAGGCGCCCGCACCCGCTGCAGGGCGGCGGCAGGATCCTGGACGGCATCGCCGCGGAACGCGAGCTCCTGAAAGAGCTGCGGGATTCCTCCGACCTCGTCCTGGACACCTCCACGTTCAACGTCCACGGCCTGGCCACCGCGATCACCGAACTCTTCTCCGAGACCGGCCCCGTGGCCCTGCGCCTGAACATCATGAGCTTTGGCTTCAAATACGGACTGCCTGTTGACGCGAACTACGTTGCCGACGTCCGGTTCATACCCAATCCCCACTGGGTACCCAAGCTGAGGCCGCACACCGGCCTTGACCAGGACGTCAGCGACTACGTCCTCGAAGCCGAGGGCGTCCCGACTTTCGTGGAACGCTACGTCATGGCGCTCGAACCGGTCCTCGACGGATACCGCCGGGAAAACAAGCACTACGCCACCATCGCCGTGGGCTGCACCGGCGGGAAACACCGGTCGGTGGCGGTCGCCGTCGAGCTTTCCAAGAAACTGGCGCAGTATCCACGCGTCACGGTGACCACCACGCACCGGGACCTGGGCCGCGAATAATGGGCGTGCTGACCGGCCCGCTGCCCCTCGTTCCGCCGTCAGGGCTGGCGGGCTCGCAGCAGGCCAAGGGCCCATCTGTGGTTGCCCTGGGCGGAGGCCACGGCCTCGCGGCATCCCTCTCCGCGCTGCGGCTGCTGACCTCCGAACTGACGGCGATCGTCACCGTGGCGGACGACGGCGGATCCTCCGGCCGCCTCCGCGAAGAGTACGGCGTCCTGCCACCCGGCGACTTGCGCATGGCCCTGTCGGCGCTGTGCGATGACACCGACTGGGGCCGCACGTGGCGCGACGTCATGCAGCACCGCTTCCGGTCCGGGCCCGGCGGCGGTTCCCTGGACGACCACGCGATGGGCAATCTGCTGATCGTCACCCTGTGGGAGCTGCTCGGCGACGCCGTGGCCGGGCTGAAATGGGCCGGAGCGCTGCTTGGGGCCCGTGGCCAGGTCCTGCCGATGTCCACGGTGCCGCTCACCATCGAGGGCGACGTGCGGGTTACCGCACCGGACGGCAGCAGCACGCTGACCACCATTCGGGGCCAGGCGCGGTGCGCCGTCGCCGGTTCCCTGGAAAGCGTACGGCTCATGCCGGAGGAGGCGCCGGCATGCGTTGAAGCCCTTTCCGCGATTGAACTTGCCGACTGGGTGATCCTGGGCCCGGGGTCCTGGTACACCTCGGTCCTTCCGCACCTGCTCTTGCCTGAGATGCGGCAGGCCCTGTGCGACACGCCGGCCAAGCGCTGCCTCACCATGAACCTGGCCATGGACACGAAGGAAACCTCAGGGATGTCCGCCGCCGACCACCTGCGCGTCCTGCGCAGTTATGCACCGGACTTCACGGCCGACGTCGTACTGGCCGACCCCGCATCAGTATCAGACGTGAAGGAATTTGAGCGGGCAGCGGGGATGATCGGAGCCGAGGTTGTCTTGGGTAAAGTAGGGGCTTCGGGTCAGCGTCCCGTCCACGACCCCCTGCGGCTGGCAACGGCCTACCAGGATATTTTCGGGAACAGTTAGGAAGGTGTCATGGCACTGACAGCATCAGTCAAGGAAGAACTGTCCCGCCTGGACATTAAGAAGTCATCGGTTCGCAAGGCCGAAGTATCGGCCATGCTCCGCTTCGCCGGGGGGCTCCACATCATCTCCGGCCGGATCGTCATTGAAGCCGAGGTGGACCTGGCTTCGACCGCCCGGCGCCTGCGGGCGGCCATCGCGGAAGTGTACGGGCACCAGAGTGAAATCATTGTGGTCTCCGGCAGCGGCCTGCGGCGAGGCAGCCGCTACGTGGTGCGCGTAGTCCGTGACGGCGAGGCACTGGCACGCCAGACGGGCCTCCTGGACACCCGGGGACGCCCGGTGCGGGGTCTTCCGTCGGTGGTGGTCAACGGGTCCGCCGCCGATGCCGAGGCCGTGTGGCGCGGCGCCTTCCTGGCCCACGGCTCCCTCACCGAGCCGGGCCGGTCGTCCTCCATGGAGGTCACCTGCCCCGGCCCTGAATCCGCCCTCGCCCTCGTCGGAGCAGCCCGCCGGCTGGGAATCCAGGCCAAGGCGCGCGAAGTCAGGGGAGTGGACCGCGTGGTGATCCGAGACGGCGATACCATCGCCGCCCTGCTCACCAGGATGGGCGCGCACGACGCGCTCATGGTCTGGGAAGAACGGCGGATGCGAAAGGAAGTGCGCGCTACCGCCAACCGTCTGGCCAACTTCGACGACGCCAACCTCCGCCGCTCGGCGCAGGCCGCCGTGGCTGCAGGCGCACGGGTTGACCGCGCCCTGGAGATCCTGGGCGACGACGTCCCTGAACACCTGAAATACGCGGGGGAGCTCCGCGTGGCGCACAAGCAGGCCAGCCTCGACGAGCTTGGCCGGCTTGCGGACCCGCCCATGACCAAGGACGCAATCGCCGGCCGGATCCGGCGCCTGCTCGCGATGGCGGACAAACGCGCCTCCGACCTCGGCATTCCGGGGACGGATGCCAATGTGACGCCGGAAATGCTGGACGAGTAACGGCGCCCCTAGAATCAAGACCAGATGGTGGACTAACCTGACGGGCCGCGACTTCCGGGCCCCAGTCAGCCGGTTCCCGCCATTGAGATTTCCGGATGACCTGTCGTCCGGATGCACAATCCGAGAGTTACCAAACCGGACAACCTGTCCACGACATTGGAGGATTTTGTGACCGAGTACGTTCTGCCCGAACTCAAGTACGATTACGCAGCGCTGGAGCCCCACATCTCCGCGAAGATCATGGAGCTGCACCACAGCAAGCACCACGCAGCCTACGTCACGGGCGCCAACAACGCGCTGGCCCAGCTCGCCGAGGCCCGCGACAAGGGCGACTTCGCCAACATCAACCGGCTCTCGAAGGACCTGGCCTTCCACACCGGCGGCCACGTCAACCACTCCGTGTTCTGGAACAACCTGTCCCCGGACGGCGGCGACAAGCCGGAAGGCGAGCTGGCTGCAGCCATCGATGACGCCTTCGGCTCGTTCGACGCTTTCCGCGCACAGTTCTCCGCTGCGGCACTCGGCCTGCAGGGCTCCGGCTGGGGCTTCCTTGCCTACGAACCCATCGGCGGCAACCTGGTCATTGAGCAGCTTTATGACCAGCAGGGCAACGTGGCACTCGGCACCACGCCGCTGCTCATGCTGGACATGTGGGAGCACGCCTTCTACCTCGACTACGTCAACGTCAAGGCTGACTACGTCAAGGCATTCTGGAACATCGTGAACTGGGCCGACGTCGCGCAGCGCTTCGCCGCCGCCCGTGCCAACGCCACGGGCCTGATCACCCTCTAGCCATGTGACCAGCGCAACAGGCACTGGTAACAAACTTCACATTCAGTCCGTTTAGGGCCGAAATGTGGACGGTCCGCCCCCGCACTTGCGGGGGCGGACCTTCTTAAACGTAAGATGGATCACGGAAGGCGGTTAGCCTTCAGCAATGTGGCTGGTCGCCCTCCGATCTGGTAATCATCTCTGCCCAATGGCGTGCGGGATCTGTTAGTTGGCTTGAACGCCCGCTCAACTAGTTGTGCTTCACAAGCACCAAGGAGACTGAAAAAGTGACCACCCGTATTGGTATCAACGGCTTTGGCCGCATCGGCCGCAACTACTTCCGCGCAGCACTTGCACAGGGCGCTGATCTCGAGATCGTTGCCGTCAACGACCTCACCAGCCCCGAGGCGCTGGCCCACCTGCTGAAGTACGACTCCGTCGGCGGCCGCCTGACCGAAACCGTTGAGGTCAAAGAGGGCAACCTGGTCGTGAACGGCAACGCCATCAAGGTCCTGGCCGAGCGTGACCCGGCCAACCTGCCCTGGGGCGAGCTCGGTGTCGACATCGTCATCGAATCCACGGGCTTCTTCACCAAGGCAGCAGCCGCCAAGAAGCACATTGACGCAGGTGCCAAGAAGGTCCTGATCTCCGCACCGGCTTCCGACGAAGACATCACCATCGTCATGGGCGTCAACCACGAACTGTACGACCCCGCAGCACACCACATCATTTCCAACGCCTCCTGCACCACCAACTGCCTCGGCCCGCTGGCCAAGGTCATCAACGACGCCTTCGGCATCGAGCGCGGCCTGATGACCACGGTCCACGCCTACACGGCTGACCAGAACCTGCAGGACGGCCCGCACAACGATCTCCGCCGCGCCCGCGCGGCCGCCATCAACATGGTTCCGACCTCCACGGGTGCAGCCAAGGCCATCGGCCTGGTCCTGCCGGAACTCAAGGGCAAGCTGGACGGCTACGCCATCCGCGTTCCGGTCCCCACCGGCTCCGCCACGGACCTCACCGTCACCGTCGCCCGCGAAACCACCGTCGAGGAAGTCAACGCCGCCCTGCGGAAGGCAGCGGAGTCGGACGAGCTCCAGGGAATCCTGACCTACACCGACGCCCCCATCGTCTCCTCGGACATCGTGGGCGACCCCGCGTCGTCGATCTTCGACTCCGGACTGACCAAGGTCATCGGCAACCAGGTCAAGGTTGTTTCGTGGTATGACAACGAATGGGGCTACTCGAACCGCCTGGTGGACCTCACGGAGCTTGTTGCCGCAAAGCTGGGCTAGGGTTAGCTACATGACATTTCACACCCTCAACGAACTGATCGCTGAAGGTGTCCGCGGGCGGTACATTCTCGTCAGAAGTGACCTGAATGTGCCGCTCGACGGCTCTACAGTGACTGACGACGGCCGCATCAAGGCCTCACTGCCAGTGCTGGGAAAGCTGACGGACGCCGGTGCCCGCGTGCTGGTAACAGCTCACCTGGGCCGCCCCAAGGGCGCCCCGGAGGACAAGTACTCGCTCAGGCCCGCCGCGGCGCGGCTGGCCGAGCTTGCGTCGTTCCCCGTCTCGCTTGCCGAGGATACGGTTGGACGTTCGGCGAAGGAGCTCGCCTCCTCGCTGGAGGACGGCCAGGCCCTGGTCCTCGAGAACGTCCGCTTCGACGCCCGCGAAACCAGCAAGGACGACTCCGAGCGGGGCGCCTTTGCGGATGAGCTGGTAGCACTGACCGGCGAGAACGGCGCCTTCGTGGACGACGCTTTCGGTGCGGTACACCGCAAGCACGCCAGCGTGTACGACGTCGCCACGCGGCTTCCGTCTTACCAGGGCGACCTGGTCCACACGGAAGTGGAGGTGCTGCGCAAGCTCACGGCAGACACCCAGCGCCCCTACGTCGTGGTACTCGGCGGCTCGAAGGTTTCGGACAAACTCGCTGTCATCGACAACCTGATCGGCAAGGCTGACACGATCCTCGTCGGCGGCGGCATGCTGTTCACGTTCCTCGCGGCAGAGGGCCACAAGGTGGCCGGAAGCCTCCTGGAAGAGGACCAGATCCCCGTGGTGCAGGACTACCTCAAGCGCGCTGCCGATGCCGGCACGGAGTTTGTGGTGCCCACCGACGTCGTGGTTGCCGCGAAATTCGCCGCGGACGCAGACCATGAGACCGTCAGCGCCGACGCCATCGAAAGCAGCAGCTTCGGCGCGCAGGGCATCGGCCTCGACATCGGGCCGAATTCCGCGAAGGCCTTCGCCGAGCGGATCCAGGGTGCCAAGACCGTGTTCTGGAACGGCCCCATGGGCGTCTTCGAATTCGAAACGTTCTCCGGCGGCACGCGCGCCATTGCGCAGGCCCTGACGGAAACGGACGCCTTCACCGTGGTGGGCGGCGGCGACTCCGCCGCTGCAGTCCGAACCCTCGGCTTCGCCGACGACCAGTTCGGTCATATTTCCACTGGAGGCGGCGCCAGCCTGGAATACCTTGAAGGCAAGGAACTCCCGGGCCTGAGCGTTCTGGACCGCTAAGCACTCCCAGCCGGCAGGGCGCCCGAGCCGCAGGTTTCGGGTGCCCTGCCGGCTGCTTCCCATGATCAGCACATTTGAGCCGCACTTTTGGAGAACACGTGACAACGTCAACTAACGGCAGCTTTGACCGCACCCCCCTGATTGCGGGCAACTGGAAGATGAACATGGACCACGTCCAGGGCATCACACTCCTGCAGAAGCTGGCCTGGACCCTGTCCGACGCCAAGCATGACTACAGCCGGGTGGAAGTAGCCGTCTTCCCGCCTTTCACTGACCTTCGCGGCGTCCAGACGCTCGTCCAGGGTGACGAACTCGACGTCGCCTACGGCGCGCAGGACCTGTCCCAGTTCGACTCCGGTGCCTACACCGGCGACATCTCGGGTCAGTTCCTGAACAAGCTCGGCTGCAAGTACGTACTGGTGGGGCACAGCGAACGCCGCACCATCCACAATGAATCGGATGACGTGCTGAACGCCAAGGTCAAGGCCGCCTACCGCCACGGCGTCACTCCGGTGCTGTGCGTCGGCGAAGGCCTGGAAATCCGCCAGGCCGGCACCCACGTCCAGCACACGCTGGACCAG
Organism: Arthrobacter sp. B2060; assembly: GCF_059090445.1. Lineage (NCBI taxonomy): Bacteria > Bacillati > Actinomycetota > Actinomycetes > Micrococcales > Micrococcaceae > Arthrobacter > Arthrobacter sp. B2060. The sequence continues at coordinate 111,923 of NZ_JBNHFR010000015.1, forward strand.
CTCCGTGCTGACGTCGCGGGGCTCGCGGCAGAGCAGGCCGCCGAACTCGTGGTCGCTTACGAGCCTGTCTGGGCCATCGGCACGGGAGAAGTTGCCGGCCCCGAAGACGCCCAGGAAATGTGCGCAGCCATCCGGGCCGAGCTCACCCAACTCTTCGGCGCCGACGTCGCGGCCAAGGTGCGGCTGCTGTACGGCGGCTCTGTGAAGGCCAACAACGCCGCGGCCATCCTCAACGAGCGCGACGTTGATGGCGTGTTGGTCGGCGGCGCCAGCCTCGACCCGGCCGAGTTTGCTAATATTGTCAGGTTCGAGAGTCACTTGGTGACGGACTAGTCCGGACACCGGTCAACTCCCGCATTTCCAATCTTCTGAAAGGCCGTCGTGGACGTTCTTCATGTCATTCTGCAGATCCTTCTGGGCGTCACGAGCCTCCTGCTGACTTTGCTGATCCTGCTCCATAAGGGACGTGGCGGAGGTCTGTCGGACATGTTCGGCGGCGGAATGAGTTCGGGGCTGAGCTCATCGGGTGTCGCGGAAAAGAACCTGAACAGGTTCACTGTCATCCTGGGCATCACCTGGGGCGCCGTGATCATCGCGCTGGGCCTGCTGATGCGTTTCACGGGCGTCGCCGACTCCTAGCCCGCCCTTGCCTGGCCGGTATTTCCGGTCACCCCCCTGGCACCACTGACGCCACCGGGGACTCCGCACTAAACTGTGGCTGTTGACCTTAACAGCCATGGTCCTTAGTAGTGAGGAGTTCCCGGTGGCGCATCCGTCTTCCAATTTCCGGGGCACCCGTGTGGGTGTCACCCAGGGAACGGGCCTGAAGAATCAGGGCGATGGTCCGCCCGGTGAGCAACTGCCGCGTATTTGTGTTTCTTACTGGTGCATCCAGGGACACGAGACGCGGCCCGTTTTCGTTAAGCTGCCCGACGACCAGATCCCCGATGCTTGGGACTGCCGCCGGTGCGGGAAGCCCGCCTCCCGGCATCCCGGCGCGGCCCTGGGTCCGGTGCCTGCTGATGACGCGGACGGCTACAAGAGCCATCTGGACTACGTTAAAGAAAGACGCTCCAGCCAGGACGCGGAAGACGTCCTGGCTGGAGCGCTGCGAAGGCTACGAGCCGGCAGGGGCCTTGCGGACTAGCTGCGACGGCACCCGGGAGGCCGCGTTCTCGTCAATCAGCCACAGCGTGCGGGAACGGCCGGCAGGGCCAGACGCCGGGACCTGGACAGGGTTGGCGCCCGCAAGGGCCAGGCCCACCGCGCCTGCCTTGTCCTCGCCTGCCACCACCATCCACACTTCTGATGCTGTATTGATTGCAGGAAGGGTCAGGGAGATCCGTTCCGGAGGCGGCTTGGGGGAGTTGCGCACTCCCACAACCGTGAGCTGCTTCTCGCGGATGCCCGCCTGCTCGGGAAAGAGGGACGCGATGTGGGCATCGGGCCCCACACCCAGCAGGACAACGTCGAAGCGGGGAAGCTCTCCGGCGCTATCGGGCCTGTTATCCGACATGTCAGCGGCGTGTTCGGCGGCAGCCGCCTCGCCGAGGCGGCGGGCGTAGTCTTCCGCGGCCAGTTCCGGCGTGTCGAAGTCGTCCGTGGAGCCCGGCTCGTGGACACGCGACGGGTCAACGTCGATGTGCTGCAGCAGCGCCTGGTGTGCCTGGAGTGTGTTGCGGTCCGGATCCTGCGCGGCGACGAAGCGCTCGTCGCCCCACCAGAAGTTCACTTTGGTCCAGTCGACCGCAGGCGCTGCCGGTGAATCCGCCACCGCCTTGAGCGTTCCGATACCCACCGTGCCTCCGGTAAGCACCACCGTTGCTTCACCAAATTTGTCCTGGACATCAACGAGCTTGGTGATCAGGCGAGCCGCGATGGCGGCCATGAGGACGGAAGAGTCTGGATGGATGCTTACTCTAGGGTCAGCGCTCACTGGGACGGACACTCCTTAGATTGGTACGTGGCAGTCCAATAGTAATCACTTCACCGAAGACTTCGTCGGGGTCGAGGCGGCGGAGTTCTTCGGCGAGGCAGTCGCGGAGGCTGCGCCGGGGCAGGGAGATGCGTTGGGCGGGTTGGCCGGGTTGGGTGAGTTCGGCGACGGAGAGTCCGGGGCGGAAGAGCTGGATGTCGCCGGTGGCGCGGGTGAGGCGGACGCGGCGGATGCCGGTGCCTGCGGGGTCCGCGACGATGGTGACGGGTGCGTCCAGGGACAGGGTGAGCCAGGCCGCGAGGAGGATCGTGGACGGGGAGTCCGAGGCGCCTTCGACCGCGACGGCGGTGACCGGGGAGGAGTCGACCTGGTCCAGCACGGCGGCGAGCTGGATGCGCCAGTTCGTCAGGCGGGTCCAGGCCAGGTCGGTGTCGCCGGCCTTGTAGGTGTTGCGGATGTTTTCCAGCGCGACCTGGGGTTCGGCCTCGTTCGCGGAGTCCGTGATGCGCCGGTGCGCGATCCGTCCGATGGAGGTTTCGGAGGCGTTCTTCGGCGCGCCGTGCGGCCACCAGGCCACGATCGGGGCGTCGGGCAGCAGCAGCGCCGCGACCAGGGACTCGCTTTCCTCGGCGAGTTCCCCGAAGCCGCGCAGCACGATCACTTCCGAGGCCCCGGCGTCCCCGCCGACCCGGATCTGGGCGTCGAGCCGGTTCGGGGCGGCCGAGCCGGCGTCGGCGAGCACGATGATCCGGCAGGGGTGTTCCCGGCTTGCCTCGTTCGCGGCCTCGATCGCTTCCTCTTCCAGCCCGGACTTCGTGAGGACCACGAGGGTGAGCACCCGGCCCAGCGCGATCACCCCGCCCTGCTCGCGCAGGGACATGATCTTCTTAGAGATCTGAGAAGTGGTGGTGTTCGGAAGATCTACAATCATGGCCTTCTCCAGGTGCGTCCGTCACGGGCTAGCAGCTCATCAGCCGAGGCCGGGCCCCAGCTGCCGGGCGCGTAGGGCTCGGGCTGTTCCCCCAGGCCCGCCCAGTACTCTTCGAAGGGGTCCAGGATCTTCCAGGACAACTCCACTTCCTCGTGCCGCGGGAACAGCGGCGGCTCGCCCAGCAGCACGTCCAGGATCAGCCGCTCATACGCCTCGGGCGAGGACTCGGTAAACGAGTGCCCGTACCCGAAGTCCATCGTCACGTCCCGGACCTCCATCTGCGTGCCCGGGACCTTGGACCCGAACCGGATCGTCGCGCCCTCATCGGGCTGGACCCGGATCACCACAGCGTTCTGCCCGAAGTCATCATCACTATGGTCACGGAACAACAGGTTCGGTGCCCGCTTGAAGACCACCGCGATCTCCGTGACCCGCCGGCCCAGCCGCTTGCCCGCCCGCAGGTAGAACGGCACCCCGGACCAGCGCCGGGTGTTGATATCCACCCGGATCGCGGCGAACGTCTCGGTGGTGGAATCGGCCGGGATGCCCTCCTCCTCCAGGTAGCCCTGGACCTGCTCCCCGCCCTGCCAACCGCCGGCGAACTGCCCGCGCGCCGAATGCGTGGACAGGTCCTCCGGCAACCGCACCGCGGCCAGGACCTTTTCCTTCTCCGCGCGCAGGTCATCGGCATTAAAGGAAATCGGCTCCTCCATGGCCGTCAAAGCCAGCAGCTGCAGCAGGTGGTTCTGGATCACATCCCGCGCCGCGCCCACACCGTCGTAATACCCCGCCCGGCCACCGGTCCCGATGTCCTCGGCCATCGTGATCTGCACATGGTCCACATAGTTCGCGTTCCACAACGGCTCGAACAACTGGTTCGCGAACCGCAGCGCCAGGATGTTCTGCACCGTCTCCTTGCCCAGGTAATGATCGATCCGGAACACCGCATCCGGCGGGAACACCGACTCCACAATGTCGTTGAGCTGCCGGGCCGATTCCAGGTCATGCCCGAACGGCTTCTCGATCACCACCCGGCGCCACTTCTCACCCCCGGCCTGCGCCAAACCGTGCTTGGAGAGCTGCCGGCAGACCTGCTCGAACGCCTTCGGCGGAATCGAGAGGTAAAACGCATGGTTCCCGCGCGTGCCGCGCTGCTCATCCAGCTCAGCGATCGTCTCACCAAGCCGCTGGAACGCGGCGTCGTCGTCGAACTCGCCCTGCACGAAACGGATGCCCTCAGACAACTGGTTCCACACCGCCTCATCAAACGGCGTACGGGAATACGAGGTCACCGCATCCCTGACCTCCGCGGCGAACTCCGCGTTGTCCCACTCCCGCCGGCCAAAACCCACCAGGGCAAAACTCGGCGGCAACAGGCCGCGGTTGGCAAGGTCATACACGGCGGGCATGAGCTTCTTGCGCGCGAGGTCACCCGTGACCCCGAAAAGCACGAGCGAGGACGGACCGGCAATACGGTTCAGACGGCGGTCCCGCGGATCCCGCAACGGGTTCCCGCCCCGGGACGCAGTCCTTCTGCCGTTCAAAGTATCTGGCATGGTTAGTTAAGTGCCTTAGCTTTCAGTGGCGGACGCTGCCTGGCCGGCAAACGACGAAACAATCTCCTGGAGCTGGGCCACGCCCGCTGCGCGCTCCGTGAGATGGAGGCGGAGGACCGGGCGGCCGTGTTCGCTCAGCACCTGGGCGTCGCCGGCGGCCTGTGCGGCGATCAGCTCCCCGAAGGTGAACGGGCGTTCCGGAATGGCGAGGTCATCGCTGGAAGCAGCCGTGACCTGCAGGAACACGCCGATCGCGGGGCCGCCCTTGTGGAACTGGCCGGTGGAGTGGAGGAAGCGGGGTCCCCAGCCGAAGGTGACCGGCCGGCGGCTCACCCGGGCGAGTTCGTCGCGAATTCCTTCAAGCTGCGAGTACGCCAGGCGGTCGAAGTAGGCCTGGACGCTGAGGTACCCGTGGGCATCCAGCTGCGAGAGCAGGGCCGAGACGGCCTCGGCCGCCGTGCTGGCGTTCCCCAGCCATTCGCCGCCGCGGACCTCGATGGCACCGTCGGTGAAGGCTGCGGGCGTCGGCTCCGGCTGTGCGTCCAGCAGGCCCCGGGCAGCAACCTTGGCGGCTTCCACGTCGGGCTGGTCGAAGGGGTTGATGCCCAGTAGGCGCCCGGCCACGGCGGTGGCGAACTCCCACACCATCATCTGGGTGGCGAGGCCGCCGGCAATGGCAACTTCGTTTTCACCGAGTTCGACGTCGGCGTCCGGGCCCACGAGGCGGACCACCAGGACGTCTTCGGCGCCGGAGGTGACCTCCGGGGCGTTCGGGCCGGCCACGACCGGCAGGACACCGGTGCCGAGCTTGCCGGTGGATTCGGCGATGAGCTGTTCTGCCCAGTCCGCGAAGCCGACGATGCCTGAGCCGTCCTCGGCGATGACGATCTTGTCGCGCAGTGGGTTGGTGCCTCCAAGGGCCGTTCCCAGTGCCAGGCCGATGTTTTCCGGGGCATCCTCGTTGAGGATTTCCGCGGCTTCCTCCGCTTCCTCGAGGAAGGAGCGGATGTCCACGCCCGCCAGGCCGGACGGAACCAGTCCGAAGGCGGTCAGGGCAGAGTAGCGGCCGCCCACGTTGGGGTCGGCGTTGAAGATGGCACGGTATCCGGCCTCCCGGGAGGCCTTGTCCAGCGGTGAGCCCGGATCGGTGACGATGATGATCCGGTTCTTGGCATCAATGCCGGCTTCAGTGAATGCGTGCTCGAAGATCCGCCGCTGCGAATCCGTTTCGAGGGTGGACCCCGACTTTGAGGAAACCACGATCGCGGTCTCGGAGAGCCGGTCCGCGAGGGCAGCACCGACCTGATCAGGGTCGGTGCTGTCGAGCACGGTCAGCTCGACGCCGGCGGTGCCGGCGATGACTTCAGGAGCAAGCGAAGAGCCGCCCATGCCGCAAAGGACAATGCGTGTGACGCCTTCGGCCTTCAGGGCATCGCGAAGCTCCAGGATGCCGTCCACGAGGGGCTGTGAGACGGTGGCCGCCTCGACCCAGCCCAGGCGGACTGACGACTCTGATTCGGCATCGGGACCCCACAGGGTGTGGTCCTTGGCGAAGATCCGGGTGGCAATACGGTCCTCCACCAGGGCGGGCAGGTGCTGCTCAAGGGCCTTCCGGGCGGCGCCGGTGGCGTCGTAGCTGAGTGTGCTCATCGTGGACTAGGAAGCCTTCCGTGCGTTGGCGAGGGCGCCCTCAACGTCGGCCAGCAGTTCCTTCCAGCTGGCAACGAACTTGTCGAGGCCTTCGGATTCCAGCAGGGCCACGACGTCGTTGTAGGAGACGCCGAGGGCCTCCAGGGCGTTGAGCGTGTTGTTTGCTTCTGCGTAGGTGCCGGTGACGGTGTCGCCGGTGACCACGCCGTGGTCGAAGGTGGCGTCCAGGGTCTTTTCCGGCATGGTGTTCACGACGCCGGGGGCAACGAGTT
>NZ_JBNHFR010000016.1:0-76909 GCF_059090445.1 Arthrobacter sp. B2060
GGCCCTGCGGACGGAAGACGGCAGCGATGTCCAGCCCGTCAAGGTGTCCAACGACGTTGTCACGGTCGCCGCCGAGCTGGGACTGGAAGACAAGTAAACGCGGTTCCATCCCAACGACCACACCGACTGCGGAACCATCGCGACGGGATAGCAGCTGACCGTCCGGGTTCCGAAGCGGGTGCCAACCTTCCCCCGGCTGTGACAGCCTCTGCCTTCCCTGTCCCTGTATGACACCCTGACAGGCGAAACCCTTCGCTCCGGGAACTTGCAGGGTCTCCTTGCCCGGGCGGTGCCTGCCTACGCGAGTTTGTTGCGGAATCAAGAAGCCTCGCCGGAAACCGAATTGGGCGGGCGCAGGGCGTTCCGGGTAAGTGAAAACCGATCACGTGAAGTCGCTCAAAAAAGTATGTCCTACAATCTTGTCGAACCACATGGTCTGTGAGTAGCATTACTTAACGACGCTCCGCCGCCCTACAACCTCGGCGCTGAGCAGTGCAAGCGATCAAAGCAGGTGTGCGGAAAGCCCGGGTTTGCCTCTTCGATCGTTGATAGGCGCACCGATATGGACAGCGGCACCCTCGTCTGGCGCTGCGCCCCCTTTAGCCCTATGAGCTGGAACAGCAAGAAGGAAATGGTATGCAAACGGAATTCGACGTTGCCGTGATTGGCTTGGGGACCATGGGGAGCATGGCTCTCTGGCAACTCGCTGAAGACGGCTTGAATGTCGTCGGGTTTGAACAGTTCGGCGTAGGCCATGATCGTGGAGCCGTGGGGGGCGAGACGCGCTTGTTCCGGCGGATGCAGACCCAAGGGCCGGAATACACTCCCGTGATCGAAATGGCTCGCGTTCGATGGGAGAGCCTGCAGGAGTTCTCGGACATCCAGATCCTGACCGAAACCGGGGGCCTCATGATTGGTCGTCCTGATGATTCACGGATGGTTGCCGCCAGAGTAGCGGCGGAGACGGCCGGTCTGAAGGTGGAGTACCTGAGCCAGCTGGAGATGGAGGCACGCTTTCCGGAGCACCAGCTCGACCAGGGCGAGATCGGGATGTTTGACGGTACCCAGGGTTACATTCGTTGCGAACAGGCAGTGCTGACGGCGGTAACGCGGGCAAAGGTGCTGGGAGCCCAGGTCCGGGACTACACGAAGGTCAGGATTCAGCATGCCTCCGCCGACGGTGTGGTGCTCTCCGACGGTCAGAACGAGTGGACGGCCAGGAAGGTAATCGTGACCACCGGTTCGTGGTCCGGGGAGAATCTCACCCCTGAGCTTCGGGACAAGAGCCGTGCCGGCCGCATCAAACTGACCTGGTTCAGCCCGTTGCCCGGGCATGATTTCAGTGCGGAAACCTTTCCAGTCTTTCAGCGCTTGGTCCCTGATGGAACGCTCTATGGAGCGCCAAGCTTGGATGGCGGAGGATCCGTGAAGATCGCTCCCGGGGGCGCGCCCACTGAGATGGCGGGGCCTGATGACTACTTCCGAGGCCAGTCAGTGGAGGAGATCCGCTACATGGAAAGGCACGTCGCTCGATATTTTCCAGGACTCAATAAGAGCCCGATAAGAGCATGCGCCTGGACAGATTTCTATGTGAATGACCGGATTCCTTTCCTTGGCTTCCTGCCCCGCAGCGAAAACGTTCTTCTGGCCAATGGGTTCGCGGGTTTCGGGTTCAAAATGTCCCCGGGAATCGGACGCATCGCAGCTGACATGGTCCAAGGGAAAAATGACAGAAAATTTCAATTCATGGAGCCTACGCGCTCGATCGGCACCCACGCAGGTAAGGCATGATGACTATGCATAGTATTCAAAGCAAAGAAGACAATCGCGGCCAGGAATCGGCGCTGCGAACGGAGAGTCCTGAAGACTCCTTCCCCATTGTCCGCCAGCGCCACGTCGCGAAAAAAGTAGCCTCGGTCATTGTGGCAGGGCTGGCGGTCGCAATGCTTATTTCCGTCCTGTTGAATGAGAACCTTCGCTGGGAAGTTGTCGCTGAGTACTTCACCGCCAAGACCATCCTTGAGGGCATATTGCTCACTCTTTGGCTGACGGTGGTTTGCATGGCGCTGGGGACCGTGCTCGGTGGCGTAATCGGTGTAATGAGAATGTCAAAGAATAAGCTGCTAACGTCGATAGCTGGCTTTTACGTCTGGTTCTTCCGCGCTACTCCGGTTCTTGTTCAGCTTATTTTCTGGTTCAATTTGTCTGCACTCTATCCAACGCTGGGCCTTGAGCTCCCGTTCGGAGTGACTTTCCTGCAGGTGGACACAAATGTGGTCATGACGCCCATTGTCGCTGCCATCCTGTGCTTGACGCTCAACGAGGCTGCCTACATGGCTGAGATCACCAGGGGCGGCTTCCTGGGCGTGGACCCTGGCCAAACCGAGGCGGCGAAAGCACTCGGTATGGGCAGGTTCAATACGCTCAGAATTCTTATACCCCAGGCCATGAGAATGATCATTCCCCCCACCGGTAACCAGGTCATTTCGCTGCTGAAGGCGACCTCGCTCGTGAGTGTTGTTGGTATCGCTGACCTCTTACATAGTGCACAGCTGATTTATGCCTCTAACTACCTCACGATCCCCCTGTTGGCTGTCGCAGGCTTGTGGTACCTGATCATCACGTCGGTCCTGAGCTATTTCCAGAGCCGCATTGAACGACGACTCGCACGAGGATTCACGCCTCGAAACGCTGTGTTGAAACGGAAAACTGGCCAGCCGATAGTGGCCCTTCAAGAAAGCAACAACATCTGATGACTGACGATAAAGTCCTCGAAGTCAGGAACCTGCGCAAGCACTTTGGTGACAATACGGTTCTGTCGGGAATTGATTTTTCGATGAACCGTGGTGACGTTGTCTGCCTGTTGGGGCCCAGCGGTTCAGGTAAATCGACCATGCTGCGCTGTATGAACCTGTTGGAAAAGCCTGATGACGGAAGCATTTTCGTTAATGGTGAGCGTATGGGTTACGAGTTCAGGAATAATAAATATTATGAGTTGAATGAGAACGGTATCGCCAAGCAGCGTGCCCGCATTGGGATGGTATTTCAAAAGTTCAACCTCTTCCCGCACATGACTGCACTCGAAAATGTATGCGTCGCACCTAGCTGGGTGAAAAGCGAAAACAAAAGCGACATCGTGAAACGCGCCCACGCCCTGCTGAAGAGGGTAGGACTGGAAAACAAATCGGACCACTATCCGAGCCAGCTCTCCGGTGGGCAGCAGCAACGGGTCGCCATTGCCCGGGCCTTGGCCATGAACCCCGAAATGATGCTTTTCGACGAACCAACCTCCGCACTCGACCCCGAACTCGTCGGTGAAGTCCTGGAAGTCATGAAGGAACTCGCCACCGGAGGAACCAGCATGGTTGTCGTCACCCACGAAATCGGCTTCGCCCGGGAAGTGGGCGATGAAATCGTATTCCTCGATGGCGGAGTCATCGTGGAGAGAGGTAATCCGGCCGAGGTACTGCTGAATCCAAAAAACAGCCGTACCAAAGACTTCCTCAGCCAGGTGCTCTAAACCTGTCCCATTCGCCGGGAAGCCACCAAAGACCCTCCCGGCCGGCGCCCTGCCAGCATTTCGCATCCCCAACTAGTTAGGTGCTATTCCACTATGAAATTCAAAAATTCCAACGATCGTCGGCTCGTCTTGAGTGCCGGGTTCGCCGCCGTCGTGCTGGCGCTGACAGCATGCGGCGGAACCGCTGCCTCGACCGGGCCCGACGGATCCACGAAGCGGATCGAAGTCCAGGGCGCGATGCCCGAACCTGCTGACCCTTCGACGGTGAAGGAATATACCAGCGTAGCCGGACTCAAGACCTACGAGCCCGCTGCCTCCCTCGTGCCCAAGAACTTCCGCGACAAAGGCGTTATCGTTTTCGGTGTCAGCCCCTCGGCTGCCCCCACCACCTTCAAAGGCTCGGACGGGCACACTTATGTGGGGATGAACGCGGACATATCGCGCGCACTGGGAAAGATCCTCAACATCCAGATTGCTCATAAGAGCACAACCTTCGATGCACTCATCCCCGGGATCCAGGCCCGCCGCTTCGACGCCGCCATCGCCGACATGGGTGTGACCCTGCCTCGTTTGAAAGTGATCGACCTTGTCGGCTACGCCCGCGGCGGGTTTGGAATCGCCACCAAGCCAGGAAATCCCCTCAAAATCGGTGAAAAGACCATGTGTGGTCGCAAGATTGCCGTGACCCTGGGAAGCATCCAGCAAGTAACGAAGGGCCCGGCCTACAGCGCCGATTGTGTAGCACGAGGGGAAGCCCCCATCAACCTTATCTCCGTCCCCAACCAGCAAGAGATGTATCTTCAGCTGCGAAGCGGCCAGATTGACGCAGGCTACACAGACGCGCCGGGAGCGGCCTGGGCGGCCAAACAGAACCCCAAGGAAATCGAACTGGGGGCCACCATCCCCGGCACCATTCTCTCCATGGCACTGCAGAAGGATTCTGAACTGACCCCGGCAATCGTAGCGGCCATCAAGCACCTTGCCAGCCTGCCCGAATACAAGGAGATCCTGAAGAAATGGGGCATGGAATACGCCATCCTCGACCCTCAGTACCTCGACTCCTACAAAGCCATTCCGACACCTCCCCCGGCACCGCTTCCAACCAAGTAGCCAAATAGGACGGGCAATACCCCTGGTGAATATGGGCATCCGGAGTGTCATTGGCACGCCGGATGCCCATTTCTCCCAGCTAACGGAATATCGCCCACATCGATTGGCATCCCCGCAAGGGGCGGCCTGTCGAATGGCCCCCGCGCAAAATTTCGCGCCAAAGTCTCGCGCCAAAGTCGTCGCTCCAGACCTGACGGCCCCGGTCCTCGAAGCATGTTTCAGCGCAGGACCAACCCCGAGGCCTACCGCCGCCATCGCGAGGGCCAGATCACGCTCCTACGCCTAGCCACGCCGAAGAAATCGCCGAAGCCCTCCTCTTCCTCGCATCGTCGGAATCGTCCTACATCGCCGGAGCAAACCTCCACGTTGCGAGGGCGGATACACCGCGCTCTGAACAGCACGCCGTTCAGCGGAGACCGCGGGTAGGCCTGATCAAGGCTCTGGGTGATAATCCGTTTGCGGGTCTGGCATCGAAGCGTTGCAATCTGCAAGACCACACCGCTCCGGCAATTCCCTTCCACAAGCGCTGAAAGCGTGACATGAACACTCTATTTGACCCCACCTCTCTTCACACCGATCTGTTTATCGATGGCACTTGGCAGAAGGCCGCCAGCGGCGCCACTTTCCCCGTTGAAAACCCTGCCACCCATGAGATCATCGCCCACGTCGCCGACGGCGGTCCCGAAGACGCCGCCCTGGCCATCGAGACCGCCGGCCGTGCCCAGGCGCAGTGGGGAAAGTCCACGCCGCGGGAGCGGGCCGACATCCTGCGCCGGGCCTTTGAGCTGGTCATCGCCAACACGGACCGGCTCGCCGCGATCATGACCGCGGAGATGGGCAAGCCGCTGGCCGAGGCCAAGGGCGAGGTGGCCTACGGCGCCGAAATGCTCCGCTGGTTCTCCGAAGAAGCCGTCCGCATCGGCGGGGACCACACCACCTCCGTGGACGGCAAGACCCAGATCATGATCACCAGGGAACCCGTCGGTCCCTGCGTGCTGGTCACGCCGTGGAACTTCCCGCTGGCGATGGGTGCCCGCAAGATCGCCCCGGCCGTGGCCGCTGGCTGCACCATGGTCTTCAAGCCCGCGGAACTGACACCGCTGACCTCCCTGGCCCTGGTGGACATTTTCCGGCAGGCCGGCCTTCCGGACGGTGTCCTGAACGTCGTCACCACCCTGAACGCAGCCAGCGTCGTGGGGACCTGGACCGGCAGCGGCATCGCGCGCAAGATCAGCTTCACCGGCTCCACCGGGGTCGGCAAGATCCTGCTGCGCCAGGCGGCCGAGAACGTCATGCGGTCCTCGATGGAGCTGGGTGGAAACGCCCCGTTCATCGTCCTGGCCGACGCGGACATCGAAAAGGCCGTCGACGGGGCCATGAAGGCCAAGATGCGGAACATGGGCGAGGCCTGCACGGCCGCGAACCGTTTCTTCGTGCACCGCTCCGTCCTGGCGGAGTTCAGCGAGAAGTTCGCCAAGAAGATCTCCGAACTGCGGGTCGGCGACGGCGCGCTCGAGGGAACCGAGGTCGGGCCCCTGATCGAGCAAAAGGGCCTGGAGAAGGTCGAAAGCCTGGTCGCCGATGCCGTGTCCAAGGGCGCACGCGTCCTGACCGGCGGAAGCCGCCCCGAGGGCCCCGGCTACTTCTACACCCCCACCGTCCTGACCGACGTGCCCCTGACCGCGGACCTGATGAACACCGAGATCTTCGGACCTGTCGCAGCGATCACGGCCTTCGACAGCGAGGACGAGGTGATCCGCCTGGCCAATGACACCGAATGGGGCCTCGTGGGGTATGTGTTTACTGAGAACATGGAAAAGGCCCTGCGCTTCTCTGCAGAACTGGAAGTGGGAATGGTCGGCGTCAACACCGGCATCGTTTCCAACCCGGCAGCACCCTTTGGCGGGGTCAAGCAGTCGGGGCTGGGACGCGAAGGCGGCAAGGTCGGCATCGAAGAATTTCTTGAGACCAAATACACCGCGCTGGCTGTAAAGGCCAACACCTTCTTCGCTGACTCGGGCCTCATCACCCAGGCCTCCCGAGGCCACGGCGAAACCACGGTCGGCATCAACGTCGACGCGATCCCCCAGTCGCACAGCCTCACCGAACGCGGCTGCTTATGACCGCCATGACACCCATCGAGCCTAGGCTCCTTAGTTCCGTTTCCTATGACAAAGGCGACGAGCTTCCGTGCAGTCAGTGGAGCCAACTGGAAGATGGGCACTGCGTCATAGTCCAGCGAAATGATGAGCCGCTCCTGGCAGGCGAAGTTGATGTCCGAACCGAAGATGCTTCCGTCTTCTGGGTATGGCTCGACGGCGGTCGGGGAAGGATAGCGGTCTATGCGGATGAAGGCACGAGCGTCTGGCTGCCCAAAGGCCACCAGCTGTGATCTTCCAACGCCCTGCAGCCCACACCAAACGGCCCAAAGCAGCACGCTCGCTTGAACCGCGCGAGATGGCGGCCTAAAACCAGCTTTAGTTTCAAAGAGGAACGAAATGAGACCACATACCCAAAGACAAGCGCCGCAGCACTCCGGCGAAAGCCGCCACTCCCCCAGGTCGGAACATGGCGTAGTCGTCCTCGGCGTGATTTACCCAAATGTCTTCCCACGGCACCCCCTAAAGGTCACCATGAACGATGTGCCGCGTCTCCCTCCTGACGGAACCGACGTTCCGCAGAGCTCAGCCGTCGTCTTTTACGATCCGATCTCTTCCAGAGGAAACAACGAACTGCCTCCACAGCACTCTTTTGTGAGAGAACAGGACAGCCCAACAGGAACTCAGGCAGCGAGACATGCCCAAAGGCAGGAAGGGTCACGCGCAGAAGCCATAGAAGCTGTAGTCCGCGAACTGGCGCAACTTTCCTGGAGGAATCATAATCACGCGAAAGCCGGAGGACCCGAGTGACAGAGGAAGCCGATGGAGTGCATTGAGGGGATACTCCGTCCATCTCCGTCCTGGTTACTTCGAAACTCACACGGCCTCCTGGAACCGTCTACATCTCCTAATGCAGGCTCTTGCGCAACACCGGTCTTCACGTACCCACTAGATTGAAGTACACCCCAGCCTGATGTCAGGTAAGAAGCCGAAGGGGCGTCAGCATAGGGTCTGTCTCCCCCTATTTCTGACAAAGCTCAAGAGGCTCTCAGATCTCAACCTGACAATACTGATACTGACCAGCACCGGTGGGCGTTTGTCTCCGCCTGCTTATCTCCCCTGAACGCCGGTGTCAGTGCATAAGTCAGCCTGGACCGGCGTCGCCTTGCGCCAGCCGCCCTAAACCTCCGCCACCGGAGCAGCGAAACTGCGCCGCATACAGCGCCGGGTAAGCGCCACCGCCTCCAACAAAGAAGCATGCGTCCCTGCTCCACGATCTGTCCGGCCTCCATTACCAGAATGAGGTCAGCATCGCGGATCGTGGATAGCCTGTGCGCGATCACGAAGCTCGTCCGGTCGGACCGCAGCGCACTCATCGCCTTCTGCACCAGCACCTCGGTCTGGGTATCCACCGAGCTCGTCAACCTCGTGGATGGGGCGAAGTTGTCTCCATCCCGGCTAAGACGCGGCTATGAGATGGCCAAAAGGGCACCGGGTGCGTCCTCGGGGGACGCACGCGGTGCCCTTTTGCCGTGCTTCCGCCAGTGCCGCTGCGCGGCTAACGACTAGCGGCCGAACACGACCTCGTAGGTCCGGGTCTGGCGTCCGTCCTCGCTCCGGATTGTCACCACGGCCGTACCCGTCGGCTTGTCCGCCTGCTGCACCGTGACCGTTGCGTAGGGATCGGCCGGGGTGGCAGTCACGTCGCGCTGCGATCCCCGTGCTTCGGCCCCGTACGAGGTTACGTTCGGGTCGAAGCCTGCCACCGGCTGGCCGTTGATGGAGATCCCGGCGGCCGTGGCGTCAGAGGATTTGCCCGGAGCCAGCGCCAGCACCTGCACCTCGCTGACCGTCATGTGGGTGTTCGGCCGGGCGGTGAGCACCACGCGGACGTCACTGGTGTCCACATTGGCAACCGGGACCGTGACCACCGGGGCGGGGCTGCCGCCGGGGACCTGGACCGGAGCGCCAGCGTTCCGCCAAATGCCGTCGGCTGCCCTGGTCTGCGCCTGGAGGGTTTGGGCGTAGCTGTCGGTGGATCCGTCGCGGTAGAAGTGGACCTTCACTCCGGTCACTGTTTTCTGGCTCGCAAGCGCCACGGACAGGGTGTCGGTGGTGTTCTTGGTGCCCGACTTCCAGTTGGACCAGGCCTTGTCCGTCAGGTTGCCGTTGCCCAGCCCGGCCGTGCCGTAGCCCGGTTCGGTGAAGGAGGCACTGAACGCGGCGCCGGGGTCATCGGCCACGTTGTCCGCTGTTCCCGCTGTGACCTGGACCCGCACGGTGGCGGGCAGCGTCCGGCCGTCGGCGGCGTCGGCGGTGCCAGCAACTGTGGCCATGCCAATCTCGGTAAACGGTCCAGCGGCATCCCAGACAACCGGCCGCTCCACTTTGCTGCCGCCGGCAGTCACCGCTGTCACGGTGGCGGGCAGTGCGGGCGTTCCGCCGGCATAGGCTTTGGCCCGGGCTGGAAGCGTCGAGACGAGCTTGTCCACCGTGACTTTGGCCGTCACCGGATGCGCAGCACCCAGGACGTCGGTCGCCGTTCCGCGCACGTCAACGGTTCCGGGTGTGCTCCACCGGTTCTCCGGCGGCATCGTCCAGGTCACCGGAAGTTCACCGCGGGCACCGTCACGGTAGACGGGGACGACCGTGGCCGGCAGCTGCGGGGCGCTCCCGGGCACGGTGAAAGCCGTGACGTTCTGGAATCCCTGGACAGTTTCGTCGATGACCCGCCAGCGCTGGTTCTCGCCGGAGTTGGCGGTCCACAGGGTCACCGGGGATCCGTCCGCCGCGGTGGCGTGGCCGCCCACCTCGAGGAGCCGGCCGGTGGCCGCATTGACGAACGTGTAGGTGCCGTCGCCGGTGGTGGACATGGTCCACTGGGAGGCGTCAGCCGGCGTTGGCTCCGCCGGGGCCAGCTGGGGTGTTCCGTCGACGACGGCGAGCTGCCGCCCGCCGTCGGGCGTTTCAATCGCGTAGCGGGCACGGTTGCTGTTCTCGCCGCTGAGGCGGCGGATGGTCCACTGCTGGTCGGCGCCGGCACCGGAACGGATGACGGCGGTGCTGCCGGTTCCCTGGGTAAGGGACTTGCCGCTTTCGACGCCCTGCAGCCGGTAGACGTGCTCCGCCTGAATCAGTGCGGCGTCCTTGGCCACGCCGTGCACACCATTGACGAGGAAGGTTGTGACGGATTCGGCGGCTACCGTGAGGACCGCGCTGCGGTCCTTTCCGACGGCGACCGGCTCGCCCTGCACCAGCGCTCCGGAGGCGTCGCTGGTCACCGGCGTCACGGTGGCGTTCCCCTGGATCGCACCGAACCCGGAGAGGTCCAGTGCAACCTGGCGCTGCTGCTTGCTGTCGTTCACGTGCACCACAGTGGCTCCGGAGTCGGAGACGGCAGCCGCGCTGTTCGTGTCGTCCACCTTGACCAGGCGGTCCCCGGGCTTGATGTAGTGCGTGAAGTTCCGCGCGGTGTTGTATTTGGTGTTCGTGTAAATCGGGCAGCTTTCGAGGTTGTCCCCGGCATCGCAGTCGAAGGGCAGCTGGATCTCGCCCCAGTTGGAGCCGATGGCGCTTTCGCCGCCGGGCTTCATGTTGTTGTAGTCCTCAACGGGCTGCCAGAACACCCAGGCTTCGGGCTCGAGCTCGCGGAGGTCGTTGACCATGTGCTGGGCCAGGCCGAGGCCGGGCTGCATGCTGGTGAAGTTCTGCCCGTCCATCCACGAACCGCCAGTTTCACTCATCCAGAGGGGCTTGCCCTCGCCCTTGGCGATGTCCCGGACGGCGGTCCGCTGCCCGGTGCCGTACGTATGGACGTTAAGCTGCGCAACGCTTGCCTTGGTGTCCGGAGAGTAGCTGTTCCAGTTATTGGCGAAGGTCGAGGGGTTGGTCTCGTCCATGGCGCTGATGACGGCGCCGGTGTCCGCGCTGCCCAGCGCCTTGGCCAGGGACTGGACCACCTTCTGCTGCAGTTCGGGACCCATGTGGGCGCCTTCCTGCCGGCCGCCAACCGGTTCGCCGGCTTCTAGGCGGGTTCCCCAGTAAGGAGTATTCGGCTCATTCATAGGATCGAGCGTGTCCACCTTGATGCCGTGGGCCTTCTCGAGCTCCTCGACGACGCCCACCAGGTAGGAGGAGAAGTCGTCAACGCTCTCGGTCCGCAGCTGGTCTTGGGAGGAGTTGAAGCCGCCCGACACGTACCCGCTGACCGTCTGGAACCACGGCGGGGAGTTGCTGAAGGCTTCCCAGTGCGTGATGTCGTTCTTGATCCGGTCCACCCACCAGCGCTGGGTCTGGTCGGCCTCGAGGTTCCAGTGATCCGGATTTTCCGGATCCCACCAGTCCTTATCCTCCCGGGTGGTGCCCTCGGGTGCCTTCCACCAGCCCTCCACGGCACCGCCTGCCCGGAGGTAGTCCTTCACGTCGGGGGCGTTCCCGCCGCCAATGTTGTACCGGGCGATATTGAGGTTCAGCCCTTCGTCACCGAAAACCATCTCAGCCAGCTTCTCGCGGACCTCATCCGGATAATCGCCGGTGGCGTTGGCGAACCACACCAGGCTGGTGCCCCACCCTTCGAAGGCATCGCCCTGGTAGGAGGGGTCCGGCCGCACGGTCACGGCGCCGGCCGGCACAGGTTCGTCGGCTGCCGGGGCGGCGGGCGCGGGTCCGGCCACGAGCCCTGCGGAGAAGACCGCCGCGGTGATGCCGGCGGCGGTCACGGCCCAGGGCCGTCTGGATCTGTTCGTCATTGAATTCCCTTCGGTGCGGTGATGCTGCTTATCTCTGGGGACTGCTGCTTTATTTGGGGCTTTTGAGAACGGCCACGCCACGGGCGGCGAGCTTGGCAGTACTGTCGCCCGGCCCGGTGCCCGCGAGCACGGCCCCGGGGACCGCCGAGATGTCGACGGCCTGGTCCGTTCGGTTGATCAGGAAAAGGAAGCGTCCGTCCTCCCCTGTGCGGACGGCGAGTTCGACGGCGCCACACAGTTCCGCGGGCAATTCAGACCCGATGCCCGCCAGGCCGGTGAATTCCCGCAGGACAGGGACCAGGCCGGCGGGTCCGAGCCGCGTCGCCACGTAGCCGGCGGATCCGCTGCCTACGCTGCGCCGGGTCACCGCCGGTTCGCCGGCATTGTCACCGGAGGTGAACCGGCGCAGGGCCTTGGTTTCGCCGGAGGTGGTGGCAATGGCGTCCGCCCACAGCGTGCCGGTTGACCCGTCGTCGAGCGTGGCTTCCTCCCCGGGGGCCAGCGGCCCGAACTCTTCCACCCGGATCCCCAGCAGATCGCTGAGGGCGCCGGGATATCCTCCGAGCCATACGTGGTCGTTCTGGTCCACGATGCCCGAGAAGTAGGTGGTCACGAGATGCCCGCCGGACTCGACGAACGAGGTCAGCCGCGAGCGCAGCTCCGCCGGCACCACGTGCAGGACCGGTGCGATGACCAGCTGGTAGCCATCAAGGGAGGCTGCCGCCGGAAGGACATCGGCGCGAATGCCGGTGGTCAGGAACGCCGAGTACCAGTCGAGTGCCTCCTGCCGGTAGCGGAGCCGGTCGGTGGGATGGGAGTCCAGCTCGCTGGCCCACCAGGAATCCCAGTCGAAGAGGATCGCGGCCCGTGCCGGCTCGCGCCGGCTGCCGGCGATCGGCGAGAGTTCGCCCAGCGTGCGTCCGAGCGCGGTGACGTCGCGGAAGAGTCTGCTGTTGCTGCCGGCGTGCGAAACCATCGCGGAGTGGTATTTCTCTGCCCCCGCGCGCGACTGCCGCCACTGGAAGAAGCACACGGCGTCTGCGCCGTGGGCCACGTGGGTGAGCGAGTCCCGGGCGAGCGCCCCGGGCTTCTTGGGCGTGTTCACCGGCTGCCAGTTGACGGCGCTGGTGGAGTGCTCCATCAGGAACCAGGGGTTGCCGCCGGCGATGTTGCCGGTCAGATTCGCGGAGAAGGACAGTTCGTCATGGTCCTGCGGTCCCGGGACCACGTAGTGGTCGTTGGAGACGAAGTCGACGTCGGCGGCCCAGGCGGCGTAGTCCATCCCCTTCGTCTCCCCCATCACCATGAAATTGGTGGTGACGGGGATATCCGGGGTGATGCTGTTGAGGATGTCGCGTTCGGCACGGAGGTAATCCCGCAGCGAGTCCGAGGAAAAGCGCTTAAAGTCCAGCTGCTGTGTGGGGTTCGGGTAGGACGCTGCCTTGCGCGGCGGGAGGACGTGGTTCCAGTCCGCGTAGCGCTGGGACCAGAAGTCGGTCCCCCAGGCGATGTTCAGTTCCTCCAGGGTGCCGTAGCGGTCCTGGAGCCAGCGGCGGAAGGCCGCTGCGGCGTCGTCGGAAAAGTCATAGATGTTGTGGCAGCCGAGCTCGTTGGAAACGTGCCAGGCGCAGACGGCGGGGTGGTCCGTGTAGCGCTCGGCCATGGCGCGCACCAGCGTCAGTGCGTGCTCGCGGAACACCGGCGACGTGGGCCGCCAGTGCTGCCGGCCGCCTGGCCAGAGGGTTTCGCCGTTCTGGGTGACCGGCAGGATTTCCGGGTGTTCGGCCGCGAGCCACGGCGGCGGGGAGGCGGTGGCGGTGGCGAGGTCCACGGCGATGCCGTTGGCGTGGAGCAGGCCGATGATGTCGTCGAGCCAGGAAAAGTCCCAGGTATCCCGCGAGGGCTGGATGCGTGCCCACGAGAAGATGGCAAGGGAGACGATGTTGACCCCGGCCTCCCTCATGAGCCGCACATCCTCTGCCCAGACCTCGCGGGGCCACTGCTCGGGGTTGTAGTCGGCACCGAAGGCCAGCCTCTTGGTGTCCTCGGACGGCCAGCGCAGCCAGCGGTGTTGGGTGGTGTGGGTCATGGAGTTCCTCTTTTTGGGCGCGTTTGGGTGGCCGCGGACGCGCCGGGCTGGCGGGCGCGTCCGCGGAGATGGGTGGGTTGCCTGCGGGGCTGTTACTCCTTGACCGTGAACCCCTGCTCGGTGCCGTACTTGACCGAGGCTTTCTGCCATGCGGTCAGGCCGTCCTTGAGCTTGGTGCCGGAGACGTAGGCCTGGCCGGCGGTGTCGTTGAAGATGCTGTTGGCGTAGACCTGGAACGGCAGGTAGGACCAGCCGGCGGGAACATTCTTCGCTGATTCGGCGAAGATCTGGTTGGCCTTTTGGCCGCCGAAGTACTTGAACTCGGTGTTCTGGAATTTCTCGGACGCGAGGTCCTTTGAGGTGGCGGGGAACGCGCCGCCGTCGATCCTGGCCTGGACGCCTTCCTCATCAACGTTGGAGTACTTCAGGAAGCCGTAGGCCAGCGCTGCCTGGCTGCTGGCCGCCGGAATGGCCAGCGAGCTGCCGCCGTTTTCGGCGCTGCTGTTGGCGCCCTTCTCCCACTGCGGCAGGGGTGCGACCCGCCATTTGCCGGCCCCGTTGGCAACGCCGGAGACCAGGTTCCCGGGCATCCAGGCGCCGGTGGAAAGGGTGGCGATGGTGCCGTTGCCGAGGCCCTTGTACCACTCGTCGCTCCAGGAGCTGATGGGGGCCAGGAGGTCCTCGTCAATGAGCTTTTGCCAGGTCTCGGCGAACTTGGTGGACCCTTCGTCGGAGAAGTTCACGCCGACGTTGGTGCCGTCCACCTGGTAGGGCTTGCCGCCGGCCTGCCAGATCAGGCTGGTGGTGAACCCGGCGTCGCCGGTGTCGTTGGCGATGTATGCCTTGGGGTCAGCCTTCTTCAGCGCACGTCCGGCCTCGAGGAACTCATCCCAGGTGGTTGGCACTGCGATGCCGTGCTTGTCGAAGAGTTGCTTGTTGTAGAACAGAGCCATGGGACCGGAGTCCATGGGAAGGCCGTAGACGCCGCCCTGCGCCTGCACCGAGGACCACGGACCGGCCGTGAAGGTACTGTCGAGGTCTGCAGCTCCGAACTGGCCGAGGTCCGCCAGTGACTTGCTGAGCGCAAACTGCGGAAGTGCGTAGTACTCGATCTGCGCCACATCGGGCACGCCGGAGCCGGCGGATATTGCGTTCTGCAGGGCGGTGTACTGGTCGTTGCCGGTGCCTGCGTTGACCAGGTTGACGTCCACGTTGGGGTATTTGGCCTCGAAGCCCTCGGCGACCTTCTTCAGCGACTGGTCCCAGGCCCACACCGTCAGCTTGCCGCCTTTTTGGAGGGCGGCTTCGACGGCGTCGCTGTTGACCGTTTGCTGCGGCGCCGCGTTGCCGCCGCCTCCGCAAGCGGTGAGCCCCAGGGCGAGTGCGGCGGCGACGGCGGAAGTCTGCAGCAGGCCGCGGCGGGTCAGGGTCTTGATCATGTCTTCCTTCTAACTGCGTTGTTGGTGAGGGTGGGACGGGCGTTATTCTTTGACGCTTCCGGCGGAAAGGCCGGACTGCCAGTAGCGCTGGAGCAGCAGGAACGCTGCGATCAGCGGAAGGATGGTGAGCAGGGAACCTGTGATGACCAGGTTGAAGATGGCTTCCCCGCCTGCGGTGCCGGCCTGCGCGTTCCAGGCGTTCAGGCCCAGAGTGAGGGGGTACCAGTCCGGGTTCTTCAGCATGATCAGCGGCAGGAAGTAGTTGTTCCAGGTGGCCACCATGGTGAAGAGCAGCACGGTGACAATGCCCGGGGTCAGCAGTGGAAGGCAGACCTGGAAGAAGGTGCGTGCCTCGCTGGCGCCGTCGATCCGGGCGGACTCCATGATCTCGGTGGGGATGGCCTCGGTGGCGAAGGTCCACATGAGGTACAGGCCGAAGGGCGAGATGAGCGAGGGGATGATCACGGCCCAGGGGGTGTTGGTGAGGCCCATCTGGCTGAACATAAGGAACGTGGGGACCGCGAGTGCCGTGCCCGGAATGGCCACCGCTCCGATGACGACGGCGAACACGGCCCTCCGGCCGGGGAAATCGAACTTGGCCAGCGCGTAGCCACCGAGGACGGCGAGGAAAGTGGCACCGCCGGCGCCGAGCACGACGTAGAGGACTGTGTTGGCGAACCAGCGAAGGAAGATCCCGCCGTCGTAAGTTGCTGTCCGGGCGATGTTGTCCCAGAGGGCAAAATCGCCGTCGAACCACAGGCCGAAGGAGTTGAGCAGGCCGTCCTGCGTTTTGGTGGCGTTGACCAGCAGCCAGAACAGCGGGGCCAGGCTGTAGAGCAGGACAAGGCCCATCAGGAGAGTCAGTGCCAGGCTGCGGCGGGAGCGCCGGGTCCCGGTTGTGCGTGGGGACCGCAGGCGCGGGGTGCGTGATTTCAGCGGGGACGACGTTCCCTCGCCGGCGCTGCCGGGGCGGGCGGCTGTCTGAACGCTCATGGTCAGCGCTCCTTTCGCATGCCGCGGACCTGGACGGCATAGGCAATGGCCATGGTGATCAGCCCCATGATGATCGCCACCGTGGCGGAGTAGTTGTACTGCTGCCCGGAGAAGGACAGGGAGAAGGCGTACAGGTTGGGCGTGAAATATGTCGAGATGGTGTTGGGTGAGAGGCTCTTGAGGATGCTGGGCTCATTGAAGAGCTGGAAGCTGCCGATCACGGAGAAGATAGAGGCGACCACGATGGCGCCGCGGATGGCCGGTAGCTTGATGGCGGCGATGACCCTCAGCTGGCCGGCGCCGTCGATCTCGGCGGCCTCATAAAGGGACTTGGGGATGACGGTCAGCGCGGAGTAGAAGATCAGCATGTTGTAGCCGATGAACTCCCACGTGACGATGTTTCCGATCGAGGCGAGCACCAGTTCGGAGGAGAGCGGGCTGGGCAGGTTCAGGCCGAAGGCCTGGTTGATGTTTCCCACCAGTCCGAATCGGGTGCCGTACATGAAGCCCCACATGAGTGTGGCGACGACGGCGGGCACGGCATAGGGCAGAAAGATCGAGATCCTGAAGAACGACTTCCCATAGAGCCTGCCGCTGTCCAAGGCGAGGGCCACAACGAGTGCGATCATCAGCATGACCGGCACCTGGACTGCAAGGAACAGCGAAACACGGCCCAGCGCGGACCAGAACTGCTGGTCCCCCAATGCGCGGGCGTAGTTGTCCAGGCCCACGAACGCGGTGCCGCCAATGAGCTGGTTGCGGAAGACGCTCAGGTACATGGAATACGCGATCGGGGCCAGGAAAACCAGGGCGAAAACGGCCATGAACGGGCCGATGAACCACCAGCCGGCCCACGAGCGGCGGCTGGCTCGGCGGCTCGTGTGGCCCGCCGGGGCAGCCGCTCCTGCTCGCACTGCGACTTGCGGGGACGTCATTGTCATGAAAGGTCCTCTTTGGGATGCGTCACCTGGTAGGTGACCGAACGTGTTCTGTTTACGTAAACATCTTTGTGAGCTTTTGTGTATGTTTGCGCAAACATGATTGGTACGATGGTGACATGGAGCACGAACCCCGTCAACCCCCGGCCCGCAATTTGTCCCCTGTGAAGGAGGCGGCCGGCGCCGCGCCGCG
This sequence comes from Arthrobacter sp. B2060, assembly GCF_059090445.1. Classification (NCBI taxonomy): domain Bacteria; kingdom Bacillati; phylum Actinomycetota; class Actinomycetes; order Micrococcales; family Micrococcaceae; genus Arthrobacter; species Arthrobacter sp. B2060. The sequence continues at coordinate 17,130 of NZ_JBNHFR010000016.1, forward strand.
GCCCAAGCAGCAGGTGTCCATGGCCGACGTCGCCAAGCTCGCCGGAGTCTCATCGCAGACCGTTTCCCGCGTGTCCAACGGGAGCCCTGACGTCATCGAAAGCACGCGGCGCCAGGTCATTGCGGCCATGAACGAGCTGGGGTACCGGCCGAACAGTGCGGCCCGGGCACTGAAGCGGGGCAGTTTCCGGACCATCGGGGTGATCACGTTCTCGCTCTCCTCCCTGGGTAACATGCGCACGCTGGAGGCCATCGCACTGCACGCGGCCCGGCAGGACTTCGCCATCACGCTCATCCCGGTCACCGCACCAACGCAGGCCGGGATCCAGGGTGCGTTTTCCCGGATGGGTGAACTCGCCGTTGACGCGGTGATCGCCATCATGGAGGTCCACCTCCTGGATGCAGCGACCGTGACACTGCCTCCTGGAGTGAAGGTGGTCGTCGTCGATTCCGACGCCGGCGAGCAGTACAGCGTGGTGGACACAGACCAGGCCGACGGCGCACGCAAGGCCGTCAGACACCTCCTGGACCTCGGCCACGAGACCGTCTGGCACGTCGCTGGCCCCGAAGAATCCTTCGCCAGCGAACGGCGTGCCGCCGCCTGGCGCACCACCCTCACACACGCCGGAAGGGCCGTGCCTCCGGTGCTCCGCGGCGACTGGTCGGCGGACTCCGGTTACAGCGCCGGCCTCAAGCTCGCCGACGAGCCCGGCTGCACCGCCGTCTTCGCTGCCAACGACCACATGGCACTCGGCCTGCTCCGCGCCTTCCGCGAAAAAGGGGTGTCAGTCCCCGAAGACATCAGCCTCGTCGGCTTCGACGACGTCCCCGAAGCCTCCTCCTACACACCCCCGCTGACCACGGTCCACCAGAACTTCGCCGACGTCGGCAACCAGTGCGTCGACAACGTCCTCCAACAGATCCGCACCAACACCACGGAACCCGGCATCACTCTCGTCCCCACCCAACTGGTCGTACGCCACAGCACCGCCCCGCCAAAGCACTGAACATCTCGCAACGCCGGACAGGCACCTAAACCTCCGCCGCCGGAGCCGCGAACTGTGCCTCATAAAGCCGCGCATAAGCGCCAGCCGCAGCCAACAGAGAAGCATGCGTCCCCTGCTCCACGATCTGCCCGGCCTCCATCACCAGGATGAGGTCGGCGTCGCGGATCGTGGACAGGCGGTGGGCAATAACGAAGGAAGTCCGGTCGGAACGCAAAGCACTCATCGCCTTCTGCACCAGCACCTCCGTGCGCGTGTCCACTGAAGAAGTCGCCTCGTCCAAAATCAAAACCGACGGCCTGGACAGGAATGCCCGCGCGATCGTGAGCAGCTGCTTCTCCCCCGCCGAAACATTGGAACCCTCGTCCTCGAGCACGGTGTCGTAACCCTCAGGAAGAGACCGCACGAACCGGTCCACATACGTCGCCTGCGCCGCCTCCAGGATCTCAGCCTCCGAAGCGCCAGGCCGGCCGTAAGCAATGTTGTCCCGGATCGACCCGCCGAACAGCCATGTATCCTGCAGCACCATGCCCAGCCGCGAGCGCAGCTCGCGCCGCGGCACCGAGGTGATGTCCACGCCGTCGAGCGTTATCCGCCCCGCATCAATCTCGTAGAACCGCATCATCAGGTTCACCAGCGTGGTCTTGCCCGCCCCGGTCGGCCCCACAATCGCCACGGTCTGCCCCGGCTCCGCAACCAAAGAAAGCGAAGAAATCAGCGGCTTGTCCGGCGAGTAGGAGAAGGACACATCCTCGAACACCAGCCGCCCCCGCCCGGCACCATCAGCCGAAACCCCGGGTGCAGGATCCGGAAGCTCCTCGTCCTCATCCAACAACGAGAACACCCGCTCGGCGGACGCAACCCCGGATTGCAGCAGGTTGGCCATGGACCCCAGCTGCGCCAGCGGCATGGTGAACTGCCGCGAGTACTGGATGAACGCCTGCACGTCGCCCAGCTGCATGGCCCCGGACGCCACCTGCAGGCCGCCCACCACCGCGATCCCCACGTACACCAGGTTCCCGATGAACGTCATGGCCGGCATGATCAGCCCGGAAACGAACTGCGCGCCGAAGCTCGCCTCATACAGCTCCACATTCTTCTGCCGGAACCGCTCCTCCACCTCACGCTGCCGGCCGAACACCTTCACCAGCGCATGCCCGGTGTACGTCTCCTCGATCTGCCCGTTCAGCTCCCCCGTGTTCTTCCACTGGGCCACAAACAGCTTCTGCGAGCGCTTGGCGATCAGCGCCGTGATCCCCAGCGTCAGCGGCACGGTCACCAGCGCGATCAGCGCAAGCGTGGGCGAGAGGATGAACATCATCACCAGCACGCCCACCACGGTCAGCACCGACGTCACCGCCTGGCTGATGGACTGCTGCAGGCTCTGGGAGATGTTGTCCACGTCGTTGGTCACCCGGCTCAGCAGCTCACCGCGCTGGATCGAATCGAAATACCGCAGCGGCAGCCGGTGGATCTTCGCCTCCACCTCCCCGCGCAGCCCGAACACCGTCCGCTGCACCACCCCGTTCAGCACATACGCCTGCACCCACATAAACGCCGACGCCAGCACGTACAGCACCAGCGCCCACAGCAGCACGTTGGACAGCGCCGCGAAGTCGATCCCCTGGCCAGGCGTCAGCGCCATGGGCGTGAGCATGTCCGCCTGCTGGTTCTGCCCGGACGCCCGCAGCTGCGCAATCACGTCCGCCTTGCTCGCTCCGGCCGGCAGGTCCCGGGACACCACCCCGGCGAAGATCAGGTTGGTGCCCTCCCCCAGCAGCCGCGGCCCGATCACCGAGAGCGCCACACTCGCAATGCCCATCACCAGCACCAGCAGCAGCCACGCCCGCTCCGGCCGCAGCGTGGCCAGCAGCCGCTTGGCCGATGGCAGGAAGTTCATCGCCTTCTCCGCGGGGACGTTCATCCCCGCAAATGGCCCTCCGCGCCCCGGCCCGCCCGCCGGACGGGGGATGCGGACGACGTCGGCAGTCCCGGTTTTCGAGGCAGGTGCGGTTCCGCCGGTGGCAGCGGAAGCAGCGCCCGACGGCGTGCGGTGCGGCGCGCTCATACCGCCTCCTCCGCCGCCAGCTGCGAGGAGACGATCTCGCGGTACATCTCGGACGTCTCCAGCAGCTCGCCGTGCGTTCCGCGCCCGACAATCCTGCCGTCGTCGAGCACCAGGATCTGGTCCGCGTCTGCGATGCTGGACACGCGCTGGGCAATGATCACCAGCGTGGCGCCGACGGTGCTGCGCTTGAGGGCACGGCGCAGCCGGGCGTCGGTGCCGGTGTCCAGCGAGGAGAACGAATCGTCAAAGATGTACAGCTCGGGCCGCTTCACCAGAGCCCGGGCGATGGCCAGCCGCTGCCGCTGACCGCCGGAGACGTTGGTGCCGCCCTGCGAGATGGGCGCATCCAGCCCGCCCTCCATCTCCTCCACAAAGTCCCGGGCCTGGGCAATCTCCAGCGCGGCCCAGAGCTCCTCTTCGGTGGCGTCCGGCTTGCCGTACTGCAGGTTGCTGCGGACGGTGCCGGTGAACAGGTAGGGCCGCTGCGGCACCAGCCCGATGTGCCCCCAGAGCAGGTCCGGGTGCAGCTCGCGGACGTCCACCCCGTCGATCCGCACCGAGCCGGTGGTGGCGTCGAACAGCCGCGGCATGAGGTTCACCAGCGTGGTCTTGCCGGACCCGGTGCTGCCGATGATCGCTGTCGTCTGCCCCGACCGGGCGGTGAAGCTGATGCCGGACAGGACGGGCTGCTCGGCACCCGGGTAGGCGAACCCGACGTCGTGCATCTCCAGCTCGCCGCTGCCCGCGCCGGCGCCGGCGGCGACCGGATGCTTCGGCGGCCGGACGCTCGACTCCGTACCCAGCACCTCGCCGATCCGGTCCGCGGAGACGGCGGCACGCGGGATCATCACCGCCATGAAGGTGGCCATCATGACGGACATCAGGATCTGCATCAGGTAGCTGAGGAATGCGATGAGGGTGCCCACCTGCATGGAACCGTCCTCGATCCGGAACGAGCCGAACCAGATCACCGCCACGCTGGAGACGTTCAGCACCAGCATCACCACGGGGAATGCGAGCGCCATCAGCCGGCCGGCACGCAGCGCAGTGTCCGTGACGTCCTCGTTGGCCTGGGCGAAGCGGGCGGTCTCGATGTCCTCGCGGACGAACGCGCGCACCACGCGGATGCCGGTGAGCTGCTCACGGAGCACCCGGTTCACCGTGTCGATCCGCTTCTGCATCGTCCGGAACAGCGGCACCATCCGGATGATGATCAGGCCCACCCCGATCAGCAGCACCGGCACGGCAACCGCGATCAGCCACGACAGCTCCACATCCTGCCGGACGGCCATGATCACCCCGCCGATCGCGAGCATGGGCGCGGCCACCATCATGGTGGCGCCCATCAGCACCAGCTGCTGGACCTGCTGGACGTCGTTGGTGGACCGGGTGATCAGGCTGGGTGCACCGAACTTGGTGACTTCCTGTTCGGAGAATTCCCCCACGCGGGAGAAGATCGCATCGCGCAGGTCACGGCCCAGGCCCATGGCTGCCTTCGCCCCGAAGTACACGGCCACCACCGCGCAGGCGATCTGCAGCAGCGTGATTCCCAGCATCAGGGCGCCCAGGCTGAGGATAACGCCCGTGTCCCCTTTGGCCACGCCCTCGTCGATGATGTCCGCGTTGAGCGTGGGCAGGTACAGGGACGCGATGGACTGCGCCAGCTGGAAGATCACGACGGCGATCAGCAGCCGCCGCTGCGGCCGCAGGTATTCAACCAGCAGCTTCCAGAGCATCCGGGCTCCACTTCGCACCGCCGGGGTTCCGGGGAATTGGAATTCCGGCGGAGCCCGCGCAAACAGATTCGAAGGCCAGTGTACGTCCGGCGCCTTGGGCCCGGCCGTGACCAGGGGCGTTCCCGCAACACGTAGGCTGAGGACCACCGGCGGATATCCGCGGTGACGGCTTGTTGAAGATTGGGGACTTCATTGGGGGAACAGAGCTTGGACTCCGGCGTGCCCGGGGACATACCGGTGACAGTGAGGACATCGACGGTGTTCTGGCTCGCCAGCGCCGTGGGAGCAGGCCTCCTGCCGGTCGTCCTGGAGGTTGCCGGGATCGACTTCGGCCAGTCAACGCCCGCTTGGGCGGTGCCCTACCTCGTGGTGTCGGCCGTGCCGCTGGCAGCCCTGCAGGTGTGGGCCGCTCTCGAACTGCTGCGCGGCGCACGGTGGGCCCGGCTCGTGCTGACCGTCGTAGCCGCCCTGTCTGTCCTGGGCACGCCGCTGCACCTGTCCGGCCTCATCCTGGCAGGGCTGTCACTGACTCTGGCCGGCGCGATACTGATGTGGCTTCCCGTGACCACACCGTTCTTCCGGCAGGGCGGCCAGGCGGAGCCGGCTCCCGACGGCGCAGACCGCAGCGCCCCCCGGCGGGGCTATAGCGGTATTTTGGAACGGACGAGAGGAACCCCCGTGACCGACACGATACTGATGGCCGAGGTGGCGGACGCCCTGGAGCGCCACGGCGTCCGCCACGAAGTACTCGAGTGCTCCCCGGAGCTCGCGGACACGGCGGCGTTCTGCGAGCACTACGGCTTCACCCTCGAGGAGGCGGCCAACACCATCGTCGTTACGTCAAAGAAGGTGGATCCGCCGTCGTACGCGGTGTGCGTGGTGCTCGGCACCACCCGCCTCGACGTGAATCGCGCCGTGCGCGGGCTGCTGGGCGTCAAGCGGGCCTCCTTCGCGGACGCCGGGACCACCACCGCCGTGACCGGGATGCTCATCGGCGGAGTGACGGTTCCCGGCATCGAGGGGCTGCCCGTCTACGTGGACCGTGCCGTACTGGACGCGGAGCGGGTTGTCATGGGCGGCGGCAACAGGTCCAGCAAGATCGTCCTTGCACCGGCCGAACTCCTCAAGCTGCCCGGCGTCGAGGTAGTGGACGGCCTGGCCACACCGCGTGGTCCCGCGGACCTGCTGCAGGACTGACGCCGGGTCCACTTTCCGAAATTGGCTCTGGCGCGGCTGTGTGTCCGTTCCCTAGCGTGGGTCGGAACGCCAACGTATTTGAAACGAAAGAGCAGGCCGCCATGTTGAACACCTACAACTTTTCGCAGGTAGACGTCTTTGCCCCGGGGCCGAAGCCGGGCAACCCGGTGGCCGTTGTGCATGACGCCGACGCCCTGACCGCCGAGCAGATGCAGACTTTTGCGAACTGGACCAACCTCTCCGAAACCACGTTCCTGCTGCAGCCGTCCCACCCGGACGCCGATTACAGGGTGCGGATTTTCACCCCGCGGGCCGAGCTGCCCTTCGCCGGACATCCCACGCTCGGCTCGGCCCATGCCTGGCTGGAGCGTGGAGGCGAGCCACGCACCGAAGGGGAACTGATCCAGGAGTGCGGCGTCGGGCCGGTGAAGATCAGGCGTGAAGGGCACGAGCTCGCCTTTGCGGCGCCGCCCCTGCGCAAATCCGGCCCCGTGGACCCGGCCGTGCTGAAGCAGGCACTCTCCAGCCTCCGGATCGGCGAGGACGACGTGCTGGCCAGCAACTGGGTAGACAACGGCCCGGGCTGGCTCGGCCTCCGGCTGGCTTCCGCCGAAGGCGTCCTGCACCTCAAGCCTGACTTCGCCGCCATGGGTGAACTACTGGTCGGCGTCATCGGCGCGTTCGGCCCGGGAGGCCCGGCGGACTTCGAGGTGCGCGGATTCGCCCCTGGCCTCGACGTCCCCGAAGACCCGGTAACCGGCAGCCTCAACGCCGGCCTGGCGCTGTGGCTCCTGGCCGACGGAGTGGTCGACGGAAGTTACACCGCCAGGCAAGGCACTGTCCTGGGACGCGGCGGCTTGATCACCGTCACCAGCGACGGCTCCGACGTCTGGGTTGGCGGTGCCAGCCGCACCGTGATCAGCGGCAGCGTTTCACTCTGAGCCGGCGCTATTAGCCGCCCAGCACCACGTTGGCCGGCGGCTGCCCTGCCAGCATGAGGTCGATCTGCCGCTGCAGCAGCCGCCCCATCCGGGGAGGCATCGCGGCGCTGGCGCCGCCCACGTGCGGGGTGATGATGACGCCGGGCGTCGACCACAGCGGGTGGTCCCGGGGCAGCGGCTCCGGGTCGGTGACGTCCAGGGCGGCGCGTATCCGCCCGGCGGAGGTGTGGCGGACAATGGCGTCGGTATCGGCCACCGGCCCGCGGGCCACGTTGACGAGCAGCGCACCGTCGGGCATGGCTTCAAGGAAGGCGTCGTCGATAAGGTGCCGCGTGGCGTCGCTCAGCGGGACCCCCACCACCACAATGTCGTGCTCCGGCAGCAGCGCCGGCAGTTCGTCGATGCCGTGCACCTCTCCCCGTTCATCCGTCCGCGCCTGGCTGGCCACCCTGGTGACGCTGGTTTCGAACGGAATGAGCCGCTGCTCGATCGCCTTGCCCACGCCCCCGTAGCCCACAATCAGGACCCTGCTGTCGGCCAGGCTGGCGGTTGGCTTGGTCTCCCAGATGCCCTCCTGCTGGTTCCGAAGGAGCCGCGGGAACTCACGCTGGCTCGCCAGCAGCATGGCCAGGACCAACTCCGCAGTGGAGGTCTCGTGGACGCCGGCCGCATTGGCGAAGACCCGCCCGGCGGGGAGCGAATCCGCCACGCCGTCATACCCGATCGACTGGCTCTGCACCAGGACCGTTTCCACGTCTTCAAGCCTGCGAAGCACCTGTGCCCCACCCTGGTAGGGCGGGACCACGATGTCGATGCGCTGCTGCGGCGGCTCGCTCGCGAAGTCCCACTCCAGCACCGTGACGTCCGCATGCGGCTTCAGGTACTCACGCAGTGCCGCGTCCGGCACGCTCACAGTAATCTTCCGGGTCATGGGTTTCCAACAGCTCCGTCGGGTCAGGGGCGAACCGCGTCCATGGGGGTGTCATGGAACGGTGGCTGCCGGGTGGATATTCTCCTTGCCAGCCTAGTGGAGCGGCCAGGCCAGGCGGGTAGGCTGAGGACCGCTAAGCCATTCGGAATGGGCGGCTGCCACGGCCGCCCACTACGCCGACGTCGACGCAGGCGTCGCCAGAACTGGAGACTGCACCCATGTCACATGTGCGACGCTTCGACCACGTCGGCATCACCGTTGCTGACCTCGACAGGGCAATGGCGTTCTTCGTCAGTCTGGGTCTCGAGGTCGAGGGCCGGATGTTCATGGAGGGCGAGTTCGTGGACACCGTCATCGGCATCCCCGACTCCCGCAGCGAGATCGTCATGCTGCGGGCGCCCGACGGAGGCGCCGGCGTGGAGCTGTCAAGCTTCATCCACCCCGACCACCAGCCCGGGTCTCCCTCCGCGATGTCCACCGAACTGGGGCTGCGCAATGTGGCGTTCGAGGTGGACGACCTTCAAGCAGCCGTCGACGGGCTGGCCGCCGACGGCTACGGCCTGATTGGCGGCGTCGGTCAATACGAGGACGTCTGGCGCATGGCCTACGTTCGCGGACCGGAAGGAATCATCGTGGCCCTGGCCGAGCGGATCGGTTAGCGCCCACTCCAGAAGAGCTACCGGAGGCCTGCCGGCTGCACGCCGTCGGGCGCATCAGCAGCGGCCGGGCCGCCGTCGTCAGCAGCACTGGGAAGTCCGACGGCGGCGGGAGACTCCGGCGGGCCGCCCGCCGTCGTGCTTTCCCCGCTGAGAGCCGCCAGCATGGCCTCCCGGTCGAACTGGCCCTCCCACTTCGCAACCACGAAGGTGGCAACGCAGTTGCCCAGCAGGTTCACCACGACGCGCATGGAATCCATGACGCGGTCGGCGCCCAGCAGGAGGGCCACGCCGGCCACCGGGAAGATGCCCAGCGCCCCAGCCGTCGCCGAGAGCGCCAGGAATGCGGAGCCCGGCACCCCGGCCATGCCCTTGGATGTCAGCATCAGGATGCCCAGGGCAGCCAGCTGCTGCCCGAGGTCAAGGCTGTGGCCGAAGGCCTGGGCAAGGAAGAGCAGGGAGATCGAGAGGTAGAGCGCAGCGCCGTCCAGGTTGAACGAATACCCGGTGGGCACCACCAGCCCGGTTGTGGCACGGGAACAGCCGGCGTTCGTCAGTTTGGTCATGATGCGCGGCAGCACTGACTCGGTGGAGGCAGTTCCGAGTGCCAGCAGAAATTCCTCCCGTGAGTACCGGACGAACTGCCACAGCGGAACGCGCGGATAGACCCAGGCGACGAAGAACAGGAGCGCGATGAAAACGAGCGCCGCGCCGTAGCAGGCCGCGATCAGCACCGCGTAAGTGCCCAGCGAATCCAAGCCGTACTGCCCGATAATGAAGGCCATGGCACCGAACGCCCCGATGGGGGCCACGCGCATCACCCAGCCCATGATCTTGAAGAAGAGCTCCAGCACAGTCTCCAGCAGGGTCACCACCGGCAGGCACCGCTCGCGGCCCACCACCACGATGGCGGCCCCGAAGAACACCGAAAAGCACAGCACCTGAAGCAGGCTGTTGGACGCGAAGGCACCCACCACGCTGGTGGGGATGACGCCCAGCAGGAACTGCCCTGCATCCTTGGGCGGGGCCGTGCCCGTCTTGGCATCCAGCGCATCCTGCGAGAGGGTCGCCGGATCGATGTCCAGGCCCGCCCCCGGCTGGATCACGTTGCCCACGACAAGCCCGAAGACCAGGGCAAACAGGGTGGCGCCCGTAAAGTACAGCAGGGCTTTTACGCCCACGCGGCCCACTGCCTTGACGTCGCCCACGGCCGAGATGCCCGTGACGATGACGAGGAAGATCAGCGGGGCGATGATCATCTTGATCAGCTGGATGAAACCGTCCCCCAAGGGCCGCAGGCTGGACCCGAGGTCCGGCCAGAAGTGCCCGATCAGGATGCCCAGGAGCACCGCCACGAGGATCTGGAAGAACAGCTGCTTGTAGAAGGGCTTTCTGGCAGGATTCCCGGCCCCAGTGTTCGGGGCGGTGGGCGTCTTGTCCGGCGGAGAAGCGGCTACGGAGGAGGGGTTCATCGTGGATGCCTGTCAGTCAGGGGCGGCACGTGTCGCCGTTGTTGGTCACCGGCAACGCTAGAGAGCCGATGTTTCCGGAAGGCTAAATCCGCAACGCGGAATTGTTTAACCGCGTATTGGAACAGATCCAAGTCCCTACCGTGAGTTCGCCCACCTTATTTCGATTCAGTCAAAATAAGCAGGTAGCGTTAAAGCAGGCCGCCGAAGCCCTTTGAGTGCCGCACGGGATCCACAGCACAGGAATGCACTGCACGGGACACAGCGCACGGAAAATCCACAGGGCGGGCAGGCTGTCGCCCCGCGACGTCACATTGCCCCACAACCAGGCACCGCCTGGATGCGCTGCTTGAGCGCACCCCTCCCGTCGAACGACGCGGCACTGAACCGGAACGGCCCCCCCCATCCCGCGACCCATCAGGAGAACGCCATGACTTCACAGACCGAGCGATTCGCGCATAAGAAGGCCGGGACCACCACGCGTTCGGCACACCACACTGCGCCCCGGGGCGGCAGCTATGTGACCCTGCCCGCCGCCCGGAACGAAATTCCCCGCACCGAGGGAACGTACGTAACGACGCCCGCCGGCCAACCCGGAAACGGCGAGAAGGTCCAGGGCCGCTACGTCACGCTTCACACCCAACACCTGGACGAAACCGAAGGCAGCTATACCCGCCGCGGCTAGCCAATGGACCCGGAGGCAGGACCATGGAGGACGACGGCGGCACCGGAAGCGCCGCCCTCGGCCTCTTCTTTTTGGACAGCACGGCATAGGCTCGAGTGATGTCCCCTCACGCCGGGACGATCAAAGGGCGCCCGTCGTTGGGACTGGTAACGAAAACGGAAGGAGGACTACTTGCTGATTGTGCTGACGGGAATCGACGGCTCGGGAAAGACGACGGCCGCCCGCGCCCTGGCATCCGCCGCGCTGGCTGAAGGCAGGGAAGCCCTGCTTCTTAGCAACTACGCCGGACGGCGCAGGATGTCGCTGCTCTCCGCACGGCTGGGGGTCCGGCTTCCGCCACGGCTGGCCGACGCCGTTGAATCGACCATCCGCTCGGCCAACGTGCTGGTCTCCCACCTCCGGGCCAGCCGGTTCCAAGGACTGGTGGTGATGGACCGGCACCTTCACTGCCAGCTGGCACTCCGTGAGGCCAAGGGGCTGCCGCGGGGACGCGCCCTCCCATGGCTCCTTCGAAAACTTCCGGCCCCCGACCTTGTCATCCACCTCGACATCGACCCGCAGCAGGCCCATGACAGAATCGTGGCGCGCGGCACGGACGAGGAATCCCTTGCCGATCTGACGGCACTGCGCGACGCCTACCGCGCACTTCCGGAATTCAGCGGCTTCACAGTTGTCGATGCCGGCGCGCCGGAGCACCAGCTCCTTGCGGACCTGAGGCGCGCCCTCGCCCAAGCGGAAAAAGCCCGCATCAGCGCGGCAAGACTCAAGGTTTAATCAAGAACTCACCAAGACCGCCGAATCGGCAATTTCCGGCGGTACATTGATTTCAAGCTCTCCGATTTCCCCCCAGAACGGAGAGCCTAGGGAGCCCCCGCGCTCGAGCCAACAGACTCGCGCTGGGGCCCCCGCTCAACTTCACCACCCACCCCCTGCACTCCGGCAGCCTCCGTTCCGGGCGCCCGCCGGAACCGCCCCGACGCTGGCCATCCCGCGGCTCAACCCGATATGGTAAGCATGCTGACGAATTAGGGTTTGTTCGTCATGGCCTGTTCCAAAAGTCGACGAAGGAGACACTGTGAGCACGAGGGTAGAAAAACGAATTCTGGTCAACGTACCGGTAAGCACGGCCTACAACCAGTGGACGCAGTTCGAGGAGTTTCCGCACTTCATGGGCGGGGTGAAGAGCGTGACGCAGCTCAGTGACGACCGCCTTGAGTGGGTCGCCGAGATCGCCGGCGTCAAACGGAAATGGGAAGCCAAAATCCTGGAGCAGATCCCTGACCGCAAAGTTGCCTGGGCCGCCACAGAGGGCGCCACGAACGCCGGATCGGTCGAATTCGAAGACGTCGGCGGCGGGCAGACCTCCGTGCGGCTCTTCATCGACTACGAGCCCGAGGGGCTGGTGGAGAAGGTCGGTGACAAGCTGAACGTGGTGGAACGCCAGGCCGAGTCCGACCTCCAGAAGTTCAAGGAATTCATCGAGGACGAACGGTATGCCAGCGGCGCCTGGCGCGGCTCCGTCAACGAGGGCGCTTCCGTGGGGACACCCGGCGTCGAACAGGCGGCGGAGTCACGCGGAGACAGCGGCAAGGCCGGCGTATCAGGCAAGCTCGCTGCCGGAGTCGGGGTAGCCGCAGCAGCAGCGGCCGGAGCCGTCGCCGCAACGCGCAGCGGTGAGTCCGATACGGGCACCACGGTGCCGGTGGCCGGAGACACCGCCACGCCAGCGGTGGCGCCGACATACACGAACACGGCTGACACCACCGGGGCTGGCACCACCGAGGCCGGCACCACCGGGACAGCGGCCATTCCGGGAGCAACCGCGGGAACCGGGGCGGCCGGCGCGACTGCCGGCGGGTCGGCCCTGTCGGACGACGCCATCGCTCATCCCTTTGACCAGACCAATGGACTCATTGACGACGAGGGCGATTCGGACGAAACCGCGACCAGTGACACGCTGAGCGCGGCCGACCGCGACGAGGCCGCCGATCGCGGCCCCGGCACAGTTCCGCCCGCAGGCGGGACGCTGGGACAGCACTAGCAGCCCAACCGAACTGAAGGGACGACGGCGGGACTCCCGCCGTCGTCCCTTGCTTTTCCGTCGCCCGGGCTCCTTAATGGTTGTCACTCAGCGGTCTCCGCTGAAAGCATTGGAACGTCCCGGAAGGCCCAGCCCCCATGACAGCAGCGGAGTCCAGACACTGGCACCCTGACCGGTCCCTTGCCCTCCGCGACACCGCGCTCCCCTGTCTGCCCTACCTGCTGGACAACCACCGCCTGTCCGAACTGCTCGGCGAATCCGTGCACGTCACGAGGGTCCGCTACAGCCCGCGGACGTCGCTGCTGGTGGCCTTCCGCCGCACCCGGAACGGAAGCTTCAACTATGGCTGGGCACTGACACGGGCTGCCAAAGGGAACGGCAAGCTCCGCAGGCGTGAAGAGGCATCCAGAACACTCGGCGGGGATGTCCGCATCCTTCATCCCGACCCGAAGCTGCCGGACGCCATGGTGGCCGTGGGCAGCGTCGAGGACGACTGGGGGCTGCAGGAGAATCTTGCCTGGCTGCGCGAGCATGGACCGGAGCGGCTCGGCCTCCGCCTTCCCTCGGGGACCAGCCTCCTCGCAGGCTCCAGTTCCGTGCTTCGCTACAAGCCCGGGCGCTGCCTGGTGCTGCTGCTTCCCAACGCGGGGGCGCCCCTCGTAGTCAAGGCTTCCGCGAAGCCGCTCGATACCGGGCACCGGCAATTCCACGAAACCCTGCATCTGAACGGGGTCCCGGTCCTGCCGGAGCTGGGCACCTCTGAATGCGCCAAGCACGGAATCAGCGCCTGCGCAGCCTGGGGCGGGGGAGATCTGGCGGGACTCGACGAGGGCGACGGAGCCCGGCGCGCGGGTGAAGCCCTGGCACGGGTCCACGCCATGCCCCCGCCGGCGGATCCCGGCAGCGGCGGGCCTTCCCGGCCATCCGCTCTTTCCGACCGGCTTGCCGAAATCCGCTCCATGGTGGCCTCGCTGGTCCCCGCGCTGGAGGACCCCGCACGGCGCCTGGAGGCCGCGCTCCGGATGCTGCCCGCGTCGCCGGGATCCCGGGAGCCCGTCCTGGTGCACGGCGATTTCTCCCCCGAACAGGTACTCGTCCACGGGCCCGACGTCCGCATCCTCGACTTCGGCCGGGCGCACACCGGCGCACCCGAAGCCGACCTGGGATCGTTTGCAGCAGCAGAAGAAGCCGGCCAGCCGCTCGCCGGAGGGCCGTCCGCAGGCGGCCCAACCACCGCCGGACTGGCTGAGGGTTACGCCGGGGCCGGTGGCCGGTTCAGCCAGAGGGACGTGAACGCGTGGGCGGCAGTTCGGTTGTTTACGCGCTGTTTGGAGCCCTTCAACGAGCGGGCATCGGACTGGGCGGCGGACATGGCCTGGCACCTTCGCAGGGCACAGGAGCTGGTTGGTTCGTGAACCGAACAGCGGCCACCCAGGCGCCTCACTGTGCCTGAATGACCGCTGTTTCGGTGGCTTATTCGGTGTTGCCTCAAGCCACCGGGTCGGGTGATCCGGTGTGCTTCTTGTGGGTTTGCATCAGGTGCAGCTGCAGTTTCGCCTCTGCTTCCCGCCGCCGCCGGGCCTGCTCGCGCAACTTCCGCGTGGCCTCGGAGCCTTCGGGATGGAATATTCCGGCCCTTCGATTTCGGGGAACGCCACCGCCGGAGGGTGCCGCCGCCATCATCTCGTCGCTCATGCCGGTATCCTCACACGCCCGTGACGCAGCCGGAAGGGCCGTGACTGTAATGTGACCGGATCGAATCTGGCGCCCGCCATAATAGCCCGCCATGAATAAGGGCCGGCGGCGCTTTTGGGAAGGCACCCCGGCTCACGGGGTTCTGCCGTCGGCCCCACCTTTATTTTACGAGCCAGGCGCAGTCACAGACAGGGAGGTTCCCGCATTTCTTGGGCTTCCGGCAGATCTGCACCACTTTGGCCCGGGGAGATTGCCTTGCCCACCGCTCCCACATCCCCGCCCCTTGACTCGCGCGCCCTCCTATCCCTACACTTTTCATAAAGCAGAATCTAAATTCCACAAAGCGGAAACCGTAAAGTGAAGCAAGGGAAGATAGATCAAAGCCCCTCCTCGGAAGGACCTACGATGACGTACACAGTGAACTGCTCCATCCTCCTGACGGAGCTGCCCTTGCTCGAGCGCCCCGCCGCCGCGAAGGCAGCCGGTTTTGACGCCGTCGAGTTCTGGTGGCCCTTCGACACCTCCGTCCCCACCGACGCCCAGGTCACCGAGTTCGAGAACGCCATCAAGGACGCCGGCGTTCAGCTCACGGGCCTGAACTTCAACGCCGGCAACATGCCGGGCGGCGACCGCGGCCTGGTCTCCTGGCCCGCACGCTCCACCGAGTTCCAGGACAACATCGACGTCGTCGCCGGCATCGGCGAGCGCCTCGGCTGCAAGGCCTTCAACGCCCTCTACGGCAACCGCGTCGACGGCGAATCCGCCGAGAAGCAGGACGCCATCGGCGCCGAGAACCTGGCCGCCGCAGCCAAGGGCGTCGCGCACATCGGCGGCACCGTCCTCCTCGAGCCGGTCAGCGGCGCACCCCGTTACCCGCTCCTCACGGCCGAAGACGCGCTCAAGGTGATCGCCCGCGTCAAGGCGGAATCCGGCGTGGACAACATCAAGCTCCTCGCCGACTTCTACCACCTGGCGGTCAACGGGGACGACGTCGAATCCGTCATCGAGAACCACGCCAAGAGCTTCGGCCACATCCAGATCGCCGACAACCCCGGCCGCGGGGCTCCCGGAACCGGCGAGCTTCCCCTCGGCGAGTGGATCGCCCGCAGCCGCGCACTCGGCTACCAGGGCTACATCGGACTCGAATACAAGGAACCGCAGGAGACGGCTTTCGCCTGGGCAATCCGCGAGCACGCCTCCCGGTAACCCCCGCCCGCACACCTGCGCGAATAAACAAAGACTTCAGTAAAGGAAACACAATGAGCAACGTTGCAGTCATCGGACTCGGAATCATGGGCCTGCCCATGGCCATCAACCTCGTCAAGGCCGGCCACACGGTCACCGGCTTCAACCGCAGCCAGGACAAGATCGACAAGCTCGTCTCCGAGGGCGGCAAGGGCGCCACGAGCATCGCGGACGCCGTCAAGGATGCCGACGTCGTCATCACCATGGTGCCGGACTCCCCCGATGTCGAGGGCGTCGTCAGCGGCCCCGAGGGCGTCTTCGCGAACGCCAAGAAGGGTGCGCTGTGGATCGACGCCTCCAGCATCCGCCCCGACGTGGCCAAGCGCCTGGCCGAAGAAGCAGTCGAGGCGGGCATCCGCCCGCTCGACGCCCCGGTCTCCGGCGGCGAGCAGGGCGCCATCGACGCCGTCCTGTCCATCATGGTCGGCGGCGACGCGGCCGACTTCGAGGCTGCGCAGGACGTCCTGAACGCCGTCGGCAAGACCATCGTCCACGTCGGCCCCTCCGGCTCCGGCCAGACCGTCAAGGCTGCAAACCAGCTGATCGTCGCGGTCAACATCGAGGTCCTCGGCGAAGCCATCGCCTTCCTCGAGGCCTACGGCGTGGACACCGACGCAGCCCTCAAGGTCCTCGGCGGCGGGCTTGCCGGCTCCAAGGTCCTCGACCAGAAGGGCCAGAAGATGCTCGACCGCAACTTCGACCCCGGCTTCCGCCTGGCCCTGCACCACAAGGACCTGGGCATCGTCACCTCCGCCGCCCGCGAAGCCAACGTCTCCATCCCGCTCGGCGCCGTCGTCGCCCAGCTCGTCGCCGCCACCGTCAACCAGGGCGACGGCGGCCTGGACCACTCGGGACTCTTCAAGCAGGTCCTGCAGCTCAGCGGCCGCGAGTAAAGCACCTCCGGCAATAGCCGGCTAACAAGCAAAACCGGAGTACCGCCGTCGTAATTTACGACGGCGGCTCCCTCAGCACACCCAAAAACAGACTTTCAAGGAGCACACCATGACGAAGATGCGCACAGTTGACGCAGCCGTCGCCATCCTGGAAAAGGAGGGCGCCACGGAGGCGTTCGGCCTGCCAGGCGCGGCAATCAACCCCTTCTACTCCGCCATGCGGGCCCACGGCGGCATCCGCCACACTCTGGCCCGCCACGTTGAAGGCGCCAGCCACATGGCGGACGGCTACAGCCGCGCCGCGGACGGCAACATCGGCATCTGCGTCGGCACCTCCGGCCCGGCCGGCACCGACATGATCACCGGCCTGTACGCCGCGTGGGCCGATTCCATCCCGATGCTCTGCATCACCGGCCAGGCCCCCGTGGCCAAGCTGCACAAGGAAGACTTCCAGGCCGTGGACATCGAGTCCATCGCCAAGCCCGTCACCAAGATGGCCATGACCATCCTGGAGCCGGGCCAGGTTCCGGGCGCCTTCCAGAAGGCGTTCCAGCTGATGCGCTCCGGCCGCCCCGGCCCCGTGCTGCTGGACCTGCCCATCGACGTGCAGATGGCCGAGATCGAATTCGACATCGACACCTACGAACCGCTGCCCGTCGAGAAGCCCAAGGCCAGCCGCAAGCAGCTGGAAAAGGCCCTGGACATGCTGACCTCGGCCAAGCACCCGCTGATCGTGGCCGGCGGCGGCATCATCAATGCCGGCGCTTCCGCGCAGCTGGTGGAGCTGGCCGAGCTGCTGAACGTTCCCGTCATCCCCACCCTGATGGGCTGGGGCGCCATCGCGGACGACCACCCGCTGATGGCCGGCATGGTGGGCCTGCAGACCTCGCACCGCTACGGCAACGAGAACTACCTGCAGAGCGACTTCGTGATCGGCATCGGCAACCGCTGGGCCAACCGCCACACCGGCGGCCTGGACACCTACACCGCGGGCCGGAGGTTCGTGCACATCGACATCGAGCCCACCCAGATCGGCCGCGTGTTCTCCCCGGACTTCGGCATCGCTTCCGACGCCGGCGCGGCGCTGGACGGCCTGCTGGAACTGGCCCGTGAACGCCGCACCGCGAACACCCTGCCGGACTACTCCGCCTGGGTTGCCGAGTGCTCCGGACGCAAGGCGACCCTGCACCGCAAGACCCACTTCGACAACATCCCCATCAAGCCCCAGCGGGTGTACGAGGAGATGAACAAGTCCTTCGGCAGGGACACCACCTACGTGTCCACCATCGGACTGTCCCAGATCGCCGGCGCCCAGATGCTGCACGTCTTCGGCCCGCGCAAGTGGATCAACGCCGGCCAGGCCGGTCCCCTGGGCTGGACCGCTCCGGCAGCGCTGGGCGTGGTGCGCGGCAAGCCGGAGGAGACCGTGGTTGCCCTGTCCGGCGACTACGACTTCCAGTTCATGATCGAGGAGCTGGCCGTGGGCGCGCAGTTCAACCTGCCGTACATCCACGTGGTGGTGAACAACTCCTACCTGGGCCTGATCCGCCAGTCGCAGCGCGGGTTCAAGATGGAACAGAACGTGTCCCTGGCTTTCGAGAACATCAACAGCCCGGAAACAAATGGCTACGGCGTGGACCACATCAAGGTGGCCGAAGGCCTGGGCTGCAAGGCCATCCGCGTCGAGGACCCCAACGACATGGGCGCTGCTTTCGACAAGGCCAAGGCCCTGGCCGCCGAGTTCCAGGTTCCCGTGGTGGTTGAAGTGATCCTGGAGAAGATCACGAACATCTCCATGGGCACCGAAATCAACGCCGTGAACGAATTCGAGGAACTGGCCGAGACCAGCGAAGACGCCCCCACCGCAATCCTCGCCCTGCAGCCCTAAGCCGCAGCGCCAGAAAGAACAGGCACCGCCATGCGCATTGTGATCGCGCCGGACAAATTCAAGGGCTCGCTCTCCGCCCCGGATGTCGCCCGGCACCTGGAGAAGGGCCTGCAGTCGGCCGTCGGCCACAACCTGGAGGTCCTCCGGATCCCCGTGGCCGACGGCGGCGAAGGCACCTTGGATGCCGCCGCCGGCTCCGGCTTCACGCGCCGGAGCGCCGTGGTCAGCGGCCCTACCGGGCAGCCGCTCACGGCAGAGTTCGCGGTCCGCGGGCGGGAGGCAGTCATCGAGATGGCGGCTGCCTCCGGCCTGGCCGTCCTGCCCGGCACCTCCGGGAACGGCGGTCAGCCGGATTCCACGACTGCCCGGACCTCCAGCAGCCTGGGCACTGGAGAACTCATCCGGGCAGCCCTGGACGCAGGGTGCCGGCGGATCGTTCTGGGCGTCGGCGGAAGCGCCAACACCGACGGCGGCGCCGGGCTCCTGCAGGGACTCGGCGCCAGGCTCCTCGACGCCGACGGCAACGAACTGCCTCCGGGCGGCGCTGCCCTCGCCCGGCTCGCGAGCATCGACTTCTCCGGCTTCGACACCCGGCTGGACGATGCCCGCTTCATCCTCGCCAGCGACGTGGACAACCCGCTGCTGGGACAGGACGGGGCACCGGCCATCTTCGGCCCGCAAAAAGGCGCGACGGCGGCGGACGTGACAGACCTCGACGCCGCCCTCGCCCACTTTGTGGACGTCCTCGCCGCCGAGATCGGCCCCCGCGCGATGAAAGCCGCGGGCGCGCCGGGCGCCGGGGCGGCCGGTGGGGTTGGCTACGCGGCCATCGCGGTCCTGGCCGCGACCCGCAGGCCGGGCATCGACGTCGTCCTCGAATTCACCCAACTGGCCGACCGCCTCGAAGGCGCCGATCTCGTTATCACGGGTGAGGGCAGCCTGGACGAGCAGAGCCTGCTGGGCAAGACGCCCGTGGGGGTGGCCCGCGCAGCCGCCGCGGCCGGCGTTCCGGTGGTGGCCGTCTGTGGCCGCACCACCCTCACGCCGCGGCAGCAGCGGGAATCCGGCTTCCGGCAGGTCTACCCCCTGACCTCGCTGGAGGCCAAGGTAGAAGTATGCATAGCCGAGGCAGGACCTCTGCTTGAAGAATTGGGAAAGCACATCGGGCGGGAGCTGGGAGCCCTGACGCCCGCCCGCGCCAATATAAAGGAGCCCCTGAATGTCTGAAGAACGATTTGACCTGGTCATCCGGGGCCAGCGCATCCTCACCACTGCCGGCATCGCCGCGCGTGAAGTGGGTGTGCGCGGCGGCAAGATCGTCGCGATCGAGCCGCTCGGCAACGGCCTGTCCGGCGCTGAAGTGATCGAACTCGGCGACGACGAGACACTCATCCCCGGCCTGGTGGACACCCACGTCCACGTCAACGAGCCCGGCCGCACCGAGTGGGAGGGCTTCGCGTCCGCCACCCGCGCCGCTGCCGCCGGCGGCGTCACCACCATCATCGACATGCCGCTGAACTCCATCCCGCCCACCACCAACGTGGACGGCCTCAAGCTCAAGCGCGAAGTCGCCGAGGACCAGGCGTTTGTTGACGTCGGGTTCTGGGGCGGCGCCATCCCCGGCAACAAGGCCGACCTGCGCCCTCTGCACGACGAGGGCGTGTTCGGCTTCAAGTGCTTCCTGCTGCACTCCGGCGTGGACGAGTTCCCGCACCTGGACGCGGACGAGATGGAGGAGGACATGCGCGAGCTGAAGTCCTTCGACTCGCTCATGATCGTCCACGCTGAGGACTCGCACGCCATCGACCATGCCCCGCACCCGGGCGGCGACCAGTACTCCACGTTCCTCGCCTCCCGCCCCCGCGGCGCCGAAAACAAGGCCATCGCCGAGGTCATCGAGCGTGCCCGCTGGACCGGCGCCCGCGCCCACATCCTGCACCTGTCCTCCTCGGACGCGCTGCCGATGATCGCCTCCGCCAAGCGCGACGGCGTCCACCTCACCGTGGAGACGTGCCCGCACTACCTCACGCTGATGGCCGAGGAAATCCCCAACGGCGCCACCGCTTACAAGTGCTGCCCGCCCATCCGCGAGGCCTCCAACCGCGAGCTGCTCTGGAAGGGCCTGCAGGAAGGCACCATCGACTGCATTGTCTCGGACCACTCCCCGTCGACGCTTGACCTGAAGGACCTGGAGAACGGCGACTTTGCCGTGGCCTGGGGCGGCGTCTCCTCGCTGCAGCTGGGCCTGTCGCTGATCTGGACCGAGGCCCGGCACCGCGGCATCCCGCTGGAACAGGTCGTATCCTGGATGGCCGAGAAGCCCGCCGCCCTGGCCCGCCTCTCCAACAAGGGCCAGCTGGCCCTCGGGTACGACGCCGACTTCTCCATCTTCGCGCCCGACGAGGCCTTCGTGGTGGACGTCTCCAAGCTGAAGCACAAGAACCCCATCACCCCGTACGACGGCAAGGCACTCTCCGGCGTCGTGCGCCGCACCTACCTGCGCGGTGCTGTGGTGGACGGACAGACCCCCAGCGGCAAACTGATCCGCCGCGGCGGCGTCTGAGGCGTCCTGCCATGGCTGTTCATGCCCACACGCCGGCTCCGAGGGGACGGTGCGCGCCCACTCTTAAGGCGCGGGGACTGGCCGTCTGGGTGACCGTCGGGGCAGGGCAGGAAATCGATGATGCCGTCTTGGCACGCGCCGCCGAACTGGTGCTGGCGCGCGCCCTGAAGATTGCCCCGGAGGCGGAAGTCCACTGGCCCGCCGCCGGAGCTGCAACGTCCGCCGTCGGGATCACACCCGCCGCGATGCCCCCTGGGGAGGGGGCACCGGCGGGGCCCGACGGCGGCACTCCCACGCCGTCGTCGTCCTCCCCGGAGGACTCCCCGCACGAGGACGACGACGGCGCCTCCTTCCTTCCGCCGTCACCCGGCCCTGTCAGCCGGGTCGCCGTCGACCTCGCCAAAGGCGAGGTGCTGCTGGACGGTAAAGCTGTGTCACTTACCGGCGTCGAATTCACGCTCCTGCGCTACCTCGTGGAGAATTGTTCACGAACGATCAGCCGGGAGGAACTGCAGCAGTTCCTGGAGCGGTTCGACAATCCCGGTGCTGCGCCCCGCTCGATCGACGTGTATGTCGGGCGGGTGCGGCGGAAGCTGCGCGGCGGCCGCCATGCGATCGCCACCGTCCGCGGCGGAGGCTACCGGTTTGTTCCCGGTCCTGCCGCAACCGTACGCGGACCGGCGGAATACAGCATCTAGCTGGGCTGTTATCCACTTGAGCATTGTTGTCCGACCAGCTTTGTACCGCAGATTCATCTACAGCACAGTTATGTACTGCACGGTTATGTACAGCACAGCTGTGCATTGCACGATCCATCCGAAGGAAAAGCCATGAGCACCCAACTGACCACGAAGCTCCAGCCCGGAACCCAGGCGCCTGACTTCACCCTGCCGGACGCCGAAGGCAAGCACACCAAGCTGGCCGACTACCGCGGCAAGAACGTCATTGTCTACTTCTACCCCGAGGCGGCCACCCCCGGCTGCACCACCGAAGCCTGCGACTTCCGCGACAACCTGGCCTCCCTGCAGGGCTCCGGCTACGAGGTCCTCGGGGTCTCCCCCGACGCTCCGGAAAAGCTGGCCAACTTCACCGGCGACTTCGAGCTGACCTTCCCCCTCCTCGCCGACGAGGACCACGCAGTGGCCCTCGCCTACGGCGCCTGGGGTGAAAAGCTCGTCGACGGAGAGGTCCGCGAGGGCATCGTCCGCTCCACGGTTGTGCTGGACCCCGAAGGCAAGGTCAAGCTGGCCCAGTACCAGGTCAAGGCCCAGGGCCACGTCCAGGCGCTGAAGGAAGCCCTCGGCGTCTAAGCCACCCTCCCTCACCTGTTGCAGCCAAACGCCAGACGCTCCCTCACTTCATTCACGTGAGGGAGCGTCTGGCGTTAATCGACAGGAAGTGCGGGAGCGTCAGAGCTGGTCGGCGGCCAGCTGCGGCTGGCGGACCTGGGCCGGGGTGAAGTGCGCGCCGGCGTCGGGGAATGCCGGAACCTCGATCCGGGCGTGGCTGTGCACCTCCGCGACGGTGTCCCGCGTATGCTCGGCGATCTTGGCCAGGGTGGTGACCCACATCCCGTCCATGGCCTTGACGCGGCTGATCAGCTGTTCCAGTGCCACCGCTTTGGACGGCCGTCCGGAGATAAACGGGTGGTTCGTCAGCACGAAGCAGCTTCCGGCCGCGTGGTGGGCTTCAGCCTCCAGGGTCCACATTTCCAGGACCTTGGCCGGGCTTTCGATCACTCCGCTGCCGGTCACTCCCGGATAGAAGGCGTACTGCTCCCAGTCGTCGAGTGCCCAGTCGACGGGGATTTCGACCAGATCCCGGGGATCGCCGTCTGCGACGCTGAAGCGGTAGGGTGCATCGCCGTCGAGCAGGCTGGAGTCATACAGGAAGCCGCGGTCAGCCAGCAACGCGGGCGAGTGCCAGTTCAGCTCCCACCAGGGAGCGCGATAGCCGACCGGACGCACCCCCGCGACTTTGGCCAGCGCCTCCAGTCCCCTGTCGATGTACCGGGCCTCGGTGGCGGCGTCGATGCCCTGCATCGGTTCGTGCAGGTAGCCGTGGTGGGCGATCTCGTGGCCAGCGTCGACGATCCGGCGTACAACGTCGGGGTAGCTTTCCGCGGTGAATCCGGGGATGAAGAACGTGGCCTGGATGTCCTGGCGCTGGAGGATCTGCAGCAGCCGCGGCACCGCAACCCTGGGTCCATAGGACTGGTGGGTCATGAGGGACATGCGGCGCGTGCTGGTTGGATCGTGGGCGATGGTGCATGACTCGGCGTCCACATCGAAGGTGAAGGACGCGGCCGCCCGGTAGCCGGCGGGCCAGGTAATGGGGTGGGCGGAGTCCGGGAAGGCGGGGAATTCCATGTTGGTTCCTCTCTAGAGCGTGGCTGCGGTGGTGGACGGGCTGTTCGCCGCTACAGGGATCGCTGCCGGGAGCGACTCGCCACCGGCCAGAAACTTCCGGTGCATCCGGGGGCCAAGAATTGCGTAGCTCGCGGCACTGCTGAGTCCGCCGGCCAGCCAGGACAGGTCCCAGCCTCCCAGGGCAACTGCGACGGGGCCCTGCATGGCGGGCACGAGCCCGTACATGAACAGCCAGGTGGAGAAAATGCCGACCAGGAGGGATACGACGCCGGCCCAGTTGATCCCGGGGAGCCGCTTGGTGCCTACGGCGTCGAACAGCCGTTCAGGCTCGCCGGGCCAGCGCTTTTCGATCCAGAAGTAGTGCACCAGCATCACACCGCCCCAGGCAGCCACCCAGGCAACGAGCCCGATGAGCCAGGCGTCGAGCACCGCCGCGAAGTCCTCCTGGAAGATGAAGAAGACGACGGCGGCGAGGGAGAACACGCCGACGAACAGGTTCAGCTTGTGCCGGCTGACGGAGATGTCGAGGGCCTGGGTGGCGACTGAGAAGGTGTAGATGTTCAGGATGTTCGTGGCGATGGGACCGTGCAGGACCATGAGCAGAACCGGCAGAGCCAGGACGCCGAAGTTCTGGACGATGAGTTTTCCGGGATCGATCTCGCCGCTGTTGGTGGCCAGGCTGGCGCCCAGGATTCCCAGCCAGACGACGGGGATGAACTGGCCCAGAACCGAGGCCAGGTAGACCTTGCGCTTGGGGACCTCGGTGCTGACAAAGCGGGAGTAGTCTGCGGCATAGGTGAACCAGGTGATACCCCAGCCGATGCCGATCGCCGTCATGACAGCGCTCATGGCGGCGATCCGTTCAGAGCCTTCGAGGATATTGCCCGCTGGTCCGGCGTAGGTCCAGTTGATCTTCATGCCGAACCAGGCGACTGCGGACATGACTGCCAGAATGATGATGGTGGGCGGCACTGTCCACTTTTCAAATGCAGCAATGGCCTTGTAGCCGAACCAGGCGATGGCCACCTGTGCGGCCATGATGGCGGTGGCGACGCCGATCTTCCAGGCGTAGTTGTGGGCCGTGGGATCCACCCATCCAAGTGTTCCGAAGAGCGCCATCACCAGATCCAGGATGATCCAGGTGTTGACGGCGCACCAGCCGATGACGAGCAGCGCCTGGATGGCGGCCGGCAGGTAGTTTCCGCGCCGTCCAAAGGCCGCGCGGGCCAGGACCATGCCGGTGGCTCCGGTCTTCTGGCCGAGCAGGACGAAGCATCCGAACAGCAGCATTCCGATGAGGTTCCCCAAGACCAGCACAGTGACAGTGTCAGCAAAGCCGAGTCCGAGGTGGATGCCCAGGGCTCCCAGAACCCAGTTGATGGGCGCCAGGTTGGCTCCGGCCCAGATCCAGAACTGGCCTGAGACCTTTCGCGTGCGCTGTGATTCAGGGATGGGCTGCAGCCAAGCTTCGACGTCTTTGTCGGCTACGGGCCCCGGGCCAGCCGGGACTGCAGTGGAATTGTTGTGCATGTGGGCCTCCGAGGGGAAATGGAACACTTTCAGGTTATGTGCGCCAGACCACACCCAACAAGATACGATGTGTACATCAAAAAGGCCACATGCAATACGGAGCGTCATGCCGATCCTGCTCAGCGAAGTTCTGAAACACCCCACCTTCACCGCCGCCGATCCCGTGATCCGCGCCGGGGCCGCCGCGGTCGCGGGAACGCAGCTGCGGTGGGTCCATTCCAGTGAGGTCTTGGACATTGCTCCCCTGCTCAGCGGCGGCGAACTGCTCCTCACCGGAGGCGATGCCCTGGTTTCGGCTTCAGATGCGCGCCGCGTGGACTACGTCCGGCAACTTGCCGGCCGTGGCGTTGGCGCCCTCGCCGTGGAGAGCGGGCAGACCCTGCCCTCACTGCCGTCGTCGATGATCCGGGCCGCGGAAGAGGCAGGGCTGCCCCTCATCGAATTCCGAAAAGTTGTGCCGTTCGTCGGCATCATGCAGGCCATCAATTCGATGCTGGTCAGCGAATCAGTGGCGCACCTGCGCCGCGCCGACGAAGCCAGCCATGCGATGGCGGTGGAGCTGGCCCATGGCAGCAGCCTCGATCAGATCCTTGCCGTCCTTGCCGGCAACATTGAAGCGGCCCTCGAGCTCTCGACTGTTTCGGGCGTGACGCTGGGCAGCGCTGTGCCCGCCGACGGGGCCTTAAGTCCTACAGAGGGCTCAGGGCCCGACGAACCACAGGGAAACATGCCGGGGCGCGGCCCAGGAACGGACGGGACGCTCATCAACATCGACGTGCCCGTCCGCGGGGTGCCCTCGGCGAGGCTGGCCATCACCGTTCCGCCGCACGGTGACGTCAACCTGGCACGCGTTGCAGGAGGCAGGTGTGTTGACATCCTGTCCCTGGCATTGCTGCAGCGGATGCCGCCCGGGTTGAAGGAGGTGGCCGGCACCGCCCTGCTGCGCGCGGTCAGTTCCGGCAGCCAGCCTTGGCGGCTTCAGCAGCTCGCGCCCGCCGCCGGGATCCCGACGGCGGCGACGGCGGTGGCGGTGATCGTCCGTACGTCCACGTCGCAGCAGTTGCGGTCCGCGATGGACAAGATCCTGAAGAAGTCGGCCCAGCAGAGCGCCAGCTATGTGGACAATTCCGAGCTCCTCGCTCTTGCGGTACTTCCGGGCGGCCGGGAAGCCGCAGCCCGCGCAGATCTCGTGGACGCCCTGCGGGGACTTCCCGTCGACGCCGGAACCACAACTGCAGTGGGCCCTCTCGCAGCCGGGATTGAGAACGCAACGTGGTCGCTCACGGAGGCCAGGTGTGCGCTGGACATCGCGGGGAGCCAGGGGCTCCGTGCGGACCTGCCGACGTCGGACTCGGCCGGACTGGTGGTCGACGTCGAAGAACTCGCCGTGGAGCGGCTGGCGGCGCAGCACCTGGACCAGGCGGCGCGGCAGGATTATGTCCGCCAGCAGCTAGGTCCCGTGCTCGAGCACGACGAGCGGCGGAACTCCCAGCTGCTGAGAACCCTGGCGATCTGGCTCGACTCCGGCTGCAACACTGCGCAGGCAGCCAGGGAACTGCACGTCGAGAGGCAGTCCATGCACCACCGGCTACAGCGGATTTTTGAGCTGTGCGGCGGCGATCCGCGGGGAACAGGAAGGCTCGCGGCACAGCATCTGGCAACCCGGCTCGCCGCGCTGTAGCCCGGTGGGCAACTGGGAGGACGCTCCCTCACCTTTCGCAAGAAAAAAACGAGACGCTCCCTCACGGGTGAGGGAGCGTCTCGAATCAAGCGGCGGGAAGTGAGGGAGCGTCCGGGGCCTGGCCAGCAGTTACCGGAGCACAACCGTCCTGTTGCCGTGGAGGATCACCCGGCCCTCGCAGTGCCAGCGGACGGCGTTGCTGAGGGCCTTGCATTCGGTGTCGCGGCCGGCGGCCACCAGGTCCTCCGGCCCGTACGTGTGGTCCACGTCCACCACCTGCTGCGAGATGATGGGTCCCTCGTCGAGCTCCGCGTTGACGTAGTGCGCGGTGGCGCCGACGGTCTTCACGCCCCGGGCGTAGGCCTGGTGGTACGGCTTGGCGCCCTTGAAGCTCGGCAGGAACGAGTGGTGGATGTTAATGGCACGCCCCTCCAGTTTGCGGGTGAGGTTGTCACTGAGGACCTGCATGTAGCGAGCCAGCACCACGAGCTCGACGTCGAACTCGTCCACGAGTTCCAGCAGCCGCGCCTCTGCTGCAGGCTTGGTATCCGCCGTGACGGGCACGTGGAAGAACGGGATGCCGTGCCATTCCACGAGCGTCTGGTGGTCGGTGTGGTTGGAGACCACGGCCACCACGTCCACGGGGAGTTCACCGATGCGGGCACGGAAGAGCAGATCGTTGAGGCAGTGCCCGAACTTGGAGACCATGATCAGCACGCGTCGCTTGGATCCGTGCGGCTCCAGCCGCCAGCGCATCCCGAAGCGTTCGGCCACGGGGCCAAAAGCGGCACGCAGGGTGTCCGCGGTGGAGGCATCGCCGTCGGACGCAAAGTGCACCCGCATGAAGAAGTGCCCTTCGGAGCGTTCGCCGAACTGCTGGTTGTCGATGATGTCGCAGCCGTGCTCCAGCAGGAAGCCGGAGACGGCGTGGACGATGCCCGGCGACTCCCGGCAGTCGAGCGTCAGGACGTGCTCGACGGTGGTTGCGGGCTCGGCAGGGATAGATTCAGGTTTAGTGGCAGTCATGGCTCAGCACTCGATCACATTCACGGCGAGGCCCCCTCGGGACGTCTCCTTGTACTTGGTTTTCATGTCAGCTCCTGTTTCACGCATGGTTTTAATGGCTTTGTCCAGGGACACTTTGTGGCTGCCGTCGCCGTGCAGCGCCAGCCGCGCGGCGTTGATGGCCTTCACGCTGGCGATCGCGTTCCGCTCGATGCACGGGATCTGCACCAGGCCGCCCACGGGGTCGCAGGTCAGCCCGAGGTTGTGTTCGATTCCGACTTCGGCGGCGTTTTCCACCTGTTCGGGCGTTCCCCCGAGCACCTCGCACAGCCCGGCTGCCGCCATGGAGCAGGCCGAGCCCACTTCGCCCTGGCAGCCCACTTCAGCGCCGGAAATGGAGGCGTTGACTTTGAACAGAATTCCGACGGCGGCTGCCGCCAGCAGGAAGCGCACGACTCCGTCGTCGTCCGCCCCCGGAATAAACTTCGCGTAGTAGTGCAGGACGGCCGGGACGATTCCGGCCGCGCCGTTGGTGGGGGCGGTGACGATGCGGCCCCCGGCCGCGTTCTCCTCGTTGACGGCGAGCGCGAAGAGGTTCACCCACTCCATCGCCCGGAGCGGATCGGTGACGCCGGTGTCCGCCGTCAGGGTCTGGAAGAGCTGCGGCGCACGCCGCCTCACCTTCAGCCCGCCGGGAAGGATCCCCTCCGCGGAGCATCCGTTGTCCACGCATTCGCGCATGACCGCCCACAGCTTCAGCAGCTCCTCGCGGAGCTCCGCTTCGCTGCGCCACACCAGCTCGTTGGCGAGCATCACGTCGGAAATCGACATGCCTTCACGTCGGCAGATCGCCAGGAGTTCGTCGGCGGTGGTGAAGGGGTACGGCAGCGGGGTGTCATCAGCCACCACGTTGTCGCCGGGGGCGGCGTCGCCGTCAACGACGAAACCGCCTCCGATGGAATAGAAGCTTCGCTCGCTGAGGACAGCACCGGTGTGGTCCAGGGCCCGGAAGGTCATGCCGTTCGGGTGTGCGGGCAGCGACTTCCGGCGGTGCAGCACCACGTCCTCGTCCCAGTTGAAGTCCACCCGGTGGTCTCCCCCGATGCGCAGTTCGGCGTCCAGTGCGGCGGCAGCCACCTGGTCGTCCGCAGTGGACGTGTCCACGGTTTCCGGCTCCAGGCCCTGCAGTCCGAGGACCACAGCCTTGTCCGAGCCGTGGCCGCGGCCGGTCGCGCCGAGCGATCCGAACAGCTCTGCCTGGACCCGCGTGGTTGAGCTCAGGAGCCCGGTGCCTTTCAGTCCGTCAGCGAACTGCTTTGCTGCCCGCATCGGGCCGACCGTGTGTGACGACGACGGCCCGATGCCAACAGAAAACAGATCCAGGGCGCTGAGCGCCATCAGGGTACCTCGGGGGAAGCGAACTCCCTCATGGCGTCCAGGAGCCACCGGCCAAGGTAGTCCGCAAAGGAGGCGCGGGGGAACAGCCGGAAGCTTTCGTCGCCGGTCTTGAACAGGACCACCGGGATGTTGCCCACTTCGGTGTTCAGGGCGGTCCCCGGCGTGAAGCTGCGCGGGTGCAGGTCCAGGGAGCAGCCCTTCTCCAGCACGGCCCGGGCCCGCGCTCCGGAGAGCTCGAACGTCGTGCGGTTGGCGGACAGGTCCACCACCTGGCCCGGGGCGTCGCCCAGGGCGGCCACGAGGGAGCCGATCAGGTCGCCGCCCAGGGAGTCGTGGGCCTCTTCCGGAGCCACGACCAGGAATTCCTGCGGGCCCAGCCACAGAACCGTGACGCGCTCAGTGCCGGCCACTTCGCCGCAGCGTGCCGGCAGCCCGCCGGTGACCGACGCGATCCGTGCCCCTGCCTCGGAGCCGGGATCCACCCGGACGCCCGCCATGGTCTGGAACTGTCCCTCTTTCAGGACGACCGTTCCTTCGATGGAGCCAGCCTCCATGGCACCAGCCAGGTGCGATGCAGGGCTGCGGCGGATTTCCCGGAGTCCATTGATGCCTGTGAAAGCTGCGGTATTAGCCATCTTTGCGGGTCCCTTCGGGGTCAAAAAGTACGGTTTCTGCGACAACAACGTCGACCAGCTGGTCGCCGGCGGCGGCCACGAGGGTCTCCCCGATGCGGTTGCGGCCGTTCTTGATCAGCGCCAGCGCGAACGACCTGCCGAGTGCGGCGCTGTGGTAGCTCGAGGTCACGAAGCCCTGCATGGGCACGGGCCCGTACGCAGTTTTCACAGGGATCCCCTTCTCCACGAGCTGCGTGCCTTCCGGCAACCGCAGGCTGCCGTCCACGGGCAGGACGCTGACCAGGTGCTTGCGGTCTTCGCGCTGCGCGTCCACGCGGGAGTACGAGCGCTTGCCGATGAAGTCCTTGGCCTTGGAGACGATCCACTCCATGCCGGCGTCCTGCGGGGTGACCGTGCCGTCGGTGTCCTGCCCGACGATCGGGTAGCCCTTCTCAGCGCGGAGCACGTGCATGGTTTCGGTGCCGTACGGGGTGATGTTGAATTCGGCGCCTGCAGCGGCCACGGATTCCCAGGTGTTCAGCCCGTACCAGGACGGCACGTTGATCTCGTAGGCCAGCTCACCGGAGAACGAGATGCGGCAGATCCGCGCCCGCACGCCGGAGGCGAGGGTGGTTTCGCGGAAAGTCATGAACGGGAACGCCTCGGCGTCCAGGCCGCCGTTGGCGGCAAGTTCGGGTGCCACCTTTGCGATCACCGCGCGGGACTTGGGCCCGACGACGGCAATGGTGCTCCACTGCTCGGTCACCGAGGTGCAGTGCACGTCCAGTTCCGGCCACTCGGTCTGCAGCCATTCCTCGAGCCAGTCCAGCACCTTCGCCGCGCCGCCGGTGGTGGTGGTCATGAAGTAGCGGTCCTCGTCGAGGCGCAGGGTCACGCCGTCGTCGAAGATCATGCCGTCGGGCAGGCACATGACGCCGTAGCGGGCAGACCCCGGTGCGAGCTTCTTGAACGCGTTGGTGTAGACCCGGTTGAGGAACTCACCGGCGTCCTTGCCCCGGATTTCGATCTTGCCGAGGGTGGTGGCGTCCATGAATCCCACTGATTCCCGGACGGCGGCGCACTCGCGGAGCACGGCTTCTTCCATGTCCTCCCCGCCCTGCGGGTAGTACCAGGGCCGCTTCCACTGCCCCACGTCCTCGAACAGTGCACCCTGAGCGACGTGCCACGGGTGGATCGAGGTGACGCGGGCGGGGTCGAACAGCTCGCCGCGCTGGCGTCCGGCCAGTGCCGCGAAGGCCACGGGGGTGAACGGCGCCCGGTAGGTGGTGGTGCCGATGTCGCCGATGCCCCGGGACGCTTCGCCGGCCTGCCGGAGGGCCGCGGCGATGACGCCGATCGCGTTGACGCCCGAGGTCTTGCCCTGGTCGTTCGCGGTGCTGATGGAGGTGTAGCGCTTGATGTGCTCCACGGACCGCATGCCTGCGCCGGTGGAACGCAGGACGTCGGCCACGGACTGGTCGCGCTGGAAATCGACGAAGTGGTGGTGCCAGTCGTCCGGCGTGCCGGTCTGCCCGGGGACCAGCCACAGCTGGCGGGTGGTACCGGAGGCTTTCGGCTCGCTGAGGACGGAAGGCTGGACTGCGGACTCGAAGCCGGCGGCGATGGCCGCCGATGCTCCGGCGGAGATGCCTTCGGCGAGGCAGTCAGCGAGATCGAAGCTGCCTCGGCCTGAACCGATTGTCTGCTGGTTCGGGACCACGGTGGACGGCACGAAGGCCGCCAGGTCCTCGTCCCAGCGCAGCTTGCCCTGCCGCTGTGAGTGCAGGTGCACCAGCGGGCTCCAGCCGCCGGAGACTGCCAGCAGGTCGCAGCCGATCTCCTCGACGCCGGAGGTGAGTTCGCCGTCGTCGTTGATGCTGCGGACGGTGACGCTGTTGATCCGGCCGTCAGTGTCGGTTCCGGCGGCGACGGAAGCCGTGTCGGCCACGGCGCTGCCGATCAGCACGCGGGTGCCGGCTTCGGCGGCGGCTGCAGCCGCCGGCGTGAGGGCGGGACGGGCGTCGACGATGGCCGCAACCTTGACGCCGGCGGCGCGCAGGTCCGCGGCGAGGGCGTAAGCCGAATCGTTGGTGGTCCCGATGACCACCCGCGTCCCAGCGGCGACGGCGTAGCGGTTGAGGTAGCTGCGGACGGCCGAGGCGAGCATGATGCCGGGGCGGTCGTTGTTCTCGAACACCAGGGGGCGCTCGTGGGCGCCGGGGGCCAGGACCACCTGATTGGCACGGATGTGCCAAATACGCTGGCGGGACACACCGGGGGCGGCCGGGCTGGACAGGTGGTCGGTGCGGTTCTGCACTGCGATGACGTAGTTGGCGTCGTAGGCGCCGAAGGCCGTGGTGCGGTTCAACACGGTGCATTCGGCGGCGGACACGAGTTCGGCCTCGACGTCGGCAACCCATTCCAGGGCGGGCTTGCCCTCGATGGTGTCCGCCAGTCCGGGAGCCGTGGATCCGGACAGCAGCGATCCGCCCAGTTCGGGCTGGTCGTCCATGAGGATGACGCGGGCGCCGGTCCGGACTGCTTCGCGGGCGGCGGCGAGGCCTGCGGGGCCGCCGCCGATCACGAGGACGTCGGTGTGGACGTACTTCTTGTCGTACTCCGCCTTGTCATCGGCCGGGTCCAGACGGCCCAGGCCGTTCAGCAGGTCAGCCTTCAGGCCGTCCACCAGGCTGACGGTGGTGGCGGGAAGCATGGACTCGGCCACGTCACCGGGGAACCGGGCTTCGATCCGCACCAGGGCGTTGGGCTCTTCCACCCCGGCGGCCATGATGCCGCGGGGCCGGTCCTCGTACAGGGAGCTGCCGACGGCGACGCGGCCGTTGGCGAGCAGCGCAGAGGCCAGCGTGTCGCCCGGGTGTCCCGTGAATTCCTCGCCGTCCACCGTGAAGCGCCAGGAGATGCTGCGGTCGATGCGTCCGCCGGTGCTGAGGCGCGCGTTCTGGGAAGTCATTTCGTTGCTCCCTTCGGGGCGGTGGTGCCGGCTGGTGAAGCAGCCGGGGCGATGCTGGTAGCAGAGATGCTGGGTGCGGCATTCCCGGTGGTGGTGCTGTCAGCGGCGGTGCTGGCAGTTCCGGCTTCGGCCGCGGCGGGGATCCTCACGTCGGGCCGCGGCGTGCCCATCGGGTAGATGGCCTGGATGTCGTAGGTGACCGTGTCGCGGAGCATATTGAACCACTGCCGGCATCCGGTGCTGTGCACCCACCGCTCAGCGAAGCTGCCCTTGGTGTTATCGCGGTAGAACAGGTACTCAGCCCATTCCCGGTCGTTGAGATCGTTGGGGTTTTCGGGGTAGGCCACATGGGCCTGGCCGCCGTAGTGGAACTCGGTTTCGTCCCGCGGGCCGCAGTTGGGGCAGGAGATAAGCAGCATGTGCGTCTTCTTTCTTATGGACCGTGGCTAGTGGGCGACGGCGGCAGCGCCGTGCTCGTCGATCAGGGCACCGGTTTCGAAGCGCTCCAGGGCAAACGGCCTGTTCAGCTTGTGCGGTGTTCCCGTGGCGATGGTGTGCGCGAAGGTCAGGCCGGCAGCTGGTGTGCCCTTGAAGCCGCCGGTTCCCCAGCCGCAGTTGACGAACATGTTCTCCACGGGGGTGAGTCCCACGATGGGTGAGGCGTCGAGCGTGGTGTCCACGATGCCGCCCCAGGTCCGGAGCACGTGTGCCCTGGCAAAGATGGGGAACAGTTCGACGGCGGCTGCCATCTGGTGCTCGATCACGTGGAAGGAACCGCGCTGGCCGTAGCCGTTGTAGGAGTCGACGCCGGCGCCCATGACCAGCTCGCCCTTGTGCGCCTGGGAGACGTACACGTGCACGTGGTTGGACATCACCACGGTCGGGTGGACCGGTTCGTGGAGTTCGGACACGAGTGCCTGCAGCGGGTGGGACTGGATGGGAAGCCGGAATCCGGCCATCTCGGCCAGGACCGAGCTGTGGCCCGCGGCGCACAGGCCCACCTTTTCGGTGTTGATGGTGCCGCGGTTGGTCTTGACGCCCACCACGCGCTCGCCGTCCTTAAGGAAGCCGGTGACTTCGCAGTTCTGGATGATGTCCACGCCCATCTCGTCGCACTTGCGGGCGAAGGCCCAAGCGACGTGGTCGTGCTTGGCGATGCCGGCGCGCGGCTGGTAGGTGGCGCCCATGACCGGGTAGCGGATGTTGTCGCTGGTGTTCAGGATGGGGCAGAGTTCCTTGACCTGATCCGGTTCCAGCCATTCGGCGTCAACGCCGTTGAGCTTGTTCGCGCCCACGCGGCGGATGCTCTCGCGCACGTCGCCGAGGGTGTGGGCCAGGTTCATGACGCCGCGCTGGCTGAACAGGAAGTCGTACTCCAGCTCCTCCGGCAGGATCTCCCATAGCTTCAGGGCGTGCTCGTAGATGGCCGCGCTCTCGTCCCAGAGGTAGTTGGAACGGATGATGGTGGTGTTGCGGGCCATGTTGCCGCCGGCCAGCCAGCCCTTTTCGAGGACGGCGATGTTGGTCATGCCGTGGTTCTTCGCCAGGAAGTAGGCGGTAGCCAGGCCGTGCCCGCCGCCGCCCACGATCACGGCGTCATAAGAGGACTTGGGCTCCGGGTTGCGCCACAGGAAGTCCGGGTGTTCCGGGAGCTGATGGGTGCTCACTGGGCTGCTCCAATCATGTCTGTCTCAAAGGCGGCAATCTCGGAGTCGCCGTTCAGGTGCGGGTAGAGGGGGAACTGTCCGGCGAGCGCCGTCACGCGTGCACGGAGTTCGACGGCGGTCGCGTCGTCGAGGGTGCCGCTGCCGGCGGAGGCGATGAGCGCCGTCGCGATAACGTCTGCAACCTCGGTGAATTCGGCGGCGCCGAAGCCGCGGGTGGCGAGGGCCGGGGTGCCGATCCGGAGGCCCGAGGAGACCATCGGCGGGCGGGGGTCGAACGGTACGGCGTTGCGGTTGACCGTGATGCCGATCTTGTGCAGGGCGTCTTCGGCCTGCTGGCCGTCCAGTTCGGAGTTCCGCAGGTCCACGAGGACCAGGTGGACGTCCGTGCCGCCGTTGACCACGGTGATGCCGGCAGCTTCGACGTCGGGCTGCAGGAAGCGCTCGGCGAGCAGCTTGGCGCCCTGCAGGACGCGCTCCTGGCGTTCCTTGAATTCGGGACCGCCGGCGAGCTTGAAGGCCACGGCCTTGGCGGCGATGACGTGCTCCAGCGGGCCGCCCTGCTGGCCTGGGAATACGGCGCTGTTGATCTTCTTGGCGTACTGCTCCTTGGCGAGGATGACTCCGCCGCGCGGTCCGCCCAGGGTCTTGTGGGTGGTGGTGGTGACGACGTCGGCGTAGGGAACCGGGTTGGGGTGCAGCCCAGCCGCGACCAGGCCGGCGAAGTGGGCCATGTCCACCATGAGGTAGGCGCCCACGAGGTCCGCGATCCGGCGGAATTCTGCGAAATCGAGCTGGCGGGAGTAGGCGGACCAGCCGGCGACGATGAGCTTCGGCTTGTGCTCCAGTGCCAGGGCCTCGACTTCGGCCATGTCTACCCGGAAGTCGGATTCACGGACGCGGTAGGGAACCACGTTGTAAAGCTTGCCGGAGAAGTTGATGCGCATGCCGTGGGTGAGGTGGCCACCGTGGGCCAGGTCCAGGCCCATGATGGTGTCGCCCGGGTTCAGCAGTGCGAACATTGCGGCCGCGTTGGCCTGGGCGCCCGAGTGCGGCTGGACGTTGGCGAACTCGGCGCCGAAGAGGGCCTTCACGCGGTCAATGGCGAGCTGCTCGACCACATCGACGTGTTCGCAGCCGCCGTAGTAGCGCTTGCCGGGGTAGCCCTCGGCGTACTTGTTCGTGAGGACCGAACCCTGCGCTTCCATGACGGCGGACGGAGCGAAGTTCTCCGAAGCGATCATCTCCAGGGTCGACTGCTGGCGCACCAGCTCGCGGTCAATCGCCTGCTGGATTTCGGGATCGACTGCGGAAAGTCGCTCGTTCAACTGCTCAACCACGGGTGCTCCTTTGAAATACCTTTTTGACTTGGACTGATATATCAGTGTTGGTCTCAATGGTATGATTGCAATCACAAATGAGTCAATAGCCGGAAGCAAAGTGGGTCCCGCTTCCGATCGATCCAGGATTGGAGCCGCGCCGTGAATGCACTGACCGCCCTGCTTCCCGCCGAGGAAGAAGCGCCGTCCCAGGCGGAGGCCGCTTACCGGCAGTTGCGCGACAAGCTGATCATGCTGGACATCCGCCCGGGTGAACCCATCAATGACGGACAGCTGGCCATCGAGC
Organism: Arthrobacter sp. B2060; assembly: GCF_059090445.1. Lineage (NCBI taxonomy): Bacteria > Bacillati > Actinomycetota > Actinomycetes > Micrococcales > Micrococcaceae > Arthrobacter > Arthrobacter sp. B2060. The sequence continues at coordinate 52,999 of NZ_JBNHFR010000016.1, forward strand.
TCGGCTTCAGCCGGACGCCGGTACGCGAGGCGATCAAGCGGCTGGAGGTGGACCACCTCGTGGTTTCGTATCCCCGCCGGGGAACCTTTGCCACCACCGTTGACTTCACGGAACTGGCCGACGTCTCGGAAATCCGGGAGCTGCTGGAACCGCTGGCGGCACGCCGTGCCGCCACCCGCGCCAGCGCTGCCATGCGCCGCGAGCTACTCGAGGTCGCCGAGACCATCGCGGAGCTCGCGCCCAATCCCGCGGAGTCCCGGGAACTGATGCGCTACGACCTGATGGTGCACCGCCTGATCTACCGCGCGGCTGCCAACCCGCACCTGGAAGACACCCTGATCCGCTACGACAACCTGGCCACCCGCATCTGGTGCGTGGTTCTGGACAAGGTCCCGTCGGTCAGCGGCCACATTACCGAGCACGTGGACCTGCTGAAGGCCGTGGCGGACGGGGACGCAGACAAGGCAGGCGAGCTCGCCCTGCATCACGTGACGAGCTTCGAGGAAACCATCCGCAAGGTGCTGTAGGCCCGCCACCCCAGCCAACGCTCCCTCACTCACACGAAGGATCCCCCCGGGAGTTCCCGGGGGATCCTTCGCTGTCCAACTGCGCCAGGCCGCTTACAGGGACTTAGCGTCCGCCTCCGCCGATCACGCCCTTCTCGACGGCCTTGGTCACGGCGTCGGCCTCGGCCTGGGTCAGCGTGCCGTCGCTGACAGCGGTGTCGAGCTTGGTCTTCAGGGCGGCGGCACGCTCCGCCTGGGCTGCGGTGCGGATTTCCTCGAGAGCCGCCGTGACCTTCGATTCCTCGACGCCAAGCTTCTCAGCCAGGGATCTGGCCATCGCCGCGTCCATGGCGGAACGGTCAGGCCTGGTGCGCTCGGCAGGCGGTGCCGTAGGTTTGTTGGCTTCCCGGAACGCCTGGAGCGCCTCGGTCACCTTGGCTTCCTCGACCCCAAGCTTGGAGGCAAGATCCGCCGCGAGCTGGCCGCGATCCCCCTTATGGCCGCCGCGCTTGCCGAAGCCATCGGTGGGTGCTGTGCTGTCTGCCGATGCACTGGCACTTAGGGTGGGCGCCGGTGTTTCGGCAGCCGATGCCATCCCCGTGACTCCCATTCCGGCGCCGAGGGCCAATGCCCCGGCCGCGATGCCCAGCGTGATTCTCTTACTACGTGACATGCCGATTCTCCTCAATCCGCCGCATGACGCGGCTTTTGCTGAAAAGGCGGCTGTTTTCCGCCCTTCCTCAAAGATGAGGCAGCGGCTTAAGGCACGGCTGTTCCGAACCTGTCAGCCTGCTGTGAATGCGGGCCAGGCGATCAAGTCACTCGCCGAGGGCGGGCACGGCTTCAGCGGTGCCTCTTCCGGCGCGTCGGCCACTTCACGTTCAACAGGAGCAATCCCAGCAACAAGGAGTCAACCGTCATGATTGCCGCAATGAGGTAGGCCCAACCGATCATCATGCGTTGCTCACCGCTACGCGACGGCCCGGGGTGCGGGGGTGCATGAGAATGCACATACTGATCTCCTGACTTGGATCCCCCAGCCACTCGATAGTTCATCAAGTGTGCCACGACGTCGCCCGCGAAGGAATGGCTTTTAACGGCCAATGGTCGGACGACGGCGGGAGGTTCCCGCCGTCGTCCTCTCACCTTTGCCGGCGAATGGTCAGTTCTTGACCACGTCCAGTTCGATCACGGCCCAGGACAGCGCCGGCAGGGTGGCCCGGAGTTCGGAGCCGCTCGCCTTTGCGCCTTCCAGCGGCCTGAGCCCGACGCGGTCCGGGCTGCCCTGGGTGTTCATTGTGAAGCGGTCCCCTCCTTCGGGGATTTCCAGGACCTCCGCCCGGAGCACCTGGCGGGCATCAAAACCGCGCAGGGCGACGTCGATGTCTGCGGCTTCCTCGAGGCCGCGGTTTGCCAAGAACAGTGCCACGCGGCCCGTCTCCTCATTCCAGGTGGCGCTGACGTCCACGAGGTCGGTGTCCCCGAAGCGGGCATTTTCGTACTTGTCAGAGTCGACGGCGAGACGCAGGATCTGGCCTTTCGCGAGTTCGGCCATGCGTGCGAAGGGGTGGAAGATGGTCTGCCGCCAGGCCGGGCCGTTTTCCTCGCTGAAGATCGGGGCGATGACGTTGACCAGCTGCGCCTGGTTAGCGATCTTGACCCGGTCGCCGTGGCGCAGCAGCGAGTTGAGCAGGGTACCCACCACGACGGCGTCCGTCACGTTGTACTTGTCCTCGATGACCCGGGGGTGCTCGCGCCAGCCGGCCTTAGAGACGTTGTGCGGCTGGTCCTCCGTGTCGAGGCCGCGCTGGTACCAGACATTCCACTCGTCGAAGGACAGGTTGATGTGCTTCGTGTGCTTTCCCTTGGCGCGGACGGCGTCAGCGGTGGCGATGACCGATTCGATGAAGTAGTCGGTGTCCACGGCGCTGGCAAGGAAGCTGCCGGCGTCGCCCTCGTGCTCCTGGTAGTAGGCATGCAGCGAGACGTAATCCACTTCCTCGTAGGCGTGGGTCAGCACCGTCTGTTCCCAGGCCCCGAAGGTCGGCATGCCGGAGCTGGAGCTTCCGCAGGCTACGAGTTCGATGTCCGGGTCCACGAAGCGCATCGCCTTGGCGGCTTCCTGGGCCAGCCGGCCGTACTCGTCCGCGGTCTTGTGGCCGATCTGCCAGGGCCCGTCCAATTCGTTGCCGAGGCACCACAGCTTGATGTTGAAGGGATCCTTGTGCCCGTTCTTGGCGCGCAGGTCCGACAGATGGGTTCCGCCCGGGTGGTTGGCGTACTCCACGATCTCGCGTGCCGCATCCACTCCCCTGGTGCCCAGATTGATGGCTTCCATGATTTCGGTCCCCGCCTGCCGGGACCAGTCCACAAACTCGTGCAGTCCGAAGGCGTTTGTTTCCAGGGTGTGCCAGGCGCCGTCGAGCCGCCGGGGGCGGTTATCCCTGGGACCCACCCCGTCTTCCCAGTTGTAGCCGGAGACGAAGTTCCCGCCGGGGTAGCGGATGACGGTGGCCCCGAGTTCCTTGACGAGCTTGAGCACGTCCTGCCGGAAACCGTTCTCGTCGGCCTCCGGATGGCCCGGTTCGTAGATTCCGGTGTAGACGCAGCGGCCCATGTGCTCAACGAAGGAGCCAAAAAGGCGGCGGGGCACCTCCCCGATGGTGAAGTCGCGGTCGAGGGTGATTCTTGCGCGGGACATGTGGAGTATCTCCTTTTGGTTGAACAGGTTCGTTGGAAGTAATCAAGGCCGGTTCAGGTGCCGGCGAGTCCCGTCGTCGCAACGCCTTTGATGATCTGGCGCTGGAAGAAGAGGAAAACCAGGATGAGCGGCAGCGCCGCGAGCAGCGCGGACGCCATGTTCTGTGCATATTGGATGCCGTAGGCGCTCTTGATGGTCTGCAGTCCCACCGGAAGGGTCAGGACGGACCCGTCATTGGTGGAGATGAAGGGCCAGAGGAAGTTGTTCCACGCGCTGATGAAAACGAAGATGGCGACGGCGGCGAGGATCGGGCGTGAGAGCGGCAGGATGATCTGGAGGAAAATCCGCATCCGGCTGGCACCGTCCATCACCGCGGCTTCCTCGAGTTCGCGCGGGATCTGATCAAAGAACTTTTTGAGCACAAACACCATGGCGGGATGGATGACCTGGGGCAGGATGACCGCCCAGGACGTGTCGATCATGTGCAGCGCCACCATCTGGTAAAACAGCGGAATCATCAGCACCGGCGGCGGGATGATGATGGAGGCGATGATCACCGTCATCAGGACTTTCTTGCCCCGGAAGTCGATGCGGGACAGGGCATAGGCGACCAGTGCGGAAATGGCGAGCGTGATCACCGTGATGGCGGCTGAGGTGTAGAAGGAATTCCACGTCCACAGCGGGATGTTGCCGTCCTGGAACACTTTGACGAAGGCATCCGCGGTAAAGCCCGACGGCGGGAACCAGCTGACTTCCGGCGCTGCGGCGTCGGTCTCGCTCTTGAAGGCCGTGACCGTGGCCCACGCGAAAGGAACGAGCCACAGGATTGCCAGGAGCGCGGCCACCGCCGTCACGGCCGCCTTGCCGGCGGTGATCTTCCTGCGGGGTTTGCGAACGGCGGATGCGGCGGCGGTGTGCGGAGCGGGGCGGGTGAGTGTCTGGGTAGCCATGGTTATGCACTCCTGCGGCGCGTGATGACGAACTGCATGACCGAGACGATCACGATCAGCCCGAAGAAGATGTAGGAAACGGCTGCGGAGTAGCCCAGCCGGTAGCCGGTAAAACCGGTTTCGAAGATGTACTGCACCACCGGCCGCGTGGAACCGCTGGGCCCGCCGGCCGTCATCTGGTACACCTGATCGAAGATTTTCAGTGATGCCAGGATCTGGAGGAGGACGATCATCACTGTGGTCGGCGCCAGCTGCGGCAGGGTAATGGAGAAGAACTGCCGCCAGGCCCCGGCCCCGTCCAGGGATGCCGCCTCGTAGTGCTGATGGGGGATGTTCTGCATGGCCGCCAGGTACAACAGAAAATTGAACCCGACGGTCCACCATAGCGTGGCGATGACGATGGCCCACATCGCCACATTCGGATCGTTCAGCCATGCCACCTTGGGAAGCCCGATTTTGGACAGGGAATCGTTGATCAGCCCCAATTGCGGGTTGTACATCCAGGTAAAGAAGAGCGAGACCACCGTCGAGGCGAGCAGGTACGGGGCAAAGTAAGAGAGCCGCCACAGCCACTGCGCAGGCAGTCCGACGTTCAGCAGTGCTGCCATCACCAGGGCAACGAGCACCAGGGGAACGGTGCTGATCACCGTGAAGTAGAGCGTGTTGCCGAGGGAACGCCACATGTCCGCGTCGGCCAGGGCCTCAGCGTAATTGGCCAGCCCGATCATGCTGTCGTTGGCTCCGGTGAGGGACTTGCCGGTGAGGCTCATGAACAGGCCGTAGAGAATGGGCCAGACGAGGAAGACCAGGAAGAAGGCAAGGAACGGGGCGGCGAAGCCCCAGCCGGTCAGGTTGTCCCTGGTTTGGCGGGGACTGGCCGGGTCCGGGCCGGACGTTGTGAGACCGGGTCCGGTGGGATTCGAGGTGGCGGTACGCTCAGCGCTGCGGCCGGATGTTGCTAAGGAACTCATCAGGACTCCTTTGTCGCTCGGGTGGCTCAGACCGGGTTGGGCCGGAAGAGAAGGGTGTTGGTGCGGTGCACGAAGGCGTCCCAGCCATCGGCAGCCTTGTCGCGGCCGAGGAGCACGTTCTGCACGTTTTCCGCAAAGTAGGTCTGCCAGTCCGAGCCGCTGCCGCTGAACCAGGATTCGGGGTCGTACGTGATGATGTCCGCCGCGTTGGCGTAATGAATCTGAGGGGTCAGTTCCCGGTACGCCTGTGACTGCACAACCGGCTGATAGGCCGGGATGTGTCCGGCCTCGGCCCACGACAGCGACCCCTTGAGGACATCGCTCACGAACTTGTATGCGCTGCGCCGCTTCGCGTCGTCGTCGTTCAACTGGCGGGGCAGGACGAAGGAATGCGAGTCGGCATAGGAAGCCGGGGTCCCGTAGAGGGTGGGGATGGTTGCCGCATCGACAGGCAACCCGGCCTTCTTGAGGGTGGGAAGTTCCCAGACGCCGCTGAAGAGCATCCCTGAACCGCCGCGGGCAAACTCGGCGATGCCCGTGCTGATGTCCCCGCTCTTGGCGGCGATGGTGTCGTCGAACAGGGACGCCATGAACTCCAGGGACTCCACCGCGGCGTCCCGGTCGGCCTTCATGGGCCGGCCGGGGGTGAGTTCCATGTCCACGCCGTGCTGCTTGTAGAGGGTGTAGAAGAGACGCCACATCTGGGACCCGCTGCCAAGGTAGCCGAAGGACAGGCCGTGCGCCTTGGTCACTTTCTGCATCTCGCGGGCGATCTCGAGGAACTCCTGCGGGGAGCCGGCCTCCTGCAGCTGTCCGTTGGGGGCGAGGACTCCGGCTTTGCCCGCAACGTCGCTGTTGTAGAACATGACGAAGGGGTGGGAGTCCAGGGCGATGGAGAAGACCTGGCCATTCTGTTGGCTCTTGTCCCAGATCCTCGGTGCGAAGCTTTGGGCCGTCACGCCGTGTTCGGCAAGCAAGGACATATCCCAAGGGTCGATAAGTCCCCCAGGTGCGTAACCGGGAACCCGGCTGGCGTGCATGATGGCCAGTTCCGGCGGACGGCCGCCTGCGGACGCCATGGCCAGTTTCGTGTAGTAGGGAGGCCCCCACGCCAGAACGGTCGGATGAACGGTGAAACCGGGATTGCCCTCGTTCGCCTTGGTGATCATTGCCTGCATCTTGACGCCGTCCCCGCCGGACAAAAGATGCCAGAAAGCAATGTCCTGCGCCGCGGCGTTGGCACTTCCGCCGCAGCCAGTGAGGCCGGTGGCCGCGAGCATGCTGCCGAGGACGGCCGAACCTGCCAGTAACTGCCGCCGGGTCACTTGTTTCCCGGCAAAAGAATCAAACTGCTTCACCCGTCACTCCTTTGGATGGGTCCGCTGAAAAGTAGGTCCTAGTGGCACACCACCCCCTTGATCCGGTTAGCTACGCGCGGGACGAGCAGGGCTCTGGTGTGACGCAGGCCCCACATTACATCGATGTAATGGGAGCCACAAGGAAAAATTGTTAGCGCCAACAATTTTTCTGTCGGGGCATCGACTAGCCCCGGGTACTGTCCCGCTCGACAATCCTGTAGTCAACGGTGGCCACCCTCTGCCCGCCCGTACGGTCTGCCATGCGCTCGGTGAGCAGCCGCAGCGCCTCGGTGGCGATGCGCCGCTTGTCGAAAGAAACGGTGGTCAGCGACGGCACGGCATATTGCCCGTCGGCGATGTCGTCAAATCCGGCCACGGCGACATCATCCGGAACCCTGATCCCCCTCTTCCACAGCACACTGAGCGCACCGATGGCCATGGAGTCCGTGAAACAGAACAGCCCTTCGGGAAGCGGGTGCGAGTCCAGGTACGAGGTGAGCGCGGCGGCAGCCGTCTGCGGCGTCCACTTTTCGCAGGGGATCAGCAGCGAGTCGTCCCGGTCAATGCCGAGCTCATCCAGCGCTGCCTGGTAGCCGCTGGTGCGCAGAATTGCGGCGGCCGAATTCCGACCCTCGGCGGTTCCAAGCACTGCTATGCGACGCCGACCCGATCTGCCAAGCGTCAGCGTCATGTCGCGGGCAGCAGCAACGCTGTCCACCCACACACGGTCAGCCAGCTTTTGCGACACCTCTCCCAGCAGGACCACCGGGGGGAGCGAGACGCCCACCTTGACGGCACTCTCGTCCAGCACCACGGGGTTGAGGATGAGGCCGTCAACGAGATTGGAGCGGGCGCGGGACATCAGCTCGAATTCGCGCTGCGGATCGGACCCGGTTTCCTCGATCTGGACACTCCAGCCCTGCTCGTGGGCAACTTCCACCACGTTGTGCGCAATTTCGGCAGAGTAGGGCGTCGCCAGGTCCGGCAGTGCAAGGGCAATGACGCCCGACCTGCCGTTGCGCAGGCCGCGCGCGGAGAGGTTGGGCACATAGTCGAGTTCGAGCATGGCCTGCTCCACCTTGAGCCGAGTGGATCCGCTGACCGGAACGATGCCGTTCATGACATTCGAGACAGTTTTGGGAGAAACGCCGGCGAGACGCGCGACGTCCTTGACGGTTGCGCGCACTGCTCCCCTTTCACGGTTCAGGGACTCACGGTTCCGGGATTCACGGATTCCCGGGATTCACGGTTCCGGCCGAAGCGGCCGCCAAGGCGGACGCCGCATGGATTGTCTGCTGATGATGTTACCGCCCGTCCTGGGGATGGCTCCGGAAGCGTCTTGACAACCCCAGTTGTTAGCGCTCACAGTAAGGTGGAAACCACCTCAACCGGAAAGCTGACTGAATGAAGAACTGGGCAGGAAACCTGAACTACGCCTCAACGGCTGTCAAGCGGCCCCAATCCGTGGCCGAGCTCGCCGAGCTGGTGGCGCGCACTGATCGGGTCAAAGCCCTGGGATCCCGCCACTCCTTCAACCGCGTTGGGGATACCGACGGCGTGCATGTGCTGCTGGACGCCCTGCCGCAGCACATCGAACTGGCCCCGGAACGGCAGACGGTGCGCGTCACCGGCGGGGTGAGTTATGGTGCCCTGTGCCGCACCTTGGAACAATCCGGCCTCGCAATCCACAACCTGGCGTCGCTGCCCCACATTTCCGTGGCAGGAGCAATTCAAACAGGCACCCACGGCTCCGGTGTGAACAACCCCTCCCTGGCTGGGGCAGTAGTCGGAATCGATATGGTCAGGCCCTCCGGCGAGCAGGTTTCGCTCTCGCCTGGGGATGGCGATGAGTTCCTGGGCAGCGTGGTGGGCCTGGGCGCCCTTGGCATCGTCACGGGCATGAAGCTCGCCGTCAGGCCAAGCTTCCAGATGCGCCAGCGCGTTCTGGAGAACCTGCCGTGGGAGCGGGCAATGGCGGACTTCACACAACTTGTTTCCAGCGCCTACAGCGTGAGCCTCTTCACCGACTTCACGGGCGATTCCATCATCAGCCAGGTCTGGCTCAAGGCGCTGGACACTGAGTCTCCGCTGACCGAACTGTTCGGCGCCACACCTGCCCCACTCCCCCGGCACCCACTGCCGGGGATGTCAGCCGAGAACTGCACCGTCCAGATGGATGAACCCGGCCCCTGGCTGGACCGGCTGCCGCACTTCCGGCACGATTTCACGCCCAGCAAGGGCGAGGAACTGCAGAGCGAATTCATCCTGCCGCTGGAGCATGCACCTGCCGCGCTCGAAGCTGTGCGGAGCCTCGCGGTTAAACTCGCGCCGCTGCTTTTTGTCTCCGAGGTCCGTACCGGTGCCGCAGAGGATTTCTGGCTGAGTCCCTTCTACCGGCAGCAGAGCGTTGCCGTGCACTTCACCTGGAAGCCGCTGCAGCCGGAGGTGGAGGCGGTTCTGCCGCAGCTCGAGGACCTGCTTCGGCCGTTCGGGGCAAGGCCCCACTGGGGCAAGCTGTTCTCGCCCGGCGGCCACGACTGGGAGTCGCTCTACCCGCGCCTTGCCGATTTCCGGCTGCTGGCAGCAGCTCACGATCCGGAGGGCAAGTTCCGCAACGGGCTCCTGGACAGCATCCTCGGCGTCCCTGCGGTGAGCGCGCGCTAGGCGGTTGCGCTACGCCGGCCTCCCTGTATTGCCTCGACAACAGAGAATCCGCCGTCACCGTAAGGCGACGGCGGATTCGCTGTCGTTGGCCGGATGAGCCCGACCGAACTAGATGAGTGCCAACTAGATGATCGCTGCGCGCAGTTCCTTGGCTGCAACGGCGGGGTCGGCGGCGCTGTAGATGGAGCCGCCGACGACGGCGACGTCAGCGCCGGCGCGCTGCACCGAGTTGATGGTGGAGAGGTTCACGCCGCCAGCGACGGAGAACGGCACGCGGGCTTCCTCGCCGGCGCTGAGCAGCACGTCCAGGTTGTAGCCCGGCTTGGCCTGCTCATCCAGGCCTGCGTGCATCTCTACGAACTTGGCGCCCAGCGCGCGGACTTCCTTGGCGCGGGTCACCTTGTCGGCAACGCCGATCAGGTCAACCACAACGCCCTTGTTGTGGGCCTTAGCTGCCTTGACCGCACCGGCAATGGTGGAGTCATCGGCACCGCCGAGCACCGAGACGAGGTCCGCACCGGCTGTGAAGGCGATGTCGGCTTCCAGCTCGCCTGCGTCCATGGTCTTCAGGTCGGCGAAGACGATCTTGTCCGGGTGCGCGGTCTTCACCGCGGTGACGGCGGACAGCCCGGCGTTCTTCACGAGCGGCGTGCCGAGCTCGATGATGTCCACGTATTCGGCAACCTGGCCGGCGAGCTCCAGGGCGGCTTCGACGGTCAGGACATCCATGGCGACTTGCAGTTTCATATGTGATTCTCTTTCTCTTTTTGTTGAGGCTGGCTTTTTGTTGTGGCTGGCTTCAGGGGAGGTTCAGGTCAGCGGACCGGGCGGCTCATTCGAGGTTCGCGTGGCGCTGCCAGAGTTCCTCAGGTGTTGCGGCGTCCTCGTCCCAAAGGCTTTGGAACACCGCCTCAGTGGTGGCAAAAAGCACCTGCTCGAACAGGCTCCCCGAGTACTGCCGGGAGAGGTTCGAGCCGTGGTCTGTCTTCTGCGCAGCAGGGATAATCACGACGGCGGAGGCCGCCTTGGCGAGCGGGGAACCGGCGTTTGTGGTGTAGGCAGCGATCCGGGCGCCCTGGGCCGCGGCGGTTTCGGCGGCCTTGACCACTCCGGCGGTGGTGCCCGAGCCGGAAGCTGCGAGGAGCAGGTCGCCGGAGCGGATCGCGGGCGCGGTGATCTCCCCGACGACGTGCACGTTCAGGCCGAGATGCATCAGCCGCATGGCTGCCATCTTCAGGACGAGCCCGCTGCGCCCGGCTCCGGTCACGAAGATCCTGTCGGCCAGCCTCAGTTCGGTGACCAGGGCAGCGACCTGCGCCGGATCGACGCGCTGGAACACTCCGCTAATTTCGTCCTGAACCAGGCTCCGGTTGCGATCAAAGGACCGGGACACACCGGCCGGGGCGGCCTGATCAGTTTCTGAGACGACGCTCATTGGCAGATACCCTCCTTCACGTAAGTTGTCACCTGTCCATCCTCGCCCGTCCATCGAGTGGGTCCAACGCTTTGATCGGACGGTCTCAACCACCCAAAGGGGTAGGCAAATTGTCGAGGACCCGTAAACTGGGTAGGTGGTTACTCCTGTCGAAGCTCCCAAAACTTCCCCCCTTCTCCCGCTGGACGCCCCGCTGGACGCCGCGGTGCCGGACCTGAGCACACTGGCCCTCCATGCCCAGCCGCTGCTTGAGGCCATCGCCGCACTGTCCACAGCGCCGCTGGCAACCATCGCTGCACGACTGCGGGATGCCACGCTCCCCTATGTACGCAGCAGCGCCCTGGTCATCTTCACCGAGGACTGCACCGGCCGGCCTCAAAAGAAGGCCGGTAACGAGGCCATCATCAGCCGCGTCTCCATCGCCGAACTCGACCACATCCGGTCTTCCCTTTCCGAAAGGGAGTTGGGCGGCGACGGTGTGCCCGGCGGCGTCAGCTCCCCCTGGCTCGGCGAAGCCGTGCTCGGCGGCGAGAATCGCCCGGTCCTGGCCCTCTCCTCGCCGAGCAATGCGCTGCTGGTCCTCGCCGATCCGCAGCCCCTGCCCGATCCGGCCGACCGGGCGCCCGCGGAACGGCTGCTCCGTTACCTTTGGACGCTGGCTGCCGAGCGCATCCGGGAGAAGGTGGCGGATGCACCGCCGTCGTACCTCATTGAGTCCCGTGCGGCCTCGGCCGAACGGGTAAGGGTGACGGCCGAGCTCGTGGACAGGCACTCAACCACCCTCGAAACCCTGCTCGCCGCACTGCGCTCTCCGGCCCTCACTGATGAGGCCGCGCGCAAGGCGGCCACGGAAACTGCCGCCAAGGCCCTGGTGGGACTCCGCACGCTCAGCGACCGCACCACCGAGCTCGTGGAGGAGCCCGTCTCCTCGGCGTTCCAGCGCCTCCGCGAGGATCTGAAACCCCTGATGCACTTCAGCGGCATTGACGTCCAGTTCATCGAACCCCCCGTCAACGGCCGCGCCCTTCCCGGCGAGGTGGCCCACGCCGCCCGGGCGATCGTCCGGGGCCTCGTCCTTGCGATGGTGGACCAGGGCGGGGTGCGCCGGATCCGGACGCAGTGGGACTGCGATGGCGAGAACCTGCTCGTCAACGTCCGCGACGACGGTCCCGGCGAACTGTCCGGAGAGTCACCGAACCTGGCCCGTCTCGGTACCCGGGTGGAAGCCCTGAACGGCCGCATGTCCGTCGATGTAATGCCAGGCTGGGGCGCCGACGTCGCCGTCGCAATTCCCCTCGATCCGCCGGTGCGCCAGATGGCCGACGTCTCCGAGTGGAAGCTCGGCGACCGCGAGCTGGAGGTGCTCCAGCTGCTGGCCGCCGGGCAGCGGAACCGGGCCATCGCCGCGAAACTGCACATCAGCGAGAACACGGTGAAGTTCCACCTGCGGAACATCTTCCGGAAGGTGGGGGCGTCCTCGCGTACTGAAGCCATCGCGATGGCCCACAGCAAGGGCCTGCGCTAGCCGGAGCCGGAGCTTCGAGGGAAGGACAGCACGCCATGGCGATCGACATCCGCCCGGCAAGCCGGTTCGAGGACGTTGCGGCGATGGTTGGGCCGAAGCGGCCCGATGCGAACGTGTGCTGGTGCCTGAGCTACCGCATCCCCTCCAAACAGAACGTGGAGCTGCGCGGCGCCGAGCGCGGGGAGCTGGTGAAGGAACTGGTCCGGCAGGACCCGCCACCCGGGGTGCTCGCATACGACGGCGACGAGGTGGTCGGCTGGGCCGGGGTCCATCCGCGCGCCGACACCAGCTTTGCCCGCAACCGAAGGATTCCCCACCTGGACGATCTCGATGTTTGGTCGGTGTGGTGCCTCCGGGTACGCCCCGGGCACCGCGGCAACGGCATTTCACATCACCTGTTGCAAGGGGCCGTCGACTTCGCCCGGAGTTACGGTGCACCCGCCATCGAGGGCTACCCCGTGGACAACCAAGGGAAGAAGGTCGATCTGACGATGGCATACGTCGGCACTCGGGCGCTTTTCGAAGGCGCCGGTTTCACCAAGGCTGCGGACACGGACTCCGTCATCAACGGCTTCCCGCGCGTGCTGATGCGCCTTAACCTGCGCTGAAGTTTGGGCCGCCCCGTTAAACCATTTAACGCAATGTCGGCCCCGTCACACTTCCCGGTCTAGGATCGAAGGGTGCAACTAAATGAGAGGACGCTGCGGCGGCCTTGTGGCGGGTAACCGGGCCGCAGAAATTACTCGAGAGTATGGAGCATGGCTTCGAACAGTGACCCTGAATCTGAGAACGACACTGAGGCTGGCCACGGCGGTGTCCAGTCCGTAGACCGGGCCCTCGCAGTCCTGGAAATCCTGGCCCGCGACGGCCATGCCGGCGTGAGCGAGATAGCCGAGGAAATGGGTATCCACAAGTCCACCGTCTCCCGGCTGCTGGGATCCCTCGTCAACAGGGAGATGGTCCATCAGAACAGTGACCGCGGAAAGTACCAGCTGGGCTTCGGCATCCTGCGGCTGGCCAGCTCCATCCCCGGCAGGCTGAGCCTGGTCCGTGAGGCCCGGCCTGTGCTGGAGGGCCTGGCCGAGGCATTCAAGGAAACCGTGAACCTCGCCGTGCTGCGCTCAAACTACGCGGTGAACGTCGACCAGGCGATGGGCCCCTCCACGCTGGCCACGTACGACTGGGTGGGCAGCCTGACGCCGCTGCACGCCACGTCCAGCGGGAAGGTCCTCCTGGCAGCGCTGTCCGCGGACGAACGGGACAGGATCCTGAAAGAGACAGGCCTCCCGGCCCGCACGCCCCGGACCATTACCAAACGGGACAAACTCGAGGATCAGCTCGTCGACGTAATCCGGGAGGGCTATGCGGTGACCCTCGAGGAATTCGAGATCGGGCTGAAATCCATGGCCGTTCCGGTGTACAACCACGTTGGTACGGTGATCGGCGCAGTCAGCATCTCGGGACCTGCCTTCCGTTTCGACCCGGAAAAGACTCCGGGACTCCTTGACGCGCTGAAGGAGGCGGGGATGCAGATCAGCGCGAACATGGGGTACACGCGGCGTTAGGTCATCACACGAGATGACCCCGGGCCGGGGCCCGGGGTCATCGTTTGGTTATTTGGTTATCGGGGCGGGGCTTAGGAGGCCGGGGTGGCGGTCTCTTTGCGCTGCAGGGTTTCGGCCCGTTCCTCCAGCGGCGGGGTGTCCGCGGTGAGGCCCAGCAGGGCTTCTCCGGAGAGCGGCACGTCGCCGACCGTTTCCTGGACCCAGTCGTGGAAAGCGCCGATGTGGTGCTCGCTGGGCACCAGCACGCCGCCCTTGGCGTAAGACTTGGACGCCATGCCCGGCTGGCACCGCTCGCAGGCATCGAAGTCCTGCATGTTCACCCGGTGGAACAGCTCAACGGAGGCGCTGACGTCCTTGCCGGACTCCACCACGGAGGGCAGGTACAGCCAGTCACATTCGACGATCGTGTGGTCCGCGGACATGGGGAACATCCGGTGGATGATCACGTGGTCCGGAACCAGGTTCACGAACACGGTCGGCTTGATCGTGATCGCGTAGTAGCGCCGGTCCTGGTCCTCGGCCACACCCGGAATGACGTCCAGGCCCTCGGAGCCGTCCACGGTGAAGCCCTTGATGTCCTCACCGAACTCCGCGCCGTGGCCCACGAAGTACTGCGCGGCCAGCCCGTCAGCGAACTCCGGCAGCACCTCGGTCAGCTCCGGGTGGATCGTGGCGCAGTGGTAGCACTCCATGAAGTTCTCAATGATGAGCTTCCAGTTCGCCTTCACGTCATAACGGATCCGCCGGCCCACGGACAGGTTCGCCACGTCGTACCCGTCAATGGCGTGCACGTTGCCCAGACGTTCCTCGATCGCGCCCATGACGTCCTCCTCGAAGGACGGCGGCTCCTCGGCCAGGCACACCCACACATACCCCAGGTACTCACGGATGTGGACCTTGTTCAGGCCGTACTCGTCCCGGTCAATGTCAGGCATCTTCGTCAGGTTCGGCGCCGCGATCAGCTTGCCCTCGAAGTCATACGTCCAGGCGTGGTACGGGCACTGGAAGTTACGGGCCGCTTCGCCCTTTTCCTCCATGCACAGCTTCACCCCACGGTGCCGGCACACGTTATAGAAGGCACGGATCTGCCCCTTGCGGGTCCGCGAGATCAGCACGCTCTCCCGTCCCACCTGCACCGTCTGCCACGCCCCGGGCTTGTCCAGGTCCGAGGACCGGATCGCGCAGAACCACATCTGCTCGAAAATACGCTCCTGCTCGGCCCGGAAAATAGCCGGATCCGTATACAAATGACCGCCCAGCGTCGGGATCAGGCTCGGGGTGCTTACCTCAACAGACAATGTTCCTCCTCAGAACGGCACACATTAAGTGCGCAAAACTCGTGCAGTAAAGTTTGGGGATGGTGCGGCAGATGCCGCCTATGGAGCGGCAGCAGCGATCAGGCCAGGCTGGTCCTTCGGCTTCGTCGCCGAAGCTGCTATGCTCCGCCGCCATTTGGTGAAGAGCTTCGGCTGGTTCATTCCCAGGACCGCCACCGGCTCGTCTCCGCGGTAGTACACGGCGAGGAAGCTGTGTTCCTCGGGATCCCCTGCCTCAACCTCAAGACGGTCGTAGCCGGCGGAATGCCCCGCGAACTGAATCTTGACCCCGTGCTGGTCAGACCAGAAGTAGGGCGGCTTCAACGGCTGTTCCGGAGCATCGCCGTCCAAGAGGGCCTGAACAGCCAGCGCCGCACGCTCCAGCGCACCGGTCCAGTGCTCAACCCGGCGGTGGCTCCCGTAGGCCTTATCGAACCAGGCCGCGCAGTCACCGACGGCGACGATCCCCGGAATGTTGGTGCGTCCCATGGCGTCGCACAGCACGCCCGAGCCGAGCTCGACCCCGGACCCGTCCAGCCACTCGGTGTTCGGCTCAGCACCAATCCCGACGACGATGACGTCCGTCGCCAGGTGACGGCCGTCAGCCAGCGTAAGACCGGTAACAACGCCTTCGCCTGTGTGAAACTCTTCAATCACGGCACCGCAAATGAGATCAACGCCGTTGGCCAGGTGCAGCTTGGCGACCAGATCCCCCATGTCCTGCCCGAGCTGCGCTGTAAACGGAACCGGCGCGTTGTTGATCATGGTCACCTCCATTCCCCGAGAGGCAGCGGCGGACGCAACTTCAGCACCGACGAAACCAGCACCGATAACGGTCATGCGCTGGCCCGGCACCAGCCGTGATGTCAATCCCTGGGCATCGGCGATTGTCCGAAGGTAGAAAACATTCTCGAGCCCGTCCAGGGCAGGCAGCTTCCGGGCGCGCGCGCCGGTGGCTATCACGATGCCGTCAGCGCTGACCGAGCTTCCGTCCTGCAGCCGCACGGTCCGTGAAGCTGCATCCAGCCCAACCGCCCCGCCTCCCAGTAGCCACTCGGCGTGCAACCCGTCATCGTCAGTTTCCAGGAAAAGGTCTTCGGAGGTGATGGTACCGAGCAGAAAGTCTTTGGATAGCGGCGGCCTGTCATAGGGACGGTGATGCTCATCGCCGATCATGATCAGCCGTCCAGCGAAGCCTTGGGCGCGAGCGGCCCTGGCGGCAGAAAGGCCAGCCAGGGAGGCTCCAACGATCGCAAGAGTCTGCATAATCCTCCACATCATCAATTGCTAATTACGCAACATCACGCACTATACGCAACAGCGTGAGGCATGCCACACCCGCCTGTCAACCTGCCCGGCCACGGGCCCTGAGGGGCGCGTAACGGCATAAAAAATGCTTGACATCGAGTGTGACGGAGCGCACTCTGTTGCATAGGGCGAATACTGTTGATTCCTGCGGAACATGCCCCCCTCCCGCAGAGCAGCAACACTGATCGCAAAATCTCAGCCGGGCAAACCGGCCCCATACACGAAATACAAATTGTCGACGGCAGCATCATGGTCATCGGATCGGGCGAGGCCCCCAACCTTCCGCCCGGTCTAACCCCAGAAGGCCATGTATAAATCGCAGCCCTTGACTCGCCGAGCAAAGGACCCGCTCATGGCTATCAATAGTGACCTAAAGCCATCAACACCTGAAGAGCTACCTGCCGGGAATGGTTTGGCAGAGACTCCTCCTAGCGAAGAACCCGAAAGTAGGGGGAACATCAAAGAAGTAATCAGTGTCGCCCAGGAAGATGGCACCACCCCAGCAGTACTCGATCCGGAGGAAGGAGGCGCAGCGACCTTGCCGGACGCCGAAGAGTACGAGCAGATTCTGGAAGAGCTGCGCCATGCAAAGACCGAGCAGGCCGTGACGGAGCGCCGGAACACCAATCTCACCCTCGACAAAGTTACCTTCGGGATCACGGGCGCCATCGCCGTCGCCTTCGTGGTTTGGGGCTTCGTTGGACGCGACAGCCTGTCCGACACCTCCAAGGGTGCATTGAACTGGGTCATGGAGTACACCGGCTGGCTCTTTATGGTCCTGGCTTCGCTCTTCGTGATCTTTGTCCTGTGGCTGGCCCTGGGCAAGTTCGGCAACATCCCGCTCGGCAAGGACGGCGAAAAGCCCGAATTCCGGACCGTCTCCTGGGTGGCCATGATGTTCGCCGCCGGCATGGGCATCGGCCTCATGTTCTACGGCGTGGCCGAACCGCTCTATCACTTCGTTTCGCCGCCGCCCGGCACCGTGGACGGCCGCACGCCGGATGCCATCCAGACCGCGATGGCAACCTCCATCTTCCACTGGACCCTGCACCCCTGGGCCATGTACGCCGTCGTGGGAATCGCCATGGCCTACGGCACCTACCGGCTGGGCCGCAAGCAACTCATTTCCGCGGCCTTCACCTCACTCTTCGGCATCAGGGTGGTTGAAGGACCCGTAGGCAAGTTCATCAACATCCTCGCCATCTTCGCCACCCTCTTCGGCACCGCAGCATCGTTGGGCCTCGGCACTCTGCAGATCGGCAGCGGCATGACCTCCAACGGCTGGTTCGGCGAAATCGGTACTCCCGTGCTCGTGGTGATCGTCGCCATCCTGACCTCCTGTTTCGTGGCGTCCGCCGTCTCCGGCATCAGCCGCGGCATCCAGTGGCTCTCCAACATCAACATGGTCCTGGCCGTCATCCTGGCACTCATCGTCTTCGTCGCCGGCCCCACCTTGTTCATCCTGAACCTGATTCCTTCCGCGGTCGGCGACTACGCCCGCGACCTTGCAGAAATGTCCTCCCGCACCGAAGCCGTGGGAGACGAAGCCCTGCGCACCTGGCTGACCGGCTGGACCATCTTCTACTGGGCCTGGTGGATCTCCTGGACACCGTTCGTGGGCATGTTCATTGCACGCATTAGCCGCGGCCGCACCATCCGCCAGTTCGTCACCGGCGTCCTGCTGGTCCCCAGCATCGTCAGCGTGATCTGGTTCTGCATCTTCGGCGGAAGCGCCTTCCACGTCCAGCAGGAAGCAGACAAGGCCAACACCCCCGGCCTCGTCACCATGGTCGATGGGACACCGACCGTCAACTTCGACGGCGCCCTCTTCGACCTGGTCAAGAACCTGAACATGCCTGGCTGGCTCACGGTTGCCGTCGTCGTGCTGGCCATGGTCCTGGTCGCGATCTTCTTCATCACGGGCGCCGATGCGGCCTCCATCGTGATGGGATCGCTCAGCTCCAACGGCGCCGAACACCCCCGCCGCGGAGTGGTCATCTTCTGGGGCAGCCTCACCGGCGCCGTGGCGGCGGTCATGCTGCTGGCCGGCGGCGACGAACCTTCGGAAGCCCTGTCCGGCCTGCAACGGATCACCATCGTGGCCGCCCTGCCGTTCGTCATAGTCATGCTGCTGCTCTGTTTCGCGCTCGCCAAGGACCTGCGCCACGATCCCCTCTCCTTGCGCCGGCGCCTGGCAACATCCGTCATGGAACGGGCCATCCGGACCGGCGTGGAGCAACATGGCGGCGTCCAGTTCGACCTCGTGACCAAGCACCAATGTGACGACCGGTGCTCCGACGGAACGCCCGACTCCAAAGACCAGACCACCTAGTCTGCTTCTTACCGGTCCCACAGGGCCAGCTGGAAAGGCTGCAGCTTCCGTGCCGCCGCGCTGTCATGCGGCGGCACGGAATTGACGGATGTTCGACGACGCCTTCCAATCGGGAACAAAGCAAGCGTCATTACAACGCGCGCTTCATGTATGAAGCGAAGAAATGGTTTGAGTGCATGACTGTTCAGCTAGGAATTCCGCGGCTCCCCAGCAAAAGCGGCGGCGGGCTGCCGATGCCTCCGAGCCGGCCCTCGGGGGTTCCCGCCGGCCTGCTGGACCGGTTCGGGCGCCAGGCAACAGACCTTCGGTTATCCGTGACCGACAAGTGCAATCTTCGGTGCTCATACTGCATGCCCGCACAGGGCTTGGACTGGCTCTCCAAACAATCCCTCATGACCCTTGACGAGATCGTGCGGGTCGTGGGTATCAGTGTGGAGAAACTCGCCATCCGCGAACTCCGTCTTACCGGCGGCGAGCCCTTGGTACGCCCTGACCTGGTGAATATCGTCCGGGCCCTGCGCCGGCAGCACCCCGATCTGCCCATATCCATGACCACTAACGGCGTCGGCCTGGACAAGAAGGCCCAGGCGCTCAAGGACGCCGGGCTGACCCGGATCAATATCTCACTCGATTCCCTTCACGAAGAGACGTTCGAGCTACTGACGAGGCGCCCGTTCCTCAACAAGGTATTGGCGGGAGTGGAAGCGGCACGGACTGCAGGATTGGGACCGGTCAAAATCAACGCGGTACTGATGCGGGGTATCAACGACGCTGAAGCGGCCGGACTTTTGGCGTGGGCACTCCGCTACGGTTATGAGCTCCGCTTCATTGAGCAGATGCCGCTTGATGCGGACCACGGGTGGACGCGGCGCGACATGGTCACCGCCGCCGAAATCCGTGAATTGCTCTCCCTGGATTTCGTCCTCACCCCGGATCTCCGGGAGCGGGCGGGGGCCCCGGCAGAACGGTTCCAGGTCAGGAACCGAAACGCGGTTACAGGCGGGCCGCATGGTCCAGCCTTGGGTACCGTTGGGATCATCGCTTCCGTCACCGAACCCTTCTGCGGCGACTGCAGGCGCACGCGCATCACGGCGGAAGGCAAGCTCATGAGCTGCCTGTTCTCCCGGGAGGAATTTGACCTTCTGGGCCTGATGCGCTCGGGGGCAGATGACGCAGAACTGGCACGGCGCTGGCAGGATGCGATGTGGATTAAGCCGCGGGCACACGGAACGGAAGACGTCGGCCTGGATTCCGCAGACTTCAAGCAGTCGGGTCGCAGCATGAGCACTATCGGAGGCTGAACAAACTTTGTTGGTACGATACTTCGCCGCTGCATGTTCCGCCGCCGGCGTAGAAGAAGAACACCATGACCTGGCAGACGGCGTGACTCTCAATGAACTCCTGACTGCCGTACTTTCCATTGACCGTCCGGATCCCCCGGCGGGAACGCCTCCACTGGCCCGGATCATTGACCGGAGCAGCTTTCTTCGTAACGAAGTTGCTGTACGGCATCGTGGCCTGAGCCTTGGCAGGGAAGACGTCATCGATATCCTGCCGCCTTTTGCCGGCGGCTGAGCCCGAGCCTGGGCGTGACCGCATTCGCCAGCCGAGGAGAGGCGCCTACTCGTTGACACTCTCCTGGCGACGCAACTAATATCGTCATATATCAGTTAGATATCAGCGGAATATCAGCTGTTGCCCTGTCGCCCGCCGGGGCCATGGCCCGCTCCGCGCCCCTGGATCGCTTGAGGCCTGGAGCCGATGCCCGAGGGATTCGGCAACGGTGATCCGTTGCAAACCAGACAACCCGCCTGGGCAAGAAGCCGGAAGGCATGGCCACTCCCGCAGTCAGAGTGACTCGCAGTGAAAGGAACGCAAGCTAATGGTTCATAAAGTCAAGGCAGTCATTGCCCTGGAGAAGGACGCTCCGGTGTCGGTGGAGACGATTCTGGTGCCGGATCCGGGGCCGGGGGAGGCGTTGGTGGACATCCTGACGTGCGGGGTGTGCCATACGGATCTGCATTACAAGCTTGGCGGGATCGGGGATGAGTTCCCGTATCTGCTCGGTCATGAGGCCACGGGTGTGGTCGCGGCCGTGGGTGAGGGCGTGACGGAGGTGTCCCCGGGTGACCGGGTGATCCTGAACTGGCGTGCGGTGTGCGGGCAGTGCCGGGCGTGCGCGAAGGGCCAGCCGCAGTATTGCTTCAACACCGCCAACGCGACGCAGAAGATGACCCTGGAGGACGGCACGGAGCTGTCCCCGGCGTTGGGCATCGGCGCGTTCGCGGAAAAGACCCTGGTCGCGGCCGGGCAGTGCACGAAGGTCGATCAGGACGCCGACCCGGCCGCGGTCGGGCTGCTGGGCTGCGGGGTGATGGCCGGGATCGGTGCCGCGATCAACACCGGGGAGGTCAAGCGCGGCGAGTCCGTGGCCGTGATCGGCTGCGGCGGCGTGGGCATCGCCGCGATCGCCGGGGCGAAGCTGGCCGGGGCGACCACGATCATCGCGGTGGACATCGATGAGAACAAGATCGCGATGGCCAAATCCCTGGGCGCCACCCACGGGGTGAACTCCCGCGAGGTGGACCCGGTCGAGGCGATCCGGGCACTGACGAACGGCAACGGCGCGGACGTCGTGATCGAAGCCGTCGGACGGCCCGAAACCTACAAGCAGGCCTTTTACGCCCGCGACCTCGCCGGCCGCGTGGTCCTGGTCGGCGTGCCGACCCCGGAGATGGTCCTGGAACTGCCGCTGCTGGACGTCTTTGGCCGCGGCGGGTCCCTGAAGTCCTCCTGGTACGGGGACTGCCTGCCCTCCCGCGACTTCCCGATGCTCGTCGCGCACTACAAGCAAGGCAACCTGGACCTGGACGCGTTCGTGACCGAACGCATCACCATCGACCAGGTCGAGGAAGCCTTCGACAAAATGCACCACGGCACCGTGCTGCGCTCCGTCGTCGAAATCGAACCCGGCGCCGGAACCCGCGCAACGGCTGACACGGCGGCAGCGGCTGCTGCCCAGAGCGCAGGAGTGTCGGCATGAGCGTCAGGATCGAAAACCTCGTCACCTCCGGCACGTTCTCCCTGGACGGCGGCACCTGGGACGTGGACAACAACGTCTGGATCATCGGCAACGACACCGAATGCGTGATCATCGACTCCCCGCACGACGCGGACGCCATCATCACAGCCGTGCAGGGCCGGAACGTCACCGCGATCCTGCTCACCCACGCGCACAACGACCACATCGGCGCCGCCCGCCAGGTCGCCGACACCGTGAACGCCCCCATCTACCTGCACCCCGAGGACCACGTCCTCTGGGAACAGGTCTACCCCGACACCACACCCGACCGGCAGATCGCCGACGGCGACACCTTCCAGGTCGGCGGCGCCACCCTAAAGGCGATCCACACCCCCGGCCACTCACCCGGCTCCACCTGCTTCCTCCTCGAGGAAGAAGGCACCGTGTTCACCGGGGACACCCTGTTCAACGGCGGCCCCGGCGCCACCGGCCGCTCCTACAGCGACTACCCCACCATCCTGACCTCCATCCGCGAACGCCTCCTGCCCCTCCCGGCAGAAACCATCGTCCGCACCGGCCACGGCGACAACACCACCATCGCCGCCGAACGCGAAACCCTCGCACAGCTGAACCACTGACGTTGTGGGCAGGCAAACAGCCGACAACAAGTCCGGCAAGCCTGCCGCCGGCAAGTGAAGCTGCGAATGGCCTCCGTCCTCTTGGACGGGGGCCATTCCGGTCCACCCCCGTGTACAGAAAGGAGGGAGATGACTCTGATCAGGCGTGTGGCGTTCCTGTCGCTGCACACATCGCCCATGGAGCAGCCCGGCTCCGGTGACGCCGGTGGCATGAACGTGTACATCAGCGGCCTGGCTTCGGCCCTCGCGGCAACCGGCGTGGAAGTGGATGTCTTCACCCGGTCCACGGACGCCAGGCAGCCCGCCGTCGAACACGCCGGTCCGAGCGTCCGCGTCCACAACATTGCCGCGGGACCGCGGCGGAAAGTTCCCAAGGAGGAACTGCCTGGACTGCTGCACTGCATGGTCGCCGAGATCGAAAGGATCAGAGGGCAGCAGCCGGACGGACCTTACGACCTGATCCACTCCCACTACTGGATCTCCGGCGTCGCCGGCCTGGAACTGTCCCGGCAGTGGAATGTGCCGCTAGTCCACACCATGCACACCATGGCCAAGGTCAAGAACCTCGTGCTGCGGCCCGGTGAGAGTCCCGAGCCGCGGCACCGGGAAGACGGCGAATACAGGGTCGCCGACGGCGCCACCCGACTGATCGCCAACACCGGCGCCGAGGCCGCCGAGCTGGTGTCACACTACAACGCCGACTTTGACCGTATCGACGTCGCTCCCCCCGGCGTTGACCTTTCCATCTTTACGCCTGCATTCCGCGGTGCCTCCCGCGCCGCCCGCGGCATCCCCCGGCGCACATTCCATCTCCTGTTCGCCGGGCGGATCCAGTGGCTGAAGGGCCCGCAAGTCCTTGTCCAGGCGGCTGCACTCCTCCGCTGCCGCCGCCCTGACATCGACCTGAAGCTGACCGTCCTCGGCGCCCTCAGCGGCGCAAAGGATTTCAACCTGGGCTCGCTCGTCAGCGCAGCCGGAATGGACGACGTCGCCACTCACCTCCCGCCTGTCGGCGCGCCGGAGCTGGCTGGCTGGTACCGCTCAGCGGACGTCGTGGTGGTGCCCTCCTACAGCGAGTCCTTTGGCCTTGTTGCACTGGAGGCTCAGGCCTGCGGCACACCCGTGGTGGCCGCGCGGGTAGGGGGCCTGTCCCGGGCCGTCAGCGACGGCCGCACCGGGCTGTTGGTTGACGGGCACAGGGCGGCCGACTGGGCCGACGCGCTCGAAGCCCTTTACGACGACCCGGTGAGGCGGCAGGGCATGGGCCGCGCTGCCGCCATCCAGGCAGGGAGTTCCGGATGGGGGCGCACAGCCGCAGTCACGCTCGAGAGTTACCACGCCGCCGTCCAGCAACACGCCGCCCGTTTGGAACTCATGGGCGTGTAAACAGGACGCTCCCCCACCCGTGTGAACTGGTCACGTGAGGTGAGGGAGCGTCGGGCCAAGCCCTGCAGGAAGTGAGGGAGGGTCGGAAAGGGGGTTAGCGCTCGATGTCGCCGCGGATGAAGGCCTCGACCTTTTCCCGGGCGAGGTCGTCGTTGAACTGCTCCGGCGGGGACTTCATGAAGTAGCTCGAGGCCGAGAGCAGCGGCCCGCCGATGCCGCGGTCCAGGCCGATCT
>NZ_JBNHFR010000017.1:0-37272 GCF_059090445.1 Arthrobacter sp. B2060
TCGGCAGGTGCTTCAACTGCTGGGTGGAGCCCTTGGTCACGCCAATGTTCTTGCCACAGAGCGTGTCGTTGGTCAGATTGTTCGGGTTGCCGTGCGGTACCGCGACGGCCGAGCCGCCCTTGAGGTAGTTGATCATGTCCAGGACCTTCAGCCGCTCTTCGGTGGCGGACATGGTGGTGGCGGTGAAGTCGTAGCGGCCGCCGTCAATGCCGGGAATGATCGTGTCAAACGCCGTGTTCTCGAACTTCAGCTTCAGTCCCAGCTTCTTGGCCACCAGACGGGCGAGGTCCGGGTTCACGCCAATCGGGGTGGTGTTGTCCTCGGCCAGGAACGTCATCGGCGGCGAGCTCAAATCCATCGCCACGGTCAATTCACCCTTGGCCTTATAGGACTCGGGCAGCAACGCCACCGCGGCCGCATCCGGCTGAACACCCTCGGAGACGTCCCGGGTGTTCTGCGTCTTGGGAATGTCCCCTCCCTGGCCGGTGGCTGCGCCGCCACAAGCAGTAAGGGCAAGCAGCACAGCAAGCCCGGCGGCCGCGGTCTGGATCTTGTTTTTGGTCTTCATGGTGGTTCCCTTCGATGGTTTCAGCCGCAAAGGCCGGCTAAAGCGGTGGCAGGCTTTCCGATGCCTCCATGCCTCCCTGTCGACATCCTGAGACGACAGGCGGGGAGGGCGTCGGCATCTGAGTGACTTAGATCTCGTTCTGCTTCAGCAATAGAACCCTGAAAATCGCCGAATGTCAACAGTTCAACAGTTCTACTTCAACTGTTGAGCAGCTCAACTTCTAGACTGTTGACAGGTCTCGCTCATGTGCCTTAGAGTCGACTGCGCTCTCTGGCGCTGCGCCCGACAGGAGAACCCTTGCAGCCAGGGAGTACAGCCCGCGCCTCTTGTCCGAAGCATAAGAGAATGCTTATATGCCTATGTGTTTTCTGATGAGGAATCCCTTGCGGGGGCAGCGGAGCTATTCAAGGCGCTCTCCGCCCCGTCACGGCTCCTCATCCTGTCCGCGCTGGCTCACGAACCGTCGTCGGTAGGCGCGCTGACTGAGGCAACGAAGTTGTCCCAGCCCCTGGTCTCCCAACACCTGCGCCTGTTGAGGGGAATCAATCTGGTCACTGCCGCCCGGTCAGGGCGGGAGATTATCTACTCCCTGACCGATGACCACGTGGCCAACGTCATTCAAGATGCCATCGAACACAGTCAGGAACGCTAGGAGAAGGCTCCCAGTGTCCGCGAAGGAGACATCATGACAGAGGAAGTCCAAGCCGAACACACCCTTGCCGAGCATCAACACGGGGGATCCGACTGCGATCACGTCACCGTGCAGCATGGGGACCATGTGGACTACATCCATGACGGCCACCGGCATGCAGAACATGAAGGCCACTACGATGAGCACGATGACCCCGCGGAACACACCCCTGACCAGCACCAGCATGGCGGGCCGGACTGCACGCACGAGACAGTTCAGCATGGAGACCACGTGGATTACGTCCACGACGGCCACCGGCACGCCGAACACGAAGGCCACTACGACGAGCACTAGGGACGCAAGAAACGCAAGGGACCGGCGGCTATCGTAGCCGCCGGTCCCTTGCGTATCAGACTCACATGTCAGGGGAGGAGTCCCTTATCCGCTGACACCCGTGAATTCGTTCGGGGTCACTTCCAAGCTGCCGGAGCCGTTGATCTTCCCAGACTCGATGTCCACGGCGTGGATGGTTTTGGTCTTCGGTTCCGTGATGAAAGCTGTGTGACCATGGACGAAAATCGTGGGCCTCGCTTCCTGCCACTTCAGCGGCTCCTCCCAAGGTGCAACCACGGGAATGCTCTTCGTCACGGTTGCCTTGTCCGGGTCGATCACGTGCAGCGCGCCGTCAGTGCCGAGCACCAGCCCTTCGCCGTGGGGTCCGCGGGCAAGGGAGCGGAAGCTGTAGCTGGTTCCAAGATCTACCAGGGTGAGTTTCTTGGTCTTGGTGTTGATGAGGGAAATCTGCTCGGGGCGCTCGAGTTCGGCGTCCGGGTCCTTCTTGTAGTCGCCCAGGGTCACCTCGGATTCCTCGGAGCCGGCCTGGTTGCCGATCCGGCCGTACTTCGTGGGGCTGTCCAGCTTGGTGATCTTTCCACCGGAGTAGATCAGGACGCCGGTCTCACATCCGATGACCACGGTTTCGGCTGCCGCGGTGGCTTCGCCGTGCACGCCGGGGCAGTCCTCGTTCCGGGCGATTTCCTTGCCGCCCTTGTCCAAGACAACGATGCCTGGGCGTTCTTCCTCGTTGCCCAGCGTGAGGACCAGTTCGCCGTTGGAGAGTTCGACGGCGACGCCGTGGTGGGCTTCCTTGGCCTTGTGCGTTTCGGTCTTGGGCTGCCCGTTGGCCAGGTCGCTCGATTCGAAGACAGTGACTTCGCCGGTTCCATCGCTGAACAGGATGGTCTTGCCGTCGTGGCGGACTACGTGGCCAGGCTTGCTGGCGGGAAAATGGATGTCCGTCATGGCCGGGTCCTGGGCGTAGTGCTTGTCGCCCTCGCTCCATACGCCGGTGTCGAGCACTTTGAAGCCCTCGGCGGTGGAGATGATGACGTGGCGGCCGTCCCCGGCCGGGTTCACCCGGTTGAAGCCGTCCATCGGGTAGTCCCCGAGGACCTCAAACGACTTGGCGTCCAGGACCTTGATGCCGCCGTCGTAGGTGGTCACGAGGCGCGGGAGCGCCTCGGCAACGGGGGACGCGCTGGCTGACGGGCTCGTGGCGCTGCTGCCGGCTGGGGTGGCGTTGGCGCCGCAGCCGGTGAGCATCAGGCCGGTGACGGCCAGTGCCGTGAGCAGGCGGGCGGGTCTGGTGCGGTAATGCATAAGCGATTTCCTTTTTTAGGGGGCTGGTGAGTGGTGCTTCAGGACAATGCTTTGGTGATGCTGTCCGTGTTTGTACGCATCATTTCGAGGTAGGTGTGGGCGCCGGAGCCTTCTGTTCCCAAGGATTCGGTGAAGAGAGGGACCACTGCGATGTCCTGTCCCGACTCGGCGGCGAGCACCTGGGCCAGGCGTTCAGGTTGTGAGGAGTCCGCGAAGATGGCCACGACGCCCGCTGCCCGGATTTTTCCGGTGAGGTCATTGAGGTCTGCCGAACTGGGCGAGGCGAGTGTGGTTCCGCTGGGAATGACCGCTCCGATGACGTCGAAACCGAACCGCTGTGCCATGTAGCCGAAGACGTGGTGGTTGGTGATGAGCTTGCGTTTGCCCGGGTCGATGGCCGCGAAGCTTTTCTCCATAGAGGCCTCAAGCTTCTGCAGCTCTGCCTTGTAGTTGGCTGCCTTGGAGCGCACGTCCGCGCTGTCCAGCCCGTCCACGTGCTCCACCACGCTCTCGGCGATCGATTCAGCGGCAAGCTCCACCCGGGAGGGATCGGTCCAGAAGTGCGGGTCCACGGCGCCGTCGCCGTCGTCCTGGGTGAACTTCAATGGCTCGACGGCGTCCATCGCCGCCAGTGTAGGGACACCTTCCGCCGCGGCGGCCTCCACGTGGTTGAGGACGCCCTCTTCCAGGCCAGCCCCATTGTGGATGACAAGTTCTGCGTTCTCGATGACCGCGGCCTGCTTGGCTGAGATGCCGAAGGAGTGCGGATCGGCATTCGATTCCATCAGCACCACCACGTCAGCCTGGTCGCCCACCAGGTTGCGGGTGATGTCGCCCAGGATGTTGGTGGTGACGACGACGGTAGGCCGCTCAGCCGCTGCTGCCGAACACCCGCTCAGCGCGAGCGTGAGCGCCAGGAGGACGCCGCCCAGCTTCGTTGCTGCCCCGCGCTTCACAGCCCGGTCTCCAGCACGATGTCGGCGGCCGGGACATTGAAGGTCCGGGCGGTCCGGAGCCCGTCCGCGTAGTCGATTTCATGGACTTTTGAACCGGCAGGATCCCCGAGGTAGGCACGCGAGGTGTCGATGCGAAGCTGCGGGATGTTGTCTGCATTTGCCGAAAGGGGCCGGAGCATCGCGGCTTTGGCGGTCACCTTGCCGGTGGCCGGATTGAGCGTCATCAGGGAACCGTCGACGCCGAGGGCCAGCACGCGCTTGGTGTCGCCGACCGCAGAGGCAGCGACTACCGGAACGGCAGTCTTTAGGTAGGTCCAGGTACGTTTTGAGACATTTAGGTGCCATATGCCGCCGTCGCCCGCGGGTGCGGCGAGTTCGTTGGAGCCGGGGCGGTGTTCAAGGCTTGTTGCGGGTGGAATGCCGCCGGCTTTGGCTGGATACGGGATCTTCTCGGCGGCGAACTTGCCATCGTCCTCGGTAATGAGCAGGGCACCGTCCTTGCATGCCAGCACGACGCCCACCCGGGTAGTGGCGTGTGCGGAGGATCCGGCGCATGGCTGTTTACTGAGCACCGTGTGGTTCTCGGCGTCACGGACCTCCACGGCTCCGGGAGCGGTGGCTTCGCCGGCCGTGGTGGCGATGAAGTGCCCTTCGTAGGGGATCACCATGCCTGCGTGCGGTGTGGTGGTGATGCGGGCGGTTTCGACGACCTGCCCTGCGTCGAGGTCCTTGTGCTTGTAGATGGACGCATAGCCACCGGTTTCAGAGAACACCGCTACTGACTTGCCGTCTCCGGCCATAACACCAGGGTCCGGCAGGGTGATGCTGCCCAGTAGACGAGGCTCGGAGCTGTAGTAATGCATGTGGTCCCCGTGGTCCACTGTCCAGGCACCGGTATCAAACACCTTCACGCCGTCCTCTGTGGTGAGCAGGGCGTAGCGGCCATCCTGCTGAACGGCGTCGAGCGGGCCAAACGTCCCGGCGTCGACCGTCTCATCGGTCAGGAGGGAAAGCAGTTGCGATTTCCCGGTCTCCCGGTCGAAGGTGAGCAGACCATTCTGCGGCTCGGGGTTCTCCTGCGCGCCGGCGACATAGCCGTGGGGCGTAGTACCCGGGGTTTGAGCGGTTTGGTTGCCTGTGCTGGTGTCCGCGCAGGCGGACAGCAGTAGCGGGAGGCTAAGCAGAAGGATGGGGAGTCTAGGGGTGGTGCGCTGCACTGGAAAAGGGCTCCAATTCTGGCTGTGATGCGGACATGCGGGTCGGTGCGGATTCGGCAGCAGCTGCGGCCGGGCGGTCCTTGGGGGCTGTGGTGCGGGGGACCATGGCATCTTTGCGGACCATGGCGCGGGCAAGGGCGGAGACGAAGTAGGACAGGGCTGCAACGAGGGCGATGGTGGCGCCGGCGGCGGTTGACGCGTACCAGGAGACCCAGAGTCCGACGACCACGCTGGCGACGCCGATCACGGAGCCGAGGATCATGCCTGTCCGGACCGATTTTGCCCAGACCAGGGCAGCCGCGGGTGGCGCGATGAGCAGGCCAAAGACCAGGAGTGTTCCGACAACCTGGAATGACGCGGCCACGGCAAGGGTGATCAGACACAGCAGCACGAAGTGGGCCAGTCGGGGCCGCAGCCCGAGGGTCGCCGCCTTCTGCTGGTTGAATGCTGCCGCCATGAACGCGCGGTGGAAGATCGCAGCCGCCGCCAGAACGACGACGCCGACGACGCACAGCACCGTGATGTCCTTCGTCTCGACGGCCAGAACGTCGCCGAAGAGCGTGCCGGTGAGGTCCACGGCGAATGAGCCCGAGGCCGACACGATGATTACACCGAGCGACAACATGACGACGAACAGCAGTCCAATGGCGGTGTCCTGGGAGACGCGACGGTTCCGGGTGATGGCCGAAACACCGGCCGCGGTCGCCGCGGCGCTCACGGCCGCACCGATGATGAGGTTGCCGCCGAGGAGCGAGGCGATGGCAATGCCGGGCAGCAGTCCGTGCGACATCGCGTCGCCAAGGAAGGCCATTCCTCGCACGACTACCCAGGTTCCGACGACGCCGCAAACTATTGCGACAAGGCCGCCGCCGAGCAGGGCGCGTTGGACGAACGAAGCGCTTAGGGGATCAAGTAACCATTCCATCGCGGTTCATCGTACACTAGCTAATGAGACTTATTCGCAACAAGAGAAGAGATGCAGTGTCATCGGTAATCTTCAGCAACGCCGGATATGCCTATCCGGACAGGCAGGCACTGGCGGAGGTTTCGCTGACCTTCGAGTCGGGCACGCACACAGTGCTGACGGGCAAGAACGGGTCCGGAAAGTCGACACTGCTCGCCCTGGCGGCAGGAGTGCTGCAGCCGGCGCAGGGAGCGGTATCCGTCACCGCCGGCCGCCCTGCCTTCGTCATCCAGCAAACCCGGACACCTGAGTCCATGCCGTGCACTGTTCGTCAAGCGGTGGAGATGGGCAGGTGGCCGCACCGGCGGGGATTGCTGCCACTGCGTGCCCTGGACCGGCGGGTGGTCGCCGCGGCGATGAAGAGGATGGGGATTGAGGACCTGGCCGGCCGCCAGCTCAGTGAACTTTCCGGCGGTCAGCACCAGCGCACCCTCATCGCCCAAGGGCTGGCGCAGGAGTCGGCCATCCTCATCCTGGACGAGCCCACGGCCGGCCTGGACCGGGGAGCGCATCAACTGATTCGAGCAGCGATTGCAGAGGAGCTGAGGCGCGGCGTGACAGTCATCGAGTCAACCCATGACCTTGGAGATATTGAACGTGCGGACCGGGTTGTCACGCTGGACAGGGGACGCGTCCGTTCCGACGCGCCGCCGAAGGGTGGGACGCCGTAGTTCCTCTTGAGCGGCGACTTCACATCCGGATGCACGGGCTCCTGTAAGGAAAGCTAACCGTTTCGTGTCAGGAATCTTCGCTTTATTCTACCTTTTTGCCCTTATACGGTTGCTTCACCCAGCCGGCCGGGTCGCCTGCTGATTAGGCCTTCCCTTTAGGAGCAGTTCATTGAGTCTCACCCAAACCCTGCCCATCCGAGCAGCTACGCCCGTCGTCCCCGCCCACGAGCCTTGTATCGCGCGAAAGATTCACAAAGCACAGGAGCTTTCATCATGACCAGGGAACATCACGCTGAATCGACACCCTCACAAATGTCGCAGGACGACCCTCCCGTTTCCCCCGAGGCCGCAGGCGGGACAGGGGCGCATAACCAGGCTCACGGTAAGAAGCTTCGGGGCCGTCACGTCACGATGATCACCCTCGGCGGGATCATCGGCGCAAGCCTTTTCGTTGGCTCGGCCAACATCGTCCGCAGCACGGGACCGGCAGCCACGCTTTCTTATGCGATCGGCGGATTGTTTGTCTTCCTGGCAATGCGCATGCTCGGGGAGATGGCAGCGGCAAGGCCCGCGGTTGGTTCCTTCATGGAGTACGCCAGAGTGGGCCTTGGCAACTGGGCTGCGTACCTCGTCGGCTGGCTGTACTGGTACTTCTGGGTAGGTGTCATCGCCTATGAAGCCGTCGTCGGCGGCGGCATTCTTCACGGCTGGTTTCCCGCGCTGCCCGCATGGGCCGGTTCGCTTGCCCTGCTCGGGATCTTCGTGTGCACCAACCTCATCTCGCTTCGCACATTCGGAGAAACGGAGTTCTGGCTCGCAAGCATCAAAGTGATCGCGATTGTCGTGTTCCTCGCTGCTGGCGTGCTGTTCGCGCTTGGGCTCTGGCCGAACGCCACATTCTCGGTTTCGAATCTCTGGGTGCACGATGGATTCATGCCGAATGGACTAGGCGTGGTGCTCTCCAGCATTGCGCTGGTCCTGTTCTCGTACTTTGGCACGGAGATCGCTGTTATGGCGGCAGCAGAGTCGGAGAACCCGGGCAAGGGAATCCGGCAGGCCGCGAACACGGTTATCTGGCGCGTCATGCTCTTCTACGTCGGGGCGATTCTCGTCATCGTAACGATCGTCCCGTGGAATCAGCTCCCCGAACCTTCGGTCATTGCCCCGTTCACCTACGTGTTCTCGCTGTTCGGTGTACCTGGCGCCGAGATCCTCATGGGCCTCGTCATCTTCACCGCGGTGATCTCGGTGCTCAACTCGGGTACATACTCCGCATCCCGCATGTTCGCCGCCCTTGCTGAACAGGGGCTTGCGCCGGCGGTCGTTGCGAAGCGCACCAAGCGCGGCGTCCCGGCTCTCGCTGTGATTGCCTCGACCATTGGCGGC
This sequence comes from Arthrobacter sp. B2060, assembly GCF_059090445.1. Lineage (NCBI taxonomy): Bacteria > Bacillati > Actinomycetota > Actinomycetes > Micrococcales > Micrococcaceae > Arthrobacter > Arthrobacter sp. B2060. The sequence goes on from NZ_JBNHFR010000017.1 coordinate 8,053, forward strand.
CTCATTGCTACCCTCGTGAATTTCATCGCGCCGAGCTCGGGCATTTACGACTTCATCATGAATTCAACTGGCCTGGTAGCCCTGTTCGTGTACGTATTTATCGCAGTCACCCAGTGGCGCCTGAGAATCACGATGACCGTTGAGGAGCGCGCGAACCTCAAGCTCAAGGTGTGGCTGTTCCCGTGGCTCAACATCATCCTGATCGCTGGTGCCATCGGCATCGTAGCCATCATGATGTCGACCGAGAGCGGCCGGACCCAGGTGTGGACAAGTCTTGTCGCGGCCGGCGCCCTGGTACTGTTCTGGCCGATCGTACGAAAGAGGATCGCGCTTCAAAAAGAGAAGGAAGCTGCAGTCCGCGACCTGGCCGAGACGCATCAGTAGGAATCGCCACGAGCCGGCAGTAGATCAGGTTGTGGCCGTGATCCCTTGGGATCGCGGCCACACACCTCCTTTTGCATCAAGGTAACTGGTCAGTGTTTTGGGCGATCACGACGCGGCGCCGGACTTCCGCTGCAGCGGCACTGGGTGAGGTGGCAGTGGCGGTGGGTTCCGGCGTCGGACTTTTCCCTCTGTCTATCTCCCCGCGGTACGGCCCCCCCGAATAGTCCTCTTCAGGTACTTCCCCATCGAAGCCGACCATCAATGTGTCCAACGCGTTGAGACCGGCGCCCATAGCGGCGCCGGTCTCAAGACGGCGTGAATCAGAGTGAGTACTAGGCAGTGGCGCGTCGCGCCACGTTGTAGAAGCGGATGTTCTCGTATTCTTCGAGGCCTTCGGCGCTTCCTTCGCGTCCGAGGCCCGACTGCTTGATGCCACCGAACGGGGCGGCAGCATTGGACGGTACGCCCTGGTTGATGCCCACGATGCCTGTCTGGAGGCGATCGGCGATATTAAGAGCGCGGTCGAGGTTCTCAGTGAACACGTAGCCGGCGAGGCCAAACTCTGTCGCGTTGGCCCGGGTGATTGCCTCGGCTTCTGTGCTGAACCGCTGAATCGCCGCGATAGGGCCGAAAATCTCGGACTGGGCAACGTCGGAATCTTCCGTGACCCGGTCCAGGACGGTCGGGGCAAAGAAGTTGCCTGCCGAGTCGTATCCGTGGCCGCCGGTCAGCAGTGTGGCACCCAGGCTCACGGCATTCTCCGTGTACGCCTGCATTTGAGCTACCGCACGGTCGTCGATCAGTGCACCCAGCCCAGTCTGCTGTCCGAGTCCGCTTCCGACGGCCACCTGGGCGAAACGTTCGGTGAGCGCGGACACGAAGTCATCGGCGATTCCGTCCTGGACGTAGATGCGGTTGGCTCCAATGCAGGACTGTCCGCCATTGCGCAGCTTCGCCGCAAACGTTCCGTCCACGGCCCGCTGAAGATCAGCGTCGTTGAAGACGAGGAGCGGTGCGTTACCGCCGAGCTCCATCGAGCTGCGGAGGACATTCTGGGAGGCAAGCTTCAGGAGCTGGCGGCCTACCGGCGTTGACCCGGTGAACGAAACCTTCCGGACCCTTGGGTCAAGCAGGACGGCTTCGCTAAAGGCCCCTGACTTTGACGTGGTGATGACCTGGACCAGTTCTTCAGGCATGCCTGCCTCAATGGCGAGCTGCACAGCAAAGTACGTCGTCAGAGGGGTAAGGGTGGCAGGCTTGATAACGACGGGGCATCCTGCTGCCAGCGCCGGTGCGATTTTCCGCGTTGCCATGGCAAGGGGGAAGTTCCATGGCGTAATAAGCACGGCCAAGCCCACGGGGGAGCGGCGCGTCAGAAGGCTCGCGCCTCCGTCCGGGGTTTCCCGGAAGTTCCCTGCGGGGCGCACGGCCTCCTCGGCGTACCAGCGAACGAAGTCGGTACCGTACTTGACCTCGCCGCGGGCCTCTGCCAGTGGCTTGCCCATTTCGCGCGAGATCAGGTGTGCGAGATCTTCGGAGTGGGCTACGAGCTTGTCGTACCAGGCGTGCAGCACGTCGGCGCGCTGCCGAAGGGTGCTGTTGGCCCAGTCGGCTCCTGCCGCGTCGGCCTTTCCAACAGCCTCCAGTGCAGCCTCGACACCAGCGTCAGGAACATGGGCTATGGTCTCGGCCGTGGCGGGGTCCTGGACTGCGATGCCAGAGCTGGGGAGGTTAATGGATTGGATGACTGCATCCGCGTGCCGGAGGCTGTCGGCGTCCGCCGTGATCAGCGGCGCAGCGACGTTGGTTGTGAGGCTCATCGGTTCTCTCTTTCGGTTATGGCTTGCTCAATGGCGGTGACAAATAGCGTGAGTTCCTGGTCGCTGATGATGAACGGCGGGCTGACCTGAATGGTGTTGCCGCGCAGGGACCTGGCGATGAATCCAAGCTCGAGCAGATCGTCGCAGACCTGTTCAGCCTTCAGATGGTCGGCGAGAGTGACACCCCCGAGCAGTCCAGCCACGCGCACGTCGGCAACTGCCGCCTGTCGCTGGGCCAGCTTGTCGAATCCTGTGCGAAGCACTGTTTCAAGTTCCTTGACGCGAGGAACCAGCTGGTCGCGCTCCAGAATTTCGAGGTGGCGCAGGGCTACTGCAGCGGCGGTTGCGTGCCCGGCATATGTCGCCCCGTGACGGAAGATGGGCGTATCCGGTGAGTCGACGTAGAACGGCTCCCACACCCGTGGGGTCACCAGGACTCCGCCAAGGGGTGCGTAACCGGAGGTGACTCCCTTGGCGAAGATCACCAGATCGGGTTCGATTCCATAGCGTTCGGCTGCGAACATCGTTCCGAGGCGGCCGAAGCCGGTAATCACTTCGTCGAGGAGCAAGAGGATGTCGTTCTCGCGGCAGATCTTTTGAATGGCTTCAAGGTAGCCCGGCACAGGCGGATTCACGCCTCCTGTGCCCTGGACAGGTTCGGTGACGATCGCGGCGATGTTCTCGGGCCCCACATCCGCGACGACGGCCTCGACATGCTGCGGGTCGTTGAAGGAGACCCGGGCCGTTTCGGGGACGAGGGAATCGGTGCCGTAGCCTTCGCGGTTGAAGTCAAGGCCGCCGATGCTCGTGCCGTAGGCATGGAGGCCATGGTAGGCGAACTCGCGGCTAAGAATGACCTTCTTGCGGGCCCGGCCTTCACGCTGCCAGTGGCGGCGGGCCAGTTTGCAGGCGACGTCGATGGCGTCGGAGCCGCCCGAGTTCAGAATCACCTTCGAACGGTCAACCGGCGAGATTTCAGCAAGCCGCTCACCGAGGGCAAGGGCTTTATCGTTAGTGAAGCGGGCGAAGATGTGATAGGTCTCAAGCCGCTTCATCTGATCGAAAGCGACTTCAGCCAGCTCCGGATTCGAATGCCCGATATTGGCGTGCCACAAGCCAGCTGTTCCATCAAACAGGCGGCGGCCATCGTTCGTGAAGACGTAGGATCCTTCGCCGCGGTCGATGACGAGCTGCCGGCCCAGCACTGTCGGGATGTGTGCCTGGGCAGGCCAAAGAGCAGGCCCTTCGAGCAGCCTTGTAGGGGAGTCGCTCGGAGATGAAATGTCGTTGAGGGACATGTGAATTCGCTCCCTTCCGGCGCGGCCATGGTTTCGGCAGGAACTACCGCATGATTGCAAGGGATTCCGGCGCAATAGCAAATGTAGCTAAGCAGGCCGGTAAACAAAAGCGAATGTTTTCGACGCTTACCTGTAACCGCTACTTACGGGTTGGAATTCAGCTGGAATGCCTGGACGATTGCTTCCCGCACGGCCACCAGTGCCACGCTGTGTTCCGACCCGGACCTGACCAGATACTGGATGCTTCGCTGCTGGTCCGAGGGAAGCCAGGAACTCGGAACGACGTCACTGCCTGCCTCGCGCACGACCATGTCCGGCAAAAATGCTGCGGCCAGCCCTTGTTCGACCATCCTGAGGTGAAAAAGGAGGTCCGAGGAGACGTGTGCGACGACCGGCTCAAACCCCCGCTCCCGGCATACCCGTAGGGCCCATTGCGAGGACGCCGAGCTAAGGGGTTCGACAACCCAGCGCGCGTTACGGAGCTGGTCAAAGTCCTCAAAGGTTACGCCGTGGGGGAGATAGCCCCGAATGGGGTCCTGACCGATCACCGTGGTGTGGATGCCGCCATGTGGCGCCCCTTGCGTGCCGGGAAATGCGTCAGTTACTACTGCATCCACCTGTCGCGACATCAGCTGCATGACAGCCATTTCCGGTTCCTCGCGGCGGAGACGCACATCCAGGCCCGGAAAGTTTCGAGCCAGTTCCGCCATAGCCGTTGGCATAACGCTGCGGCTGATGGTTGCGAAGGCAGCGACGGTAACTACGCCCTGGGCCCGCTGGTGCGATGTTGCCAAATCAGCTTCCGCACGCTCAATGGCGGCCAGGATCGCTTCTGTGTTCCGCACCAGTTCCTCGCCGGCCGGAGTGAGCTTGACATTGCGACCGACTTTTTCCAGCAGGATCACACCAGTTTCCTTCTCCAGGACACCCAGCTGCTGCGAAATGGCGGAATGGCTATACGCGAGTTCCCGTGCTGCTGCGCTCATGCTGCCGTGCAGTTTGACTTCCCTCAGCAGCGTGAGGCGGTGAACATCTAGCATTGTGCTTGCTTCCTGGCTATCCGATGTCGAATGCGCTGAGGGTAATGCATGGCCAGGTTGGCCCCGCTTGGATTTTCCCAGAGCTATCCGATCAGCTGTTCGAATCGATCCGACGTTGTCTATCGTATTCCGCGGCAGAAAGCAGCGCCCAGGAGCGGGCACAGATCGCGCCACGGAGTGTGCTCCGTGGCGCTTGTTTGCTGATGAATTGCCTGACTTTATGAACTGCTCGACTGCATACGCTTGCGTTCCGAAATGTGCTCGACCAGTTCGCCTACCCGCTCCTCCGAGTAGTTGCGCGCGATGTCACCCTGGCTGATGATGCCTACCATCTTGTGGTCAGCAATAACCGGGAGCCGCCGAACCTGGTACTTCTCCATCATTTCGATCGCGGCGTCAACGTTTGCATCGGCGTCAATCCAGTGGGGCGTGCCCGTGGCGAGGTCGCGGGCCATCATTTCGCGTGGATCACGGCCCACAGCAACGCACTTGAGCACGATGTCCCGGTCAGTGATCATGCCCTTCAGCTTGCCGTCGTCACCACAGATCGGCAAGGATCCGCAGTCCAGGTCCATCATCATCCGTGCGGCATCTACGAGGGACTGGTTCTCCGTAACACACCGTGCATCCGTAGTCATGAATTCACGTACAGCACTCATTGGTCCTCCTTCATCGATTGAGGTATCGACGCAGAGTCCACCGGGCACATGCGCCGATGCTGCCAGCCTACGCCGAGGCCAGCGCCGATGTCGACGGCGATTCCGCACCTTCCGGGACGGAGTGCGGCGATGCCCCGGACGCTACCCCGCCCCTACGCCTGGCTGATGTCGACGCCCGTAATCGGCGCTCCCGCGCGCTCGTATACAAGCGAGACCGCGCCCTTCGGGAACGCCTGCGGCGGCTGCGCGAGTCGGAACGCCGCCGGCACGCCGGCGCCGTCGGCGAACAGCCGCTTACCCGATCCGAACGTGAGCGGGTATAGGAAGAGGTTCAGCCGGTCGACGAGGTCGGCCTCGAGAAGCGACCGTGCGAGGCCGCCGCTGCCGATGACGTGGATGTCGTCGAACCGGTCTTTCAGTGAGGCCACCTCCGCGACATCCGACAGTGCCGTGGTGCCCTCCCATTCCGGTTCAGTCAGGGAGCGCGACACGACGAACTTCGGCAGGGCATTGAACGTCACTGCGATCGGGTCTTCGTTGCCCCGCGTGGGCCAGAACCCCGCAAAGATGTCGTAGGTTTTGCGTCCGAGCAGCAGCGCGTCCATGCGGTCGATGCCAGCGCCAATGGCCTCGCCGGTCTCATCGTCGAAATACGCCCCCTGCCAGCCGCCGAACTCAAAGCCGCCCTCGCGGTCCTCGTCGGGACCGCCAGGTGCCTGGTACACGCCGTCGAGGGTGATGAACAGGTCGACGGAGAGGATTCCCATGGTGTGCTCCTTCGCGTGAACGGCGGCCGGATGCCGCCTCTGCCCGTGCGTCGACCCGGGTCGGGACGCCCCGGCGTCGACATCACTGCGTGCCACCCTAGCGATGAACGCACGGCAGGTCGAGAGATGGACGCGGGCAACTCCACCCTTGCACCTCCAAGGCTGGAGCGGGAGAGTGGAGCATGCAGTGCCAAGCACCAATAACCAACCCTGGATCCTGGGGTGGCTGTCGTCTTATTGATTGCAATAGTGACTAGCGATAGAAGCAAACAGCGGGATAGGAGAAGACTGACGTGTCTGAGCGTGGCAGCGAAAGTGAGAACCCGGTAATTCCCTCTCCGACTCCGAAGCCGAGTCGGCCCAGGACGAACCAGGACTGGTGGCCCAATCAGCTCAACCTGCAGGTGCTGCATCAGCAGTCGCCCCAGGCCAACCCCATGGACGAGGACTTCAACTACGCCGAGGAGTTCAAGTCCCTGGACCTCGAGGCGTTGAAGCGGGATCTCATCGAGGTGATGACCACTTCCCAGGACTGGTGGCCCGCGGACTACGGCCACTATGGTCCCCTCTTCATTCGGATGTCATGGCACGCCGCCGGCACTTACCGCGTCGAGGATGGCCGCGGCGGTGGCGGCAGCGGGGCGCAGCGCTTCGCTCCGCTCAATAGCTGGCCGGACAATGCCAGCCTCGACAAGGCCCGCCGACTGCTCTGGCCGATCAAGCAGAAGTACGGCCGGAAGATTTCGATGGCCGATCTGATCGTCTACGCGGGCAATGTCGCCATGGAGTCGATGGGGTTCAAGACCTTCGGCTTCGGCTTCGGGCGGGAGGACATCTGGGAACCAGAGGAGGTCTTCTGGGGCCCTGAGGACACGTGGCTGGGGGACGAACGCTACAGCGCGCCGGGAGATTTCAAGAGCCCTTTCGCCGCCGTTCAGATGGGCCTGATCTACGTGAACCCGGAGGGGCCTCAGAGCAACCCCGATCCGCTGGCCGCCGCCCACGACATCCGTGAGACCTTCCGCCGGATGGCGATGAACGACGAAGAGACGGTCGCACTCATTGCAGGCGGCCACACATTCGGCAAGACACACGGCGCCGTCCCGGCGGAGAACCTCGGTCCCGAGCCGGAGGCTGCACCCCTCGAGCAGTTGGGCTTCGGCTGGAAGAACTCCGCTGGCACCGGCAACGGCCAGTACACGCTCACGAGCGGGCTTGAAGGCGCGTGGACCAAGGAGCCGACCAAGTGGGACAACGGCTTCTACGAGAACCTGTTCGAGTATGACTGGGAGCTCACCGAGAGCCCCGCCGGCGCGAAGCAGTTCAAACCCACGAATCCCGAGGCCCAGGGCACGGTTCCCGATGCCCATGACCCGTCGAAGCGGCACGCTCCCATGATGCTGAACACCGACCTGGCCCTGCGGCAGGATTCGATCTATGGGCCGATCTCGAAGCGTTTCTATGAGCACCCTGAGGAACTCGCTGACGCGTTCGCCAAGGCCTGGTACAAGCTGTTGCACCGCGACATGGGCCCGGTGACACGTTACCTCGGCCCCTGGGTCCCGGAGCCGCAGCTCTGGCAGGATCCTGTTCCCGCCGTCGACCATGAGCTGATCGGTGAGGATGACGTCGCGGCGCTCAAGGCCAGGATCCTCGGTTCGGGACTGTCCATCTCCCGGCTGATTTCCACGGCGTGGGCATCGGCGTCAAGCTTCCGCGGCACGGACAAGCGCGGCGGGGCAAACGGGGCGCGCATTCGCCTTGCCCCGCAGAAGGACTGGGAGGTCAATGAGCCTGCCGAACTGGCCAAGGTGCTGCAGACCCTCGAGCGGGTCCAGCAGGACTTCAACAGCTCCCTGTCAGGCGGGAAGAAAGTCTCCCTTGCCGACGTCATCGTCCTGGGCGGATGCGCGGCCGTCGAGCAGGCGGCAAGGAACGCCGGCGTCGAGGTCACGGTCCCGTTCACACCGGGGCGAACGGACGCCTCCCAGGAGCAGACGGACGTCGAGTCCTTCGCAATGCTCGAACCAAAAGCGGACGGCTTCCGGAACTACGTCCGCGCCGGGCAGGTGCTGCCACCCGAGACGCTGTTGGTGGACCGTGCCTTCATGCTGAATTTGACGGCACCTGAGATGACGGTCCTCGTCGGCGGGATGCGGGTGCTGAAGGCCAACTCGGGGCAGTCCGACCACGGCCTGTTCACCGGCCGGCCCGAGGCGCTCACCAACGACTTCTTCGTGAACCTTCTTGATATGAGCACAGAGTGGAAAGCATCCGCCTCCGAGGAAAGTGTCTATGAGGGCCGCGACCGCACCACGGGCGAGCCCAAGTGGACGGCGACAGCGACTGATCTCGTTTTCGGGGCGAACTCGCAGCTGCGCGCTATCGCGGAGGTCTATGCCTGCCAGGACGCGAAGGAGAAGTTCGCCCGCGACTTCGTTCAGGCTTGGGACAAGGTCATGAGCCTCGACCGGTTTGACCTCGCCGCCGCCTGAATCCGTCCTTATGCACTCCCGGCCGCCAGGCTAAAAGTCGGTTCGGGGGGTTTGCGCCAAAGAACTGCCGCGCGCCGTTTGTAGGGGCGCGGCAGTTCTTTGTTGTGGAAGCCCCGTCAGGAAACCTTCACGAATGACTTGTCAGCATAGTTTTACTCACATAGAGTAAAACTATGTTCATGAGCGCGGTCGAGTTGTTGAAGCAGGTCGAGACCGCCTCGACCGCCGAGGACCTGTTCGGGCCCGTGACTCATCAGGACAAGGCCCTCCGTTCGGCGAAGCGCCTCCATCGCGCCTACGCGATCCACCTTCACCCCGATCGCGCGGGGGAGTGCGGGATCGACAGAACGCGCGCCACAAACGCGTTCGCCAAGCTCGGCTTGCTCTATGAGACGTGGGCCAAGGCATCTGATGCCTCTGCTTCCCGGGCGATGGCCCGGAACATTAAGGCTCCGTCCAGGATTACCCTGACCTCCAAATCCCCTGCCTACATCCTCGGAGACCTGATCGCGAAGGGCACTTTGGCCAACGTATACCGCGCCGAGTCCGCCACGGGCCCTGCTGTCGTGAAGATGCCCCGTATCGCCTCTTCGTCGAAGTTCATCGAAGCCGAGCGCACCGCACTGACCGCCCTGCAGGCCATGGTCGCTGACGGCAACGCCTGGCTGGGTCCCTACTACCCGCGGCTGCTGGACGCCTTGACGCACCGTGCCGAGGGCACATCCGAACAGCGCAAGGTCAACGTCCTGGATGATCTGAGCCGTGAGGCCGGGTTCTTCACCCTTTCCGAGGTTAGGGATGCCAGCCCCGACGGCCTCGATGGACGCGACTGGGCCTGGATTCACCGCCGCCTCCTCACTGCCATCGCAGGAGCGCACCTCGCCGGAGTGGTCCATGGCGCGATCCTGCCGGAAAACGTCCTGATCCATCCCGAAGGCCACGGCGTGGTTCTGGCGGGGTGGTCCTTCGCCACCAAGCCCGGGGGAATGCTCGAAGGCCGCGTCCAGAGCCGGAAGGACTTCTACCCGCCCGAAGCGGTCAGGGGCCCGATCTTCCCCGAGTCGGACATCTACATGGCTCACGCGCTCATGCTCTTGATGCTCGCCCCTGGAGAGCGGCGCCAGCGGGCCTTCGCCGACGGCTGCATGCAGGGAGAACCACGCATGCGTCCCGACGCCGCAAGCCTCCTGCAGGAGTATGACGAACTCCTGGAGGACCTATATGGGAAGCGGACCTTCCGCGTATTCCCCTATGTCCCCGCTGCCGCCCGCAAGACGGCCTGAACGAAAGGAACCAATCATGGGAGCTGGAAGCTGGAGCGATCAGACGTACCGCGCGGCGGCGACTTTCCGTGCCAGGCAGGGTGTGCACGCCTTTGCCTATGACAGCAAGCTGCGCTCGCGGCCGCGCAGCGACTGGAAGGCAGACCCGGCACTTGACCCGAAGGGCGTGAAGATGCGCGAATCCCGTGACTCGGACGAGCACCCCAACAGCATGCCCATCGCGGTCCTGTTCGATGTCACCGGCTCCATGGGCGAAGTCCCGCAGATCATGCAGGGGCAGCTCTCCAAGCTGCACGGGCTCATCCAACGCAAGGGCTATGTGAAGAACCCGCAGATCCTCTTTGGCGCCATCGGAGACGCGGATACGGACTTCGTTCCCCTCCAAATCGGCCAGTTCGAGTCCGACAACCGCATGGACGAGCAGCTCCGCACTATCTTCCTGGAGGGGGACGGCGGCGGGCAGAAGTCCGAGTCGTACGAGCTGGCCGCATACTTCATGGCCCGGCACACCGCCACCGACGCATGGGAGAAGCGGGGCCACAAGGGATACCTGTTCATCGTGGGCGACGAACTGAACAAGCCCCGCTTGAAGGCCGCGCACATCCGGTCGGTCATCGGCGATGATGTGCACGAGGACCTCGACGTCGCTTCGATTTACCGCGAACTCGAGCAGCGGTGGGAGGTCTTCTTCATTCTCCCGCGCAAGACCTCCTACTTTGACGACGAACAGGTGAACGCCCACTGGCGGGGCATCCTGGGAGAGCGCTTCCTCAAGCTGGAAGATCCGGCCGCGGTCTGCGATCTCATTGGGGTCACCATCGGGCTCCTCGAAGACGCCATTGACCTCGATGAGGGCCTGGAGGACCTGAAGGAGATCGGCAGCACGAGCAGCCACGCCGTTGGCAAGGCCCTTGCCACAGTTGGCGCCAGCAGGGTCGCGGTGGCGACCACCGCTCTCCCTGGCGACCTCGACGGCGGCGACGACCTCGCCTGACTGTCACGCCGGCGGCCGGGCAGGCGGTCCCGGCCGCCAGCCCTTGCGGAAGGAAGCACATGCGCCAGCATGAGCAGCGGCACAGAATCGTCGTAGGCCTCGGTTTCGGGGACGAGGCGAAGGGCAGCACGGTGGACTACCTCTGCTCCCTTGGCGGTGTCTCCAGTGTGGTGCGCTTCAACGGGGGCGGTCAGGCGGCCCACAACGTGATTGTCGACGGCCAGCACCACACCTTCCGGCAGTTTGGCTCCGGGACCCTCGCCGGCGTCCCCACCTTCCTGAGCCGCTTCTTCCTCATAAACCCGTGGCAGCTGGCCGCGGAGTCGGAAGATCTCGGCGGGCTCGGCGTCGTCGACCCGCTCGGCTTGATCACTGTGAGCCCCGAGGCCCTCGTGATAACCCCGGTGCACATTGCCGCAAACCGCGCCCGAGAGGATCTCCGAGGTGCCGACCGCCATGGATCCTGCGGGCTCGGGATCGGTGAGACGGTCTGGTACGACCTCGCCACCCGGCAGGGGCTGGCGGCCGGGGCCACCCTCTTCGACATCACGGCCTTAGTGCCGGCCACCGAGCCAGCCCTGCGTGTGAAGGACTGCTTCGACCCGCAGGCCCTGCGGGACCGGCTCATGGCCCTGACCGCGTTTTATGCCCCGCTGATCACCGGAGGCCGTCACGAGCACCCGACGGTGCGGGAGATGGCGCTCGACCTGATGGAGTTCGTCAGGGCCGTGAAGGTCCGTGACGACGCCGGGTACATCCGTGCCCTGGCGCTGGACGGCTCGCTGGTCTTCGAGGGGGCGCAGGGTGTGCTCCTGGACGAGTGGCGAGGCTTCCATCCTCACACCACCTGGAGCTCCACCCTGCCGCTGAATGCCCAAGCGCTCCTTGCCGAGGCAGGGCAGCCACGGGCCGAGGTGGTCGGGGTCCTGCGCGCGTACGGCACCCGTCACGGCGCCGGGCCGTTTCCGACTGAAGACCCAGCCCTGGCGGCAGCTCTGCCGGAGCCGCACAACGGCGAGGGCCGCTACCAAGGCGCTTGGCGGACCGGTCATCTCGACCTTGTGGCGCTGCGCTACGCCGCCGAGGTTTGCCGGGAGCACGGCGGTCTGGACGCCCTCGCCCTGACCCACGTGGACACGCTCGCGGCGCAGGAGGGGAACGTGAAGGTGGCCCTCCGGTACGACGGCATCGCCGAACCGTTCCCCCTCGGGGACTATCAGGACCTGGCACACCAGGAGAAGCTGATGATGTCCGCCCAGGCCGCGGCCCCGGTGCTGGAGCCTCTCATCCCAGCTGAAGTACTCGGGCTGGTGCAGCACGTGCTCGGCGCGCCGGTATGCATTGTCGCCCATGGGCCGCGCCGGGAGGACAGAAGGACGCCTTAGTCGGTCCACGCCCACACGGCGCCAGGGCGACCGGTATGGCTGGGGGCGGTTTTCCCGTCAACCTGCTCGAGCCCTTCGAGGGCGGCCAGCCTGCGGTTCAGGTTGCCGCGGTTTGGCTCCCTCCCGGTGAGCGAGGCGGTAATCCGGACGGCGGCCCGAACGGGGAACGTCGGCCCGGTAAGCGCACGGGTGAAGTTCAGGTCATCCCAGAGCATCCGGGCAAGCAGCGGCCGGGCATCGTGGACGATGCGGTTGTGGTCGAACGCCAGTTCCGGCGGAGCATCGATGTCCACCCATTGGGCGGTCTCCAAGATATGGGCGTCCGCCCGGATACCGGCCCACACGGCGATGGAGAGGGTTGGTCCGCGCGGGTCTCGGTTCGGCTCGTCGAACGTGACCAGTTGCCCAATGCCGAGCACGTCACGTTCCTCGAGGCCAGCCTTAAGGAGGGCTCGGATGGCTGCTTCAGTGATCCTTTCGCCTCGGCCGAGCAGGACGCCGGGAAGTGCAAGACTACCTGCGAACGGCTCGAATGGGCGCTCATGGGCGAGCAGATGAACTCTCTCCCCGTCGTGCTGCAGGCGCAGACCGAGGACGTCGACAGAGACGAGGGACGACTCATGCTGCTGCGCCTGTTCACTCATAGTTCTACTCTAGTGGACTAGAACTGTAGCAAAAATGCAGCCCTTGAATCACTGCTGCCCTTGAACGTCTGATCGCTGCAGGGATAGCATTGCCGGCACCGGCGCCGGCGTCGATTGCCCACCGGATACTGATTCGATCAGATCGGGGAGACGGCATGGGCGAGACAAGTGCAGAGACGCCATCAGCAGACCTGATGGTCGACCTGATCATCAGCCTGGATGGGTATGCCTCGGCCGAAGGATGGCCCGGCTGGTGGGGTGTTGAGGGGCCGGAATACCTGGCCTGGCTCGAGGACGAGGGGGAGAAGAGCTACACCTTCCTTCTCGGGGCGAACACATACCGGCTGATGTCCAGCATGTCAGAGGAGGCCGCGGCCGGTGACTCGGGATTCTCCGAGGACGAGGGGGCCAGCCTGACCGGCCTTGCCGCCGTTCCCAAGATCGTCTTCTCCTCCACCCTGCAGGCGCCCCTGACCTGGCCGAACTCGGAGCTTGTCGCCGGGGACGCTGTCGAGGCCGTGACGGAGCTGAAGCGAACGAAGACCGGGTCCTTGAGCACTCTCGGCAGCCTCAGCCTCTGCCGGTCGCTGCTGTCCGCTGGCCTCGTGGACCGGTTCAGGGTGGTCGTCTTCCCTGTGATCACGGGCCGCACAGGCCGGGAGCGGATCTATGACGGCTATCCGGACGTCTCGCTGCAGATGGTGGACAGCAGGACCTTCGACGGCAGGCTCCAGCTGCTCGAGTACGTCCCCACCGTGCTCAACGGTCCGCCGCCCAGCCGTTCGACGTAAGGAGGCCTTCGGGTACCCCTCTCAAGGAGGACTCCCTCCGGCCGCGGATGCATGGTGTTGTTGGTAGTCATGCAAGACATTCCACAGCCAAATGAGACCGGACGGGCAGGCCGGCCTTATCTCGTCCTGTCCGTCAACAGAAGAAGAATGTGGTCTCTGCTGCCCTAGTCGCCAGCGTCATATCGCCCCTTTGGCGACGGACATGTACGTCCCCGCTTTCCCGATGGTTGCCCGCGATCTCGGGGCGAGTGCGACCGAGGTCCAGCTCAAGCTGACCACCTTCTTTGCCGGAATGGGCCTAGGTCAGCTTGTCCGCGGCCCCTTTTCCGATCAGCGGGGACGCCGCTGGCCTTTGCTGGCGAGCACGGTCCTGGTCTTTATTGCCTCCATTCTGTGCGCGCTGGCACCGACCGCAGGGGCGATGATGGCCGCCCGCTTTGTCCAAGGCTTCGCCGGCGGCTGGGCGATGGTGATTGGCATGTGCTGGGCAATCGCGAATACCTCGGATACATGATGGTCAGCGCGGCCGCGATGATCGCCCTTTCGCCTACGTTGCGACGTCCGCGTTCGTCCTTCAGTCCATGAACGGGCTATCGCCACTGGTTTACTCGGTGGTGTTCGCGGGCAACGCCGGCGCGGCAGCCATCGCCGCCCTCGTGTCTGCCCGTCTCGCCGGCCGTGTTTCAACACCGAAGGTCATTGTGGTCGCCTGATCATCGACCTCGTTGCGGGGGTGGTGATGCTTGCCAGCGCTTTGTGGCTTGGTACGCCATTGTGGGCTGCCCTGGGGTGCTTCCTGGCCGTGATGGTGGCGCAAGGGCTTCTGGGCGCCAACGGCGGAGCGCTCGCCGCAGCCGCTGTTCCGGATCATCCGGGAACGGGCTCGGCGGTCCTCGGCATGACGCAGTGGGTCATCGCAGGTATCGCCGCGCCCGTCGGACGCCGAGCAATCCTGCCGCGGCCCCTGCCCAGGCACTATCGGTCACCTCATCTGGACCGCTCTAGCCCTTTCGGCGCAGTTCGGCCTGTTTCACGAGTTCGGTCAGCCATGGCCTGTGTCCTTGGTGGAAGACCATCCCGTCCGGAAGGCCCTGAACGGCGGGGACGGAATCGGCAATGTCGATGGTGATGCGGCCGCCGGCCATAGGCGCGTTGCTAATGTGCAGGTCGCCGTAGGACTCGGGCAGCACCGGGTCCATCCAGAAGCCGCCCTGGGATACATGCGCGTCGTACCGCATGAGGCTGGTCACCAGCTGGATCGGCGTGGTTGCCGCCCAGGCCTGGGGCGAACATGCCGTCGGATAGGGGACCGGTTCGGCGAACTGCTCGCGGTCGAAGCCGCAGAACAGCTCCGGCAGCCGTCCGTCCGAGAACTCGGCGGCGTCCAAGAGTGCCGTGGCAATGCGCTGCGCCTCCCCCACGAAACCATAGCGCAGCAGACCGGCAGCGATTACCGCGTTGTCGTGCGGCCAGACGGACCCGTTGTGGTAGCTCGCGGGGTTGTAAGCCCCCATGTCGCTTGCGAGCGTCCGGACGCCCCAGCCACTGAACATTTCCGGGGACATCAGCCTTTCGGCCACCAGCGGCGCCTTGTCCTCATCCACAAGGCCGACCCACAGGCAGTGGCCCATATTGGACGCACAGGCATCGACCTGCCGTTTCTTTCCGTCCAGGGCGATCGCGTAATACCCGCGGTCCGGCATCCAGAACTGCTCATTAAACCGCTTCTTCAACTGGGCCGCCTGGTCGGAGAGCTGGGCACCCAACGCGACGTCGCCGGCGTCGTACGCTATCCAGGCGCGCGCCATGTAGGCATCGTAGACATAGGCCTGGACTTCGCAGAGCGCAATGGGGGGCTCAGCCATGCGGCCGTCGGCGAAGTTGATCCCGTCCCAGGAGTCCTTCCAGCCCTGGTTGATGAGCCCCTGGGGGTTCAGGCGCTCATACTCGACAAATCCGTCGCCGTCCTTGTCGCCATAGTTGTGGATCCAGTCCAGGGCGCGGTCTGCATGGGGCAGCAGCTCGGCGATGGTTTCGGCGGCAAAGCCCCAGCGGCTCACCGAGCCCAGCACCACCACGAACAGCGGGGTCGCGTCGACGCTTCCGTAGTAGATGTTCTTACCGCCCAGGGAGAGTCCGCTGGAGACGTCGAGCCTTACTTCGTGCAGGATTTTGCCCGGTTCCTCCTCGCTCAATGGATCCACCACGCTGCCTTGGCGGTCCGCCAGCGTTTGCAATGTGCCCAGTGCCAGGGACGGATCAACCGGCATGGACATTTCCGATGCCCACAGAGAGTCCCGGCCGAACAGGGTCATGAACCACGGCGCGCCGGCTGCCACCACGACGCGTTCCGGATAGTTCGGGTCTTCGATGCGAAGGGCGCCCAGGTCGTCGTAGCTGCGCCGCAGGGTTCGTTCAATGGCATGGTTACCCATTTGAAGCTTGGGAATCTTGGCAACCCATTCCTGCCGGCGGCGGTCCCGGGGGGAAAGCTGTTCCCCTTCGGTGTGGAGGAACGACGGCGGGGGAGGACTCGCCGCCTCGGTGCTGGGCACGGCTGTAAGGACCGTGCTCCACTGGCTGTGGGGTCCGACAGAAATGCGGTACGTCAACGCGTCCTGCGTGACGTCGGCACCAGGGGCCTGGACCAGAATGCCCTTCCGGACGTCTTGCCAGACTCCGCGAATCGTCATGGAATCGCCGTCCACGTGCCGGGTTTCTTCCCAACGCCCCTTTATCCGTGCTTCCTTAACCTCGAAAAGATCTGCGAAATCCGCTTCAGGCTTTACCGAGAGCACGCATTCAGCCGGTTCCGTGGAGTAATTGCGTATCGTAACCTGCTCCTGGATGCCCGCCCCGACTTCCCGCAAGCGCTCCACGATCAGCGGGCTGTCCGCATATCCATCCGTGCGGGGAACACGCCCGGCAAACAGCGCCCGGTAGGGTTCCTTTGCTTCCGCCGCCAACGATTCAAGCGGCTGCCCATTAACAGTCAGGCACCAGCGGGACAGGATGCGCGTGTCCTGGAAAAAAACTCCGTGCGGATATTCGGGATGGATGTCTCCATTGGGTAGGGAGATGCAGAAGGATGTCCCTTCCACCAGGGTTACAGTTCCGGCCCCCACGGGTCCGGCAGCAGTGTCAGCGTTCCATCCAGCCATCCCGGCTCCTTCAAGAAAACACCGGCAGCGCGCCCGTAACGATGGCCGTTCCGTGGCTCGTGCTGCCCGCCTGCCATAGAAACTACTCCCGCTCCGCCCATGGCGCCAGAGATTCGATGGGGCCAGGATTCCCGGCCCTGTGTCATTCCACGCCTTGGCGGCGCAGGGTATTTCGAACCGGCATGGCTGAGGCCGCAAAATTGGGTCTATCGTAGATTGTTTACAATCTGTAGGATAAGAACGTGCTCTTCCAATGACGGCAGGCACAGCAGCACAGGGCGCAGCCTGTGGTCAGTACTCGCTTGGAGGAATGAAATGAAGAAAAGGCCGATTGCTACACTGCCGAGCTATTATTCCCCCCTGACGTCCAGCACGGGGCATCACTGCCCGATCACTGGCTGGTGGCGTTCGGCTGAAGACGTGGAGCCGAGGTTCATCTCCGAGGGCGACATGATGCCTGCGGCCAACGGCACGCCAACGCAATGGACCCTCCACCTGCAGAGGGGAACGCGAAACCACGGATTTGTCCCTGAATCACTGCTGACTCACTGAGCTGAGGGATCGCCTCCACGGGCTGACTATCCTCTCAGGCTGCACATGTCCTCACCGCTACGGTGTGTTGCACGCCGCCGGGCTCTTCACCTCGAACCATGCACGCACCGACTCTCGGCAGCCGCGGCTGGACTTCTAGGTTAAGTCTGTTCGTCGGCCGTGGGGCGAACGCACCATCTGCAAGGCCAGGATGACAATGAGGCAGTTTGCGGCTGGGGCCAATGGGCTGGGAGGTCGTTCCTGTGCCGGGTCGGGTGAGCTTCCGGTTTTAGGGTCGGCCCTCTGTTGGGCTGCGGCCGCGCCGGCGTCTGGCTGCGAAGTAGGCCAGAGAGGCCATAGCGGCAATGAAGAACACAGTAGCGAGAAGGTAGTCGGCAATCAGCATCATCCAGAAGCCGCACAGCAGCAGCGCCGGCGGGAGGAGGATGGCCGTTGCCCAGAATGCCTTGCCTTGGTGCGGTCCGGTTCCGTCCGTGATTCCTTCGGGCGGATTTTCCTGGTTGTTGGGTTCAGAGTTCATACTGGTTTCCGTGCCGAGGGGTAGCGTTCGGGAGCCCGGGTGCGGTGCCGTCGTTCGGAATCGTCGGGCGGATCCGTAACGATGATAGTGGCGTGACCGTCATGCTGGTGTCCGGGTCAGAAGGACCTGGGAGGACGGGCCGCTGCGGCGGTGGATGGGTGCTCTATGGCCAGGACCGAGATGTCGATGCGCCCGGGGCTGAGGCCGGTGTAGCTGATGGTCCGGGCGATCTGCTCCCGCACTGCCTGAGCAACGTTCAGGGCTGCGAAGGCGATATCGGTGGCGATGTCGAGCTGGACGTCGGCGATGCCGTTGTGGACGGTGACGAAGACGCCGTCGTGCCGGGCGGGAGTCGTGCTGGTGTCTGTCCTGCGGAGATTCTGGATTGTTCCTTTTCCCAGGTGAGTGAGAAGGTTTTTCAGGGTCGGTTCGAGCCGGAGGACACCTGGTATATCGAGGGCGGTGCGGGCAGCAAGGTCAGCAATGAGGTGGCTGCTGATCAGCCGGGCTTCGAGGGGACGCTCAGACATCGTAGAAATCCTCCACGGTGATGTTGACGGCTCCAGCGTTGAGTCCGACGTGTGCTGTGATCATGCCGATGATCCGCTGACGCAGCAGCTCCGCGGTTCCGGGGATGTCGGTGCCGGAGGCCACGGCGATTCGAAGGTCCACCGAGATGCCGGCGGTCCCGGCCGAGCGGGGGTCGTCCGCGGTATCCGGGTCAGGACGGACGCGGCAGCGACGGCCTCGTACTCCCGGAAGGGCATCGGCGCCAAACCAAATGACTGAAGTGATGGCTTGTTCGCTGATCGCGACGCCCCCTTGGCCAGACCGGTAGACGGGAAGCCGGTTGCCCCTCCGGACTTCGGCCCGGGCCACGTTCATGATGGCGTCCTTGACGGCGTGATGAGGCTGCAGGGAGACGTCTTCTGCATCGTTGTCCCGAAGCGTGCGGGCGGCCTCCGCGAGCTTCGCCAGGCTTTCCCGTGCCGTCCGGCACAGGGCGCAGCCGATTTCGTGGGCGGTGGGGGGCTGGCTGATGGTTGCCCAGACCTCGTCGATGCTGCGGCCACAGCCCAGGCGAGGGTTGGTTTCGTCTATTGCCATTGACCCATCCTTTTCGCGAGTTGTGCGCGTGCTCTGGCGAGGCGGCCTCTGACCGTCGGTTCACTGACCTTCAGCGTTGCGGCTATTTCAGCGTAGCTGCGTTCGTGGATTTCCCGCAGGAGCCAGCAGGCGCGCTGCCCGGGCGGGAGCGTTAGCAGCGCTGCGGCCAGGCCGTCGAACTCGCAGGAGATTTCCGCTTCGCGGGCGGGATCGCCTCCGGCTCCCCGTCCTGTGAAGGAATCCGCGGTTGATTGCAGAGTTACCGGTTCCTGGACGACCTCCGCCTGCCTGGACCGTCGACGCAGACTGTCCAGGCAGCGGTTGGTGGCCATCTGGTATAGCCATCCACTGAAAGCCTGCACGCTTGTCAGCAGCGGCAGCTTTCTCCAGCAGGCCACCAAGGTGTCCTGCACGACGTCTTCGGCCTCTCCCCGGTCATGGAGCATCCGGAAAGCCAGACGGAAAAGTCTGCCCTGATACGCCTCGACGAGGTATTCGAAGGCGTCCAGGTTGCCGTCCTGTGCCCGGGCGACGACGGTCGCCTCGTCAAGATCCTCGGGCCGGGTCAGGACAACGGGTTCACGCTCATTCATCGTCACCGCGATCCCCTTTTGCCCCCGAACCGCGCCACCCGGGTTCCGGGGCTTACGACCTATATTTTCAGATGGGGCCGGTCATGGGAATGCCCGGTGCGGGGGAAGCAGGGGACGAAACAGTTTGCCTTTCCGCGTGACGTTTGGCAGTGACGTGCGTCTTTAACCGTGTAGGCAAAATCGCATCGGTTGATTGAGGAGATGGTTCCCGTGACAGAAGCCCCGCAGCTCCAAGGACAGTCCGGAGACATGGTGGCAACCCAGGAGGAGCAGAAACGGAACGCCCCCGTTGAGACGCGCCGAACGACTGACCTGCTGCACACGGACCGGGGGGATACCACCATTGAGGAAACCGTGGTCCAGAAGCTGGCCGGCATGGCCACGCGTGAAGTTCCCGGCGTGTATGCGATGGGCAGCGCTGCCCGGCGCGCGTTCGGCGCGATGACCGAGCGCATTCCCGGTTCCCAGACAAATGTCAGCGGCGGGGTGAGCGTGGAGAAGGGCGAACGCCAGACCGCCATCGACTTGAGCATCGTCGTCGAGTACGGAACCTCCATTGTCGAGGTAAGCCAGGGTATCCGGCGCAATGTCATCCAATCGGTGGAGCGCGCGACCGGTCTGGAGGTACTGGAAGTGAATGTCCACGTCACCGATGTTCATCTGCCCGAGGATGAGCGGCCCGAAGAAGACACCAGGAAGCCCCTGGAGTAACCACATCACCCGCTCCGCCCCTCTTTCGGGCGGGAACCGATTTTGGAAGGAGTGCCCCATGTCCACTACACGATGGTGTCTGGCCATCGGTCTGGTATTAGGAATCGTTTTGTCCTTCGGAGGTTTTACAGCCCTGCTGATAGCGGTCCTCTTTGGCCTCATCGGGCTCGTAGTGGGCCGTATTGCGGAAGGGAAACTGGACCTGCAGGCACTGTTCGGCAAAGCATCCAGCCGATGAATACCCCCGCAGCACCTGCTGGCTCCCGGGACCTGGATTCGCGGGGGCGCACTGTCCTTGACCGGAAGGTGGTGGAGAAGATCGCCAGTCAGGTCGCCAGCGAAGAGTCCTTTGCCGGCGGGTCCTCAGGCGGTTTTCTGGGCATCGGAGCACATTCGGACTTTTCCGCCCGACCCAAAGTCACGGTGGAGCTGGCAGGCAATATCGCCGCCCTCAGCGTGGAAATAGGGCTGCTCTACCCGGTACCGCTGCGCCAGGTAACCGAACAGCTGCGCCGCCGGATCAGCGAACGCGTCACCGCCCTGACCGGGGTGGAGGTACGCCAGATCGACATCACAGTGTCCTGGCTGAAATCTGCCGATGAAACCACCGGCCGCCGGAGGCTGTTATGAGCCGGCACGATGGGAAAGCCACACCCCTGCGGCACCGTCCAAGCCGGGCTGTTCCTGCCATGATCCTGGGAACGCTGCTTCTGGCCGCCGGCGCGGCAATGGTATGGGCGGCAGTGGCCCGGCTGGTCACGGGATCATGGCCGGTGTATCTGGCCGGCTCCCGGGACTGGCTGACCGGTTTGACCTGGAATGATCCGGGAGTCTGGGCCGTGGGGGCTGCGGCGACGGTCGTGGGAGTCGTCCTGCTGGCGGCAGCACTGGTTCCGGGCCGCTTTAACGCCCTGCGGCTGCAGGCGCCCGGGGACGTTGGACAGATCCCGGTGGCGGGCGCGCAGGAGATTGTTATGACGCGACGGGCCGTTGCGCGCTACGCGGCGGCGCAATGTGAACTCGTCGACGGCGTCCGTTCAGCATCGGCCACGGCCTCGGCACGCGCGGTCCACCTGAACGTGACCACCGCTCTGCACGAAACAGGGGAGCTGCGCGGCCGTGTCATTGCCGTGGTCAGGGAACGCCTGGCCGGTACCGGGCTCAACCCAGTCCCGAAGGTCACCGCGTCCGTCCGGTCTAAGGAATGACCGCGGCAACCCTCCTCCCGCATTCCCGAAAGAAGGCACCCATGCGACACCACGCCGGAGCGTTGAACCGCACCTGGCTGCTCATCCTTGGCGTTCTCGCCCTGGCCGGCGGCGTCCTGATATTGCTGGTCGCCAGCGGAACGCTGCACGCCATGAACCCCGCAACGGCCACTGCAGAGAGTCCCGTCGTGACAGGGGACCTGCAAACACTCTTCTGGCCCGCTAATGTTACGGCCATTGTCCTGGTGGCCGGGGTTCTCATGGGCGCCCTGGGATTGTTGTGGATCCTGGCACAGATTCCACGAAAGAATCCCGCCGACAGGTACCGGCTGCATCAGAACCCCGCCTCCGGAACCACGCTATGTGATGCCTCGGTGCTGGGCGCCGCGGTGGAAAACCAGATCAATACCCTGCCCTGGGTTGTGGGTTCCTCGGCGCTGCTGCGCGGCACCGCCATGGAACCGGATCTCACGATGAAAGTCACGGTTACCAGCCGCGCCGACATCCAGGACGTCCTCCACAGAATC
The DNA here is from genome assembly GCF_059090445.1 of Arthrobacter sp. B2060. Taxonomy (NCBI): domain Bacteria; kingdom Bacillati; phylum Actinomycetota; class Actinomycetes; order Micrococcales; family Micrococcaceae; genus Arthrobacter; species Arthrobacter sp. B2060. Next base: position 29,992 of record NZ_JBNHFR010000017.1, read on the forward strand.
AACACCAGGGTCATTCCGGACCTCTCCACGTCTTTGGAGACACCGCTGCGGCGAACAGGAATCCAGCTCGAAGTCAGCGGCCGCAACGCCATTGCCGGCACCACCGTGGCGACCACCGGAACCGTCATCTACTAAGAACACGTCCGCTCGATGGTGCACTGTTCCGGCCCGGGCTCTGCGCGTATGCCCGGATGGTGTTCGTGGACTGGGCAGAACCCATCAGGCAGTGAAGGTAGGGCGGCTCGGATCAGCTTCGAACCGCATTAGGCTCCGACTGAAAGCAGAAGCTTCGGAGGCTGGCGCCCTTCCGTTCAGGTGAATAAGTCACTCTCAAATACACGTCAAAACCGGTAGTGGGGGCGATCCCGACGCAGACCGGCACGCTGACGTGCCGCGGACCGCGGTCTTCATGACCTGGCCGAGGGCCAGCAGCTCGGGTTCGTGGTTGCTGGACAGAGCCACCAGGCCACACTCCCTGGCCCTTGGCGCGCGCCTGAACGATGGCTCGCCCATCGGGATGCCGGGGGGCCTTCGCTTCCGGCGACTGGGTCACCGACACAATCAAGGCTTCAGCCCACATCGCGGCAGTAGAGCTGATCCTTTTGTTTGTCCCCGACGATGACGCGGGCGCGGCCTCTTGAGACCGCGCCCGCTGACGTAGCCGCCATTGGTTGCGGTTACGTCTCCTGGTTTAGACGTTTCGTTGTGAAGCTGGGGGCATACGGCAGCTTCAACTGCAGCCACGAGAGATTGGACGTCGGTTTCGGTGGTGTCCCAGGAGCACATCCACCGGACTTCGCCGCGCGCTTGGTCCCAGTCATAGAAGCGGAAGGATTCCCGGACCTTCGCGGCTGCCCCGGGTGGAAGGACGGCAAAGACGCCATTGGACTGTGTTGCTTGCGTCAGCGAGACGCCGTCAATGGCCGAGATTCCTTCGCGAAGACGTTGAGCCATCTCATTGGCGTGACTGGCTGACCGCAGCCACAACCCATCCGTTAGCAGGGCGACCAGTTGCGCAGAGACGAAACGCATTTTTGAGGCAAGCTGCATGTTCATCTTCCGCAGGTAGGTCATGCCTGGGTCGGACTGTGGGTTGAGCCAGATAACAGCTTCACCGAACAGCAGCCCGTTTTTGGTGCCGCCAAAAGACAGGACGTCGACACCGACGTCGGTGGTAAATGCCCGCAAAGGAAGCCCGAGATGCGCTGCAGCGTTGGCCAGCCTTGCTCCGTCCAGGTGCAGTTTCATTCCCTTCGCATGGACGTGCTCAGCGATCCGTTGGATTTCTTCCGGCGTGTAGCAGGTGCCGAGTTCGGTGGTCTGGGTGATCGATACGACCAGTGGTTGCGCCCGGTGCTCGTCTCCCCAGCCCCAGGCTTCGGCGTCGATCAATTCCGGGGTGAGTTTGCCATCCGGTGTGGGGATCGGGAGGAGCTTTATTCCGCCAATCCGTTCCGGGGCGCCGTTTTCGTCGGTATTGATATGGGCCGTTGCTGCGCAGATCACAGCGCCCCAGCGCGGGAGCAGGGCTTGCAGGGCGAGGACGTTGGCCCCTGTTCCATTGAAGACCGGATATGCGGTAGCAGTTGTCCCGAAGTGGGACTGGATGACTTCTTGAAGCGCCGCTGAGTAGACATCTTCGCCGTATGCGGTGACGTGGCCTTCGTTGGCTGCCTGAACTGCTTCCATGATTTCGGGGTGGGCCCCGGCGTAGTTATCCGAGGCGAAGCCCCGGTATGTCGGGTCGTGCAGGCGCCCTGCCAGTACCTGCGGGTCGCCTCCTTTGGTATCGACGCTGACGCTCATGCCGGTGCTCCCACGAGGTGGCCGGCCGTGAGGGGCAAGCGCTGCCCGTTGATCTGTTTCGCCTCAAGGTCGAAGATCCGCTGTACAGCGTCGGCAAGGACACTGACATCGGTGAAGCCCGGAAATTTCCGTTCCGGCTGGGCTGCGCGCATCCGGTCATCGACCAGAGCCTTGACGACGAAGACCAGGGCGGCTGACTGCTGCATGGAGAGGGGGCTTTCGCTTCCTCCCTGCAGGTGCCGGAATCCGTCGGCCACGGCCAGGGTCCATGCCTCGGCGGCGGACTTGACGGCGGCATAGGCGGCACCGTCCGCTGTCGGCGAGGAAGCGGACTGTGCGGAAACGATGGCCAGGCGACCCACAGGGGACGTAGCCAAGTCATCGTAATACGCGCGGCTGGTGTTCCTCAGGGTGGTGAGGACGCTGGTGTGCAGGAAATCCCAGTCTTCATCCGTCTGGCCCTTAATGCCGGTACCGCCTCGCCACCCTCCTACGAGGTGGATAAGGCCGTCCACGGGACCCAGGTCGTTCCGGACAGACGTCGCCAACTCCTCAACGGCTTGAAGGTCCGCGAGGTTGCAGACGTAGCCCGTGACGTTGTCGTACGCTGCAAAGAGCTCCTGCACTCGGTCCTCAAGAATGTCCACGGCGGCCACGCGTGCCCCTGCTTGCGAAAGGGTGCGGACTACCGCGACGCCGGCAGCGCTTGTCGAACCGGCGACGACGACCGTACGCCCCGAGAGATCCTGGCTCATGCGCCCGCCTCGCCCTCAGTGTTCACAGGGCTCTTACCGGTGATCCCGGCAGTTGACTCAATGACCGAGGACATCTTCTTCTCCAGTGCCTCGTAGAACATCGACAGCGGGAATTCGTCATCAAGGACCTGGTCCGTCAGACCCCGGGGAGGGCCGTCGAGGGGAAGGGCCTCCGGCCCCTTGGCCCACAGGGAGGCCGGGTGCGGGGTGAGGGTTTCCGAGACGAGCTCGTAGGCAGCCAGCCAATGCGCGGTCTTCGGCCGGTCGATTGAACGCCAGTAGAGTTCCTCGATGCGGAGACCCAGCTCGATGACCACGCCGGCGACGTCCTTCCAGTCTATGCTCAACTTTCCATCGGTCCAGTGCAGGACCCGGTGCTGGTGCATCCATGCGAACAACAATTGGCCGCCCACGGCGTCGTAGTTACGGACCCGGTCCCCGGTAATCGCGAAGCGGAAAATGCGGTCGAAGATCACGGCGTACTGGACCAGCTTGGCGTGCTTGCGGGCGTCCTCCGAAGCCGTCTCGTCCCGCTCGACGAGGACTGATTCGCGGAAGGCGGTCAGGTCACAGCGGAGTTCCTCCAGGGAGTACAGGAAATACGGCATCCGCTGCTTGATCATGAACGGGTCAAAGGGCAGGTCACCGCGCATGTGGGTCCGGTCATGGATCAGATCCCACATCACGAAGGTCTTCTCCGTGAGGTGCTGGTCGTCGATGAGTTCCGCGGCATCAGCCGGCAGGTCGAGGGAAGTGATGTCGGCAGCAGCTTTTAGGACGCGACGGAACCGGGCAGCTTCGCGGTCCGCGAAGATGCCTCCCCAGGTGAAGGAAGGGGTGCTCCGGACCGCTACGCTCTCGGGGAAGAGAACTGCGGAGTTCGTGTCATAGCCGGGCGTGAAATCGACGAAGCTGATGGGGACGAACAGCTTGTTGGAGTAGTTTGCTGCCTCCAGTTCAGCGACGAAAGAAGGCCAAATGACCTCGATGAGGACGGCCTCGAAGTAGCGGTTGGTGCTGCCGTTCTGCGTGTACATAGGGAACACAACGAGGTGCGGCAGCCCATCGATGCGCCACTGCTCGGGGTGGAAGGCCACCAATGAGTCGAGGAAATCAGGGACGACAAAGCCTTCGGACGCCCACCGCTGGAAGTCCTGCACAAGCAGTTCAAGGTAGTCCGCGTCGTGGGGGAGGTGGGGCCGCAGGTCGTTGATCGAGTCAGCAATGATGCCGACATTCCGGCGGGCCTGGTCATGGTCAGCGGGTTCCGGAACGGAACCGTCCTGCACTTGAACCTGCTGCAGTCCGATGACGGCTGCCCTCAGGGCCTGCCATGCCGGGAGCGCCTTGAGGTCTTCTGCCCGGGTGATTGTCACTTCCGGGTTTGCGATTACAGACATACTCGTTCCTTCCGTTGAGGGGATTCCTGAAGAAGCTAGCAGTGCGTAAGCATCCGTGAAGAGTTTTTCCAATATGCATAAGAAATACTTTTGCTGGAGCCGCATCTTCACTGCTATGACTGCGCCTGACCTTAAGGTCGGGTGGCTTTGGGGCATCCCAGAAGCGGGCGCATTTGCCCATCAGCGAGGCCCGGTGTGCCCTCATCCGATCCAACTCGACGAGTTGGGCAACCGGTGGACGAGATGCCCCGACACCTCATGTGCATCTGCACCCCGGCATGATTCGCTTAGCGCCAGCAACCTGCCATAGCAGATCGTCAGTGCTCCTTACTCACCGATGGGGATCAAATCAGTAGCTCTTATCCTCACGTCGAGTAACCCGTGCCTATTCGTAAGGACTTGACCGGTCGGACGTGCAACATTCGCCACGCCAAAGGTCGCTTCCTTCACGTGTGTTAGCTTGATCACCGTCCTTCCCGGCCCGGGGGCTCGGAAGGCTCAAATCCACCGCAGCTACCTTTTCGGAGGCACCATGGGACTTGGCTCCCACACGCAAATAAGTGATCGGGCATTTGCTCCCGACATCCCTGAAACCGGTCTTTGCTCCGATTCAGGACTGTTTCTTAGCTCGGGGTCCACCACCACGCAGGCAGCACCGCGCTGGAGCGTCATGGCCTACCTGCTCGACACAGCAGTCGCAGAAGCCTGTACTGGTCGAGCCGCTGGTGGCACCGGGAACACGACCCGACTCGCAGCGATACCCCTCGGTGGTGTTGCATGACACCACCAAGCCGAACTTTCGCAGACATCAAACCCGAAACAGCACAACAGGGTTCCTCCCTTGCGATAGGGGCAGATCGCGCTTCCGGCGAAATCAGCAACGAGCTCAAGCGCGGGCTAAGCAGCCGCCACCTGCAGATGATCGCCATCGGCGGTGCGATCGGTACCGGGCTGTTCGTGGCCTCGGGCAGCACCATTTCCCAGGCGGGTCCCGGGGGTGCGTTGGTCGCTTACGCGCTGGTCGGGCTGATGGTATTCCTGTTGATGCAGTCACTGGGCGAGATGTCGGCCAGAATTCCGGTCGCCGGTTCTTTCCAGTCTTTTGCCACCCGTTTCGTCTCCCCTTCCTTTGGGTTCGCGATCGGCTGGAACTATTGGTTCAACTGGGCCATCACTGTGGCCGCCGAGCTGGTCGCGGCCGGAATCATCATGGACTTCTGGTTTCCGGGGGTCCCAGGATGGGTGTGGGCCGGGATCTTCCTGCTCGTGTTGACCGGGCTCAATGCACTCTCGGCGAAGTCCTTTGGTGAGTCGGAGTTCTGGCTCTCCCTGATCAAGGTCAGCGCAGTGGTGCTCTTCCTGATCGCCGGCGTGCTGATGATTTTCGGCATCCTCGGGGATAACTCTCCGGGGCTGAGCAACTGGGAAAACCGCGATGACGTGTTCCATGGGGGTTGGGTCTCGATTATCTCGGTCTTCATGGTTGCCGGATTCTCGTTCCAGGGCACCGAGCTCGTGGGAGTCGCCGCAGGCGAAGCCAAGAACCCGCGTCGCGAGGTGCCGAAGGCTATCCGCACTGTCTTTTGGCGCATCATGCTTTTCTACATTGGTGCCATCTTTATCATCGGCTGCCTGATCCCGTTCACCGATCCGAGCCTGCTGGCCTCCGGCGAGTCCGATATTGCAGCATCGCCGTTTACCTTGGTCTTCTCTCGCGCCGGAATCGCCTTCGCAGCGGCCTTGATGAACGCCGTGATCCTGACCGCAATCCTGTCCGCGGGCAACTCCGGACTATATGCCTCCACTCGGATGCTTTACGCCATGGCCCATGACGGCATGGCCCCGAAGATCTTCGGCCGGACCAATGCGCGTGGTGTGCCGATCGCGGCGTTGCTGGCGACCGCAGCCGTGGGACTCTTCGGGTTCCTCTCCGCGATCGTCGGTCAGGGCGCAGCCTACTCTTGGCTGCTGAACATGTCAGGGCTATGCGGCTTCATCGTCTGGGCGGGAATCGCGGTCTCCCACTACCGTTTCAGGCGCGGATTCCTGGCCCAGGGAAACAAAGTCAGCGACCTGCCGTACAAAGCATCCTTGTTCCCCATTGGCCCACTGCTGGCCTTCGCCCTGCTGATACTGGTAATTGCGGGACAGAACTACGAGGCTGTGCTTGCGGGACGGACCATCGAGGTGCTTTCCTCCTACATCGGGTTGCCAGTCTTCATCGCTCTATGGCTGGCTCACCGCTTCGTCACCAAGTCAAAAGTGGTGCCGCTGCTCGCGATGGATCTCACAGCACCTAAGGACCTCGAGGACGAACCCAGGAGCGGCACTCAGGCCCCGCTGTAGCCGAGGAGCAGAAGGGCTAAAACGCGGGATCTAGACCAGAAAGTGGGAAGCCGGGTGAGAATTGCAGCCGGCTTCCCTCTTCCCCAGGTCAAAAGCGACCGATTCTGACCCACCCTCGGCCAGCACCCAAAATCTGGATTTGATCGAGATTGTTGCTCACCAGCTGCGACCGGGGCCTGGGGGAGCGTCTTTCAGCGGCGTCTGTCCTGGCTAGCTGGCTGGTTTTAGTGCGGTCCGCCAGGCGCCGACGGCTTTGGCGGTGCTGAAGGTCCAGGTGGCGGTGCCGGCGGCGCCGGCGGTTGCCTGGGTCCTGTCGGCCTGTTCGGCGATCTGCCCGCCGGTGGCTTCCCACCGCTCCGTCCATCCCGTCGGTGGCGTCGCTGCCGGGTTGGAGCTGTCAAACCCCAGGCCGCCGATCAGCATCGCACCGTTGCTCGCTGTGGTGATGCCCGGAACGGTGATGCTGGTGGCCGTGTAACTGGTGTTGACGGCGGTGGCCACGGCACTGTCCAGCGGTGTGGTGGTGTTGACGCCGGTGTACGCGGTGATGCCGCCGCCCCACTTCACGGCCTTGCTCAGCGTCCAGGTATAGGTTCCCGGATCCGAGGCACCGACGACGCGGTAGTAGGCGAACACCTTCGCCCCGGCCGTGGAGGAGCTGGCTATGCTCAAGCCGTTGACGATCGCGGTCCAGCCCGCAGGGACAGCCACCGTGGGATTCTGGTCCGCCGTGAAGGAGGCGACCAGGACATCCCCGGCCGTCCTGCCCGCGGGCGCTGCCAGTGCCACCGTGGTGGTGGCCGTGGAGGTATTCGTTGTCGTTGAACTCCGGGCAGTGATCCCCGACGCCGGCGGGGCCGGCGGATTAACCGTGATCGTCGCGGTCGCGGAGGTCGAGCCTCCGCCGTTCGTCGCGGTCAGCCTCGCCGTGAACGTCCCCGCCGCGGTGTACGTGTGGGAAGGGTTCCGCTCCG
>NZ_JBNHFR010000018.1:0-30035 GCF_059090445.1 Arthrobacter sp. B2060
ACTATGTGGTTCCCAACCAACAAACCCGTTGCTTGAGAACCGATAACTAAATACAACACCACAGTTGTAACACCACAGATTTCCCACACCACCCCCACGGGTGCGTGACGGGACACAGGGTTACGGCGGTCATAGCGTGGGGGAAACGCCCGGTCCCATTCCGAACCCGGAAGCTAAGACCCACAGCGCCGATGGTACTGCACCCGGGAGGGTGTGGGAGAGTAGGTCACCGCCGGACAACCATTACACGGTCGAGAGCCCCAACCACACGGTTGGGGCTCTCCCGCATTTAAACACCCAACCAACTGCGCCCACCCAGCCCCTGGAACCGGAACGCCCCTCATCACCGCCGGCCAGAACCTACCCACCTGTCTCCCGGGCCCAGACGAGAAGAGACAAGAACTGAGGGACCGTCGGGACGGGAGCGGCGGGAGGTGAGGGAGCGTCGGGACATGTTCCGGTCAGGTACGGTTGGGTTATTGGGGCCCCGGTTTCGACCGGCTGAGCCAGCGGATTTCGCCGGGTTCCACCAGCGGGCCTGTTGGCCACAGGCCACCGCCCGACGTGCAAAGGACAGCTTATGCAGCAGCGCACCATTGTCATCACCGGCGCCAGCGACGGCATCGGTGCGGCAGCCGCACGGAACCTGGCACGGGCAGGAGAACGGATCGTCGTCGTCGGGCGTTCTGCGGAAAAAACCAAGGCTGTGGCCGCAGACCTCGGTGCTGACTACTTCCTCAGCGACTTTGCCCAACTGGCGCACGTCCGGGACCTGGCCGCGGCTCTGAAGGAAAAGTACTCGCGGATCGATGTCCTGGTCAACAACGCCGGTGGGATCATGGGCCGGCGCGAGCTTACCGTGGACGGCTACGAGAAGACGTTCCAGATCAACCACCTGGCCCCGTTCCTGCTCACCACCGAACTCATGGACGTCCTGACGGCAAGCCGCGCCACGGTCATCAACACGGCCAGCGCGGCCAACGGCTTCGGGAACCTGGATTTCGCGGACCTTCACGGCCAGCGCACGTACTCGACGAACCGCGCGTACGGCACGTCCAAGCTCGCCAACATCCTGTTTACATCGGAACTGCAGAACCGCTACGGCGAGGCAGGAATCTCGGCGGCGGCCTTCCATCCGGGCGTGGTGGCCACCAACTTCGCGGCCGAGTCCACGAGCTGGTTCCGCCACGCGTACAAGACGTTCATCAACAGGTTCCTGCTGACCGCGGAACAGGGCGCGGACACACTGGTGTGGCTCGCGACGTCCACGCCGGGCCGGGACTGGGTTTCCGGCGCCTACTACGCCAAGAGGGCACTGGCCCAGGCCAACAGGCAGGCCTACGACGCGGACCTCGCGCGGGAGCTGTGGGACCGCAGCGAAGAGATGGTCCGGGCCGGGCAGGCCGCGGAGCAAAGGTAGGGCGAAAGCCCGCGCTCACCGCCGTAGCCGCATCCCCTCCAACGCGTCGATGGCATCGGCTGAGCGGAGGAGGGCGATCTCTAGGCCGGTCTCCGGTTCGGGGAACGAGAACAGGTAGCCCTGCAGGGAATCACACTGCAGGTCCGTCAGGTAGGCCGCCTGCGCTGCCGTCTCGACCCCTTCAGCCGTGACCGTCAGCCCCAGCGAGTGGGCCATGTTGATCATGGAGCTGAGGATCGGGAGTTTCTCGGCGCCTGTACGGATCATCGAGACGAAGGACCGGTCGATCTTCACCGCGTCCACCGGAAGGTCCTGAAGTCGCCCCAGCGAGGAGTACCCGGTGCCGAAGTCATCCAGCGCCACCCGCACGCCGGCGCGGCGAAGCCTTCCCAGCTGCTCGATCACCTGCTCGTCATGGTCGAAGAACACGCTCTCCGTCACCTCCAGGACCAGTTGCCCGGGGTTCATCCCGCAGGATTCCGCGAGCCGCAGAACCTCGCCGGCGAACCCGCGTTCCCGCAGCTGAACCCCCGAGACGTTCACGGCAAGGGACCGTTCTCGGGAGCCGTCCAGCCAGGAGCGCAGCTGGGTGAAGCTTTCCTGGAGCATGTGCATCCCGATGGCTGCAATGAGCCCGCTGCGCTCCGCCGTAGGAATGAAGTGCGACGGCGGAACCCGTTCGCCATTCCGATCCCACCGCGCCAGGGCCTCGAACTGGGTGACCTCGCCGAGCCTGGGCGAGACAATCGGCTGGTAGTTCACGGTAATCTCGTCGTTGTCGACGGCGAGCCGCAGGCCGGCCTCCATGTCCGTACGCCGAACCAGCGCCGTCATCATCTCCGGCCGGAACCGCAGGTACTGATTCTTGCCGGCGTCCTTGGCGGCGTACATTGCGACGTCCGCACGGCGCAGCAGCTCCGATGCCGCGATGACGCCCTCACCCATGGAAGCCAGACCCAGGCTGAGGCTGGGCCGAAGCATGGCTCCATCAATCATCACCGGCACGTTCAGTGATTCCACGATGCCTTCCGCCACGCTGTCAGCATCCCGGGCCCCGGTCAGGAGGACCACGAACTCGTCACCGCCCAGCCGTGCGACAGTATCTTCCGGACGGACGCAGGCCCGCAGCCGGCGGGCGACCTCAACGAGCATCTGGTCACCGGCGTGATGGCCGAGGATATCGTTGACCTCCTTGAAATCGTCCAGATCCAGGAGGAGGACGTCGACGGCGGCGCTGCTCTCACCGCTCAGCGCTTCAGTCAGCTGCTCGTGGAACAGTTTCCTGTTGGCCAGCCCGGTCAGCGGGTCCTGGAAAGCCATGGCCTTCAGCTGTGCGGCCTGCTCGGCGAGTTCGGCCATTGCCTGCTTCGCCTGTTCCTGGGCACGCCGCCGCGGCGTCACATCACGGAAGCTCCAGACCCGGCCCACCACTTTGTCGCCCACCTTCTGGGGCCGCGAGTACCGTTCGAAAGTGCGGCCGTCCAGGAACTCCAAGACATCGTGGCTCTCCGCGGCGGGGTGCGCGTACAGGTCCTGGACTTTCTCCACGAAGGTCTGCGGGTCAGTGAGCTGTCCCAGGACGAAACCCATCACGGCTTCATCGTCGTGGGTGGCAAGCAGCTCGTGGGGAATGTGCCACATGGCAGAAAACTGGTCGTTCATCCCGGCGATCTTGCCGTCGACGCCCACCACGAGGATGCCGTCCGCCGTCGACTCCAGCGTGGCGCTAAGCAGCGACATCGCTTCGCGCAGCCCGTCATCGGTCTCTTCCCGGTGGAACGTCGGGCGGAAGCACGCCACCAGGAATGTTCCCTGCTCCGATTCAAGCAGGGAACAGGCCACCTCGCCCTGGAACTCGCTGCCGTCGCTGCGGAGGCCGTACGTCTCAAAAGGTGACGGAGGCGGAGCGGCGGAGCTGGCGCGAAGAGAGGCGAAGTGACGTTCAAAGCCCTCGGGGAAACCGTTGGGCAGCACGAACCGGTGATCGCGGCTGATCAGGTCCTGCCGGGCGTACCCGAAGATGGCCGCCGCGGCAGCGTTGGCGAGGCTGATTGAGCCGTCAGCGGCCATGACCAGCACGGCGTCCGGCAGCGCATCGAAGACTGACTGGAGGCCGATCCCCGAAGCCTCCTGCTGCTCGTGCGGCGAAGGAGCCCCCATATCAGGCGTGCTCCGCGCGAGACCAAATTTTCTTCATGAACATCCCCCCTCCAGAAATCATAGAGTCCCGGCCAAGCCGGACTCTACCCCTGGAGACTCCGAAGGGAGTCCGGGCGGGTTGCTCAGTGGGCGTACTTGGCCTCCACCGGACCCATCAGCGGCGCCCCGGCGTTCGTTCCCAGGCCGCGGACTGTCCAGCCCGCCGCTTCCCAGCCTGCGGCGTCCAGGACATTTCGCGCGTCCAGCACCGTCCGGCGCCGTACGAGCTGCCCGGCGACGGCAGGTGACAAAGCGCGGTACTCATCCCATTCGGTGAGCAGCAGAACGAGCTCGGCCCCCTCCAGCGCCCGGGCCGCAGAGGGCTCGAATCGCAGCTGCGGGTAGTGCATCCACGCCGTGTTGATGGCCTTCGGGTCGGTCACGGTCACGTGCGCGCCGGCCGCGGCGAGCCGGAGGGCGACGTCGAGGGACGGCGAATCGCGGACGTCGTCCGTGTCCGGTTTGAACGCGGCGCCCAGCACCGTCACCGTGCGGCCGGCGAGATGGCCCTCGCACAGCTCGCGGGCCAGCTCCACTGTCCGGAGCCGCTGCCCCGCGTTCACGGAGTCCACCAGCTGCATCCATTCCGTCGCCGACTCAACGCCCAGCTTTGAGGCCTGGGCCTTCAGGCTCCGGATGTCCTTTGGCAGGCAGCCCCCGCCGAAACCCAGCCCCGCGTGCAGGTACCGGCTTCCTATCCGGGGATCAAGGCCCATCGCTTCACTGAGCTCGCTGACATCAGCCCCGGACGCGTCACACAACTCCGACATCGCATTGATGAAGCTGACCTTTGTGGCCAGATACGCGTTCGATGCAGACTTGATCAGTTCGGCCGTGGCGAAGTTGCAGACCAGCCGCGGAATGCCGGCGCACAGCAGCGGCTCATACACGGCATCCAGCACCGCAGTGATGCCCCGCGGTGCGCTGCTTCCCGGTTCAAAGGCGGCGTCCCTGCCGCCCGGCACGCCATATACGAGCCGGTCGGGCACCAGCGTGTCCTTCACCGCGGTGCCCTGGCGCAGGAACTCCGGATTCCAGCCGAGGAGGACGTCCTGCCGGCCGGCGAGAATTCCGCCAAGCATGTCGACGGTTCCCACGGGCACCGTTGATTTACCGACGACGGCGGCACCGCGGCTCAAGTGCGGAAGGAGACTTTCGGTGGCCGAGACCAGGTAGCTGAGGTCGGCGCCGTCGGACGTTTTGGATTGCGGTGTGCCCACGCAGAGGAAATGGATCTCGGCGCCGGCGGCGGCGCCGAAATCTGTCGAGAAGGTGAGCCGGCCGGTGGCATGGCCATCGCGCAGCAGCTCGTCCAGGCCCGGCTCGAAGAAGGGGGCAACGCCGCCGGCCAGGCGCTCCACTTTGGCAGGATCAACGTCGATCCCCACCACCGTGTGGCCCATGGAAGCGAGTGTGGCTGCATGTACGGCACCGAGGTAGCCGCAGCCGATTACAGAGATTTTCACAGGCCTGCTCCTTCTGAGGTTGAGCGTCCGGCGGACACTGAGGAGGCGGCAATGACCTCCCTGTAGTGACGGACCAGTTCAGCGTTGAGGACCGGCCATGTCCGGTCCTGGACCGAAGCGTGCGCAGCCGCTGCGAAGGCCCGGCGCTTGGCGTCGTCGCCCATCAGGTCCATCACGCGGCTCCGCAGGTCGGCCAGATCACCTGGCCTGTAAAGCCATCCGGTCCGAGAGTTTTCCACCAGGTCCAGAGGGCCGCCACGCCCGGTAGCCACCACCGTCACCCCGGACGCCATGGCCTCCTGGATGGTCTGGCAGAAGGTTTCGAATTCACCCGGGTGAACAAACAGATCGAACGAAGCCACCGCCCTGGCCAGCTCCTCGCCGCCCAGGAACCCGGTGAAAACCGCGCTCGGAATGGCTTCTTCAAGGGCAGGGCGCTGCGGGCCGTCGCCCACGATGACCAGCCGTGTGCCGGGGACGTCGGCCAGTACGGCCAGGTCCTCGACCTGCTTTTCCACCGCGAGCCGGCCCACATAGCCGATGATCCGCTCACCGCCGGGTGCCACGGATGCCCGCCACCCGCCGTCGCGCTTTTCCGGCGCAAAACGCGCGGTATCCACACCGCGCCGCCACATGTCCACCCGCGGAATCCCGCGGCCGCGCAGCTGGTTCAGCGCGAAAGTGGACGGCGCCAGCGTCCGGTCGGCCAGCAGGTGAATGTTCTCCACCCGGTTCCAGGCCCAGTTCTCGAGGAACGGCACGCCGTAGCGGGCCATGTAGCTGGGAACCTCAGTCTGGTAGATCGCCACGGTCGGGATGCCCAGCTGGGCGGCCGCCTGGGCTGCCCGCCAGCCAAGCACGAACGGCGATGCCAGGTGGACCACGTCGGGAGCGTAATCGGCAAGCATTCTCTTGACCCGATACACGCCACCCACGGCCACCCGGACATTCGCATACCCGGCCAGCGGAACGGAGGGGAGCCGATGCACAATCGCGCCGTGGACAACATCAAGAACATCGGTGTCCGATGTCGACGGCGCAATCACCATCACCTGATCCCCGCGCTCCTGCAGATGTTCGAGCACCCGCAGGATGGAGTGTGTAACCCCATTCATCAGCGGCAGGAATGATTCAGCGACTATTGCGATCCTCACCCCTCCACCGTGATCGGGGCGTCTGACGTTGCGGCGGAGTGGGCGTGACGCTGAGGCAAAGGTTGGGTTAACAGGAGGACGCGGGTTCCGGCAGGCCTATCCGGCGGCGTCGGACCGTAGGATGTCCGGCAGTTCATCAACAAAAACCGTTTGGGGCGGTTCAAAGTAGATGACAAGCACCTTGTCACCGACCGGGAAGACGCTGGTCTTGTCGAACGGGTAGGCATGGAAGGCGCTGGTCCCGCCGCGGAACGGCAGCATCACCTCACCGACCGTGCCCGGGCCTATCCGCCCCGTGACCCTGCCGACCTTGCCTGTCAGGCTGCGGTCAACGTTCCTATGCACTGGGCGGCTTCGGGGATCGTTTTGACGGCTCGTGGCCGTCCTTCAGCGCGGCGGAAAGGCGCGGAAGGAACGTGCCGGCCTGCGAGAGGATGCCGCCGATCATGCCGTTGAGGCCGTCGCCGCCGTTCAGCACCGTCATCTGGCCCACGTGGCCGAACGGCTCGGCCGCAGCCGACACAATGGCCGGCATGTTCTCCGCCAACTGCTGGGCGATGACGGCATCCTGGTTGGTCTCGAGTGCGTCGCCGCGTGCCTTGATGCCTTCCGCTTCCGCCAGGGCCTTCGCCTTGATCGCGGACGCGGCGGCGTCACCCCGAGCCCTCGTGGCAGCGGCCTCAGCCTCACCTGTCACACGCGTGGCTCCCGCCATGGCCGCGGCAGCCGAAGCGCTGGCCTGGGCCTCGACTTCAACCCGCCGGGCATTGGCCTGTGCTTCGAGTTCCGTCCGTTTGGCCCTTGCCTCAGCGGCGCTGATGTCCGCGGACTTCTGGGCCTCGGCTTCGGTCCGCTGCGCATATGCCTTGGCGTCGGCCGGTTTGCGGATGACCGTCTGCAGCTTCTGTTCCTCGCGGTCCGCCTCCAGCTTGGCCACTTCGGTTTCCTGCACCACCACCTGCTGCCGCGCCGTCGCTTCCGCCAGCGGCCCCGCCTGGGCCGCATTGGCCTTGGCCCGCTCGGCGTTTGCCTGCGCAACGGACTGTTTGATGGCCGAGACGCTTTGCGCGTCGGCAATCTGCGCCGCCGCCTCGGCTTCCTTCTCGGCCGCTTCCCGGTTCCTGGTGGCCTCGGCGATGCGGGCTTCCATCTTGACCTGCGCAATGTGCGGTTTGGCGATGTTCTGGATGTATCCCGTGGGATCCTGCAGGTCTTTGATCTGCAGTGAGTCGACGACGAGTCCAAGCTTTTCCATTTCCACACCGCTCGCGCCGCGCACCTGCGAAGCTAGTTTGTCGCGCTCGCGGATGATCTCTTCAACCGTCATGCTGCCGATGATGGAGCGGAGATGTCCTTCAAAGACGTTGTAGACCTGGCTTTCCATCTTGGGCTGCTGGCCGAGGAACCGCCGCGCGGCATTGGCGATGAAGGCCGGTGCATCGCCGATCTTGTAGATGACCACGCCATCCACAATGACCTGGATGCCCTGGGACGTGACACAGGAGACTTTGAGTTCCGTTTCATTCAGGGTCAGGGACAGCGCCCTGACCGTTTGCAGCCCCGGGACCACGAGCGCACCCCGCCCGGTGACAATCTTGAAGTCCATTCCGTCCGTGTTCTCGAGCGTTCCGCGCGTAAGGCCTGAAATGATCAGGGCCTCGTTGGGCTCAGCAACCTTCCACATCAGCTTTATGGCCACCCAAATCACAGCGATTCCGGCGAGGACCCCGACAATGGTGGCGATAACAGGAAGGAAAGCTGACAGGGCTTCCATGAATGTGTCCTTTCACGTCATTGAAAAAGGCGAAGCACAGTACAGGCCGACACCGGACGCGCCGGAACTGCCAGCTGTGATAGACAGTCTTGCCGGGCGCGCACGGGAAAGTCCAGCAATTTGATGATCAGGATCCGGGGGACTGACTGATGCTCCGCCGGGCCCGCCCCAACGCGGCCGCCTCTAGTGCTGTTCCAGAATCGTTGCTCTTCCAGAATCAGTGCTGTTCCAGAATCCGGCGGGCATCCCGCTGGGCTTCCAGCTCTTCCGGCGATAGCGTTTGTCCGGCCAGATAGCCTGCCCCGGCAATGAGCTGCCTGAGCTCTGCCACCGTCCGCGGCGTGCTCACATCCAGATGCGCCATCGCGTGGCAATTCGGGCAGAGCGGCACAAGGTCCGTCACCGGATCGAGCTCATAGTCATTGCCGATCTGTCCGGCAGGCACCAGATGGTGGACCTGGATGAACCCCGAGCCGGTCTCTCCATAAGCGGACTCGAAGGAGAAGCCGCAGGCGGCGCAGCTGGTGCCGTGGTGGGCCACGCAGATCCTCCGAGCCTCAACGTTGCTTTCGAAGCGGTTGGCCTGCACCCGGCTGACCGCTTGCTCCGGATAGCTCCCGGGCACGAGGTGGAGGGGGTCCGGCGCCTGGGCCGGTCCCAACTCCCGCCACACGGCCCGGACTTCCGACGCCAGCACCGGGTCAAGGGCGAGCACCGGCTGCGCCAGGTCCTCCCACGGAACCTCCGGCACAGCGTCGGCAAGGACGGCCGGCAGGATCTGGTCGCCGGACCGAAGGAGGGCATCAAAGGCCACGGTGATGCGTCGGGAGCCCATGTCCCGCTCGCCGGCCGCCGGCTGTGCAGCCCCCGGTGCCTCTCCCGAGACCACCTGACCGTGGCCCAACAGTCCGCGGCGGCGGCCCTGCAGCCACAGCCAGGCCTCATCACCGGCGTGCACGTCTACCGGGCCGTCCACGGCCCAGCCGGTCAGGACCTGGCCTGTCTCCCGCACACATTCGACGGCGGCGGCGTGGTTCCAGCCGTCGCTGTGGTCAGGATCCCACGCCAGGATGATGGCTGTCATACGCATATTCTTGCAGTGATTTGGCTGCGCCGGGCCTGTTGCCAGCAGCCCGCGAACGGAACGGGCGAGGCCCTGGCAGGGCGGCGCACAAAAGCCGGCGAACGCACCGGGACGCGAAGCGGCCGCCTCACCGAAAATGGGGAGGCGGCCGCCGTCATGCTTTGGGGCTTAGGTGTTCTGGACGTGGTCCTTGGCGTCCGCGGCGCTGGCCTTGACGTCAGAGACGGCCGTCTGGCCTTCTCCCTTAACGTGCTCGGCGGCGTCGGCGGCCGTGGATTTCACGTTTTCCATGGCTTCCTGGGCCGGTTCCTTCAGCCCCTGCGCCACATCCTTTGCAGCTTCGGTGAGCTGCGTGGTGACCGGTTCGGCTGCGGTCTTCAGGGCCTCCGCTGCTTCGCGTTCCTTCTGGCTCGGTGGAATCAGGGAGGAGACCAGGAGGCCCGCGCCGAAGGCGATCAGGCCGGCGGCAAGGGGGTTGCCTTGCGTCTTCACTGCTGCCTTGTGCGGGGCGTCGGCCACGGCGCTGCCGGCGTCGTGAAGTGTGGAGCTGACGGCTGAGCCGGCGTCGCCCATCGAGGAACCGGCACTGCCCGAAGCCCTGTGGGCGTGCTCCGAGGTGTGCTCCGCTGCTCCCATGACTTTCTCCTTCACTCCGAAGACGGCCTCTTTGACCTTGTCGGTCTGCCTGTGGACGATGTTGGACGGGGTGACCTTGTCTGCAACCGCATCGACGTTGGTGCCGAGGCGGGCGCGGGTGGCTTCAATGTCGGCGCGGATGGCGTCCGGGTTTTCACTCATCGTTTGTCTCCATTGGGTTTCAGTGTCGGAGGGATTTCCTGGATGGTCTCGGCCGTCTGGGGCATGCCCTTGATCGTTTTGAGTTCCTTGCGGCCAATCGAGGCCAGGATGGCGGCGATGATGCCCCAAATCACGGCAACGACGACGGCGGACCAGCCCAGGCCCATCAACTCGCCCAGGGCGTACCAGAGGGCGACGGACAGGAACAGGAGCACGAAGTGGCCGGCTACGGCGGCGCCGGCAAGCATGCCGCCGCCCTTGCCGGCCCTCGTGGCCGACTGTTTCGCTTCTGCCTTGGCCAGTTCCACTTCCTGACGCATCAGGGTGGAGAGGTCGCGGGTAACATCACCCAGGAGATCCCCAAGGGAATTGGCGTCCGCTTTGGCGTGCGCGGTGGTGGGAGGTGTCTCCGGTATCTGGCTGCTCACAGGTGGCGTCCTTCACCTTCGGCAAAGGGGTCATCCACATCACGCTGGGGAACCCCTGCAGTGGAACTTCCCGGAAGGGTCTGGGCAGAGCCGGGTGCGGCCACGCCGGGACGGGCGGGCTCGCCGATTCCAGGCTCACCATAGGCAGGTTCACCGTAGGCAGGTGCGCCGGCCACCGGTTCGCTGTAGGCAGGTGTGCCGTACTCCTGCTGTCCGTAGCCGGGCCCTGCCGTGGCGGTTTCGTCGAAGAGCGGCGCGCCGACACCCGCGCCCACGGCGCCTTCGGTGACCGGGGGCTGCACGGGCTGGGGCGGAACCGCCGTGCCGGCTGCTGTTGTGCTGGCCGGGGCTCCCGCCTGGAGGCTTCTGCCTAGGCGTCCGGCGAGCATGCCGGCTCCGGCGGCGAGCAGCAGGAACGTGCCGGGGCGCTGGCGTGCGAAGGACTTGACTTCGTTCAGCAGCGATCCCGGATCCCTGTTGTCGAGCCAGGAGGCGACGGATTCGGAGCGTTCAGCAGCCTGCCGGATGAGGTCGGAGGCAACGCCCTGCTGGTCCGGGGCATCAGCCATGGAACGCAGCTGGGAGGAGATGGTGCGGATGCCTTCGGCGGCCTTCTGCTGCTGGGCCCCTGCCTGGCTGGTAAGGTCCGACTTTGCCTGGTACAGAAGGTCCTTGGCGTTGGTTTTTGCTTCGGCAGCCACATTCGCCGCCTCAGCCTTGGCCGTGCCCGCCACGCTCTGGGCTGCGCCGGCGGCCTGTCCTGCGACGTTCGAGGCTTCTTCCTTCGCGGTATCGGTCTTCGAGGCTGACGCCGGGCTCCCGGAGGAAATGCCCGAGCCGTAAGCCGGTGAGTTCTGCGTAGCCGGGGGAACTGTCAGGCTCCCGTCCTGCGGCCATTGGTTCTCTGTCATCTTCGCTCTCTCTTTCCGAAAGGGTCAGCTGCTGTTTCAGGAACCAGCGTTGCTGGCATGCAATGGTAAGCATGTTTACTAAAAAATAGTAAGCACCCTTTGCTTTTTTGTCATCATTTCCCGCGTGTCTGCCGGCGGTGCCTTGCGTTCGGGGGCTTCGTGCAGGCGGCTTGGCACCCCTGGGCGCCGGGCCCGTCGAAAGAAAAATGCCAAGCACGCTTGCCAGTCTGATAGTAAGCATGCTTAGGGTATACGTGTGAGGTTGACTGGCGCGACGGGCAGCCGTCTCGACCCGGTGCTGTGAGTCCGCCGGAATTACCCCAAAGCAACGAAGCGCACCAGTAGTCAGGATCCAAGGAGGCAGCATGCTCACCAAGGAACATTTCGACGATCTGCTCAACAAGGACGGCTACATATTCTCCACGGACGGAGACAAGATCGGCTCGATCGGACAGATCTACGCTGATGACGACACCGGCCAGCCCACCTGGGTGACGGCCCACACAGGCCTCTTCCCCACGTCCGAGCTGTATGTCCCCCTTGCAGGCGCCCGTCTCGAGGCCAGCGACATCGTCGTCCCGTACACCAGGAACCAGGTCATGGAGGCACCCGGCGTGGATGCGGACGGGCACCTGGAGCCATCCGAGGAAGACCGGCTCTACGAGCATTACCGGCTTAGCGGCGGGGTGCCCGCCGCCGGCGCCGCAACGGGACGCACAGGCACAGAGCGCGACGCCGGATTTGCCGCCGGACGCGGCGGCACCTACAACGTTGCCGACGCATCAGACACGGTCGGGCGTGAGGCATCCAGCACGGCAGCGGAGGACGTAATGGAGGCCCGCAGGCTTGCCGGCAACGGACGGCGCTGACGCGGCAGGCATTGGGGGCAGGTGCTTCCCCTGGCCCCGAAGGGCAGTTACCTGCCGACGTGTGGCCTCGGGAAAGCTCATATGTGAATGGGGAGGGCGGAACTGATGGTCCCGAACGCTGATGCGGAGCAATGGGGTCCACACCAGTTGCTGTCGATGGCTGCCCGGCTTATCCAGCGCCGTCAGGACCAGGCCCTGGCTGAGCTCGGTCTCACGCATGCCGCAGTCATTGCCCTTCAAGGCCTCACCGCAGGACCCCTGAACCAGGAACAGTTGGCGGAAGATATCCATGTCCGCAGCCAGTCCCTGGGCAGGGTGCTGGCCCGTCTTGAGGAGGCTGGCTTGGTCTCCCGCAAGTCCAGCCCCTCGGACCGGAGAAGCAACGAGGTGGCCATCACCGAGGCGGGGCTGAATGCCTTGGCTGCGGCCCGTCAGGTGGAGAAGGAAACCCTGCCGCAGGACATCGTGGAGGGCACCGCCTTGAGCCGTGAGCTCGCGCGGGTGATCAGCCATTTTCCCCGCTCACCTCGGCTGGGCGGCCGGCACGGAAAGAGGCCTCCGGAGAGCGACGATGGCCCGGATGAAGATACCGCGGGAGAGGCCGGGGCCGGGCGAACCGACTCCACAGTGCCTGTGGACCCCTCGGAACAGGATCCAGGAGAGGCCGGCAACGGCCCGTCAGAGGACAAAGCCCCGGAAAGCTGAAGGACTCTCAACGGAAGCAGGAAAGGGAATGTGACGGTGCTTCCCGCGCTGCCTCTGGCAGTGCGGGAAACACCGGTTTTTAGCGTCTTTACCCATGCACTTCAGGACCTCGCGCTGAGGCTGCTCTTGGTCATGGGGTCCGGCCAGTTGCCGATGAAACCGGACGTGAGATTGGGCCAGTTGCCGATGCTTGCACGGGAAGAACGGCTGGGGACAGCAGACAGCGGGGCGTGGGTAAACATGACATTTTCTCCTGAATGAACGTTGGAATCCATACGCCCGGTGGCGCAGGTGGTCGGTTCTGCCGTGATGAGGGCAGAGTTGACCTGTTCAGTCGGGGGAAGAACCCGGATCGAATGCCGGGCTGGGAGGCAATACGAGGGCGGCGTCAAGCCGGCGCTCGCCTGCCAGCTGGGACAGTGTGTTCCAGAAGGCCGCGGCATCCGCGGCCTGCCCGCCGGAACCCTCAGAGTTGGAGGAGCCAGACTCGCCGTGCGTGGCCGCCAGCCCGACGACGTCAACGCCGGAAATGCTGTCGGGGACCCTCAGCGGACCCGTCTGGACTGCGCTCGTCGCCCTGTGGCGGGTGGTCATATGAAGCTGAGCCAAGGTCTGGCCACGGCTGCCGGCTTCTTGAATCTCCGCCGCCGCGGGGGCGGCAGGACTGTTGGCGGTTGTGTTGGCGGGTGCAGCCCTACGTACGGTGGAAGGTACAGCAGCGGAAGCTGCCGGTGCCGGCCGCACCGAGGGCCGTGCCTCCTTCCCTGGCAAGGGCTTGGGGGCGGAACGGACCACGGGAACCGGAAGTTTGACCACGGGAACGGGAAGCTTGACCACGGGAACCGGAACGGGAAGCCGCGCCAACCGCGGTTCCAGTGAGGCGACAGCCTCGTCCACTGCGGCTACTGCGTTGTCGATGTGAGAAAGTGCCGGCGCCGCTGTCTTGGTCATCGTGGAGACGGCAGCCGGCGCCTCGCCGACGAGAGCGTCCGACGTGCCCGCGACGGCGGCCACGGTGTCAGTAACCGGAGCCAAGCGGGCCGGCAGGACCTGTACAGCGGGCAGCGACGGAACGGCGGACACTGCCTTGGACGTAGCCGTGCTCGGGCTCGTGCTCAGGATGCCGGATACACCCGCTGGATCACCGGACGTGCCAGGATCGAGCAGCCCTGAAGCGGAGGATACAGACGATTGGGGTGATGCCTGGGCGGTGCCTGCGCCCCAGATGAGCCAGGCACAGGCAAGCAGGGCGGGCACAAGGATGGCGCGCACAAAAACTGTGCACCACGAGCGCAGGTAACCGCCCATTCCGATTCACCCCCCAGAGGCAATGGGAGATCAGGATATGCCCGGGCGGCGGGCGCGTCCAGAGGAAATTTATTCGCCTGCTTATTATCTGCGTGTCCGGCGGGAAGAATGCCCCGGAGCCGGCGGGAAGAATGCCCCGGAGCCGGCGGGAAGAATGCCACGGATAGGAGCCTCTTTCGGCCGTAAAATTGGCTTAAGAGGTGTTGGAGTCATGGCCGGGTCGATCGTCGTCGTCCTGATAGTTCTGGCAGTAGCCGCCGCCGTCGCAATCGTTGCCACGGTGAGGGCGGTTGTGCGTGACGGACGGGGCCACGTTCCCA
Source organism: Arthrobacter sp. B2060 (assembly GCF_059090445.1). NCBI lineage: Bacteria > Bacillati > Actinomycetota > Actinomycetes > Micrococcales > Micrococcaceae > Arthrobacter > Arthrobacter sp. B2060. Next base: position 14,437 of record NZ_JBNHFR010000018.1, read on the forward strand.
CCGAGCCGTCCCAGCGGCCGTGGACGGCCGGCAACCTGCCCAGCCAGCCGTACTCATTGATCCGCTTCTAGGCTTTGATCGGCCTCGAGTCTCGAGTGGCTAGTCCAGCCCAAACCCGGCAGCCCAGTGGGAAGTCTTCGACACCCAGGGTTCCTGCTGAAGTACCTTCAACGCAAAGCTGGTGCAGCCGCCCACGAACTTGCGCGGGACACCTGCACCAACCGGTAGTACGAATTTTCAGATTAGATATCTACTCATTCGCGGCTCCTATTCCCGGCGTTCGCGTTCCGGGTCTATTTCCTGTCATCGGCCAGATGCCGCGAGAACATCCAGCCGGCGACAATCATGAGAACACCCGCCACCATCAGGGTCCAGCTATCCGTCATGTTCAGCGACAGGAAATTGGCCGCCGAATCCACTCCGACACTGAGCCCGTAGATGCTGAGGATGATGTACAGCGCACCGGCGCCCATAAGGAACCTGCGCGCACCCATTTCACTGCGGGACATGGCCCAGCCGGTTCCACCGATGACCAGCTGCACAATGTTGAGCAGCATGGATACCTGGAACAGGCCAAACAACATGGCGTGCGAATCAGGCCCAAGGAACATCAGTTCGCCATAACGTGCGGTGATGCCCGGGATGAATCCCAGAATCCCTACCAGCAACGCGAGAATACCAACACCCATGCCAACGTTCTGGACGTCCGTCCGACCAAAGTGAACGCCGTGTGCATGTGGGGATGCGGTAGTCATTTTCTGCCTCCAACCACTGTTTGCGGACAACCTAATTTTACTTCTGTACACCGTAAAAAGCGCTGGCTGCGGCCACGGCCAAGCCCCACGGGATTCTCTTCATCCGTCTTCTCCGCCGAAGAGCCTGTCGAAAACAGTTGGACGAGGGCGCACATGGCACGATGGACAACGATGAAACTGCGCGCTGATCAGACCGGTGACCGTGGCCTTCCCATGCCCCTGTGGCTGCAGGGCGGGCTGGAGTCGGCCCAGGCCGCATTTATTTCCGCCCTGGTGGTTATTGCCCCCGTTGTCGCGGTGTGGGCAACCTCCGGCTTCCGGGACACGCAGTTCGACTTCTTGGCGCGCCTGGCCGGCCAGGCCTGGCTCGTCATCCACGGGGTGCCCCTGTACCTGACCACCGTCGTCGACGGTGCCGCTGCCGGACCGGAGACGGGCACTCTCTCCCTCATGCCGCTGGGCATGACGCTCATTCCATTCCTGCTCGCGTGGCGGGCGGGCCGGCGTCTGGCCCGCGCCTCATATACCGACCAGCTGTGGCAGGCGCTGCTGGGCTCCTGGCTGGTTTATGCGGGATTCGGCGTCACCACCGGATTCGTGTGCCGCACCGAAGACGTCGGGGTGTTCCTCTGGTGGGCCGCGCTGCTGCCCCTGGTTCCCTTTGCGCTGGGCATGGTGATTGGAGCAAGGCGCGAGGCCGGGTCGTGGAGCCGGCTGATCGGGGTCGATGCCGTGGACTGGATCGCGCGGACCAGCCAGCACTCGCGCTGGGCAGGCTCCTACCTGGCCTCCGCGGCCAAGGCCGGCTTCGTCACGCTCATGGCAGCCCTGGCGCTGTCTTCGGCCCTGCTGGCGGTTGACCTTTTCATCCACTGGAACCTTGTGGTGGCAGTCTATGAAGCGCTCGACGCCGGCGCGGTAGGAGGCGCGGCGCTCACCCTTGCGCAGCTCGGCTTCATTCCCAACCTCGCCGTCTTTGCACTCGCCTGGGTGTCTGGCTCGGGCTTCGCCCTCGGAGCGGGCTCCCAAGTCGGCCCACTGGGCACGGCCGTGGGGCCCCTCCCGTCAGTCCCGGTCCTTGGGGCCATTCCTGCCGGCCCGCTCGATTACGGCTTCGTGGCCCTCGTAGTGCCGGTGCTCGCCGGAGTGCTGGGCGGTTGGTGGTTCCTGCGTGAGGGGGAGAACCACTTTGACGAGTGGCTGTCCATCAAGGTGCGCGTCCGGTGGTTCACGGCTGCAGCCTCCACTCTGGTGCTGGGCATCATCGCCGGAACCGCGGCTGGCCTGTTGGCAGGCGCGCTCGCAGGCATAACGCATGGTTCGGCAGGAATCGGCCGCCTCCATGACATCGGGCCGGACCCTGTGTGGACGGCAGTCTGGGTGGCAGCGGAAGCCGGCATCGGCGTCGTCATCGGTTACGCAGCAGGCCCGTGGCTGGAGCGCCGGCAGGAGCTGCGTGAAGCGGATCTCGAGGCCGCCCCGGGCAAGTAACGGCCCCAAGCGCGACGTGTAGTAGCGGACGCGCTCAGCGGCCCGGCTGGAGCTGGCCGGGCATCGAATTTTCGAGCTGGATCCGGCAATCATTGCTGGCCTGGCTCGTCAAGGCATAGCGGGCGCACTGCTGGTAGTCGCGCACCTGGTTGAAGAACACGGCGGAGACCAGGACCAGCAGCGCCATCACGGCGGAAACGGCCAGGCCGGAGATGGCCCCGAACAGCACCAGTCTGGACTCCTTGAGCCGGACGGCGCGGACAAGCACGATGATCCCCAGAACGATGCCCGCAAGCGTCAGAATGGCCGTCAGCCAGAGGTAGTGAAGGTCGAGCTGGAAAACAAAGAACGAGCCCAGCACCGCCACGATGAACATGCGGAACAGGGTATGTGTTTTCAGCAGCGAGGACTTTGCGCCCTCGCTGAGCGGAAGTTTGGTCCGCTGTGACCCGTCGGGGCCAGGAGTGGGGTTCATGTTTTCCAGCCTACGCGAGCAGCCGCCTAAGCTTGAGCAATGCGCATAGTAGTCCTCGTCTCCGGAACCGGCTCCAACCTCCAGGCAGTCATCGACGCCGTACAAGCGGGGCAGCTGGACGTGGAGATCGCAGCGGTGGGCGCGGACCGCCCCGGCACATATGGAGTGGAGCGCTCAGCCGCGGCAGGAATCGACACTTTCGTGGTGGATTTCAAAGCCTATCCGGACCGTGCAGCCTGGAACGCCGCGCTGACCGAGGCTGTGGCGGTGTACCAGCCGGACATTGTGGTGTCCTCGGGATTCATGCGCATCGTGAGCCCGGAATTCATCGATGCCTTCGATGGCAAATACCTCAACACCCACCCCGCGCTGCTGCCGTCCTTCCCCGGGGCCCACGGCGTCCGGGACGCCATGGCGTACGGCGTGAAGGTGACGGGTTGCACCGTGCACTGGGCCGATGCCGGAGTGGATACCGGCCCCATCATCGCCCAGGAAGCCGTAACCATCGAGGACGGCGATACCGAAGAGACCCTGCACGAACGCATCAAGGTGGTGGAGCGCCGGCTGCTCGTCTCCACCCTCGCATCGCTCGCCGCCGAGCACCGCCGCGCGGGATCGATTCTGAAAAGCGAGTAGTCCGCGCCAAAAACCGGGTATAGCCCGTTAAAAGACGGGTAGCTGGAGGTACCTGACCACGCTGGTTGGGGGCCGGATCCGCACCTTACGCTGACACCGTCCTATTCAGCGTTGTCCTTCCAGGAGGTCTCCAGTGCCGCAATTCAGCTTTGCCAAAACCAGTCCGAAAGTGGTGTGCCTTTCAGTTGCCCTTGTCCTCGGGACGGGGGCCGCCACCGCCGCCTATGCGGCGTCAACGTCTGCAGGCGGCGAGATCAACGCCTGTTACAGCAACAACAACGGAGGCCAGGTCCGGATTCTTTCCGCTGGCGCCACCTGTGACACCAAGAAGGAGACGGCCATCTCCTGGAACATCCAGGGCATCCAGGGCGTCCAGGGCATCCAGGGTGAGAAGGGTGACACCGGGGCCACCGGCGAGACCGGCGCCCAGGGAATCCAGGGGGAGAAGGGTGACACCGGGGCGACCGGCGAGACCGGAGCGCAGGGTATCCAAGGGGAGAAGGGTGACACCGGCGAGACCGGGGCGCAGGGTGTCCAGGGTGAGAAGGGTGACACCGGCGAAACTGGCGCCCAGGGGATCCAGGGGGAGAAGGGCGATACGGGTGAGACCGGCGCCCAAGGTATTCAAGGCGAGACCGGGGCGCAGGGCATCCAGGGAGAGAAGGGCGATACCGGGGCGACCGGGGCGCAGGGCATCCAAGGCGAGAAGGGCGACACCGGAGCAACCGGTGAGACGGGCGCCGTGGGTCCCGTTGGCGCCACGGGCGCTACAGGAGCCACCGGCGCCGCCGCCTCCACGAGCGTTTCCATGGTGACGGTCAACGGGACAGGCAACACCGTCTCAGCGTTTTGCCCTGCCGGCAAGGTCGCCATCAGCGGCGGCTACAGCGCCTTGCTGACGAACCCCACCAATCAAGTGACGGCGAGCCGGCCGGCCCTTGTCGGGCAAGGCTGGTCGGTGACTCAGAGCAGGGACACGTCCATCACCGTCCACGTCACCTGCATCCAGTAGTTTCCCCGTTGCGGCATCACTTGTGGCGGTTCCCAAACGCGGCTAATCCATCCGGCAGGAACCGCCACAAGTGAAAGTGCATCAAGCCAGAACGGGCGCTACTCGAGGCGGCGCTGCCTGGTTTCGGGGGAGAAGAACATCATCCAGAGCACCGCCAGCAGGACCAGGCCGCCGGCGAGGGCAAATGACGTTGCCAGGCCCAGCTCGGGCCAGAAGTAGTTCGCAAAGATGAGCGGCCCGAAGCCGGCGCCCAGCCGGGAGAACGTGGACGCCCAGCCGAAGCCTGAACCCCTCAGCTCGGTGGGGTAGAGCTCGGAAACGTAGGCGTAGAGGACAGGGATGGCCACCTGCACGATGAAGCCGAAGACCAGCAGCCAGAATACGGCCGCCGTCGGAATGTCCACCACGAAGGCCACGATCACGAGGGTCAGCGCTGACAGCGGGCCGGTGATGGCCAGCAGCCATTTGCGGCCCATCCGTTCCACGAGCAGCGCTGCAGCCACCACCCCTAGAAGCCCGACGGATGCCATGCCCGCCGTCGTCAGGAACGCCTTGTACTCGGCGAAACCGGCGCCGATCAGGATCCGCGGCATCCAGGTCAGGGAGAGGTAGTAGACGAGGAGGATGCTGAAGAACAGGCCCCAGGCTGCAGCCGTGATCTTCCAGTTGAATGTCCAGACGCCACGAAGTTGCTGCCAGGCGCTGCCTGCCGACAGCCGAGGGACTGCCTGCGGATCCGGCAGGCTGTAGGCGCGTGGCTCCGCACCGGTGGCTTGGACAAGGTCGTCGATGACCTTGGCCGCCTCCTCGCGTCGGCCCTTCCGGATGAGGAAGAGCGGCGATTCGGGAACGCTGCGGCGCACCCAGAAAACGAGGAGGGCCGGCAGCACCATCACCATCATGGTTAGCCGCCAGTCCGCGAAGGCTGCCACCAGTCCGGCCGAGACGAAGCCGCACAGTGCGGCGCCCACGGGCCACCAGCCGTCCATGGCGGTCAGGACCTTGCCACGCTGCCGGCGCGGCGTGAATTCACCCACCAGCGCATAATCCACCGGGATGCAGCCGCCCAGGCCGAAACCGGCCATGAAGCGGAAGAGGCAGAACCAGATGAAGTCGGGGGAGAACGCCCCGAGAACGGTGAAAAGCGAGAAGATCAGCAGCGTGGCGGTGAACGCCTTCTTGCGCCCAATCGTGTCGGCGATGGTGCCCCAGACAAACGCTCCGAGGGCCATGCCGATCAGGTTGGCCGTGCCGATCCAGCCTGCCTCCCCCGGCGTGAGCTGCCAGTGCGACGACAGCAGCGGGATCAGGATGCCGTTTAAGGTCACGTCCCAGGCATCGAACATGAACCCCAGACCGCCGATCAGGAAGATCCGGCCCTGCACCCTCCAGCGCCACGGCAGTTCCTGGACCACCTGTTCGCCGCTGGGCACAGTGGTGTAAATGTTCATCTCGCCTCCTGTTCTAAACCTTACGTTGCGCTGCGCGGGAAGGATGCCGCGTTCACACTCGGGCGGGCAGGAAAGCCATCCCCCGTGACGCGATAAACTGGCCGTATCCCCACCAACCGCGGCATGCCGCCGCGCGATTACGACGGAGACTTTTGTGACCCTGACGCAGCTTGACCGTGTTCCCATCCGCCGAGCCCTGATCTCGGTCTACGACAAGACCGGTCTGGAGGAGCTGGCCAAGGGCCTGCACGCCGCAGGTGTCAGGATCGTCTCCACCGGCTCCACCGCCAAGAAGATTGCGGACGCCGGCATCCCCGTCCAGGAAGTCGAGGAGGTCACGGGATCGCCGGAAATGCTGGACGGTCGCGTCAAGACCCTGCATCCGCGCGTCCACGGCGGCATCCTCGCCGACCGTCGGGTTCCGGCGCACATGGAAACCCTCGCCAAAATGGAGATCGAGGCGTTCGACCTTGTTGTGGTGAACCTGTACCCGTTCGTGGAGACCGTCAAGTCCGGCGCCGCGCAGGACGACGTCGTGGAGCAGATCGACATCGGGGGCCCTGCCATGGTGCGCTCCGCCGCGAAGAACCACGCCGCCGTCGCCATTGTGGTGGATCCGCAGTTCTACGGTGACGTTGTCCGCGCCGCCGCAGAGGGCGGCTTCGACCTGAAGACCCGCCAGCGCCTGGCGGCCAAGGCATTCGCCCACACCGCCACCTACGACAACGCCGTGGCCACCTGGACCGCCAGCCAGTTCCTGGACGAGGACGGCGACGGGGTCATCGACTGGCCCGCCTACGCCGGACTCGCGCTGGAACGCTCCGAAGTGCTCCGCTACGGCGAAAACCCGCACCAGCAGGCCGCGCTTTACGTGGACAAGGCAGCCCCCGCAGGTATCGCCCAGGCCGACCAGCTCCACGGCAAGGCCATGAGCTACAACAACTTCGTGGACGCCGACGCCGCCCTCCGCGCCGCGTTCGACTTCGCTGAGCCGGCTGTGGCCATCATCAAGCACGCCAACCCGTGCGGCGTGGCCGTCGGTTCCGCGGACGCCGCAGACCCGATCGCGGATGCCCATGCCAAGGCACACTCGTGCGACCCTGTCTCCGCGTTTGGCGGCGTGATCGCGGCCAACCGCACTGTCACCGCCGGCATGGCCCGGACCGTGGCCGGCATCTTCACCGAGGTTGTCATCGCCCCCGGTTTCGAGCCGGAAGCCGTGGAGATCCTCTCCAAGAAGAAGAACATCCGCCTGCTGGCACTGCCCGAGGGCTACGGCCGCTACCCGGCCGAAATCCGCCAGGTCTCCGGCGGCGTGCTCGTCCAGATCACCGACAAGGTGGATGCCGACGGCGACAACCCCGCCAACTGGACGCTCGCGGCCGGCGAAGCCGCCGACGACGCCACGCTGGCTGACCTCGCGTTCGCCTGGACCGCCTGCCGCGCCGCAAAATCCAATGCCATCCTGCTCGCAGCCGACGGCGCTGCCGTGGGCATCGGCATGGGCCAGGTCAACCGTCTCGACTCCTGCAAGCTTGCCGTCGAGCGCGCCAACACGCTTGGCGTGACCGTGGAGTCCGAAGTTGACGGTGCCGGCGGCGCGTCCAATGTCGGAACCGCCGGCGCCCCGGAGCGTGCACGCGGCGCCGTGGCGGCCTCCGACGCGTTCTTCCCGTTCGCCGACGGCCTGCAGATTCTGATCGACGCCGGCGTCCGCGCCGTGGTCCAGCCCGGCGGTTCAGTCCGGGACGAGGAAGTCATCGCGGCAGCCAACGCGGCCGGCATCACGATGTACTTCACCGGAGCGCGCCACTTCTTCCACTAGTCCCCACCGCCTCCCTAACCTCGCTGCGCTCGGCGAGGGAACCCGGGCGGCGTGGGCCCAGCCACCGCCTCCCTAACCTCGCTGCGCTCGGCGAGGGAACCCGGGCGGCGTGGGCCCAGCCACCGCCTCCCTAACCTCGCTGCGCTCGGCGAGGGAACCCGGGCGGCGTGGGCCCAGCGCCCGCCCGGTTAAAGCCGGTCAGCAACGCCGACGGCGGCTGCCCCCTTAAGGGGACAGCCGCCGTCGGGCTTTCATTGACTTAATTGTCCTCGGGTTCCCGGTCAGGTTCTTCCCCAGGGGAGGGGAGCAGGATCTCACGCGGTTCCGCCTCAGCCATGCGCTCCGGCGTCCAGTACGCCAGGATTTCCTCCGGCGACTGGCTGACGTCCGAGCTGCTTACCGGGTCCTCCCCAGGCGGCGGTGCGTCCTTAGCTGGCGGCTGCTGCACGTTTGTAGACCTGCTCGATGACAGAACCCCAGTACGGGGAGTACATCGCGGTGGAGCGGCTGCCGTAGCCATAGCTGTTGACCGAGTTCTGGAAGCCCAAGGGGCTGTCTGTGCTCTCAGCGAGGAACCAGGGACCGCCCGAGGAACCGCCGGTCATGTCGCAGGGAATGCCTTGCGTGTTGAACTGCGGGTTGACCGAATCATTGCCTGCCTTCCCGTAGCAACTGACGAGTGTCTTGCCAGTGAACGGGGATGCCGCCGGGTAGCCGAACGCCTTGTACGTCAGTCCGCGCGACTGGTTGAACACGACGCCCGTGGCACCGACCACGTCGGCAAGCTTCTGGCCGTCAAGCTCGGCAACCACGGCGAAGCCGGTGTCGTACTGGATGTTGCCGTCGGTGCTCCATTCCTTGGGCGCATAGAGCGTCTTGGCCGCCCATTTGCCGTACGGAGCCGCCCCGTCCTTGTAGGCCGGCACAAAAATGAAGTTCGTGGCGAAGGCGCCCGGCCCCTGGTTAAGGCAGTGCCCGGCAGTGGAGACTGTGCTCTTGTTGCCCGCGGCCACTGAGTTGCCGGAGCAGACGTAGTTGGCGCCGCCCAGGGTAAAGAAGATCTTGCCGATGTGGCTCACGGGCAGTTCGTCTTTGTGCAGAGCGCTTGTCTTGCCCTTACGGGATGTGCCGGCGATCTTGGTCAGGGAACCCTGCTCGCCGAGGCCTGGGAGGCCATTGCCGTTGAGCTGCTGGGGACCGTTGACCTGCCAAGGAACGATGACCTGCCGGGCGACGGCCTTCGCTGCGAGGACATCGCCTGGAACGGCAGCCCGCATGCGCTCGGGCGTCCAGTAACTCGCCGCAGTTGACGTGGTGAGCGTCGCGCTGGCGATCTGCGGCTGCACGGGATCCTGCGCCTTTGCAGGAGAAGCCGTTGCGCCGCCGGCCGCGGAGAGCGTCAGCAGCAAACCCGCTGAGAGGCTCACGAGGCTAGTGGCCAGAGACTTGTTGCTCGTCATGGGGGTCCTACCTATCGGTGGGCGCCGTAGCAGCGCACCTGTGAAGAATTGAGGCTACCCGGACATGACAAGCTTTGTAAAAGTCGTTTGAAGTTATGTGTTCCAGGTAGGGGTAGTGCGTTTCTGCCCCTGCCGCAGGGCGTGCCGGCTACCTTCAGCCGGTGAGGCGCTTTTCTGTCATGAGCTAAAGATAGGGGTACGCGGCGCGGGGGACAATGGGCACCTCGGCCCCACTTAATCGCTGGATTCCGTCACCAAAGTGATACAGCCCACCTTGGTGGGGCTCTGCATGATGACCTCGGGTAAGTTAAAGGTTGGTGAAATAGACCGGATTCCACATACAGCCGACCTCCAGGGAGACGCCCGAGCATGGCCAAAATTATCTATACCCACACCGACGAAGCGCCGATGCTGGCTACATATTCGTTCCTGCCGATCGTCGAAGCATTCGCGTCGACCGCAGGTGTGCAGGTGGAGACCCGCGACATTTCGCTGGCCGGCCGCATTATCGCCGTGTTCGGTGACTACCTCACTGAAGAACAGCAGATCGGTGACGCCCTGGCTGAGCTCGGTGAACTGGCAAAGAAGCCGGAAGCCAACATCATCAAACTTCCCAACATCAGCGCTTCCGTGCCGCAGTTGAAAGCCGCCATTGCCGAACTGCAGGCTCAGGGGTACAAGCTGCCGGACTACCCGGACAATCCCTCCTCCGATGAAGAAACGAGCATTCGCTCTCGCTACGACAAGATCAAGGGCTCCGCCGTGAACCCGGTCCTGCGCGAAGGCAACTCGGACCGCCGGGCGCCGCTGTCCGTTAAGAACTACGCCCGCCAGAACCCGCACTCCATGGGTGCCTGGACTCCGGACTCCAAGACCAACGTGGCCCACATGGAAGCCGACGACTTCCGCTCCAACGAAAAGTCCGTGGTGATCCCGGCCGACGGCACCATCGAGATCCAGCTAGTCCGCGAAGACGGCACGGTCAAGGTCCTGAAGAAGGCGTTCCCGGTCCTGGCAGGCGAAGTGATCGACGGGACCGTGCTGCGCGCTGCCGCCCTGGACGAGTTCCTTGCCGCCCAGGTTGCACGAGCCAAGGAGGAGGGCGTCCTCTTCTCGGCACACCTGAAGGCCACCATGATGAAGGTCTCGGACCCCATCATTTTCGGCCACGTGGTCAAGGCCTACTTCTCTGAACTGTTCGACACCTACGGCAAGCAGCTCGCCGCGGCCGGCATCAGCCCCAACAACGGCCTCGCCGCCATCCTCAACGGCCTCGAAGAGCTCCCCGAGGATGTCCGCGAAGGCGTTCAGGCGGCCATCGCGAAGGGCCTTGAAGAAGGGCCCGCCCTCGCCATGGTCGACTCCGACAAGGGCATCACCAGCCTGCACGTCCCCAGCGACATCATTGTTGACGCTTCCATGCCGGCGATGATCCGCACCTCCGGCCACATGTGGGGCCCGGACGGCAAGGAAGCGGACACTCTGGCAGTTCTGCCGGACAGCTCCTACGCCGGCATCTACCAGGTCGTCATCGATGACTGCCGCGCCAACGGCGCCTTCGACCCCACCACCATGGGCACTGTGCCGAACGTGGGCCTCATGGCCCAGGCGGCGGAGGAGTACGGCAGCCACGACAAGACGTTCGAAATTCAGGCCCCCGGCAAGGTCCAGATCGTGGACGCCTCCGGAACGGTCCTGATCGAACACGAAGTTGGCCCCGGCGATATCTGGCGCGCCTGCCAGACCAAGGACCTGCCCATCCGTGACTGGGTCAAGCTGGCTGTCAACCGTGCCCGCGCCTCGCAGACGCCTGCCGTGTTCTGGCTGGACGAGACCCGCGCGCACGACGCCAAGCTCATCGAGAAGGTCCGCGAATACCTGCAGGAGCACGACACCGAGGGCCTGCAGATCGAGATCATGTCGCCGGTGAAGGCCACCGCGTTCACCCTCGAGCGCATCCGCAGGGGAGAAGACACGATCTCCGTCACCGGCAACGTGCTCCGCGACTACCTGACGGACCTGTTCCCGATCCTGGAACTCGGCACCAGCGCCAAGATGCTCTCCATCGTTCCGCTGATCAACGGCGGCGGCCTGTTCGAGACCGGCGCCGGCGGCTCCGCACCGAAGCACGTCCAGCAGCTCCTCAAGGAGAACCACCTCCGCTGGGACAGCCTCGGCGAATTCCTCGCCCTGGCCGTCAGCTTCGAGCACCTGGCCAACACCACGGACAACGCCCGGGCGCAGGTCCTGGCCGACACACTGGACCGGGCCACGGGCACGTTCCTGCTGGAGGACAAGTCCCCGAGGCGCAAGGTTGGCGAGCTCGACAACCGCGGCAGCCACTTCTACCTGGCGCTGTACTGGGCGCAGGAACTGGCCAAGCAGACGGAGGACTCAGAACTGGCAGCGTCCTTCTCCGCGGTCGCTGAAGCTCTGGGCTCCAACGAGGACGCCATCGTTTCCGAACTCCTAGCTGTCCAGGGTTCACCGGTCGACATCGGCGGCTACTACCGCCCCGACGCCGAGAAGGCCGCGGCCGTCATGCGGCCCTCTGCCACGCTGAACAAGGTTGTCGCCAGCCTGGGCTAAGACGAAAAAGCGCCCCGCCACTCGTTCGAGTGGCGGGGCGCTTCTTTGTTAACTCTCAGCATTCGCCATCAGCGGGGCTGAAGCCCGCGCCGACCAGTGGGCTGCCTCTACCGCTCCGGGGTTTCGTCCCGCCTGGTGTTGCCCAGCCTGGGTTCGTTGCGGGGTTCGCCCTCCTCAGTGTCTCCGTAGGGGGCGTCGACGGCCATGTCCGGATCCGCATCAACCGGCCTCTCGGTGGCGGCGGCATCGTACGCGTCGCCTGACTCGTACGTCCGCCCTGGCGTCGCATCCATTCCGGGTCCGGCGGCGTAGCCCGTGGCATCATCTGCTGCCGAGGGTGCCGTGCCGATGGTTTCGTCGCTCGCGTCCGCGGTGCCTGATGTGCCGGCGCCGTAGCCGGCCGGCCCTGCACCTGCTCCGGCAGCCCCAAGTCCTGCACCAGTTCCGGCGGCCCCGGCCATGCCAGCCGTCCCGGTGGCCCCTCGCTGGTCGTCGACCTCGCCGTCGTGGACGCTCTCACGCCATGCGCCGGTTTCCGAACCCTGGCTCTCGATGAACTTCTTGAACTTCTTCAGGTCTGAAGCAACCTGGCGGGAGTCAAGACCAACGGCGGCGCCCATTTTCTCCATCGCGGACTCGGGCTCCCAGGTGAGTTCGACGTTCACCTTCGTCTGCTCCGGCCCCAAGGACTCGAACCAGACGGTTCCGGCGTTGCGTGGCTCATTCAGGCTTTCCCAGGTGACACGCTGGTCAGGTTCCTGAACAGTGATCTGCGCGTCGTACTGACGTTTGACGCCGGCGATGCTCGTTTCGAAATGAACGGTGGTGTCATCGAGTTGGCGCACCGAGTCGACGCCGCTCATGAAATGTGGGAAGTCCTCAAACTGGGTCCATTGGTTGTAGGCCGTGCTGACGGGGACATCGACTTCGATGGATTCCTGCACAGTTGCCATGCGTAGTTCACTCCTTCAGCGAGCGGGCTGTTGCCCGCGGTTCTGATTGCTGCATCTTGGGTGGAACACCTCCAACGTAGTCCGAAGCGTCGGGCAATTGAAGAGAGCCGCGGCTGCAGTCCACGAAGACGGCTGATCGGGCCTTGGACTCGTGTCGCAAGGGGCCCTTTGCCGAGAGTGCTAAGACGGCAAGGACTCTTTAGTCCTTGTCTTTGGCCGATCCTTTGGCTTCATCGCTGTCCTCGTCCGCGTTGTCCTTTCCGGCATTCCCCCGGGCAGTGTCACCGGAGGCGGGAACCGGCGCGGAGACCACAACGGCCGGCGTTGTGGCCGGGGCGGGGTTGGCAGCTTTCGCCGCCTCGGCCTTCTTGGCAGCCAGCGTTGCCCTAAGGTCGGCACGGACTGCGTCGACGGACGCGGTGATGCTCTGGTGGCGCTTGAACGAAACATGGCCGTCCGCGGCGGCGGCATCCAGGCCGGCCGCCAGCTGCTCCAGCGACGTGAGCGCGCCGGCAGGATCACCACCCGCCGCTGCTTCGGTGACGGCGAAGACGCGCTGCTGAAGCTGCACCGCGGCGTCGGCCTTGAGTTCGGGAGCGGCACCGCCGCAGCCTGACAGGCCCAAGGCGAGCACCCCGCCCGCGAAGGCAACCGCCGCCCGCCGCCGCACAGCAGGCCGCGGGCGGAGCGGGCCGTGCACCGTCACGGTTCCACGCTCTTTTGCAGCTCCAGGAGGTGATCGCCCAAGGTGCCGGTCACCGTGGGGTAGGTGACGACGTCGGGCGTTCCAGGTGCCGTGACTGCGAGGGTTACCGCCAACACTCCGGCGGCCAAGGCGGCGGCAGCGACAGAGGACGCCAGCCAGACGCGTCGGCTGCGCCGGGGACCTGCGGCAGGGCGGACGCTGTCCTGCTTAGCCGTGGCGTGACCGCTGTCCGGGAGAACTGACGGGGGCCGCGTCGGCAGGGCGGGGAGGACACGGGTGTGCTCTCCAGCAACGTTCCCGGGGACACCTTCCGGTGAAACCAGCGCCTGGCGCAGGGCGATCTCCAGGTCCGGGGCACTGGGCCGGTCCAGCGGTTCGAAAGCCGTCATGGACGTAAGGAGTTGTTGCCACTCAGCCGGCAGGTCTCCGGGAACCTCTGGTGCACGGTGCAGCCGTGCCACCGCAGATTCCACGGCACTGCCTGGATATTCCAGGGTTCCCTTGATGCATTCCAGCAGCACGAGGCCCAAAGAGTAGATGTCCGTGGCGGGCGAGAGCGGCGAGCCCATCGCCTGTTCGGGGCTGAGGTATGCCGCTGTCCCCACCATGGTGCCTGTGGCAGTCAGCCGCGTACCGTCGGCGATCCGGGCGATGCCGAAGTCTGTGAGCTTGGGCCGCAGCGGCTCCCCGGGACGCACCTGGACGAGGAGGATGTTGGCAGGTTTGATGTCCCGGTGGATGATTCCAAGACCATGGACGTAGGCCAAGGCGTCGGCGATCCCGGCGCCGATCACGGCGAGTTCGTCGAGCGGAACCCGGCTGTGGCGCAGCCGGCCGCGAAGGTCCTGGCCCTCCACGAGTTCCATGGTGAGGAACGGTCTCGGCTGGTCAGGCACACGCGTGTCCACCCCTGCGTCGAACAGTGTCACGAGGCTTGGGTGGTTGAGCGTGGCGAGGAGCCTTATCTCGGCTTCCTGCCGCTTGAGCTCGTCGGCGTCTGCAACTTGCGGAGCGAAGAGCTTCAGCGCCACGTCCCGGCCGAGGTTTTCGTCGCGGGCCGTGTAGACCGATGACATTCCTCCGCGGCCTATTACTTCTCCGAGCCTGTAGCGCCCGTCCAGTACATCGGTCACGCTTCCGGGCGAATGTTCCAATACTTTGCCGTCCTTATCCGCCAGTGGGTCCCGTTAAGGGTAATACGGGGGCGGGGCGGCGGACGCCGCGCAGGTTGTGCGCGGAATCCGGGGCTGGATGCACAGCCCGGCCGGCGGTCCGGCTTCCGCTGGTCTTCTGACCATCCGGAGCCGGACCACCGGCAATGGGTCCGTGATGTTCATCTGGGCCCGCCCGCGGCGGGCCCAGACCTCTTATTTATGCCTTCTTCCTCCGGATGACCATCAGCATCCCAACGGCCAGGAGGGCGAGGGCGAGTGGCAACAGACCCTCCTCTGCTCCGGTGTTTGCCAGGGACTGAGCGCCACTGGGCGTCTGGCCTGCAGCCAGGCCGGCCGTCGGAGCGTTGGCCGCCACCGAGCCGTCCGTAATCACTGCGCCTGCAGGCAGGACCACGATCCCGCTTCCATCGGAGACCGCGCCGGTGTCGGTGCCGCCGGTGGTGCCGTCCGTGCCGGTGCCGCCGGTGCCGCCGTCACCGTCCGTGCCGGTGCCGCCGGTGGGGTCGTCTGTGCCGGTGCCTTGGCCGCCGGTGGGGTCGTCTGTACCCGAGCCCGTGCCGCCGGTGGGATCGTCCGTACCCGTGCCGTCCGTGGGATCGGATCCGGTTCCGGAACCATCACCTGGGTCCGTTACCGGTGGCGTGGTCCCCGTTCCCGTGCCAGTCCCAAGGTCGATGCCGAGATCGACGCCCAAACCAACAGAGGGATCCGTTCCCGTGCCAAGACCGATAATGACGGCGCCCGCAGCGGCCGGGCCTCCATCCCCGAGCAGCCCCGATTCGCCAAGGCTGACGTCGATCACGGCGTCGGCGGTGGTGCCGTTGCCTGTGGCGTTGCCGAGGTTCACGTCAACGACAGCGTCGGCGGTCGTGCCGTTGCCCGTTGCGGTTCCGATGTTGCCGAGATTGACGTCGACCAGGGCGTCGGCGGTGGTGCCGGTGCCTGTGGCGTTGCCGAGATTCACGTCTACGACAGCGTCGGCGGTGGTGCCGGTGCCTGTGGCGTTGCCGAGATTCACGTCTACGACAGCGTCGGCGGTGGTGCCGGTGCCTGTGGCGTTGCCGAGATTCA
>NZ_JBNHFR010000019.1:0-18596 GCF_059090445.1 Arthrobacter sp. B2060
ACAAACTGGGCCCTGCCCTCATCGGCGGCAACGGCGTCGTGCTCAAGCCTTCCGGCCGCACCCCGCTGACCGGGCTGGCCTTTGTCCAGCTGCTGCTGGAAGCGGGTGTCCCGTCGGGACGCATTGCCGCGATCGTCTCCGGACCGGGTGTTTCCGAAGCCCTCGTGACCGATGACCAGATCGACCTGATCTCCTTCACGGGCGGTCCCGCCACGGCCGACCGTATTGCCGCCGCCGCCGGGGCCAAGAAGATCCTCTCCGAACTCGGCGGCAACAACGCAACGATTGTCTGCGCGGACGCGGATGCTATCCAAGCAGCCGATGCCATCGTGGCCGGAGCTTTTGGTGTTGCCGGCCAGAACTGCCTCTCGGTGCAGCGCGTCTACGTGCACATTTCTCTGTTCGACGAGGTCCTCGAGCACGTCACCCGCGGCACAAAGGCCCTGAAGACCGGGCCGAAGCTTGACCGCGGCACTGACGTTGGGCCGCTCATTTCAGAGGCAGAGGCCCGGCGGGTCGAGGAATGGGTGGAGGAAGCCACAGCGGCCGGTGCCACCCTGCACGCCGGCGGCCAGCGGCGGGGGGCGTACTACGAGCCCACCGTGCTGACCGACGTGCCCTCGGAATGCCGGGTCATCCACGAGGAAGTATTCGGTCCTGTCGTCAGCATCCTGCCCTTCATCAGCATCGCGGACGCTGTCCACGCCGCCAACAGCTCCGACTACGGGCTGCAGGCCGGCGTCTTCACCCAGTCCATCGACCAGGCGCTGGCCATTGCCGACAAGCTGCACGTCGGCGCCGTGGTCATCAACGAGACCAGCGACGTCCGCATCGATTCCATGCCCTTTGGCGGGTTCAAGAAATCCGGTGTGGGGCGGGAAGGCGTCAAGTATGCCGTCCACGAGATGACGGAGCCGAAAAGCACCATCGTCAACCTTGGAGGCTCCGGTGCCCGCTGGCAACAGCTGCCGGGCGGCCTGCCAGAGCGGAAAATCTCATGACCACGCACAGAATCGCTGTTATCCCCGGCGACGGCATCGGGAACGAAGTGGTTCCCGCGGCCATTGATTGCCTCGAGCGCATCGCGGAACTCCACTCCCTGGACCTGAAGTTCACGTATTTCGACTGGGGCTCCGAATACTACTCCCGGCACGGGCGGATGATGGCCGTTGACGGGCTGGAGCAGCTCGCAAAACATGACGCGATCTTCCTGGGCGCCGTGGGTTCCCCGGAGGTTCCCGATGCGGAGTCCCTGTGGGGCCTGCTGATCCCGATCCGCCGGGAGTTCCAGCAGTACATCAACCTCCGCCCCGTCAAGACGCTCGACGGCGTCGCGTCACCTCTTGCGGCCAAGCACCCGATCGATCTGCTCATCGTGCGGGAAAACAACGAAGGGGAATACTCGGAAGTCGGCGGCCGCATGTACCGCGGGCTGCCGCAGGAGAGCGCGGTCCAGGAAACCATCTTTACGCGCATGGGAGTCTCGAGGGCTGCGCACTATGCTGCTGCCCTCGCCGCCACCCGGCGGGGAAAGCTGACCTCCGCCACCAAGAGCAACGGCATCGTGCACACGATGCCGTTCTGGGACGAGATCGTCGCGGAAACAGTTCTGGAGTACCCGGAGGTCACGCTCACCAGCGAGCTGGTTGACGCCTTGGCGGCACACATGGTCCTGAAACCCTGGACCTTCGATGTCATTGTGGCCTCCAACCTCTTCGGTGACATCCTGTCGGACCTGGGCAGCTCTGTCACCGGCTCCATCGGCCTGGCACCCAGCGCCAACCTGAATCCGGAGGGCGACTACCCGTCCCTCTTCGAGCCGGTCCACGGCTCGGCTCCGGACATTGCCGGCAAGGGCCTGGCAAACCCGGTGGGCCAGATCTGGTCCGGTGCCATGATGCTGGAGCACCTCGGACACCCTGAGGCGGCCGCACACCTGCAGTCCGCATTCGAGTCGGCCCTGCGCGCCGGACTCGGAACCCGCGACGTGGGCGGAACGTCGTCGACGTCGGAATTCACGGCAGCGGTCCTGAGCGCCATCGATGCTCTGGCCCCGAAACAGGCCTCCATCGCCGGAAATCTGGCCTCATGACCGCAGTGCAGGGCAGCCGGCCAATTGTCGCGGCTCTATACCGCGAGGCGCTCCCGCCCCGCCTGGCCGAAATCGAGGAGCTTGCAGACGTCCGGTTGACCAAGGCCGACGGTCTTGCCGAGGCGATGGACGGCGCGGACGTGCTGTACCAGTGGCACTCATTCTCGCCGGCGTTGCGGGAAAACTGGGATGCCGCCTCGTCGGTGAAATGGGTCCACGTCTCAGCAGCCGGCGTCAGCCAGCTGCTGTTCGATGAACTCATCCACAGCAACATCGTCTACACCAATTCGCGCGGCGTCCTCAGCCGGGCCATCGCAGAGTTTGCCCTCGGTTTTGTCCTGGACATGGCCAAGGACTCACAGGGTTCGTTCAGGCTGCAGCAGGAACATCGCTGGCAGCACCGCGTCACGCGCAAGATCCAAGGACAGACTGCGCTGGTGGTCGGCACCGGATCCATCGGCCGCGAAATCGCCCGGCTCTTCCGCGCGGTGGGCATGGAGATCGACGGTGCCGGCCGGAATTCCCGTCCCGGCGATGCTGATTTTGGGCAGATCCACTCCTCCCGCGACCTGGCCCGGATCGTCCATGACTACGACTACCTGGTACTCGCCGCGCCCTTGACGAACGAAACCAGGGGACTGGTAAATGCTCATGTCCTGGCCTCCATGAAGCCGTCCGCCCGCCTGATCAACGTAGGCCGCGGGGAACTGGTGGATACCGAGGCCCTGGATGCAGCGCTGGCCTCAGCCTCCATTGCCGGCGCTGCCCTGGACGTGGTGCACCCTGAACCCCTTCCCCAAGGTCACGCCCTCTGGGGCATGGACAACGTCATCATCACACCCCACATGTCCGGCGACACTGAAGACTACCTCGACGATCTTGGAAAACTGTTCGTCGACAATTTGAAGCGGTTCTGCAACGGCGAACCGCTGGAGAACGTCGTGGACAAGAGACTTGGGTTCGTCTCCGTTCCCGAATCCTCCCTAACCAACTAAGCCATCGGTTGCTCCGTAGGTGCCCTTTCGAGCGCCCAAAACGGCACTTACTGAGCAACCGGCACAAGGATTGAGACAATGACAGAGAAATCGTCCCTTTTGGAAACCGCAGCAAGCCGGACGGAGACCGACTTCATGGGCGCCCGACAGATCCCGGCGGCCGCTTACTGGGGCATCCAGACACTGCGTGCGGTGGAAAACTTCCCGATTACCGGCACGGCGATCTCTGCCTACCCGCAACTGGTACGGGCTCTTGCCCAAGTTAAGCATGCGGCCGTGCTGGCCAACTTCGATCTCGGCCTGATCGAGGGGGCCAAAAAGGATGCCATCGCGCAGGCCTGCCAGGACATCCAGGAGGGCTTGCTCCATGACCAGTTCGTGGTGGATGTCATCCAGGGCGGAGCCGGAACCTCAACCAACATGAACGCCAACGAGGTTATCGCCAACCGGGCGCTGGAGCATCTGGGGTTGAACAAGGGCGAGTACGCCATGATCCACCCCAACGGGGATGTGAACATGGGCCAGTCAACCAACGATGTCTACCCCACGGCGATTAAGGTCGCGACGATTCAAGGTGCCCATGAGCTGCTGTCCGCCATGGCTTACCTCCGCGAAGCTCTCGCGCGCAAGGCCGCGGAGTTCGAGGACGTGGTGAAGGTGGGCAGAACCCAGCTGCAGGATGCGGTGCCCATGACGCTGGGCCAGGAGTTCAGCACCTACGCGGTGATGATTGACGAGGATGAACGGCGGATCGGGGAAGCCCTGGTCCATCTGCACGAGATCAACCTCGGCGCAACCGCCATCGGCACCGGCATTAACACCCATCCGCGGTATGCTGCCGAAGCCCGCACGCACCTGCAGCGCATCACCGGGCTGCCGGTGGTGACGGCTGGCAACCTCGTGGAAGCAACCCAAGACTGCGGAGCCTTCGTGCTGTTTTCCGGAACCCTGAAGCGCGTGGCCGTGAAGCTGTCAAAGATCTGCAACG
The DNA here is from genome assembly GCF_059090445.1 of Arthrobacter sp. B2060. Classification (NCBI taxonomy): domain Bacteria; kingdom Bacillati; phylum Actinomycetota; class Actinomycetes; order Micrococcales; family Micrococcaceae; genus Arthrobacter; species Arthrobacter sp. B2060. Next base: position 4,076 of record NZ_JBNHFR010000019.1, read on the forward strand.
ACCTGCGGCTGCTCTCTTCGGGGCCCCGGGCAGGTTTCGCGGAAATCAACCTTCCCCCGCGCCAGGCGGGTTCGAGCATCATGCCCGGGAAAGTGAACCCGGTCATTCCGGAGGTGGTCAACCAGGTGGCGTTCGAGGTCATCGGCAATGACCTGACCATCACCATGGCCGCCGAGGCAGGGCAGCTGCAGCTGAACGCGTTTGAGCCGATCATCGCCCGCTCGTTGTTCGCCAGCCTGACCCACCTCACCGCGGCATGCACAACCCTTGCCGACCACTGCATCGACGGGATCACAGCCAACAAGGAGTTCCTGCGGTCCCAGGTCGAAGCGAGCATCGGCGTCGTAACTATCCTCAACCCCCTCATCGGATATGACGCGGCCACCTCCATCGCCCGGCAGGCACTCGCAACGGGCCGCAGCGTCACCTCGCTCGTCCTCGAACGCGGACTGCTCACGGCCGAGGAGCTCGAGGAGATCCTCCGTCCCGAGCATCTGGCAAACCCGCAGGCCAGCATCGCTGACCAGTTGCCCCTCGAGACAACGCCAATGCAGTAAAGGAGCAGGACGGTGCTTCGTTCAGGCTGTTCCGCACCGGACTCATCGGATCAGCAGTCCTCGGACTGGCCACCGGCGGGCATCTGGCCGGAGGCGGCCAGCTGCCGCCAGCGGCAGTTCTGGCGGCCCTGTGCGCCGTCACCATGGTTCCAGTGGCAGCCCTGACGCGCTTTCGCCTGTCATTTCCGGCCCTGACCGGGCTGATTGGCGCGACGCAGATCTGGCTCCACTGGGCCTTCAGTGCACTGCCGGCCGGAGCGTCCGCAGCCGCTCCGCAGGCACAGCTGTTCGGCCACGCCGGGCACGCACCAGCAGTGTGGGTCACGAGACGCTGACGGTGGCCGCCGCGGCCGCGCACGCTACAGACGCCTCGTCAGCAGCGCCTGCTGCGTCGTCCGCATCCGACGGCGGCGACCGCACCGTCGGCTGGATCGGGCTCGCCACCGGACTGATCGGCCTGGCCGCCGGGGTAACAGCCCTCGCACGCAGCCGTCCGCTCCGGGGCAACTAACCACCAAAACCATGACTGCATTAACCGACCCCCCAACTTCCACCCAGACAGCACCCCCGGACACCAGGCCCTCAAGCGCCGAACCAAACGGCCGCGGATGGTTCCCGGCGTTCCTGCTCCGCGTGCACTTCTATGCCGGGATCCTCGCCGGACCCTTCCTGCTCACCGCCGCACTCACCGGCGGCCTCTACGCCATCACCCCGCAACTGGAACAGGCCGTCTACGCCAAGGAACTGCACGTCCCCGCCGCTGCCCGGCCGCTGCCCCTGTCAGCGCAGGTGCAGGCGGCCGTGAATGCTGCCGGCGGAGCCACCCCCGTTACCGTCCGCCCGGCGCCCGGCCCCGAGGACACCACCCGCGTGCTGTTCGCGGATCCGTCCCTGGGTGAATCCGAATACAGGACACTCTTCGTTGATCCCGGCACCGGAACCATCCGCGGGGACCTGACCACGTACGGCGGTAGCGGAGCCCTGCCGATGCGCACGTGGATCTCCAACCTGCACCGGTCCCTGAACCTCGGCGAACCCGGCCGGATCTACAGCGAACTGGCCGCCTCCTGGCTCGGGGTGATCGCCCTCGGAGGCCTCGTCCTGTGGATCGATAGGATCCGTACCCGGACAAGACCCAAGAAAGCACGCCCGGCGTCCGGGAGGGCACGGATCCTGTGGCTCCACGGCACCACCGGCACCATCCTGCTCGCCGGGCTTCTGTTCCTCTCCGCATCCGGGCTGACATGGTCTACGCATGCTGGAGCCAATATCACCACCTTGCGCAGCGACCTTGGGTGGATTACGCCTACCGTTTCCACCAGCCTCAACGGGCAACCTGCAGCGCCGGCCGGTGATCACTCCGGCCACGGTTCAGCGCCGGCGCCAGCCGGTGCGGCCGCGGATCTGACGCTGTACGACACCGTCGAGCGGATCGCGAGGGCCGACGTCATCACAGCGCCGATGATCGACATCAAGCCCCCCGCAACGGCAGGCACAGCGTGGACCGTGACGGAAGCAGGCCGGGAGTGGCCCGCAACTGCCAGCGCCGTAGCGATCGACCCGGCAGCCGAAAAGATCACGAGCCGGGCTGATTTTGAAGACTTCGGCTTTGCCGCCAAGCTCACCCGCTGGGCCATCGCGGCGCACATGGGCTTGCTCTTCGGCCTGCCGAACCAGCTCCTCCTGCTCGCCGTGGCTGCGGGCCTGGCAGCCATGGTCATCTGGGGCTACGTGATGTGGTGGAAGCGCCGCCCCACCCGCGGCAGCACCTGGGCCGTGGGCAGACCCGCGCCGCGGGGAGCGTTCCTCCGCGGCCACTGGGCAGGCGTTCTCGCAGCCATTACCGTCATGGTCATCCTCGGACTCTTCCTGCCGGTACTTGGCTGGAGCCTGCTCGGCTTCATGCTCCTGGACACCGCAATAGCCGCAGCGAAACGTCGCCGCCGTATGGAGTTTGTGCCGCTGCGCTAACCGTAGGAACGCTAACAATTCTTGGCAACCTATTGTGAATTGTTGACAATCCTGTAACCTAGTGAGTGCGGCAGTTTTTTTCCAAGGTTGGCGCAATCGCCATCCTTCTTAAGGCCCAGCCAGTGCGCCGATCAGGGTGCGCAGCGGCCCGGGCCTGATCCCTTTCACATACTCCACATGAGGTCAATTCCGATATGTCAGTAGAATCTTCGATTCCCGCCCGAGAACCAGTGTCAGACTCGGCCCCCGGGGAGCCACGCGGCTACGCCGTGGGTGACCGGGTGGTGTTTGAGTCAGATGGGATCGCAGGATCCGGTGCCATCGATGCCTTCATGCCTGATGGGTCTGTGGTCTGGGTATGGCCCGACGATTTCATGGGCCGCAAGATGCTCTTCGCCGCCGACGCCCAGTCGGTACGCCACGAAGACGAGTCGCACGAGCGACGAAACCGTTCTAGTTGAAACCAATCCACCTAAGGAGAATCCCATGTCTGAACTTGCCTCTGCACAAATTGAAGTACTGGTAGGGAGCCAGGAGCAGCTTCATCAGCTGCTTTCCGACGCGGAGGCTGCCCTTCTACCGGCCGCCTCAATGGAGGGTTCCGCCGGCATCCTGGTCACCCGGCACAGTCCTGGCCGATACACTGTCGCCCTTAGCGACGCAGTCCCCTTCGGCGAAACCCGCGAGCACGCACCAAGCTGATCGTCCCGCCTGTCCGCATCCGCACCGATGAAAAGTGCGGGAGACTGGGAAGCCACGACCACGAAGGCGGACACATTGATTAATCTCCTGCAGGATGCCGACGGCTTTGTCCGGATGAACCGACACTTTCCCGACAGCGTCCTGATCTCCATCACCTTTACCGACGGCACGGCTGAGCAGGTGTCCGGCCGGCGGCTGAACCAGGCCTACGACGACGCCCTGGCCGAGTACCGCGCGCAGAACCATCTTGACGCAAAGGGCTTTTCGCGTTCCCCGAAGAAGAAAGCCGGCTCCGGAAACAAGATCGACTTCGTCCCGGTCCGTCCCGGCATGGGCGGCTGAGCCGCCCCCGCTGATCGAACCGCGTTCCCGCTGATCGAGCTTGCCGGGATCCTGAGGTCTCGGCCGTTGGCTGAGACCTCAGCCAGCGTTGAGTGCCTTGATGACCTCCCTGGCCACGTCCACGCTGGACTGCGGGTTCTGGCCACTGATCAGGTTACCGTCACGCACCACGAAGCTGGCCCAGTCCGGGCCGGTCTCCACGGCGGCGCCCTTCTCGCGCAGCAGCGTCTCCACCAGCCACGGCGTGTTCTCCCCGGTGCCGCCGCCCAGTTCCTCGGAGTTGGTGAACACCGTCAGCCGCCGTCCGGCGAAGGCGAACGCGCCGTCGTCGGCCGTGGCGCTGAGCAGGCCCGCGGGGCCGTGGCAGAACGGGGCAATGATCTTGCCCGCTGCGTTCATCTCCACCAGGACCCGGCCCAGGTCCGCGTCCCGGAAGAGGTCGGCCATCGGCCCGTGCCCGCCCGGCAGGACCACGGCGTCGTATGCGGAGGTGTCGACGTCGGCCAGCACGAGCGGCGCGAACAGGTCGACGTCGATCATGTCCAGGTAGGTGCGGAAGTCCTCCGCCCTTTCCTCGCTGCCGACGGCATCCGCCTGCAGGCTGGCCTTGTCCACGGTCGGCTTGAGCCCGCCGGGCGTGGCGAAGTCCACCGTGTGTCCCGCCCCGAGCAGGGCGCGGTGTGCCTCCACCAGCTCCTCGGCCCAGAACCCGGTGGGATGCTCGCTGCCGTCCTTCATGGTGAGCGAGTTGGCGGCAGATACGACCATCAGGATGTTGGCCATGGGATTCTCCTTATGTTCTGCGGTTCCTGGGTTTCGGCAAGCTCAAGCGGCCGATTTCGACAGCGTCAGTCACCGGGGTTCTAGGCGGTCCACTGCCTGAGGCGCAGCGGCGGCTCGGTGCCTCCGGGCTTCTGCAGCAGCACCTGGTTGACTCCGGTCAGGCCATTCTCGAAGCCCAGCGCGCTCGAGGCCATGTACAGCCGCCATACGCGCGCCCGGCCCGGCGACGTCAGCCGCACCGCCTCGTCCCAGTGCTCTTCGAGGTTCCGCACCCAGGCCCGGAGGGTCAGTGCATAGTGCCGCCGCAGCGCCTCGACGTCGAGCACCTCGAACCCGCCGGCTTCCAGTGCCACCACCACCTCGGACAGGCTCAGCATCTCGCCGTCGGGGAAAACATAGCGGGGGATGAAAGAATCCGGGTCATCCTCCGTCGGGCCGGCGTTCCAGGAAATGGCGTGGTTGAGCAGCCGGCCGCCGGGGCGGAGCAGGCTGTGCAGCTGCGAGACGTAGCGGGGCAGCTGTGCGCGGCCCACGTGCTCGGACATGCCGATGGAGCTGATCGCGTCGAACGGCCCGTCGTCGATGTCGCGGTAGTCCTGGACCCGGATGTCCACGCGCTCGGTCAGCCCTGCTTCCGCCACCCGTTTCCGGACGAGCTCCGCCTGTTCAGTCGAGATGGTGATGCCAACAACGTTCGCCCCGTAGCGCTCGGCGGCATGCAGGGCGAAGCTGCCCCAGCCGCAGCCCACGTCCAGCACCCGCATGCCCGGCTGCAGTCCCAGCTTCCGGCAAACGAGGTCGAGCTTGGCTTCCTGGGCGTCCTCGAGTGTCGCGTCCTCGCTGTCGTAAACCGCGCAGGAGTACACCATCGTGGGGCCGAGGACCAGGCGGTAGAAGTCGTTGCCGACGTCGTAATGGTGGGAGATCGCCGCGGCGTCGCGCTTCTTCGAGTGCCGCCGGCCGTGCTTTTCCACCTTCGCCTCTTCGGGCGGCGGCGCCGGATTCGGTCCCACCGCGCCGAGCAGGACAGCGGTGGAGAGCAGCGTCCCGAGCTCGCGCGCCGTCGGCCTGCTGAAAGGCCCCGGCTCTGCCAGCTTCCCTGCCGAGCTGAGCGCGGTGAAGGCTGCGAAGATGTCCCCGTGTGCCTCGATTTCGCCGGCAACATATGCCCGGCTCAGGCCCAGCTGCCCGGGCGACCACAGCATCCGGCGCAACGCCCGCCGCGACCGGAACTCGATGACCGGCGCATCCGCCGGACCCGCTTCCGATCCGTCCCACGCCCGCAGCCGGATGGGAATCTCCTCCGTGCCTAGGACAATGGCCAGCGCTTCGGCCAGCCGTGGTGCCACACCCGATGTCTTTGCCATGTTCGTCGCCTCTCGTCCGGTGCTCGCGTCAGGCCAGGCGGTCCTGCTCCATTGCAGTCCCGTCGCTTGAAAACTAAAACTACACAAGGGCAGGCCCGCCGGACAGTGAGACAAATCTGTCCGTTCGGGATCGGCCCGTTTCCGGCGTGGCGTGGCTCCGTGCCGCTGCACGAATTCGCGCATTGCAGGGCGAGGCAGGCGTACCAAACCTCTCGGCTCTGGACCGGATATCGGGCCGGTGGGATCCTGAACCCAAAATGTCGACGGGGGGAGAAAGGCTGAAGCAGACCATGGACGATTCAGCAGACACACGCCAACGGCTGTCCGAGCGCATTGACCAAAAACAGCAGACCATCCGCTCCTACCTGGGGCGGGAGCGGCCTCGCCGCAACAGGCTCTCCAACATCAGCATCGTCGGCAGTGCGCTGGCCGCCATGCTCACCGCCGGGCCGGCAGTAGGCGGCACCGGATTCACGGAGTCGGTCCGTGGGATCTTCTCGCTGGACGACGACTCCATCGTGTGGCGGTTGCTCTGCCTGGCCGCGGTTATTCTCTCAGTTGCGGCGGCACTGGCCACGAACTTCGCCAACTCCCGCGCCCTGGGTGAAAAGGTCAGCGCTGCCGAGACCGCCAACGCCCAGCTGGAAGGCCTGCAGCTGTCATTGAATTTCGGCAATCTCGCCGTGGATGAGGCCCTGAAGCTCTACCAGCAGGCCGTGGCGCAGGTAGCGTTCGTGGATGAGGTCCGTACGGGCTGAATTGTTCAGCACATAAGAACGCACGACGGCGGGTGGCTGGCACATATGCCAGCCACCCGCTTTATTTGTGGAAAGGGTGCGTCACTGTTCGGTTATGCCAGAAGTGCGCAAATGTCGGTTACCTGGCCTGGACCCTCAAACGGGCTGACTTGCCGTCCCCTATCGTCCAGTACGAACTCCACATTGCCTTGAGTGAGGTAAAGGCCCTCCCTGTCGCCGACAGGAACGATGAGCACGTTTCTTCCCGTCGATTTCACAATTAGGAGACCGGGCTCGCTCGTATCGATGTGTGTGGCACCGGTAATGACGTACGTGACACTCTCTCCGGTGCTGATGTTCGTCAGGGTCGCTTCCTGTCCGGGCGCGGTGATGATGGTCGCACCTCCCGGAAGCTCATTGACGCCGGATTTACCGGTGACGGTGATCTCAATTCTGTAGCCGCAGTCTCTGTTGACGAAGGTGAACTCAATCGGATCTGGAGGGGCAGCCGAAACGGGACCCCCGCCTACTACGAGCCCCAGTAAAAGGGCAGCAAGAATTATCATTCTTTTCATGGCAAAACTCCATCCGATATGTTGTGGATAAAAACCGCACGACAAAGGGTGTCGGAGACCTGCGGATAAAAAACAATGGCGGTGAGGGTATTCAGAGATGAATAGCCTGTGGGGCAGTTCCTGCACAGAGGATCACTGCAAATGAGTTGCCACGGATTGTGCGCACTGCACAATCCACTCATTGTCACTTACTCAAGTAAGCGTCAGCTCTCGGCATTTTCCTCTTTGAATAATGCCTAGGTGCAGGATATTAGTCTGTTCGCAGCGACTTTGGGAAGAGTATTAATTATTCAATAGCAGTCTATGAAATAGCCTCCCTGCAGCCTGCTGCGCACAACGGCGGGTAACCCGGCATCATTCAGGCGTTCATGCCCCCGTCCACAACGGTTCACACACGCCGTCAAGCATGGCACCATGACTCCTTTCACCCGCCGCCATATCCTCAAAGGTGCCCTCGCCGCAGCCGGTGCTGCCGCCGTCGCCCCTGCCATAGCCGCGCCCGCCCACGCAGCCCGGCCGTCCGGCGTCGCGCTGGTCCGCAACCGCCTGACCCTGCCGTCCGGCATCGCCACCGGCGATGTCACCGCCGATTCCGGCGTCCTGTGGTCCCGCGCGTCGGGCCCGGGACGGCTGGTCGCAAGCCTGCTGGCGGTCGACGACGACGGGTCCCCGCTCCGCGGCGGCCGCGCCTTCCAGCGGGTGCTGCGCGGGTCGGCCGCCAGCGAGGCCACCGACTTCACCTCCAAGATCAACGCCACCCATCTCCCGGCCGGCACGCGCTTCGCACTCGCCATGCACTTCGAGGACGCAGAGGGCAACGCCGGCGAAACCGCCCGCGGCTCCTTCGCCACGGCACCCGGAACCGGCGCCCTCCGCAGCGGCGGCGCGCCCCGCCGCCAAAGCTTCGTCTGGAGCGGCGACACCGCAGGCCAGGGCTGGGGCATCAATGAAGAGATCGGTGGCATGCGCGGCTATGCGGCCATGCACGCCACCAAGCCGGACTTCTTCATCCATGCAGGCGACACAATCTACGCCGACGGCCCCATTGCCGCTGAGGTCACTGAGCCGGACGGGCAGGTCTGGCGCAACCTTGTGACCGAGGAAGTGTCCAAGGTGGCCGAGACCCTCAACGAGTTCCGCGGCCGTCACCGTTACAACCTCATGGACTGCAACGTCCGGGCCATGTACGCCGACGTTCCGGTGATCGCCCAGTGGGACGACCACGAAACCACCAACAACTGGTACCCGGGGGAGATCCTCACCGACGCCCGCTACACCGAACGCCGCGTTGACGTCCTGGCTGCCCGCGGCCGCCAGGCCTGGCAGGAATACCAGCCCATCGCCCAGTTGAGCGACGGCAGCACCGGCTTCGAACCGGCCCGCATCTACCGCAAAATTTCCCGCGGCCCTCAGTTGGACGTCTTCTGCCTGGACATGCGCACCTTCAAGGACCCGAACACCGCCGGCAAGGAAACTAGCCTCACCCACATCCTCGGCGAGGAGCAGGCCCGCTGGCTGATCAAGGAAGTCAGCAAGTCCACGGCCACGTGGAAGGTGATCTCGGCCGACCTCCCGCTCGGCATCATCGTGCCGGACGGCCCGGTCAATCAGGAGTCCCTCGCGAACCGCGACGCCGGCGCCCCCTTGGGGAAGGAACTCGAAATCGCCGGTGTGTTGTCTGCGTTCAAGCGCAACCGGGTTAAAAACGTGGTCTGGATCACGGCCGACGTCCACTACTGTGCCGCCCACCATTACTCGCCGGAGCGTGCCGCGTTCCAGGACTTTGATCCCTTCTGGGAATTCGTGGCTGGCCCCATCAACGCCGGAACGTTCGGCCCCAGCCAGATGGACGGCACCTTCGGTCCGGAGGTGGCGTTCTTCAAGGCCGGCGCCTACGCCAACCAGTCCCCGCGCACCGGCGAAAGCCAGTTCTTCGGCCACGTGGATCTCGACGAGGGCGACGTCTTCACTGTCAGCCTCCGCAACGCCGCTGGCGCCGTGCTCTGGAGCAAGGCGCTGCATCCGCAGCGCTGACCCGCTGAGCCCTCAGTCAGTTCACAATCGCGCTCAGAAGGAAATCCCGCATATGGTCTGCGAAGATATGCGGTAGTGGGAGGGCCAAGCAGCGGCGCCCACTGCCGTGCCCCGGGGGAGCCAATAGTGCCAGGAATCAGCTTTACCGCCGTTGACTTTGCAACGGCGAACAGTGACCGCGCGTCGGTGTGCGGCGTCGGTCTGGTGAAGGTCCGCAACGGACGCGTTGAGGACAAGGCCTTCTGGCTGATCAAGCCTCCGCCCGGCGTCGAGCACTTTGACCCCCGCAATAGCGGCTTCCGCGGCATCACGGCAGAGGACGTCTGTTCCGCCGCCGACTGGGAAATGTCCGTTGAGGGAATCCTGCACTTCGCGGGTGACGACCCCATGGTCGGCTACACCGGCAGCTACAACGCCGACGTGATGCTGAAGGCCAGCGAGCGGCTGCACCTGGACCTGCCGGCCAAGGACTTCTACTGTGCCCACAGCCTCGCCCGGGACGAGCTGGAACTGCCGACGAACAGCATGAACGACGTCCTGGCAGCGCTGAAACTGCCGCCCGTCGCGCACCCTGAACCAGGTACGAACTCCATGGCCTGCGCGAAGCTGGTGCTGGCGATTGCCCGCATGCGGCGGCTCGGGAGCGTTGCGGAACTGTGGAACTCGCCGGCGGTGACGATCGGCCACAAGCCGCAGGGCCGGCGTCGTAAGTAGCCCTCAGACATGCGCGAACGAAAACTTGACGCTCTGTTTTCCTGCCGCTGAACCCGTGACTGCGCCCGGTGCTCAGCGGCACTCGGCTATTTCTCCTTGGGGATGATGATCCACAGGGCGATGTAGGCCAGTTCCCCGACGCCGAACAGGCCGAAAAGCACGAAGCCGAGGCGGACGAGCGCCTTGGGAATCCCGAATCGTGCCGCGAGGGCCGCGCAGACTCCGGCGATCATCTTACCGTTCCTGGGCCGAACCATGATTGCATCCATTTCGCCACACTAGCAGCCGCCACCGGCCGCGTCAGCCCGTCAGGAGGCGCTCACCGTCACCGTCCGCGTCGCCAGAACGGCGCCGGTAATCCAGTGCTGGAAATCGATGGCAATCGTGTATTTCCCGGGCGCCGGCAGACGCAGCAGGAAGTCGAACTTCTCCGCGGCGCCGGACTTTATGATGCTGGTCAGCAGTGGCCGGCCAGCCACCGACGGCTGGATGGCCGGGCCGGCCGGGTTGGGCGTGTTCCAGAACGGGCGGCCGTCGTGCGCAATCAGTTCGGCGATGCGCGCCGGCCTGCCGGCCGCGTCCATGAACCGTGTGACCGTGGGGAAGTAGTCCACGTTCACCATGCGCACCAGCGTGGGCTTCCGGTTGCCGGTAACCATGTTCGCCTTCATGGCGGAGATGGCCCACACCCTGTCGCCCCTGGGCCTGCTGGCGATGGAGCCTCCCAGGAGAAAGAAGTGCTTCGGCTCGAAGCGGTTGAGGCCGGCGTCCTCACCGGACAGCCCTGCGGCATGGTTCATTTCATGCCACCGGGGATCGATCGAATACGGCGCAATCAACGTCTCGGTGGCGATGTCGTACAGAGGGCCCTCCTGCGAATGGCGCCGGGTTCCTGCCGGGATGGGCGCGGCGGGGTCGGCCTGGGGATCGATGATGATGGCCCCGAACATGCCCATCTGGACGTGCAGGGGAGTGTTGACGTGGCAGTGGTAGAAGTACGTTCCCGCGGATCCCCGGTTGGGGTTGCCGCGTACTGCGACGTCCGGCCTCCACTGGTACGTGTATTCTCCCGTCACCTCGAACGAGGTATGGCCCACGCCGTCGTTGCGGGGATCCGGTTCGATGCCGTGCCAATGGATCGTGTGGACCTTTTTGCTCGGCTTGACGGTCGCGTGGAAGAGCTGCCCTTCCGTGAGCCGCACGACGGGCCCGGGAAGCCCGCGCCCTGAGTTATCCGTCTCGAAGCTCCACACCTCGTGCTCGGAACGGTCGGGAAAGGTGAGTTCCCTGTTGAAGAAATCGAGCTCGACGGAGACGTCCGGCCGCAAGCGGAACTCGGTCTCGGGGCTGCCCTCGTGGGGCTGGTCCGAGGCGAAGTCCACCTGGCTCCGGAACGTGTGGTGAGCCTCGTCCTCCACGGTTCCTGGCAGTCCGGGCTCCGGCGTAGGGCCTGCCGCCAGCGACCAGTCCGACATCAAACCGCCAGGGTAGAGGCCGCCCGCTGCCGTCTGCGACGGTTCGGCATGGCAGTGCATGGGATACTTCCAGTCCTCGCTTCGCGCGTTCCAGACTTCGTCCACCACTTCAGGCGGACGCCGGACCGGCAGCATCGCCTCCTTGCGCTCAAGCGGCTTCAGCTGGACGGTGTCCTCCCATTGCTGGAGGACGACGTCACCCTGCGGACTGATCCTGCCGTTGGTCCGCGGGAAGTCGATCCCGTTGGCCCGAACGGTCCACACATGGTTGCCGTGGTAGTGCAGCTGGTGGTCGGCGATGCCGGCGTTGACCATCCTCATCAGCTGGCCCGTGCGGACCGCACCTGCGCCCGGAGAAGCGCTGAAGTTCCGCACATCGGTTTCCCGGGGGTGGCCCGAGGGCAGTGTGTCTTCCTCGCGGTGCTCGTTGAACACCTTATCGGTGGTGAGGGCCAGCGCCTGGAAGCCTGAGTATCCGTTGAGCGTGAAATACCGCGGGACGGCGGGGGTGGTGAGCGGGTTGACCGTCTTTCCCTGGGACGCGATGCGTGCCCAATTCGATTCCACGTCATGGCACAGCCACAGCCACTGGCGCTCGAACTCAACCCCGCCCGGGTTGAGCCGCCAGGCGTTCCGCGGGTCAATGACCACCAGCGCGCCGTACAGGCCCAGAGTTCTCTCCACGGGCTGGTTGCCGGGGTCGGAGAACAGATAGGTGCCGGGCAGCGGGGCACGGAACTCCAGGAGCCTTGACTTGCCCGGAGCCACTGGCCCGCTCGTGGCGTCCGCTCCTGCCGGGCCGGCGGCGTGGAACCGCAGTTCGTGCGGCTGGGACAGGGTGTTGTGCAGCAGGATGCTGACGGTGCTTCCGGTTTCGGCGATCAGCGTCCGCTCAGGGAAGTAACTGGCCCAGTACCCGCGCCGGGCCAGGAACTGCCGCGGGAACAGCGGGTCCGGCCGGAGCGGTGCCGGCCTGCCGTACGGCGGCACCGGAGCCTTGAGCGGATAGCTGCGGCTGGCGACCAGCTGGCCGGCCGCCGTGAACACCCGCGGGCCCATCTTCAGTGCCGGCTTGGGGTCTTCCTTACGGGTGGGCCGGTCGCCGAAACCCCGGTGGTAGACAAGTGACCCGTCCACCATCGGAACGAATCCCTCATTCACGTAGACGTTCAGCGGGCTCATGACTGCCCCCCGTGGGCATCCCGGACGGTAAGAGTGCCGGCAGTGAAATTCATGTCCCCCCCAGATGCGTTTGCGGACTTTGCCCATTTTTTTCGGGGGACGTTGGGGAAAGCTGGTCGTGCGGGGGCACTAATTGGGGGTTAGGAGGCTCTTTGTGTTCCGGCCAGGCGCCGACGGCGGGTCAGGAGGAGTGGCGGAGCTCTTCTGTTATGTCGGCGTCCTCGTTGTCGGGAATGCTGGTGTCTATCTTGTGTTTGCCGCGGCTGTTGACGGCCAGGTCCTCAAGGGCCTGGGCGACCTCACGGGTGGAGGGCCGGTGCTCCGGCTCCCGCGCCGTCATGGCCGCCAGAAGCTGCCGCCACTCCGGATCGAGATCGCCGGGAATCTCGGGATCATCGATCAGCCGTGCCAACGCGCTTTGCAGGGGGTCACCCCGGAACACTGGTTCACCGGTAAGGCACTCAAGCAGCACCAGGCCCAGGGAGTACACGTCGCTGGGAGGTCCCGCCGGTTCGGACCTCGCCTGCTCCGGGCTGAGGTAGGCTGCGGTCCCCAGGACACCGCCGGTGTCGTACTGCTGCGCGTCGGATATCAGGGCGATGCCGAAGTCCGTCAGTTTGGCGCGCATCCGGGCTGCATCGTAGGTGTAGTCGTAGACCAGGATGTTGCCGGGTTTGACGTCCCGGTGCACTACACCGTTTTCATGGATGTAGGTCAGGGCGTCGGCGAGGTCGTAGCCAATCTGCGCTGTGTGGCGGGCTGGGAGCGGGCCTTCCCGCAGACGGTGCTTGAGGTCCGGACCGTCCACAAGCTCCATGACGAGGTAGATGCGCGGCCGTCCCGCTTCCGCCCTGTCCACGCCCGCGTCAAGGAGCGTGACCAGGCTGTGGTGGTTCAGGCGGGCGAGGACGCTCACCTCGGCGTCGTCGTCCTGCAGCACGCCAACGGTATCCTGCAGTTCCTGGGCGGGCTTGGACTTAATGACTATCTTGACGGCGACGTCCCGGCCGAGGGATTCGTCAGTGGCCCGGTAGACGTTCGCCATGGCACCTGAGCCGATTTGTTCCACGATGCGGTACCTGCCGCCCAAGCATGTGCCTGCGGAAATGCCGGACAGATCGTCCATTGAATACCTAGCGTTTTCCCGCGCGGACCAAGTTGGTGCGCCGCGCGTATTTTTGTATGAACCCGATAGCGGCCACCTCAGCCTGCGTTGGGGGCACCCAAGCATGCGGCGGTGGTGGCCAGGACGGCGCTGGCCGCAGCGTTGCGTCTCAAGCACATCAGGAAATAAGCACAGCAGGAAGAGCCGATATCCGGCTCTTCCTGCTGTGCTGCGAGCTAAATAAGGTTGGGCGCGCTGGCGAGGATGTAATCAGCCGCGGCCGGTCCAGTCATGGACAGTTCCTTGTTGTCAGGATCGATGCCGAGCGCCTGCAGCCCGGCCCGCAGGGCTTCCGGGGTTTCGGGCTGAGTCTTGTGGATCAAACTCCAGCTGGTGTACAGGCCGTAGAGCTCGTCCGGGTTCAGACCGGTATCGGTTTCCCGGTCCGTGGTGAGGGCCTCGGCTACGAAGCGGTCAAAGTGTGTTGCAGTCATTTTTGGCTCTTTCATGGCGTGCACTTGATCCGCCGTTCTGCTTCAGCGATAACGGACCACTGCCCCAAAGGGCGGAGATCTTCCTTGAAACTTATTTGAGACAGACCGTTCTGTCTAGTTCGTCTTCACACGCGGACTTCGGCAAGGAAGAAGCGCAACGGAGGATGCCGGTCTCGGGGCCGGGAGGCCGTCCGGACGCCAATTTGCGCTGGGCTTGCCGGGTGTGTAAAGTAATTCGAGTCGCCGCCGCTGAAGCGGAAAAATAGCGGCCAACCCCTTACAAAACAGCCCGGAAAAGGCACGCTGACTGGCGCGCCGAGAATGGGCGGGGACCCTCCCGTTGGATCGCAAATCGCGGAAATGCTGATTTGCAGAGATTCGCCGGATCGGGTAAGTTTGGAAAGTTGCTCCGGAGCGATCCGCGACTGTGGTTTGGTTGTGGTGGTGCCGGGTGTGTCTGTTGTTTGAGAACTCAATAGTGTG
>NZ_JBNHFR010000020.1:0-5557 GCF_059090445.1 Arthrobacter sp. B2060
TCGCGGTCGCGGAGGTCGAGCCTCCGCCGTTCGTCGCGGTCAGCCTCGCCGTGAACGTCCCCGCCGCGGTGTACGTGTGGGAAGGGTTCCGCTCCGTAGACGTGCCGCCGTCACCAAAATCCCAGGACCACGACGTCGGCGCCCCGGTCGAGGTATCAGTGAAACTCACCGGCAACGGAGCCGTGCCCGACGTGGGGGACGCGGTAAAGGACGCCACCGGCGCCGGCGTGGCCGCCGCCTCGACCGTGACGGTCGCGGTCGCGGAGGTCGAGCCTCCGCCGTTCGTCGCGGTCAGCCTCGCCGTGAACGTCCCCGCCGCGGTGTACGTGTGGGAAGGGTTCCGCTCCGTGGACGTGCCGCCGTCACCAAAATCCCAGGACCACGACGTCGGCGCCCCGGTCGAGGTATCAGTGAAACTCACCGGCAACGGAGCCGTGCCCGTCGTCGGGGACGCGGCAAAGGAAGCCACCGGCGCCGGTGTGCCGGGATCTTTGGGGGCAGGTTTCAGCGCGGTACGCCATGCGGCAACCGCTTTGGCACTGCTGAAGGTCCAGGTGGCTGTGCCGGTGGCTCCGGCGGTTGCCTGGGTCCTGTCCGCCTGTTCCGCGATCTGGCCGCCGGCGACGGTCTCCCACCGTTCGGTCCATCCGCTTGGCGGGGTAGCGGCGGGGTTTGAACTGTCAAACCCGAGACCGCCGATCAGCATGGCCCCGTTGCTCGCGGTCGTTACGCCGGGAACGGCAATGCTTGTGGCTCTGTAGGTTGTGTTGACAGCGGTGGCGACAGCGCTGTCAAGAGGGGTCGTGTTGTTGACGCCGCGGTATGCCGTGACGCCGGCGCCCCATTTAACGGCAGTGCTGAGCGTCCAGGTGTAGGTGGGTGGCTCAGACGCTCCGGCCACGCGGTAGTAGGCAAAGACCCGTGCGCCGCTGCTGATGGAGAGCCCGTTGACGATCGCAGTCCAGCCCGCGGGGACAGCCGCCGTGGGGTTCTTGTCCGCGGTAAAGGAGGCGACCATGACATCCCCGGCCGTGGTACCGGACGGCCTGGTCAAGGTTACGGCGGTGGTGGCTGTTGTTGCGCTGGCAGTGGTGGAGCTGACCGCGGTCACTGTCCCCGACGGTGGAGGGGGCGCCGGTGGTGTGGAGCCAATGTTGATGGTCGAGGCGATGCTGGGCACGCCGTCGGCGTCCACTGCAAAGAGCATGTAATTGCCCGGCACCAGCACGCCCGTGTCCGCCGGCAACGTCAGCGACGCGGTGTTACCCGACACGGCGGTTGCGGTCAGCGGTATCCGCCGCTGGTCGGTGTTCACGGTGTGGGTCACCGTGCTCATCCGCATCAGAGAGAACTTGGTGGTCGGCGCCCCGGTGGTCACGGCAATCGTGCTGCCGGGTGACGCGGTGGCCGGTGCGGTCACAATCTCGGGCCGCACACGCGGGCTGCCGTCGGCGTTCAGCAGGTAGGGCGGGGTGAAGATCTCTCCGTCCAGGTGGTTCGTGGTGCAGCTTCCCGTGCACAGCCCGCCGCCGCCGACGAACACCCGGGCATCCGGGAGCAGCAGGGCCACGCTGTGATAGGTCCGGGGAATGGCCATCGGAGCCATCGTGGTCCACAGTCCGGTCGCCGGGTTCCAGATTTCCGGAGCCATCCTGGCTCCCGTATCGGTGAACTGCACGGGAGTGGCCTGACCGCCGACCACGAACACCTGGCCATCGGGCAGCGCGACCCCGTTCGCGAAGGACCGGCTGACGGCCATGTCTGCGGTCCGGGCCACAGTGGCTCCGTTGTTGATGTCGATGGTGTACGCCCGGGCGGTGGCAGGGGCGTTCGAGTAGGCGGTCGCCCCGCCCACGGTGAGGATCTTGCCGACGTCGTACATCACCGCGTCGCCGTTCATCGCGTCCGCGCTGTCGGACCGCAAGCCGGCCGAGGTGATGCTGCCGGTGCCTGTGGTGGAGATCCAGTTCATCTGGCGGCTCGGCCCGGCGTGGAACACCCGGCCGCCGGGGGCGGCAAACAACCAGGAATGATTGTCGGCGTGGTGTTCGCCGGGGTCGTTGGTCAGGATATTGTCGACCAGCACGTTTGGCAACGTTCGCCAGCCGCCGGCTTCAGACCATACTTCGCCGTGCTTGTTGCCGATTCCCCCCGACCAGGAGCCGCCGATGGTGAACACCTCACCGGTGGACGTGGTCACGTTGGAGTGGTATCCGCGGGCGATCTTCATTGCCGGCCCCGCTGTCCAGGTGTTCGACACAGGGTTGTACAGGGTGGTCTTCGAGCTGTTGCTGCCGCCGCTGATCACGATCCGCCCGTCCGGCAGCATCGAGGTCCCGGGGCAGAACATGTCGTGACCGGTGTTGGCCACCTCGGTCTGGCTCACGTCGCCGGTGGTGAGGTTCAGGATGGAGGTCTGGGTGTAGCCGTTGCTGCCGCCGAATACGGTGGGGGAGTAGGCGGACCACGTGAGCAGCTTGTTGCCAGGCAGCAGCGCCGCCGCGGCTGGGACAAGCGGGAAGTTGATGGTGGGGCCCCAGGATCCCGCCGCTCCTTCCGTCGCCATGGCGGTCATCATGCCGCTGCCGCTTTGGCCGATGAGATTGATCTCGGCGGCGCTGCTCCAGGGGCCGCGGTTGCCGGCCTCGCTGATGGCGCGTAGCCGGACATACCGCGCCGGCACTGCTGCAAACGTGGCGGTTTTCTCGGCACTGGTGTCAGCCCAGGTCCCGTGGGCCACGGGCGTACCCCACGTGGTGCCGTTGGTGCTCACCAGAATCTCGAAGCTGCCTATCCGCCCGTTCTCGACGTCGGGTCGCGGCAGATAGCGGAACCCCGTGATGTTTTGCGTCACCTTGGTGTCAATCGTGATGGTGTGCGGCAACGGAATTGCGCGTGGGCTCCCCTTGCTCTGCCAGAACGTGGCGCCGTTGGCATCGAGAACGTTGGCGGCCTTGCCGTTCCCGCCGGAAACCTCTTCATCGCTGGCCGACACCGTCCACCCGGCCCGTTGCAACGGATCCGGGGCCGGCTCCATTGCGGCGGCCGGCAGCGCCGCGTTGTGAACATGTGAACCGTGCGCGCTCGAGGAGTCGCGCGGAGCCGCCGCCTCGTAACCCGTGATCAGCAGGGACGTCGCCATCCCTGCGGTGACCAGGGCCGCCAGGGCGGACCTCTCGCGGCGCCGCACTCCCGGGCCCGAACGCTTCTCCGCACGAGTGGGTCTCCCGGCGGTCGCTGCAGGCCCGCGTGTAGACAGGACATGGAAGCCGCTCATCGTGGAGATGATGGACCGAACACGGCTCGCAACAGACATGGTCCTCCCTCAAATGGCAGGTCAACACTGGACCGCACAGGCGGTGTCTGTTGATCGCAGACGTGATGGATCGGAGCCTACGGAATCAACAGGACGCCGGGCCAGAGTAGTGGGTACCTGTCTTCGCTCCACCGGATACTCGCCTTTCAGCGTTCAGTACCTGTGTTGCACGTGGCTTCTACTTGCACGAATCAGCGCCCTTGACAGTGGTGTCTCACGTAGACAAAGTTCTAGGGGTACGGTCTCGGAGTTCAGGTCCATCCATCGAAGGAAGAGCCATGCCGAGACCTCATTTCTTCGCTCTGTTGGCGACGGTGGCCGTGGCCGCGCTGGTGGCTCTCGGCCTTGTGCCTGCGATGGCTGCGGCCGCATCCTCCACTCTGACCCTCAATGCGGTCGCGGACACCTATGTTTCCAGTTCTTCGCCCAACCGAAACTTTGGTGGCGCTACTTCCTTGGCCGTTTCACAAAACTCCAACCACGCGTTGTTACGGTTCGACGTGTCGCTGCCCGATGGAAGCAGCGTCACGAACGTGACGCTGATGGTCTATTCAAAGTCCGCGGTGAACGGCAGCCTGATTGTGCATCCTTCCAGTAACAACTGGGGGGAGTCGACTGTCACTTTCGCGAACCAGCCTGCATGGCAACCTGCTGAGCTTTCCAGGTCCGGGGTCCTGCCGGCTGGCGGCTATGTAAGTGCAACCTTGCCCGCTGCTTCTGTCCCCGCCTCAGGTCCTGTCAGTTACGGCCTGAGCACGACTGGGGTGACGGGCAGCCTGGCCTCCCGTGAGACGGCGAACCCGCCGCTACTCCTGATTACGTATTCGGCAACCCCGCCGCCCCCGCCCACAGAGATCCCGAGGCCGACCATCGCCAGTGTTTCGCCCGTAGTCGAGAATGTTGGATTTTCAGGCTCGGGGGACGTCACCGATGACTCCGTGATCTGGGCTGATCCCGCAAACCCTGCCAATAGTGTCGTCATTGCAGATAAGAAGGCGAGCTCAGGCGGTGGGATCGGGGTCTTCGGCATGGACGGCAAACTGATCCAGTTCCGGGCCGAGGGGATGATCGGCAACGTTGACCTGCGGGCAGGCTTCCCATTATCGGGGATTCCCACCGTGCTTGTGGGGGCAAACAACCGGACGAACAACACGCTTGCGTTGTGGTCACTGAATACAGAGAGCAGAACTCTCTCGGCCGCCGCCGCCCGCAGCATCCCGACATTCGCGCCAAACTACGGCTTCTGCATGTACCACAGCCGTGTGAGCGGCAAGTTCTATGCCTTTGTAACACCCTACGAGGGCGGTGGCTCCATCCAGCAGTTCGAACTCTTCGACAATGGCGCCGGCCTGGTGGACGCAAAGCTAGTAAGAACGCTGTCCATCAGCAGCATCACCGAGAGTTGCGTCGCCGATGACGACCTTGGTCACCTATACGTCGGCCAGGAGGATGTGGCCATTTGGAAGTACGGCGCTGAACCTGACTCTGGAGATGGCCGGGTGGCCGTCGACACGGTGGGCGCGGGCCACCTGGTGGCGGACATCGAGGGGATGAGCATAGCTTATGGCCCTGAGGGGACGGGCTACCTCTTCGCGTCCAGCCAAGGGGATTCCACTTTCGCCGTCTACGAGCGCGCCGGCAGCAACGCCTACGTCAAATCGGTGAGGGTCGTCGCCAACGGGTCAATCGATGAAGTCACGGGAAGCGACGGCATCGACGTCACCAGCCTGAATGCCGGGCCTCAGTTTGAGCAGGGCGTTATGGTGGTTCACGATCATCCCAATACCGGTGGCAGCACGTCCAACCTGAAATATGTCCCGTTGAGCGCGGTGGTGCAAATGACACCTCCACCGGCACCGCCGGGTCCGGTGACGTCCTTTACCGCTTCACCGACGACGGGCACGGCCCCGCTGCCGGTGAGTTTCACTGACACCTCGACCGGGGCGCCGGCCTCCTGGGCCTGGGATTTCGGCGACGGCGGCACGTCCGCGGACCAGAATCCCTCCCACACGTACACCGCGGCCGGCACCTACACGGCACGGCTGACCGCTACCAACAGTGAAGGCTCGACCTCCGCTACCGCGACCATCACGGTCAACCCGCCGGCACCGCCGGCGCCGGTGGCTTCCTTTACCGCGTCCCCGACGACGGGCACGGCCCCGTTGCCGGTGAGTTTCACTGACACCTCGACCGGGGCGCCGACGTCGTGGTCCTGGGATTTTGGTGACGGCGGCACGTCCA
>NZ_JBNHFR010000021.1:0-4798 GCF_059090445.1 Arthrobacter sp. B2060
GACGATCACCAAACGGCTTACGCTCCCCGCCACCAAAGCTACGACGATCACCCTCGCCCTCACGACGCGGACGATCACCAAACGGCTTACGCTCCCCACCACCAAAGCTACGACGATCACCCTCGCCCTCACGACGCGGACGATCACCAAACGGCTTACGCTCCCCACTGGAGCCGCGGCGCGGGTCGTCAGCGCCGCGTCCTTCCCTGGACCTGAATCCCCTCGGATCTCCGCCGGAGTTGTTGGTCCCCCTGAATGGACCGCCCCGTGCACGGTTGCTGCCCGAATTGTCGCGGTCATGCCCGCTGCGATTGCCGCCGTTGTGCTCAGCCATGGTGGATTCCTCCTGTAGTGAGCCGACCACTGGCGCGATGCGCAGCCGCTCGTATCCGTGTTTTGTTGTCCTGCGCAACCCGATGTGAACCAACTCGGCGTCCGCTTATCTCTTGCAATTCTAGGCGAGGGCAGGTCCAGTCACTAACCTCCGGGCCGCCCGGAGGGGCCGGTGTGTATATCGTCACAGGCCGCTGTTCTGCCGGTGTGCGGTCCCATCACCTTCCTTCCACAGGGTAACTCCAAGGAGCGATGGCGAGACTGAACACGAAACGGGCGCCGAGGGGGGATTATGAAGCGGTCAACCGTCAGGGCAGCTGCGGCGGCGATTGTCGTCGTCGGATGCGGCCTTGTGGCCCTTGCCATTGCTTACCACGAACAGGCCGGCTCCGAGGCCGGACTGTTGACCAGGACGGGGCCGGCCGTTATTTGGGGCCTGCCCCTCATAAAGCTCGTCTTCAATGTGGCCGCCGCGTGCACCATCGGGTCTCTGATGCTTGCGTTGTTTGCCCTGCCTCCAAAGGGAAAGGCCTTCACCCAGGCGCTCACTTTGGCGGGTATCTCCGCCGGATTGTGGACCGCAGCCAGTGTGTCCATGAGCTTCCTCACCTTTCACTCCCTCGCGAACCTGGCCTTGTTTTCCGAGGGGTCCGGAACCGCGTTCATCAGTTTTCTCATGGACCTTGACGCCGGAAGACGGGGAGCATTGAGCATCCTGTTAGCGGCTACGGTGACAGTCCTTTGTTTTATTGCCCATGGGCACCGGGAAGTTTCGCTCGCGGCCCTGTTGTCATTTGCGGGGCTCGTTCCACTCGCCTTGAACTCGCATGCGACTGGCAGCGGAAGCCATCCTGACAGCGCCCTTTCCGTAGTGATGCACATGGCCGCTGCCGCAGTCTGGCTGGGCGGACTGCTGGCGCTCGTGGTGTTACGCAAGACCGTGGAGCCGGCAATGATCCCCGCGGTGGTCCGGCGGTATTCCGCTCTGGCGCTGGTTTCCTTCGTGGCCCTGGCGGTATCGGGACTTCTGGCGGGCTGGTCCGGCATCGGCACATTGACGGCGCTTGCCACCCCGTACGGAGCAATACTCGCGGCAAAGAGCGCAGCGTTCGTTGTGTTGGGGATCTTCGGGTTGCTCCACCGCAAGTGGGTCATAACCAAGCTCGAGCAGGCGCCCCACCGGGGAGCCAGGGCCTTCACTGTTCTGGCTGTGACCGAACTCGCCGTTATGGGGGCCTCGTCCGGAATGGCCGCCGCACTTGCCCGCACACCTCCCCCGACTGTTGCCGAAACGGGCGCGGCAGAACAAACGGCCCAGATTCCTTCAGTTGTCGATGCATTCTCCGCGTGGAGGCCGGACCCGCTGTGGAGCCTCGTCTGTGGCTTGGCCATCGTCCTGTACCTGGCTGGACTGCGCAGGCTCCGTTCGCGGGGCGGCTCCTGGCCTGCTTACCGGACTGCCCTATGGTTGATCGGCATCGCGGTTCTTTTTGTCGTGACAAACGGTGGACTCCACGCAGCCCAGGAATACCTCATCAGCGCCCAGGTCCTGACCCAGATGAGCATTACGGCTGTTGTGCCCCTGCTGCTGGTGCCGGCGGCACCGCTCAGCCTGGCGGAACAGACAATCGCACGACGGAACGACGGAAGCAGCGGTGCCGCTGAGGTTATCGACGCTGTTATCCGGCCAGTCCTGTCGGCTACGGCAGATCCCGTTGTGCCCGCGGTGGGCCTGGCAGCGACGCTGACCCTGTTGTACTACACACCACTGCTGGAGTATTCCTCGACCACCCAGTTCGGGTATGCGGCCATGACGATGCTCGCCCTGCTGGCTGGCTGTCTGCTTATCACGTCGGTGACCCGTGCCTTCAGCGGCCCTGCAGCGGCGGCAATGACAGGGAGGTTGCTTGCCCTCGGGGGTGCCGCGGTGTTCTACAGCTTTAACGGCTGGGCCCTTGCCCAGCAACCTGACCAACTTCCGGATGCCCGGAGGGAGCCGTGGCAGATATCCGTGAATCCGGCCTTCGACATCGCATCCGTCGTGGAGGCAGAACCCGCCGGCGTCGCCATGTGGTTGATCGGGGCGGGCAGCCTGAGCGTGGCGACCGCCGTCGTGCTTCTTTCAGCGCGCCGCAAGGCGGGCGTTCTTCCAGATGGCCGGGGACGCCACGCGGCGGCAAGGGAGCTGGTGGCGGCCTACGGGCCTGCGGCCGCTGCAAAGCCGGTCTTCGAGTCCCGTCCTGAAAGGTCCCCCCAAGCCGGGCGGGCACTACACGACGTGCCGCTGGACCCCTAGTCCACACAAGGTTTTCGCAGGGTGGACCAACAACTCTTTATCTAAAGCATTTGGATTTTCGGCGTTTCATAGGAGGTAATCATGTCAGTTTCACGCCGTCAGGCATTGCAAATCGGTGGTGTGGGCTTCATCGGAGCCTTGGGGCTGGCAGTGCCGCTCTCCTCCGTTGATGCCAAATCAGCGAGCCTGCTTGACCCGAAGAACATGCCCAGGCCGTACCAGCGAACGCTGCCCATTCCACCGGTGCTCGCTCCTACAAGCACCACCATTGGCGCCGACGGCAAGAAGGTTCACCTCTACCAGATCGAGCAGACCCCCGGAATGGGCAGCATCGTCCCCGGGCTGAAGACGCCGATCCTGGGGTACAACGGGTTGTTCCCCGGTCCCACCATCAAGGTGAACCGGGGTGAACGGATCACGCTGGAGATGGACAACCTGTTGCCGCTCTTCCACCCGCAGTGGGGCTACCGGCTGGACACCTCCACCCATCTCCATGGTTCTGCCTCCCTGCCCCAGTACGACGGCTACGCCAACGACATCACCGGTCGCGGCATGTGCAAGGACTACGAGTACCCGAACTTCCAGCCGGCCCGTACCCTGTGGTACCACGACCATGCCGTGCACAACACAGCCCAGAGTGTGTATTCAGGCCTTGCCGGCCAGTACCACATTCACGATGAGGTTGAGCGCAACCTGCTTCCACAGGGAAAGTTCGACGTGCCGCTGACCATCTCGGACGCCATGTTCGCCAAGAACGGGGCGCTCGGCTACAACGACAACACCCACTCCGGGCTGTGGGGCGATGTCATCCTCGTCAACGGAGCACCGTGGCCTGTCATGAAGGTTCAGCGCCGCATCTACCGTTTCCGCATTCTCAATGCCTCCATCTCACGCTCCTACCGGTTCCAGCTGGGGGCGGGAGACCCGGTCACCATGGTTGGCACCGACGGCGGCCTCATGCCTGCAGCCCAGCAGGTCACGTCATGGCGACAGTCCGGCGCTGAGCGCTACGAGATTCTCATCGACTTTTCCAAGTACCCCGTGGGCAAGCGGGTCGAACTGCGCAATTTGTCGAACAAGAACAACATCGACTATGACTACACCGGAAAGATCATGGCGTTCGACGTCACCGGGGACCCGGTCGACACCTCCGGACCAGCTGCCAGAGTGATGCCTACCCTGCTGACGGGCAGCGCCACAATGGACCTGAAGCCGTCACAGTCAGTGAAAACCCGCCGCATGCGCGTCAAGAGGGACAACGACATCTGGACCATAGGCGGCATGACCTGGGACGAAGTCATCGAAAGCGGGTACAAAAAGGTCCTGGCTGACCCGGACCTCAACGACATCGAGATCTGGGAAATTGAGAACAGCTCGGGCGGATGGTTCCATCCCGTGCACATCCACCTGGTGGACTTCCAGGTTCTCAGCCGCAACGGCAGGCCCCCGTTCGTCTACGAACGCGGGCCCAAGGACACCGTCTATGTCGGTGAGGGCGAAACCGTGCGCCTGCTCATGCAGTTCGGGCCCCACCGGGGCCGGTACATGATCCACTGCCACAACCTGCCTCACGAGGACCACGACATGATGGCCCAGTTCAGCGTGGGTTATAACCCCAACGATCCTGATCCCAACGATCCGATCGAAGCCGTCAGGCCACATCCCATCGGCGAGGTGACGACGGACGACTCAGGGAGCACGGCGATCACAGAGACGGCGGCACCGGTCACGACAAGCAAGCCCACGCAGACGGCAGCACCAACAAGCACTCAGCCGGCGGCGCAAGCCGACGTTGTTACGATCACTACTGCCCGGCACCGGCTGAACAAGGACATCGCCTTCGCAGGCACGTCCCAGTACACGGGTGCATCAGCGGGGGCCAGCTTGGTGATCTATGACGTCACTCCGGGCCGCACGGCCTCGCGCCTCGGTGCCGCAACCATCAACACCCTTGGAAACTGGTCCTGGACGACCAAGCCGGGCCCATCCCGCCAGGTCACCATGGTCCGTGTGGACTCCAGCCGTGGAGGCACGGCAACGGCCAACGTACGCACCGACTGAGGTTAGCCGCCGGGCGCAGTTGGTTGGGTGTTTAAATGCGGGAGAGCCCCAACCGTGTGGTTGGGGCTCTCGACCGTGTAATGGTTGTCCGGCGGTGACCTACTCTCC
>NZ_JBNHFR010000022.1:0-4585 GCF_059090445.1 Arthrobacter sp. B2060
CCCACCAACCCCCCACCGCAAACCCACCCAAACACCCCCACCACACACCCCAAAAACCCCACAAATCCGCGGAACTTCGGTGCGATGGAAGCGCACATCGGTCGTCCGTAGGGCGGATTCGAGGCTATCTGCCCGCTATGGAGCGCGTCACATTCCATCAGTGCTCCTGTTGGGCCGTGGACGTGCTCCTGATGGAACCTGATTCCAAGCCATCAACCCGTGACTTCAAGGACCAAGGTGAAGTCTGCATCCCGCCGGTGGATCACGTAGGCCTCCAGCACTCCAGGACCGCAGGCGCCGGTTCCCACTCCGCGTTGGAGGTGGTCGAGATAGACGTAGGTGCACCCGTCCGGCACCAGGTCCGGCTGGTGATTGGCGGCATCAAGCGCAGCCTGACTGTACGGCCTGACTGTCAGCGCGAAGGGTTCCCCGCTGACGGCCAGGCTGCCGGCGCCCAGGTCCAGGCTTGCGCTGTGTACAGCCGCGCGGGCACCGGACTCCTGCGGGCGGACGTAATCCACGGCCATGTCGGCGGCGGGCAGGGAATGCCACCCCTTGCGCGTGCCTTGTCCCGTATCCGGATAGGCCTGATGGGGCCCTTGTCCGAACCAGTCGACGCGCCGGGCTTCGGTGCCCAAAACGAGCTCCAGTCCGATCCGCGCCCAGTGCACGTCGCGTCCCCTATCGGTCCAGTCCCCGTCAGGACGCAGCCGGGTCCGCAGGCTGAGCCTTCCGCCGTCGCTGGTCCAGAGGTAATCCACAAACACGCCGTACTGCTTGCCCGCAATGCCGACCCGCGTCCTGATCTCCAGTGACTCGCCGCCGTCCGCGTGGGGCACGGCTGATATGCCCATGAGCCGGGAGTGCAGCCGGTTGAGGCCGGCCTCGACCCACCGCTGCGCGAGGGTGCGGGCTTCGGGGTTACCCCACCAGTCCACTCCGTGGTCGTTATCCGTGGGAGGGCGCCACAGGACAAGCCGCAGGTCATTCACCGGCAGCCCGCCCAGGCTGGTCAGCGCCCCGGCGGCCCGGGAGAAGGTCGCCGGACCCAGCCGCAGCTCACCGGCTCCGGTCTCGACCACGACTTCAGCCGCACGGACCTGAGGGACTTCGGGCTGGTTGATGAATGCCTGGCCCCACGCGAGCTCATGCCCGGCGGCAGCCCACTCAGTGTCCTCCGCCAACTCGGCCCGGACTGTCAGCACGGCGGGTGCATCGGCGGCCAGCCCAGCCAGTCCTGCTTGCAGCGCGATGGTGGATTCAGTGCGGGGCGCCAACGGCGCGACGTCCACGGGACCGCCGTCGAGAGTGCCGCCGTCGACCTCGACGGTGTAGCGGAACCGGACAGCGGATGTGTCCGCGAAGTCGAACTTGTTGGCAACGGTGAAGGTGGTCCAGTCCGCCGCGATGGTAATGGCCAGCGGTTCAATGACCTTCTTGAAGTCCAGCAGCGCGGGCCTGGGCTTTCGGTCGGCATCGACGAGGCCGTCCGTGACGAAATTGCCATCGTGAATTTCCTCACCGAAGTCGCCGCCGTAGGCGAAGTACTCGCGGCCATCGTTACCGGTGCGCGTGATGCCGTGCTCCAACCATTCCCAGACGAAGCCGCCCATGAGCCGCGGGTAGTGGTCGAAGAGTTCCTGGTACTCGGTCATGCCGCCCGGTCCGGTGCCCATCGCGTGCACATATTCGCAAAGGACAAAGGGCATGGCGCGCCGCCGGGCGTCGAGCTCGGGATCGTCCAGGGCAGGCTCCATCCGCTGTCCGATCAGCGCGGTCTCGGCCTGATCGGCGTACATCCGCGAGTAGACGTCCACGTAGGGCGAGCTCCAGTCGCCCTCGTAGTGGATGGGCCGGGACGGGTCGCGGTGCTTTGTCCAACGGGACATGGCCGCCAGGTTCCGCCCCGTGCCGGACTCGTTCCCCAGCGACCACATGATCACGGAGGCGTGGTTCTTGTCCCGCTCAACAGTGCGCCGCATCCGGTCCAGCAGCGCCGGCTGCCACTGCGGGTCGTCACTGGGATTCTGCTTCCATCCGGCGCTTTCAAAGCCGTGGGTCTCCAGATCGCATTCCAGCACCACGTAGAAACCCAGCCGGTCCGCGAGGGCCAGGAATTCCGGGTGCGGCGGGTAATGGGAGGTGCGGATGGCGTTGACGTTGTGTTGTTTCATCAGCCGCAGCTCCGCCTCCATGACCTGGCGCGGAACCGCTCGCCCGAGCCGCGGATCATGTTCGTGCCGGTTCACGCCGCGCAGCAGGATCCGCTGGCCGTTGACCTTGAACTGCGCGTCCTCGATCGTGATGGAGCGGAAGCCCACGTGGAGGTTTACGGTCTCACCGGCGGTGCTGACCGTGGCCCCGTACAGTCGCGGGAGCTCGGCGGACCACGGGTCCACCCCAGGGATGCGCAGCTCGCTTCCCGCGGCCAGCTCCAGCCCCAGCTCGGGAAGCCGTACGACGGCGTCAATCGCCTTTCCGCCCCTGGTCGCCTCCACCATGAGGAGGCCCTGCCCGGTGACATGGTCGAAACCTGCATGGACAAAGACATCGTCGATTCCATCGCCAGGGCGCGCCTGGAGAGTGACATCACGGAAGATTCCCGGCAGCCACCACATGTCCTGGTCTTCGAGGTAGCTGGCGGCCGAGAACTGTGCAACACGAACGGCCAGGGTGTTTCGCCCCGGGACGAGGACGTTGGTGACGTCGAACTCGTGCGCCAGGCGGCTGCCGCGGGTAGTGCCGAGCCTGGTTCCGTTCAGCCACACCGTGCCGGCAGATTCGATGCCGTCAAAGCGCAGGACGGACCGCGGAAAGAACTCGGGCCCGGCGTCGAACTCCACAAGGTGGTCGCCGGTCGGGTTCCTGTCCGGAACGTGGGGAGGCTCAACCGCAAACGGGTACTGCACATTCGTGTACCAGGGCGAGCCGTGTCCGTGCATCGGCCAGCTGGACGGCACCGGTAAATCCTCGAAGCCAGCCAGGTCCTGGCCCAGCTGCCAGCCGTCCACAGGCGCCAGCCTGACCCCGCCGTGAAGCCGGAACTTCCAGGTGCCGTTCAGGACTTTGCGGGCCGCATCACTGTGGAGGTAGGCGCGCGCCGGAAGAGCGCCGTCGGCGGGCGCCGCCGATTCGAGCTCCCTGACCTGCCCTGCCGCGACGTCCAAGTGGCGGCCAGCGGAACCTGCCGGGCGTGAATTCGCGGGCGCCGTGGATGAATCGACTGACATGCTTGTCCCCTGGGTTGGGTGCTGGATGCATATTCGTGAACGTTCACGAAACGGTCTAAGACTACTGTGGTCGGAGTCGTTTGGGTAGGGGAGCCGGCCCGGTCAGGCGGACTGGCGCAGCACCAAATGGTGGCGAAGCACCAACTCCGAACCCGGTCCACCGGGCTCGATGGCACCCGTGAGCAGGCCGTCCAGAAGTTCGACGGCGGCCCGTCCCACCTCTCGCAGGTCCAGTGAGAGGGTGGTGAGCTCCGGCGTCAGCAGTTCCCCGAGCGGAATGCCGTCCATGCCGATCACGGCGCAATCCGCAGGGACAGCGCGGCCCGACTCCGCCAGGGCCTTCAGAGTTCCCGCCGCCATGAGGTCGTTGAACACAACGATCGCGTCTGTGCCGGGGTGTTCCTCGAGCAGCCGGCGCGTCGCTTGGCGGGCATCCGCTGCCGACTCAGGTGATACGGACACCGCCAACGCCACGCCGGAGGCAGCGGCGCTGCGGGCAAAGGCGTGGCCGCGGGCAGTCACTCCGCCCTGCGCGGAGACTGTTGCACGCCCCCGCTCCCCCGTGAGCGCCGATGCTGCGGCATGGCCGGCGCCTGAATCCGCACGGTCGATGTATGCGAGTTGGCGGCAGCCCCTAGCCCGCAAGTGGTCCAGGGCCGCGCGCGCGGCATGGCCGTAGTCAAAGGAGATCCGGCCTGAGGCTGACCCCGACGGCTGGTCGAGAACCACAAGGGGCCGGGGGCCAAGAATGGCATGCGCTTCGTCCGTGGCGCCGCCAAGGTATCCGATCACGGCGTCCACCTGGGGCGCGAGATGTTCCACCGACTCCACGCCGGTGGCACCGCCATGCCCGTAGTCATCCAAGACGACGTGCCAGCCTCGCTGCGTGGCCAACTCGACGACGCTGGAGGCGAATGCCGGATAGTACGGGTTGGTGAGATCCGGAATGGCAAGACCCACCGACGTTCTCGCCCCCTGGACCAGCCCCTTGGCGAAGCGGCTGGGCGTGTACCCCAGTTCGCGCGCGAGTTCCTGGACCCGTTGGCGCGTCTCCGGCCGAATGCCGGGCATGGCGTTCATGGCGCGGGTGACAGTTTGCCGGGAGACGCCGGCCGCGGCGGCCACGTCAAGGATGGTGGCACGCTTTACCGGTCCGGCGGACGCACCCGGGCCGCGGCCGGACGGGGCGTCGCCGGAAGGAGGGGTCATAGTTGGTAAGTCTAGATGCCGGCCTGCGGCCCGGTTCGCCCGGAACGGTTTGGGTGTTTAAATGCGGGAGAGCCCCAACCGTGTGGTTGGGGCTCTCGACCGTGTAATGGTTGTCCGGCGGTGACCTACTCTCCCACACCCTCCCG
>NZ_JBNHFR010000023.1:0-2863 GCF_059090445.1 Arthrobacter sp. B2060
GTATCCCAAGTAGCACGGGGCCCGAGAAATCCCGTGTGAATCTGTCAGGACCACCTGATAAGCCTAAATACTCCCTAATGACCGATAGCGGACCAGTACCGTGAGGGAAAGGTGAAAAGTACCCCGGGAGGGGAGTGAAACAGTACCTGAAACCGTGTGCTTACAATCCGTCGGAGCCAGTCTGATTCTGGTGACGGCGTGCCTTTTGAAGAATGAGCCTGCGAGTTAGTGTTACGTCGCGAGGTTAACCCGTGTGGGGAAGCCGTAGCGAAAGCGAGTCTGAACAGGGCGTTGCAGTGGCGTGATCTAGACCCGAAGCGAAGTGATCTACCCATGGCCAGGTTGAAGCGACGGTAAGACGTCGTGGAGGACCGAACCCACTTCAGTTGAAAATGGAGGGGATGAGCTGTGGGTAGGGGTGAAAGGCCAATCAAACTTCGTGATAGCTGGTTCTCCCCGAAATGCATTTAGGTGCAGCGTTGCGTGTTTCTTGCTGGAGGTAGAGCTACTGGATGGCTAATGGGCCCTACAAGGTTACTGACGTCAGCCAAACTCCGAATGCCGGTAAGTGAGAGCGCAGCAGTGAGACTGTGGGGGATAAGCTTCATAGTCGAGAGGGAAACAGCCCAGACCACCAACTAAGGCCCCTAAGCGTGTGCTAAGTGGGAAAGGATGTGGAGTTGCGAAGACAACCAGGAGGTTGGCTTAGAAGCAGCCATCCTTAAAAGAGTGCGTAATAGCTCACTGGTCAAGTGATTCCGCGCCGACAATGTAGCGGGGCTCAAGTACACCGCCGAAGTTGTGGCATTCACATATGTTCTAAGCCTTTGTGGTTCAGGAGTGTGGATGGGTAGGGGAGCGTCGTGTGGGCGGTGAAGTCGCGGTGTAAACCAGCGGTGGAGCCTACACGAGTGAGAATGCAGGCATGAGTAGCGAAAGACGGGTGAGAAACCCGTCCGCCGGATGATCAAGGGTTCCAGGGTCAAGCTAATCTGCCCTGGGTAAGTCGGGACCTAAGGCGAGGCCGACAGGCGTAGTCGATGGACAACGGGTTGATATTCCCGTACCGGCGAAAAACCGCCCATGCTGAACAGGGGATACTAACCGCCCGAAGCCTGCCCTATCACCCTTGTGGTGTGCGGGTTTTGGTGGAGCGCGGGACCTGATCCTGGGAGGCAAGCGTATTAACAGGTGTGACGCAGGAAGGTAGCCGAGCCGGGCGATGGTTGTCCCGGTCTAAGGATGTAGGGTCAGGGATTGGTAAATCCGTTCCTGTGTGTTCGATCACGCTCCTGAGATCTGATGGGACCCCCGTATGGGGGGATTCGGTGATCCTATGCTGCCTAGAAAAGCATCGGCGCGAGGTTTTAGCCGCCCGTACCCCAAACCGACACAGGTGATCAGGTAGAGAATACTAAGGCGATCGAGAGAATTATGGTTAAGGAACTCGGCAAAATGCCCCCGTAACTTCGGGAGAAGGGGGGCCCCAACCTTGACCACCACTTGCTGGTGGGAGGGGATCGGGGCCGCAGAGACCAGGGGGAAGCGACTGTTTACTAAAAACACAGGTCCGTGCGAAGTCGCAAGACGATGTATACGGACTGACTCCTGCCCGGTGCTGGAAGGTTAAGAGGACCGGTTAGCCGCAAGGCGAAGCTGAGAATTTAAGCCCCAGTAAACGGCGGTGGTAACTATAACCATCCTAAGGTAGCGAAATTCCTTGTCGGGTAAGTTCCGACCTGCACGAATGGAGTAACGACTTCCCCGCTGTCTCAACCATAAACTCGGCGAAATTGCAGTACGAGTAAAGATGCTCGTTACGCGCAGCAGGACGGAAAGACCCCGAGACCTTTACTATAGTTTGGTATTGGTGTTCGGAGTGGCTTGTGTAGGATAGGTGGGAGACGTTGAAGCCCGGACGCCAGTTCGGGTGGAGTCATCGTTGAAATACCACTCTGGTCACTTTGGACATCTAACTTCGGCCCGTAATCCGGGTCAGGGACAGTGCCTGATGGGTAGTTTAACTGGGGCGGTTGCCTCCTAAAAAGTAACGGAGGCGCCCAAAGGTTCCCTCAGCCTGGTTGGCAATCAGGTGTCGAGTGTAAGTGCACAAGGGAGCTTGACTGTGAGAGAGACATCTCGAGCAGGGACGAAAGTCGGGACTAGTGATCCGGCGGTACATTGTGGAATGGCCGTCGCTCAACGGATAAAAGGTACCTCGGGGATAACAGGCTGATCTTGCCCAAGAGTCCATATCGACGGCATGGTTTGGCACCTCGATGTCGGCTCGTCGCATCCTGGGGCTGGAGTAGGTCCCAAGGGTTGGGCTGTTCGCCCATTAAAGCGGTACGCGAGCTGGGTTTAGAACGTCGTGAGACAGTTCGGTCCCTATCCGCTGCGCGCGCAGGAAATTTGAGAAGGGCTGTCCTTAGTACGAGAGGACCGGGACGGACGAACCTCTGGTGTGTCAGTTGTACTGCCAAGTGCACCGCTGATTAGCTACGTTCGGATGGGATAACCGCTGAAAGCATCTAAGCGGGAAGCTCGCTTCGAGATGAGATTTCCATACACCTTGTGTGTGAGAGGCCCCCAGCCAGACCACTGGGTTGATAGGCCGGATGTGGAAGCGAGGACTAACGACTCGTGAAGCTGACCGGTACTAATAGGCCGATAACTTACACCACACACCACCCCCGCAAACCAATCCTTCAAAAGAGGTTTGCACCAAGGGGGGCGGTAAAAAGATAAACAAGACTGCCCGCGTCCACTATGTGGTTCCCAACCAACAAACCCGTTGCTTGAGAACCGATAACTAAATACAACACCACAGTTGTAACACCACAGATTTCCCACACCACCCCCA
>NZ_JBNHFR010000024.1:0-2300 GCF_059090445.1 Arthrobacter sp. B2060
CGCCCTTGCCGCGAACGATTTCCAGGGGGGTGTCGTAGAAGAGCCGGTATCCGGGTCCGAGGCTCTGGTCCCGGCGTCGGATGCTCTTCTGCATCTGGTCCGGGAGCTCGCTAAGGCGGTTGGGATCAAAGCCATTGACCATGGGTTTGGACGGCTTGCGGATGATCTGGGAAGAGTTGGCCATGGTTTCTCCTTGAGGCTGGTGCGTCTGGGTTCAGGGTGTGGAAGGCAGTTTCGGTGCGGGGGCGGCGGCCGTGGCGGCGAGCCGGTCCCAGTCCGGCTTGGAGTGGGAGAGCAGGTAATCGCGTCTTTGCGGCAATTGGCTTGCCCGCCACCCCGTGATGAGGGCGCGCAGGAGCAGGCGGGCCTGGGCTGAGATGATCAACGCCTCCAACTCCTGGTCGGGCAGCGGATGGATACTTTGATAGCCACCCATGACGTGCAGTGCGTGTTCCCAGGGGCTGGACGGGTCTGTTCCCAGAAGGTTGGCCATGGTGACGCTGAGGTCGAAGATCACCGGTGTCCGCACGGCGTCTCCGAAGTCGATGATCCCGGTCACGTAGTCCGGGCTGTCCGGGTCGACGAGGATATTGAACGGGCTGAAATCCCCGTGCACAACCTGAGAGGTCAGGGTGTCCAGCAGCGGAACCACCTTCGCGTCGAACCGGTCAAAAATGTCCTCGGCCAAGGAGCGTTTGTGCTGCTCATCGACGTAGTCAAGAAGCGGCCGCATCCGGTGGAAGTGCTTCAGGTCCCACAGGAGCAAACGGTCGGCGCGGGGATGATCGAAGTCCTGCAACGCAACGCCCAGACGGGCAAGGCTGGAGCCCACCAACTGAAGCTGACCAGCCGACGCCCCGTGATTGGCCAGCAACTCGCCAGGCATGAAGCGCATCACCCGAAGCACCCGGTCAAAGGGTCCGGGCGGTGACGGAATATGGACTTCGGTACTCCCTGTAAAGCTCTTTACTACGCGCTGCACCGGAAGTTCGGGGGCGCTTAGTTCCAGATGCTCCATGCAAGCCGTCTGCAAGTTAACTATCAGGGGATCCTCATCGGCTGTGGACAGCTTGACAAGATACATGTCATTTCCGTCTTGCAGACGAAAAGTCTCGTCTTTCTCAGTGGGAATGCGTTTCAGGTTGCCGTTCAGGCCGTAGGACTGTTCAAGGAGCTCCAAGACAGCTGAGTCGGCGAGCTGAGACTGTTCCAGAAGGAGTCCGCTCTCTGATGCGACGGCGTCGATAAATTCGGAGTCGGTGCTGACATTCATGTCCTGGGCTCCTGCCGCTAGTGGGAAATTCGATATGTAGGAAATCAACAAGTCCTGGGTGAAGCCAGCTGCTGTGATTCGCGACCGTGGTGGTAGAAGCCAGCCCGGGTTTACCTGCTCTGCTGTTCTTCTGTTCAACAGTTCTACACAAGCTAGTATGCCACGCTCTCGACGGATCTACAAGGATTCCCCGGCTCTATGGGCCAGTGAGCAGCGTGGATACGTGTTTGACCCTCGCCATGCCCTAGATGATGCAGGCGCGACGATGGATTACCGGAGCCGCTGGGTTGGGGGTGTTAGCGGATCTCGGCTTCAGTGATGGCTGATTCGGCCAGGCCCCAGTACTCCAGCGATTCCTTGTATTCCGGGCTTTCCAGGACGGACTGGATGGCCTTCTGCAGTGCCGGTGTCAACGGTGAGCCCTTTTTCAGCGCCATGGCGACGTTGGTGTTCGTGCGGGTATCCATCCTCGGTTCCAGGATGGTGAAGTGGTTGGGCTGCTGCTCGTTGGCCCAGGCCAGGGCGCTGGCGTCGTAGAAGACGCCGTCGATTCGCTTGGAGTCCAGCTGCGTCAGGGCTTCCTGGATGTTGGGCAGTGTCACGCCGTTGATGGCCGGTTGGCCCTTTTCCTCGCAGGTCCACTTCGAGACGTTCGGCAGGTGCCTCAGCTGCTGGGTGGAGCCCTTGGTTACGCCAATGTTCCTGCCACAGAGCGTGTCGTTGGTCAGATTGTTCGGGTTGCCGTGGGGGACCGCCACGGCCGAGCCGCCCTTGAGGTAGTTGATCATGTCCAGGACCTTCAGCCGCTCTTCGGTCGCGGACATGGTGGTGGCGGTGAAGTCGTAGCGGCCGCTGTCAATACCGGGAATGATCGTGTCAAACGCCGTGTTCTCGAACTTCAGCTTCAGCCCCAGCTTCTTGGCCACCAGACGGGCGAGGTCCGGGTTCACGCCAATCGGGGTGGTGTTGTCCTCGGCGAGGAAGGTCATCGGCGGGGAGCTCAAATCCATCGCCACAGTGATTTCGC
>NZ_JBNHFR010000025.1:0-1820 GCF_059090445.1 Arthrobacter sp. B2060
TGTGTCTGTTGTTTGAGAACTCAATAGTGTGCCAAGTTTGTTGATACCGATTTTTTATGAATTGGTTGATTTGCCGGGCCTGTCCGCCCCTGTGGGTGGGTCTGGTTTTTTAGCTGGTTTCAAATTTTGTGCAGCCGGGTTCCGCGTTTTCCCGTGGTTCTTGGTTGTGTCTGTTTTTCTTCAACGGAGAGTTTGATCCTGGCTCAGGATGAACGCTGGCGGCGTGCTTAACACATGCAAGTCGAACGATGATCCGGTGCTTGCACCGGGGATTAGTGGCGAACGGGTGAGTAACACGTGAGTAACCTGCCCTTAACTCTGGGATAAGCCTGGGAAACTGGGTCTAATACCGGATATGACTCCTCATCGCATGGTGGGGGGTGGAAAGCTTTTGTGGTTTTGGATGGACTCGCGGCCTATCAGCTTGTTGGTGAGGTAATGGCTCACCAAGGCGACGACGGGTAGCCGGCCTGAGAGGGTGACCGGCCACACTGGGACTGAGACACGGCCCAGACTCCTACGGGAGGCAGCAGTGGGGAATATTGCACAATGGGCGCAAGCCTGATGCAGCGACGCCGCGTGAGGGATGACGGCCTTCGGGTTGTAAACCTCTTTCAGTAGGGAAGAAGCGAAAGTGACGGTACCTGCAGAAGAAGCGCCGGCTAACTACGTGCCAGCAGCCGCGGTAATACGTAGGGCGCAAGCGTTATCCGGAATTATTGGGCGTAAAGAGCTCGTAGGCGGTTTGTCGCGTCTGCCGTGAAAGTCCGGGGCTCAACTCCGGATCTGCGGTGGGTACGGGCAGACTAGAGTGATGTAGGGGAGACTGGAATTCCTGGTGTAGCGGTGAAATGCGCAGATATCAGGAGGAACACCGATGGCGAAGGCAGGTCTCTGGGCATTAACTGACGCTGAGGAGCGAAAGCATGGGGAGCGAACAGGATTAGATACCCTGGTAGTCCATGCCGTAAACGTTGGGCACTAGGTGTGGGGGACATTCCACGTTTTCCGCGCCGTAGCTAACGCATTAAGTGCCCCGCCTGGGGAGTACGGCCGCAAGGCTAAAACTCAAAGGAATTGACGGGGGCCCGCACAAGCGGCGGAGCATGCGGATTAATTCGATGCAACGCGAAGAACCTTACCAAGGCTTGACATGGACCGGACCGCCGCAGAAATGTGGTTTCCCCTTTGGGGCCGGTTCACAGGTGGTGCATGGTTGTCGTCAGCTCGTGTCGTGAGATGTTGGGTTAAGTCCCGCAACGAGCGCAACCCTCGTTCCATGTTGCCAGCGCGTAATGGCGGGGACTCATGGGAGACTGCCGGGGTCAACTCGGAGGAAGGTGGGGACGACGTCAAATCATCATGCCCCTTATGTCTTGGGCTTCACGCATGCTACAATGGCCGGTACAAAGGGTTGCGATACTGTGAGGTGGAGCTAATCCCAAAAAGCCGGTCTCAGTTCGGATTGGGGTCTGCAACTCGACCCCATGAAGTCGGAGTCGCTAGTAATCGCAGATCAGCAACGCTGCGGTGAATACGTTCCCGGGCCTTGTACACACCGCCCGTCAAGTCACGAAAGTTGGTAACACCCGAAGCCGGTGGCCTAACCCCTTGTGGGAGGGAGCTGTCGAAGGTGGGACTGGCGATTGGGACTAAGTCGTAACAAGGTAGCCGTACCGGAAGGTGCGGCTGGATCACCTCCTTTCTAAGGAGCACCTACAGGCCGGCACCGCGTGTATGCGTTGGTGGGGGTTTGTCAGGAGTAAAAGCCCGTTGCGCAGACGTTTGTTCTGCGGCGGGTGCTCATGGGTG
The DNA here is from genome assembly GCF_059090445.1 of Arthrobacter sp. B2060. Classification (NCBI taxonomy): domain Bacteria; kingdom Bacillati; phylum Actinomycetota; class Actinomycetes; order Micrococcales; family Micrococcaceae; genus Arthrobacter; species Arthrobacter sp. B2060. Next base: position 1,813 of record NZ_JBNHFR010000025.1, read on the forward strand.
GAATATCA
>NZ_JBNHFR010000026.1:0-1647 GCF_059090445.1 Arthrobacter sp. B2060
CCGATGAAGGGCAGGAACCAGGGCGGGCCGAAGTGTCCGGGTACGGGCGGGTTTTTGAGGTCTTCCCATACGTTGGCGGTCTTGTCGCCGGCCATGTAGTGGGCCATGCGTTTGCCCATGTGGGCTGCCATTTGCACGCCGTGTCCGCTGTAGCACAGGGAGTAGTAGAGGCCGTCGTGGACGCCGGCGTGGACCATCTGGTCCATGGAGAGGTCCACCAGTCCGCCCCAGATGTAGTCCACCTTGGCGTTGGAGAGGTAGGGGAAGAGTTCGAGCATGGCCTTGCGGAGGATCTCGGCGCTCTTGACGTCCGAGTCCGGGCTGGACAGCGCGAAGCGGGCACGGCCGCCGAACAGCAGCCTGTTGTCCGGGGTGATGCGGAAGTAGTAGGTCAGCATCTTGCTGTCCGAGGCCTGGCGGCGGTTGGGCAGGATGCGGTTGACCACGTCTTCGGGCAGCGGGTCGGTCACGATGATGAAGCTGCCCACCGGGATCACGCGGCGCTGCAGCCACGGGGTGATGTTGCCGGTGTAGCCGCTGGTGGCGACCAGGACCTGCTTGGCGCGGGTGATGCCGCGGGTGGTGTGCACGTCGTGCACGGTGCCGGAGACCTTCTTCAGCTCGGTCACCGCGGCGTTCTCGCAGATATCGGCTCCGGCGGCCACGGCCACCCCGGCCAGGCCGTGGACGAACTTGCCCACGTGCAGGCCCGCCCCGAGCGGGTCAACCATCGCGCCCTGGTAGAAGTCCGTGCCGATTTCGCTGTGGATCTCGGACTTCGGGATCACCGTGACGTGGTGATCGGCCAGCTTCGCCAGCTTCTCCTGGGACTTCAGGAACCCCTCGTAGTGGGACTTGTGGAACGCCAGCGAGAGCTTCCCGAAGCGGTTGTAGTCACAATCGATGCCGTTGTCATGGACGAGCTTTTCGATGGTGTCGATCGCGTCGTTGTATTCCTGGAACATCTGAACGGCGCGCGCGGGGCCGTAGCGCTTGACCGCGGTGCTGAAGCTGATGGCCAACCCGGTCGTCGCCATTCCCCCGTTACGGCCCGACGCGCCCCACCCAACAGTGTGGCGTTCGAACACCGCAACGCTGGCGCCTTGCTTGGCAAATTCCAGGGCCGCGGACAGCCCGGTGAATCCGGCGCCGATGATTGCCACATCGACGTTTTCGGGGACCGGAGTCTGCCGGTAGTCCCCGGATGCTTCGGCCGTGTCCAGCCAGTAAGGAATGAGTTTCACGGGTTGACCTTTCGCCTCGTAGCGGGTTGTTAGAGACCGAGGTGCTTGTTGATCTCGTCCAGGGACTTGGCAACGTTCAGGTCGTAGCCCGGGCCAATGGGGTCATAGCCACGGTCCAGCAACCACAGGTTACGGAAGCCCATGTCATGCATCGGGTGGATGTCATAGCGGGTGTGGGAGGAGATGTGCAGGAAGTCCTCCGGCTTGGCGTTCAGGGTGTCCAGCATGTACTCGAACGCCTGGTAGCGCGGCTTGTAGGCCTGGGCCTGCTCAGCGGTGAACACGGCGTGCCACTCAGCGCCGAGCTTGGGAATGCTGATCTCCAGGAAGCTGTCGTCGGCGTTGGACAGAGCCACCAGCTTGTAGTTGTCGCCCATGAGCTTCAGCGGAGCCGGCACGTCAT
>NZ_JBNHFR010000027.1:0-1050 GCF_059090445.1 Arthrobacter sp. B2060
GAGAAAACCAGGGTCATTACCCTCGGTGAGGGCGGCACGCCGCTCGTCCACGCGCAGAAGCTCTCGGAGCTGACCGGCTCAGAGGTGTACCTCAAGGTCGAAGGCATGAACCCCACCGGTTCCTTCAAGGACCGCGGCATGACCATGGCCATGACCGCCGCCGTGGAATCCGGAGCCAAGGCCGTAGTGTGCGCCTCCACCGGCAACACCTCTGCGTCCGCCGCGGCATACGCCACGGCCGCCGGCCTGAAGTGCGCAGTGCTGGTGCCCGAAGGCAAGATCTCCATGGGCAAGCTCAGCCAGGCGATCGCCCACGGCGCCACCCTGCTGCAGGTCGACGGCAACTTCGACAACTGCCTGGACATCGCCCGCAAGCTTGGCGAGTCCTACCCGGTCTTCCTTGTGAATTCAGTCAACCCTGCCCGCATCCAGGGACAGAAGACCGGAGCCTTCGAAATCGTGGACGCCCTCGGCGATGCCCCGGACATCCACGTGCTGCCCGTCGGCAACGCTGGCAACATCACCGCGTACTGGAAGGGCTACAAGGAGTACTCGGCGCCGTTCGAATCCACGACAGCCGGCACGCTTCCCGCTGTATCCACCCGCACTCCCCGAATGTGGGGCTTCCAGGCCGCGGGTGCCGCCCCGTTCGTAGCCGGCCACCCCATCACTGAGCCGGACACCATCGCCACCGCCATCCGCATTGGCAACCCTGCCTCCTGGGACGGCGCCATTGCCGCCCGTGACGAGTCCGGCGGCTTCATTGACGCCGTGACGGACGACGAAATTCTGGCAGCCCACCGCTGGCTCTCCTCCAAGGAGGGTGTCTTCGTGGAGCCCGGCTCCGCCGCCGGCGTCGCGGGCCTCCTCAAGAAGCATGAGGCGGGAGAGGTCCCTTCGGGCAAGACGATCGTCATCACCGTCACCGGCCACGGACTGAAGGACCCTCAGTGGGCCCTGCGGACGGAAGACGGCAGCGATGTCCAGCCCGTCAAGGTGTCCAACGACGTTGTCACGGTCGCCGCCGAGCTGGGACTGGAAGACAAGTAA
>NZ_JBNHFR010000028.1:0-1028 GCF_059090445.1 Arthrobacter sp. B2060
CGGGCGAGGTCGTCGTTGAACTGCTCCGGCGGGGACTTCATGAAGTAGCTCGAGGCCGAGAGCAGCGGCCCGCCGATGCCGCGGTCCAGGCCGATCTTCGCCGCACGGATCGCATCGATGATCACACCGGCGGAGTTCGGCGAGTCCCAGACCTCCAGCTTGTACTCCAGCGACACCGGCGCGTCACCAAAGTTCCGGCCCTCCAGACGCACGAAGGCCCACTTGCGGTCATCAAGCCACTGCACATAATCGGACGGGCCAATGTGCACATCCTTCGCGGCGAGCTCACCCTCAACGTTGGAGGTCACGGCCTGGGTCTTGGAGATCTTCTTGGACTCCAGCCGGTCACGCTCGAGCATGTTCTTAAAGTCCATGTTCCCGCCAACATTCAGCTGGTACGTGCGGTCCAGCGTCACACCACGGTCCTCGAACAGCTTCGCCATCACACGGTGCGTGATCGTGGCACCGATCTGGCTCTTAATGTCATCACCCACGATCGGCACACCGGCCGCGGTGAACCTGTCAGCCCACTCCTTCGTGCCGGCAATGAACACCGGCAGCGCATTCACGAACGCCACCCCGGCATCGATCGCGCACTGGGCGTAAAACTCCGCCGCTTCCTGGGACCCGACCGGCAGGTAGCAGACCATCACATCGGCCCGGGCGTCCTTCAGGGCCTGGACCACGTCCACCGGATCCTTCGTGGACTGCTCGATCGTCTCCAGGTAATACCGGCCCAGCCCGTCCAGGGTGTGCCCGCGCTGCACCGTCACACCGGTGGGCGGCACGTCGGCGATCTTGATGGTGTTGTTTTCGCTGGCCAGGATGGCATCGGCCAGGTCCACACCGACCTTCTTGCCGTCCACGTCGAACGCGGCCACGAACTGGACATCGTTGACGTGGTACTTGCCAAACTCCACGTGCATCAGACCCGGGATCGTGGCCTGTGGGTCCGCATCCCGGTAATAGTGGACACCCTGGACCAGCGAAGCGGCGCAGTTACCCACCCCGACGATTGCAACACGAAT
>NZ_JBNHFR010000029.1:0-929 GCF_059090445.1 Arthrobacter sp. B2060
CAGCTTTCCGACGCCGGTGTTTCCATCTGGCTCGATGACCTCTCCCGGGGCCGCCTGAAGACCGGCACCCTGCAGAAGCTGATCGAAGAGAAGAACGTCGTGGGCGTCACCACGAACCCGTCGATCTTCCACGCCGCCATCACCACCGGGCACGACTACGACGCCGTCATCGCCAGGGAAGCCGCGGCGGGCGCGTCCATCGAGGACACCATCTTCGAGATCACGACGACGGACGTCGCCGACGCCTGCGACCTGTTCGCACCGGTCGCCGCGGCAACCAACGGTGTTGACGGCCGCGTGTCCATCGAAGTTGACCCCCGCCTTGCCTGGGACACCGCCGGAACGATCGCCGAGGCCAAGCACCTCTACAAGAAGGTCAACAAGGACAACGTCCTCATCAAGATCCCGGCGACCCTCGAGGGCCTGGAAGCCATCACGGCCACCCTGGCCGAGGGCATCAGCGTCAACGTGACCCTGATCTTCTCCCTGGAGCGCTACCGCGCCGTCATCAACGCCTTCCAGTCGGGCCTGGAGCAGGCCAAGGACAACGGCCACGACCTCTCCAAGATCCACTCGGTCGCCTCGTTCTTCGTCTCCCGCGTGGATACGGAAATCGACAAGCGCCTCAACGCCATCGGCACCGACGAAGCCAAGGCACTCAAGGGCAAGGCCGGCCTGGCCAACGCCCGCCTGGCCTACCAGGTCTACGAAGAGCAGTTCTCCACCGAGCGCTGGGCCGTACTCGCCGAAGCCGGCGCCCTGCCGCAGCGCCCGCTGTGGGCCTCCACCGGTGTGAAGGACCCGGCCTACCCGGACACCCTCTACGTCACCGAACTCGTTGCCCCCGGCGTCGTGAACACCATGCCGGAAAAGACCCTGGACGCCACCTTCGACCACGGCGTGGTCACCGGCGACACCGTCACCGGCAC
>NZ_JBNHFR010000030.1:0-710 GCF_059090445.1 Arthrobacter sp. B2060
GGGTTTTGTGTTTCTGGTTTCCTGGCGCCGCCGATCATGCATGTTTGGCCTCTTTGTGGGGTTGTGTGTGTGGGGTGTGGTGTATGGGGTTGTTGTTTGAGAACTACATAGTGGACGCGAGCATCTTTTATAAGAAGCAATTTCCAAGAATATGAACCTGGATCTGGCTGCGCGTGATGGTGCCCCTGCCTTTTGGTGGGTGGTGTTGTTGGGTGTGGTTGGTTTTCGTGGTTCTCTCGAAAAATGTTTTTTGATCTTTTGTGGTCAAGTTTTTAAGAGCACACGGTGGATGCCTTGGCATTAGGAGCCGAAGAAGGACGTAGGAATCTGCGATAAGCCTGGGGGAGTCGATAACCGGACTGTGATCCCAGGGTGTCCGAATGGGGAAACCCCGCCGAGCGCGCGAGTGACTCGGTGACCCGCATCTGAACACATAGGGTGCGTGGAGGGAACGCGGGGAAGTGAAACATCTCAGTACCCGCAGGAAGAGAAAACAATAGTGATTCCGTTAGTAGTGGCGAGCGAACGCGGATCAGGCTAAACCGTTCCATGTGTGATAGCCGGCGGGCGTTGCATGGTCGGGGTTGTGGGACTTTCCGTTCCAGTTCTGCCGGACTGGTGGGGTGTGAGTGCAGGTATAGGTGAACGGTCTTGAAAGGCCGGCCGGAGAGGGTGTGAGCCCCGTAACCGTAATGCTGTGCACCGCCTGG
>NZ_JBNHFR010000031.1:0-554 GCF_059090445.1 Arthrobacter sp. B2060
GGTAGCGTTCGGCCATCTCTTCGCGGCTGAGGATTTCGTGCTCGGCGCCGTTGGTCCGGGTGGTTTCCAGCAGGGCCGAGAGGTAGGCGCCGTCTTTGGCGCCGATGGAGAGACCGCCGCAGCGGGTCAGGATGTTCTGGCCGGTTTCGGCTTCGAGTTCGGCCCAGAGGCTGCGGGAGCGTTCCAGGATGGGGTAGAGGTCCGGGTTGCCGCGGTAGATCATGCGGAAGAGCCGGGTGTCCCCGCCCACGGCGCTGCGGCCGTGGCCGGGGGACGCGGCTTCGAACCCGACCACTGAGTCGGACAGGCGGGAGGCCTGCCAGAGGGCCATGCTTCCGATGCTGCCCAGCCCGATGACTGCGAGTTTTCCGTCCATGCCTAGATCACCATGTCCAGGAAGGCCTGCGTGCGGGGTTCCTTCGGGTTGGACAGGATTTCCCGGGCGTCGCCGCGTTCGACCACGTAGCCGTCATCCATGAAGATCAGCGAGTCGGCCACTTCGCGGGCGAAACCCATTTCGTGGGTGACCACCACCATGGTCATGCCCTTCTTCG
>NZ_JBNHFR010000032.1:0-533 GCF_059090445.1 Arthrobacter sp. B2060
AGCCGTGGCTTGAGATGTGATTCTTTCCCGTTCATGCTCGGGTCACGTCTTTCCATAGTTGTTTGCTGCATGGACGCCCCTTAGCGGATTTTGGCTTCAGTGATGGCTGATTCGCCCAGGCCCCAGTACTCCAGGGACTCCTTGTATTCCGGGGTCTCCAGGACGGACTGGATGGCCTTCTGCAGTGCCGGCGTCAACGGTGAGCCCTTCTTGAGCCCCATGGCGACGTTGGTGTTGGTGCGGGTATCCATCCTCGGCTCCAGAATGGTGAAGTGGTTGGGCTGCTGCTCCGCGGCCCAGGCCAGGCCACTGGCGTCGTAGAAGACGCCGTCGATCCGCTTGGAGTCCAGCTGCGTCAAGGCTTCCTGGACGTTGGGCAGCGTCACGCCGTTGATGGCCGGCTGGCCCTTTTCCTCACAGGTCCACTTCGAGACGTTCGGCAGGTGCTTCAACTGCTGGGTGGAGCCCTTGGTCACGCCAATGTTCTTGCCACAGAGCGTGTCGTTGGTCAGATTGTTCGGGTTGCCGTGCGG
>NZ_JBNHFR010000033.1:0-502 GCF_059090445.1 Arthrobacter sp. B2060
GCTCCGCTTCGGTGATGGTCTTGCTGCTTTCGGACGCGATGATCTTGGCGAACCGCCCGGACTGTTCAGTGAGAAGCTGTCCGGCTTTCTCCAGCGCTTGCCGGCGGGAGCGCAGCGGCCACTCTTCAGCCTGGAGATGCCGGTGGATGTGCGTGATTGCACGCCGGACGTCCTGGGGCGAAGAGGAGCAGACCCGGCCGAGCAGGATGCCGTCTTCAGGATCCCGTATTTCCAGAACCATGTCCGTGGTCTGCCATTGGCCTTCGAGGAAGGCACCCCCGGGAAGGCCTGCAACCTCGGCACGGCCATAGCCCGTATCCGGGCCGGCTTCAATAACCATTGTGGATAAAGTCATGAGAGTCCTAACCTGCCTACTTGACTCGGTCGATGATCTTGGCGGCGGCCCCGATGAAGGGCAGGAACCAGGGCGGGCCGAAGTGTCCGGGTACGGGCGGGTTTTTGAGGTCTTCCCATACGTTGGCGGTCTTGTCGCCGGCCATGT
>NZ_JBNHFR010000034.1:0-496 GCF_059090445.1 Arthrobacter sp. B2060
CTCGTTTACCGAGTCCTCGCCCGAGGCGTATGAGCGGCTGATCCTGGACGTGCTGCTGGGCGAGCCGCCGCTGTTCCCGCGGCACGAGGAAGTGGAGCTGTCCTGGAAGATCCTGGACCCCTTCGAAGAGTACTGGGCGGGCCTGGGTGAACAGCCCGAGCCCTACGCGCCCGGCAGCTGGGGCCCGGCCTCGGCTGATGAGCTGCTAGCCCGCGACGGACGCACCTGGAGAAGGCCATGATTGTAGATCTTCCGAACACCACCACCTCTCAGATCTCTAAGAAGATCATGTCCCTGCGCGAGCAGGGCGGGGTGATCGCGCTGGGCCGGGTGCTCACCCTCGTGGTCCTCACCAAGTCCGGGCTGGAAGAGGAAGCGATCGAGGCCGCGAACGAGGCCAGCCGGGAACACCCCTGCCGGATCATCGTGCTCGCCGACGCCGGCTCGGCCGCCCCGAACCGGCTCGACGCCCAGATCCGGGTCGGCGGGGACGCCG
>NZ_JBNHFR010000035.1:0-489 GCF_059090445.1 Arthrobacter sp. B2060
TCATGCCCTTCTTCGCCAAATCCTTCATCACGGCCAGGACCTCGCCGACCTTTTCGGGGTCCAGCGCGGACGTTGGTTCATCAAACAGGATGATCTCGGGGTCCATCGCCAGGGACCGGGCGATCGCGACGCGCTGCTGCTGCCCGCCGGAGAGCTGCGCGGGGTAGTAGTCCCCGAACCCGGCCAGGCCGACACTGGCCAACAGTTCGTGGGCCCGCTTGGCGGCTTCCTTCTTGTCGGCGCCCTTGACCAGCACCGGCCCGGACATGACGTTCTCCAGGGCGGTCATGTTCGGAAACAGGTTGAACTGCTGGAACACCATGCCCACCCTCGTACGCTGCTCAGCCAGTTTCTTGGGGCTGTGCGCGTGGTAGGCGTGCGCAGTCTCGTAGTAGCCGAAGTCCTCACCGTTGACCTTCAGAACACCGGAGTCAACGGTCTCCAGGCCGTTGATGCAGCGCAGGACGGTGGACTTGCCGGAACCGCTGG
>NZ_JBNHFR010000036.1:0-400 GCF_059090445.1 Arthrobacter sp. B2060
CGGCCAACCCGCCCAACGCATCTCCCTGCCCCGGCGCAGCCTCCGCGACTGCCTCGCCGAAGAACTCCGCCGCCTCGACCCCGACGAAGTCTTCGGTATGGCCCTCGGCTGCGTCAGCGCTTCACCGTTTGCCCACCCATTTGAGTAGGGGAAACCACCCGATGATGGCATGGTGCCCATTCAGCACACGGGAGATGATAGAGGGCAGCATCTTTCTAACAGGTCGCTGCACCCGCCGGTCCCTGGTCACCCAGCGACGGCGATGAGTATTTTTTCTAAAGGAGTTCCGTGTCTTCAAATCCCATTCGTGTTGCAATCGTCGGGGTGGGTAACTGCGCCGCTTCGCTGGTCCAGGGTGTCCACTATTACCGGGATGCGGACCCACAGGCCACGATCCCGG
>NZ_JBNHFR010000037.1:0-384 GCF_059090445.1 Arthrobacter sp. B2060
CGCCGGTGCGGCCGAAGCCGGGCTGGACTTCATCGGCGATGTACAGGCCGCCGGCGGCGTGAACTTCTTCGATGATCGGGCGCAGGAAGCCTGCCGGTCCGGCGAAGACGCCGTCGGAGGAGAAGATGCTGTCGGCGATGAAGGCCGCCACTCCGACGCCGTGGCGGTGGAGGTCGGCGATGGCGGCACGGACCTGGTTGCGCAGGTGATCCTGCAGGGACGCTTGATCCGATGAGTACCGCAGGGCGTCGGGGGCGTCGATGACCCGCACGTTCGGCCCCAGGGGAACACCGACGCCCAGTGACGGCGAGAAGGACGCTACTTCGGTGGTCAGGCCGTGGTAGGCGCCGGAGGTGACGATGATGCCCTGGTTTCCGGTGGCGT
>NZ_JBNHFR010000038.1:0-376 GCF_059090445.1 Arthrobacter sp. B2060
CCGGCACCGCGTGTATGCGTTGGTGGGGGTTTGTCAGGAGTAAAAGCCCGTTGCGCAGACGTTTGTTCTGCGGCGGGTGCTCATGGGTGGAATATCAGCAAATAGGTGCCTGGTGGCACGGACCGGTTATTAGTACGGATCCTTCTGCTCTTTCCTTCGGGGAGGGGTGCGGGGTTCAGGAACGTATCCGGTGCGGGTTGCGGGGTAGTGTTTGGCACACTGTTGGGTCCTGAGACAACAGGACCGGGGGTGCTGCGGCCTTTGGCTGTGGTGTGTTCCGGGTTTTGTGTTTCTGGTTTCCTGGCGCCGCCGATCATGCATGTTTGGCCTCTTTGTGGGGTTGTGTGTGTGGGGTGTGGTGTATGGGGTTGTTGTT
>NZ_JBNHFR010000039.1:0-355 GCF_059090445.1 Arthrobacter sp. B2060
TCTACGGCACGCTGATCAACTGGGATACTGATTCCACTACCCGCCGGCTGCTCGCTGGCCGTCTGCCTGAAGAGCAGTGGCCTGCATTCAAGAAGGTTTTCCGCGGGTACCGGTTCGACGAGGTCCTTGGCGACTACAAGCCTTACGAGGAGATCCTTCAGAATTCCTTTGACCGGGTATGCAAGTTCTTTGGCATCGGGCCGACCCCTGGTGCGGGCGCAGAGTTCGCTGACACTGTACGCAACTTTGGTGCCCACAATGACGTGCCGGCTCCGCTGAAGCTCATGGGCGACAACTACAAGCTGGTGGCTCTGTCCAACGCCGACGACAGCTTCCTGGAGATCAGCATTCCCAA
>NZ_JBNHFR010000040.1:0-354 GCF_059090445.1 Arthrobacter sp. B2060
CCCGGATCACCACAGCGTTCTGCCCGAAGTCATCATCACTATGGTCACGGAACAACAGGTTCGGTGCCCGCTTGAAGACCACCGCGATCTCCGTGACACGCCGGCCCAGCCGCTTGCCCGCCCGCAGGTAAAACGGCACCCCGGACCAGCGCCGGGTGTTGATATCCACCCGGATCGCGGCGAACGTCTCGGTGGTGGAATCGGCCGGGATGCCTTCCTCCTCCAGGTAGCCCTGGACCTGCTCCCCGCCCTGCCAGCCGCCGGCGAACTGCCCGCGCGCCGAATGCGTGGACAGGTCCTCCGGCAACCGCACCGCGGCCAGGACCTTTTCCTTCTCCGCGCGCAGGTCATCGG
>NZ_JBNHFR010000041.1:0-342 GCF_059090445.1 Arthrobacter sp. B2060
CCCGTTGCGCAGACGTTTGTTCTGCGGCGGGTGCTCATGGGTGGAATATCAGCAAATAGGTGCCTGGTGGCACGGACCGGTTATTAGTACGGATCCTGTTGCTCTTTCCTTCGGGGAGGGGTGCGGGGTTCAGGAACGTATCCGGTGCGGGTCTGCCGGGTAGTGTTTGGCACACTGTTGGGTCCTGAGACAACAGGACCATGGCGCGGCCGGTGTCCTCCTTTGGGGGGTGCTGGTTGTGGTGTGGGTTTTGTGTTTCTGGTTTCCTGGCGCCGCCGATCATGCATGTTTGGCCTCTTTGTGGGGTTGTGTGTGTGGGGTGTGGTGTATGGGGTTGTTGTT
>NZ_JBNHFR010000042.1:0-288 GCF_059090445.1 Arthrobacter sp. B2060
GGGATCCGCGGGACCGCCGTCTGAACCGTATTGCCGGTCCGTCCTCGCTCGTGCTTTTCGGGGTCACGGGTGACCTCGCGCGCAAGAAGCTCATGCCTGCCGTGTATGACCTTGCCAACCGCGGCCTGTTGCCGCCGAGTTTTGCCCTGGTGGGTTTTGGCCGGCGGGAGTGGGACAACGCGGAGTTCGCGGCGGAGGTCAGGGATGCGGTGACCTCGTATTCCCGTACGCCGTTTGATGAGGCGGTGTGGAACCAGTTGTCTGAGGGCATCCGTTTCGTGCAGGGCG
>NZ_JBNHFR010000043.1:0-285 GCF_059090445.1 Arthrobacter sp. B2060
CCGGCACCGCGTGTATGCGTTGGTGGGGGTTTGTCAGGAGTAAAAGCCCGTTGCGCAGACGTTTGTTCTGCGGCGGGTGCTCATGGGTGGAATATCAACAAATAGCGGCCGCGTGGTCTTCTCCACTCCCAGTACGGATGTTCTTTCGAGGATGTTTTGGAACGGTGCGGGGGAGGGTCCGGGTGGTTTAGTGTTTGGCACACTGTTGGGTCCTGAGACAACAGGACCGGGGGTGCTGCGGCCTTTGGCTGTGGTGTGTTCCGGGTTTTGTGTTTCTGGTTTCCT
>NZ_JBNHFR010000044.1:0-250 GCF_059090445.1 Arthrobacter sp. B2060
TTGAACCAGAAGATCAACTGCACCAGGACCGGTGTCCCACGGAAAATCGTGATGTAAACATTCGCGGTGGCCGCAACCGGTTTGATGCTCGAGGACCTCATGATTGCCAGCCCCAGGCCCAGGAGCGTTCCCAGGGCCATGCTGGCAAGCGTGAGGAAGATCGTGAGCATCAGGCCACGCAGGATGGATTCATGCGTGAAGTACTGGGCGACGACACCCCACCTGAAGTTGGGGTTGGTCGAGACCGAGA
>NZ_JBNHFR010000045.1:0-240 GCF_059090445.1 Arthrobacter sp. B2060
TCGTCAGGCGGGTCCAGGCCAGGTCGGTGTCGCCGGCCTTGTAGGTGTTGCGGATGTTTTCCAGCGCGACCTGGGGTTCGGCCTCGTTCGCGGAGTCGGTGATGCGGCGGTGCGCGATCCGTCCGATGGAGGTTTCGGAGGCATTCTTCGGCGCGCCGTGCGGCCACCAGGCCACGATCGGGGCGTCGGGCAGCAGCAGCGCCGCGACCAGGGACTCGCTTTCCTCGGCGAGTTCCCCGA
>NZ_JBNHFR010000046.1:0-213 GCF_059090445.1 Arthrobacter sp. B2060
CCAGGCCGTTGATGCAGCGCAGGACGGTGGACTTGCCGGAACCGCTGGGGCCGATGATGCAGCAGATCTCTCCGCTGGCGATGTCCAGGTTGATGTCTTTCAGGACCGTCTTGGGGCCGAAAGACTTTCGGATTCCGCGGGCGTGAATGGTGCCGTCGTTGCTCATCGCAGGGTCCCTTCCGGTTCTGTCAGCACAACCTTCTTCGCCTTCCG
>NZ_JBNHFR010000047.1:0-207 GCF_059090445.1 Arthrobacter sp. B2060
GCAGTGCGATGAAGATGCGCAAGGTCATCATCCCCCAGGCCATGCCCTCGATCATCCCGGCGACCGGTAACCAGGTCATCGGCATGTTCAAGGGAACCTCCCTGGTCAGCGTGCTCGGCGTTGCCGAGTTGCTCCAAAGCGCCCAGCTCATCTACGCCCGCACCTACGAGACCATCCCGCTGCTGATCGTCGCCAGCCTCTGGTACC
>NZ_JBNHFR010000048.1:0-200 GCF_059090445.1 Arthrobacter sp. B2060
CCCGTACGCCGTTTGATGAGGCGGTGTGGAACCAGTTGTCTGAGGGCATCCGTTTCGTGCAGGGCGAGTTCGACGACGACGCCGCGTTCCAGCGGCTCGGTGCGACGATCGCTGAGCTGGATGAGCAGCGCGGCACGCGCGGGAACCATGCGTTTTACCTCTCGATTCCGCCGAAGGCGTTCGAGCAGGTCTGCCGGCAG